>CBFGMV010000030.1:0-80048 GCA_965649915.1 uncultured Dyadobacter sp.
GGTATTTCACAAACTTCGGATGATTTTTCAGATCCAGATAAGAATTATAGGCGATCTCCGCCATTTCCTCGATCAGATCCTTATCTGCATCCGTCAGCTCATCTTCACGATGACCTTTGAAAAGGTGATTTTCCACCCCCGCAGTAAACAATCGTTCCAGATTATACATGGCCGTAGTGACAGTACCGTAGTTGGAACTGATGGTCTGCCCCTGAACCGTGAGCTGGATTTCCTTATCCTCGATATCCTTACCGAGCGACGAATAAAAGTTGTGGTTATTGCCACCGCCACGTGCAGGAGGTCCTCCACGACCGTCGAAGAATGTCACTTTAATGCCGAATTCACGCGAAACTTTCGTCAATTCCTCCTTGGCCCGGTAAATGGACCAGTTGGCTCGCAGATAACCGCCATCTTTAGTACCGTCCGAAAAGCCCACCATAATGGTTTGATGGTTTTCGCGGTTGGTCAGGTGGTTGCGATAATATTCATTTTCATACAATTGTCGCATAATGCCCGGCGCATTGGCGAGATCGTCTACCGTTTCGAAAAGTGGGACAACGTCGAGCGCCAGTTTGCCTTCTTCGTTGGCAATCAGGTTTTTGGCTAGCGCCACCACCTGCATTACATTCAATGCGGAAGTATTATTGCTGATCACATACCGGTGGGCGCCTTTTTCGCCATTCTTTTCCTGAATGGTTTTAATAGCCCGGATGGAGCCGAGAATGTCTTTGGTGAGCTCGTCTTCGTAATCTTCGTCACGAAGCGGAATATTCAGCGAAAGCAGCAGATCGATCTTTTTCGCCTCATCCCAGCTCTCGTAATCGGCGTATTTCAGCAGCGGAATTTTCTTTTCAAGCCTTTTGAGAATATCCTCCCAAGCCTTGCCATGCTTACGACTGTCCTGGCGGACGTCGAGGCTTGCGAAGAAGAACCCGAACAAATTAAGCTTCAATATAAAGTTATCGAGCAGTTCCACGAACAACCCCTGATGTTTGTTCACCAGCACTTCGCGGGCTTTGAGCAACTCCTCGATCAGTTCCTGCGCATTTTCGTACCCTTCTTCAAACGGTCCGAAAATCGTACTGTTCATTTTTCTTTCCGCCAGGGTGATCGCGTCATCAACTCCTTTAAATGTAAGGCGGCGTTTTAGCTGACGGATGTCACGGTAATAACCACGCAAAAGTGTCTCCCGCAGGCGATCTGCGACTTTCAATGTGATTTCCGGGTTCACAAACGGGTTACCATCACGGTCGCCTCCCGGCCAGAAGCCCAGGCGGAACACATTCGGGTAAGGCCAGTCATGTACGCTCATTCCCAGGCCATTAATGAGTTTTTCAAGAATGGAAGGAATCGCATCGTAATATACATTTTCGAGGAACCAGCACAGGCTCACCGCCTCGTCAAAAGGCGTGGGCTTTTCATGGTTAATAAAAGCTGTTTTCCCAAGCTGCAACAGCAACTGGTTTACCTCTGTAAAATCGTTTGCCTTGATCGCATCTTCCAGGTCGTTGATAATGCCCAGCACTTTACCGGAGTAAAATTGCGTCGGGTGGGCAGTCAGTACAATGCGGACGCTGAAATCTTCCAGCTTGGCGAGCAATTTCTTTTTTAGTTCGTCATTTTCCAGCCGTTCGGTCAGGTAAGTCACCGAGCCTTTGCCGGTCAGGTCATGGGTTTCGTCAAAGGCTGCATCCTCCACCGAATCGAAAAGCACGACCTGGCGTTCGATGTATTGGATAAATGCAAAAAGCAGATCCGCACGTTCCTTGGGAGTAGCTGTTTCCAGGAGCTCTGAAAAAAAATGCTCGATGATTTCTTTGGGAGATTTGCCTTCCTGAAAGCCTACTTCGCTTTGCTGGGTCAGTATCGGAAGCAGAGAGCCTGTTTGGAAAATACCGCGGTACGGTAAGCTCAGAAACAGGCTATTAAATATATTATACTTCGTTACAACTGCGTCCTGGAAACTATTATTCATAATGGAGTGACGAAATTATATTTGGAAATTTGCACTGAAGGCAAATATAACTTTAAAAAATGGGTTTCAGGCTTTGGGATGCGCTTGTTGATGCGTTTTTTTGAGCTTTTCAATGGAGTTATGCGTGTAAATCTGCGTGGCCGCAAGGTTCGCGTGACCAAGTAACTCCTTGATCGCATTCAGGTCCGCGCCGCGGTTGAGTAAATGCGTTGCATAGGTGTGACGCAGCACGTGCGGACTTTTCTGCGACAATGTCGTTACAGCCGAAAGATATTGTTTCACCTTCCTCTGGACGAAAACGGGGTAAACTTCTTTAAACGAGTCAGTTAACAAAAGAACTTCCGTAGGTTCAGTCGGAGCCCGCAGACCGATATACTTGCCCAGGAGCTCTGCCAGTGAGGTGGAAACGGGAACAATCCGCTCCTTGGCACGCTTTCCAAAGACCCGGATCGTTCTGGCTGGCAAATTGAGGTCTTTCAATTCCAGGCCTACAAGTTCCGAAAGGCGAATCCCGCTTCCGTAGAGCAGCTCCATAATCACCCGGTCACGGAGACCTTCAAAATCCTCCGAAAACCGCACTTCGGTGAATAGAAGCTCCATGGATTTCTCCTCGACAAATGTCGGAAGCTTTTTCCGCGTTTTCAGCGCCGCTAGAATTTTGGTAGGGTCGTTCTGAATGTGCTTTTTCTTTCTTAAAAAGCCATAATAAGTCCGGAGGGAGGCAATCTTTCTATTAATCGAGGATGGGTTGAGTCCTTCTTCCATCAGGGTCACGATCCATGAGCGGAGCATGGGAGCGCGGGCAATTTCGGGCTCCGCACATTCATACTGGTATAGCAGGTACTTCTGAAACTGTTCGAGATCAGTCCGGTATGATTTAATCGTATGCTCACTGGAGCGCTTTTCGAATTGGAGAAATTCCAGAAATAGCGTTATCATAACCCTAACATACGAAAAAGAGCCATCTTATTCAAGATAGCTCTTTGCGTATGATATGGATACAATAATCCTATAGAAGCCTTTCAGAGAACCATTCCGTCAGGAACTAGTCTTCTAAATGACCGTATGTTTTTTCTTTGTAAACGGCACGCAAAACTTCGAAACGACGCTTTACAGATGGCTTTTCGAAAGCTGTACGGGCGCGAAGCTGGCGCATTGTACCAGTTCTTTCAAATTTCTTCTTGTAACGCTTAAGAGCGCGGTCAATCGATTCGTTGTCTTTGATGTTAATAATAAGCATGCTTGCGAATTGTAATGTTCTTTGAATTGGTTTCTGAAATCGGACTGCAAAGAAAAACTATATCCAACAGAAAATCAAGAAATAAGTCGTTAAAATTCGGTTATTTTTGTATTCATTGCATTGAAAAGAAAGTCATTAACATCTGAAACAGCCCGATATGAGTTCGAGACTGGGAATAATTGATTTAGGAACGAACACTTTTCACCTGCTCATTGCGGAGCAAAACAGCGACCGTTTCAAGACCATCTTCCACGAAAGCAGGCCTGCGCGCATCGGTATGGGCGGCATCAACAGGCGGATCATCACCCCCGAAGCACTCGACCGCGCATTGAATGTGCTTACCTACTTCCGTGAAAAACTGGATTCATTTGAGGTGCTGCCGCATAATACATTCGCATTCGGAACAAGTGCTATCCGCAATGCGGACAATAAGCACGAGTTCTGCTCGGAAATCCTCGACAAAACCAACATCACCGTCACCGTGATCGACGGCAACCGGGAGGCGGAGTATATTTACTATGGTGTAAGGCACGGAGCCGACATCGGCGACCAGCCTTCGCTGATCATGGATATCGGTGGCGGCAGCGTTGAATTCATCATCGGCAACCGCTCGCAGATATTCTGGAAACAGAGCTTCGAGATCGGCGGCCAGCGGCTGATGGAAAAATTCATGCGCAATGATCCCCTTTCCCAGGCCGATCGCAGGAATCTCTACAATCACTTCGAAGAAAATCTGATCCCGCTGGCAAATGCGGTTCACCAATATGCCCCGGTGAAGCTGGTTGGGTCTTCCGGAACCTTCGACACCCTGGTCGATATCGATTTCCATCATCGTACTGGCAACTGGCCTCCCGCTTCCCAAACCGATTTTGACATTCCGCTGGACGAATTTTACCGCACTTACGCCCTTGTCCTTACCGCAAACCACGACGAGCGTTTACTAATCCCCGGGATGATCGAATTGCGCGTGGATATGATCGTTGTGGCCGTATGCCTTGTCGATTATGTATTGAAAACTTATGGCATCCGCGCCATGCAGGTTTCCAAATACGCCCTCAAAGAAGGTGTATTGGCCGAATTAATGGCGCGCTAGTGATCTTGACCCTCTTTTATTAAAATATACTTTATCCAAAACCAAACCAACTCTATGCGATTAATGCGTTACCTTCTCCTCGCGGTGCTGGCATTACTTTACGTAAACGACGCCCGGGCCCAACGAAAGAAAAAGAAAGAAAAACAGGAAGATGTTAAGATCGACAAAGCGGTCGATGCCGTCGCTACCGCGGTCAAAGACAAGCTGAAAGATGACAAAAAGAAGGGTCCAAAGGCTTTCAAAGACCTGATCGACACCAGTGCGGTAAGCCAGAAAGGGATGATCTCTGTCCATAAAGTGGACGATAAATGGTATTTTGAGATTCCCGACTCACTTTTGAATCGCGACATTATGGCCGTTACCCGCTATTCCAAAACCGCGGCAGGTGGTGGAATTTTCGGAGGTGAGGAGGTGAACCGCCAGATGATCCGCTGGGAAAAAGGCATGGATAATAACCTGCTGCTACGGTCGGTTACCATTGTCGTTACCAGCCCGGATAGTACCAAGCCGATATTCCAGGCCGTCAAAAACTCCAATTCTGATCCCATTATCGGTGTTTTTGACATTAAGGCCGTGAAGAAAGAGCCGGGCGCTAAATCCTCGGTGGTCGACGTTACCGAGTTTTTCAACTCCGACAACCAGGTATTCTCACTCAGCTCGATCAGTAAACAGCTGCTCAAACTGGCTGCATTCAAGAAGGAAGCATCCTTTATCGAAAAGATCAGCAGCTATCCTATTAATACCGAAATCCGGTCGGTGAAAACGTTCGCCGTTACGCCGCAGCTGCTCACGCCGACGCCGGTACCGTCCGTCGGGCAATATTTACCGTCGGGTCTCGACGCAGGCGTAGTGACTTTTGAAATGAATACTTCATTGATCCTCCTTCCGAAGTCCCCGATGAAAAAGCGGATTTTTGACAGCCGTGTTGGTTATTTTGCCAATCAGTACGCAACTTTCAGTGAAGAATCCCAACGGTCAGACACCGAAGTTTTTGCGGTCAGATGGCGCCTCGAACCCAAGAATGCAGAAGATGCCCGCAAGCAGAAAAACGGCGAACTCATCGAGCCCAGAAAGCCCATCGTTTATTATATCGATCCGGCCACGCCTGAAAAATGGCGCAAATACCTGAAAGCCGGTGTCGACGACTGGCAGGTCGCTTTTGAAAAAGCCGGGTGGAAGAATGCAATCCGGGGAGAATACTGGCCAGAGAAAGACACGACAATGAGCCTGGAAGACGCGCGCTATTCAGTGATCCGGTATTTTGCAGCAGACATTCAGAATGCTTACGGGCCAAATGTACACGACCCCCGCAGCGGCGAAATTCTGGAAAGTCATATTGGCTGGTACCATAATGTAATGCGGTTGCTGCGCAACTGGTACATTATCCAGGCCGGCGCCGTAGACCCAAAAGCACGCAGCAAGAAATTTGACGACGAACTCATGGGCGAGTTGGTGCGCTTCGTATCATCGCACGAGATCGGCCACACACTCGGCTTGCGGCATAACATGGGCGCCAGCTCTGCGACTCCGGTTGAAAAACTACGTGACAAAGCGTGGGTAGAGGAGCACGGACACACCTCATCGATCATGGACTATGCGCGGTTCAATTATGTGGCACAGCCGGAAGACGGTGTAACAAACTTGTTCCCAAGAATCGGTGACTACGACAAATGGGCGATCCAATGGGGTTACAGCAATTTTTCAGATGCCAAAGACGCCGATGCCGAAAAGTCAATGCTGAACAACATGACAAAGGCGGCTTATAAGGATACCCGTCTGCATTTCGGTACGGAGATCAGCCCATACGACCCCCGCTATCAGACAGAAGACCTGGGCGACAATGCTATGAAGGCATCCGAATATGGCATTAAGAACCTCAAACGCATTACTCCGCACCTGATTGAATGGAGCAAGGAAGATGGCGAGAGCTATAAGGAGCTCGATGAGATTTACGGCAACGTAGTAACTCAATACCGTCGTTATCTGGGACATGTGATCAAAAACGTGGGAGGAATTTACGATACGCCCACCACGTACGATATGGAAGGACCCACCTTTACAACAGTTCCGAAAGCTACTCAAAAAGAGGCCATCGACTTTTTGAACACTCAGCTGTTTAAAACACCTACATGGCTGCTCGACCAGAATATTCTCAATAAGGTCAAACCGGAAACCGGAGTAGAAGCGGTTAAGGCATTGCAGGAATTTGCATTAACTTCCCTTTTTGCGGGTGACCGGGCGGTGAGATTGATGGAGACGGGCCTCTCGGCTAAAAATTACACGCTGGACGACCTTTTCACGGATCTTGAAACAGGAATCTGGTCGGAAGCCAAGGCTGGCAAACCCATCGATCTGTATCGCAGAAACCTCCAAAAGGTATATGCCGAAAAACTAATCTCACTTTTAAAACCGGGAAGAGCCAATGTGCAGTCCGTTCCGGTGGGCATTACATACGGATTTTCGACAAGAAGCGTGGAGCTTGAAAAAACGGATCTACCCTCAGTGGCAAGGGCGCATTTGGAAAGCCTGAAAGCCACCCTGGCCAGTGCCGCAGCCAGGAGCACTGATAAAAACACACGTTACCATTTGCAAGACGTGTCACAGCGCATTAAGCAAGCACTGGACCCAAAATAATGTTTCTGACCTGGCGAGTCGTAAAGGCTTGCCAGGTTTGTTTAATGCCCATTCAAATGTCAGAGCTTATTCAGATACTCGGTCGTTACCCGGCATTTTCCGCCCTTATACAGAATGGTAAACCTTACCGGAAGCTGGATTTTACGGCTGATAATGCGGATTTGATGGCACGCGAACTCACTGACACCGGGGACTTCGCGGATTATATCTTTGGCGAAATGCTTTCGGGAAATACTTACAACGGAATTGGCGGCTACGGAGAGGACCGCATCATTTACAGACATCGGAAGCATTTTTCGGCCAATTCGGAAAGGCCTCGCAGTATACACCTGGGTGTCGACATCTGGACTGACGCCGGCGAACCGCTGCACGCTCCGCTGGACGGTAGGGTGCACAGTTTTGCATTCAACAATCACTACGGCGACTACGGCCCTACCATTATCCTGGCCCACGAGCTAAGCGGAATTGCATTCTTCACGCTTTACGGTCATTTATCGCTGGCTTCCCTCGAAGGATTATCCAATGGCAAGGTCATCAAGGCGGGCGAGCATTTTGCTGACATTGGCGCTTACCCCGAAAACGGTGACTGGCCACCCCACCTGCATTTCCAGGTCATCGGAGACATGGGAGCACATGAGGGCGACTTTCCGGGCGTTTGCCATCCCGATGATCGTACCTATTATCTGGATTTATGTCCTGATCCTGGGTTGATTTTACGGATAAATATTTAAAATCATGCGCATGTATGGAAATTTATGCGCATATTCATAGTATGAAAACACGCTTGAATATAACGATCGAAGAAACCGTGCTGGCTTACATCAAAAGCTACGCGGCCGCCCGACAGGTGAGTGTTTCTCAAATTATCGAGGATCATCTTAAAACGATTGCTTCATCGGAAGGCCGTAAGCAAAGTATTCTCGAAATAATGGATCAAATGGAAGCGCCGACCGGCATCAGCGATCTCGAAGATTTGAAAAAATCCTACTACGAAGCCCTGGCAGAGAAATATGGTAACTAGGGTTTTTCTCGACGCTAACATCGTGCTTGACTTCCTTTTAAAGAGAAAGGATTATGACGAAGTAAGGAAAATAATGGCTTTGGCGCTGGAAAAGAAGATTCAGGCTTTCATCTATCCATCGATCCTGCATATCGTGAGTTACTGGCTTACCAAGGCATACGGAAGTGCCAAGTCCAAAGATTTATTGCTGCTGCTGCTGGCGGATGTGAAGATTATAGACGCAAACCAGGAAGTGGTAAATCTTGCGCTCACCTCACCAATCGACGATATTGAAGATGCGCTGCAATATTATACAGCGCTTCATCATAAGGTAGATTACTTCGTCAGCAGAGACAAGAAATTTCAGCATCAAGCATTGACGCTGTTACCCGTTTACAATTTGTCCGAGTTCCTGAAACTCTTTCCCTGAACCAAAAAGACCTTACGAGCGCTTCTCCAAGTTTGGCAGAAACCCTGTCAACAGGCCGATCAACGGCAAAAACGAACAAACCCAGAATACATATTCGATGCTGGTTTTGTCGGCCAGCGTTCCCAGAATAGCCGATCCGATACCGGCAATGCCAAATGCAAATCCGAAGAACAGCCCCGCGATCATCCCGACCTTACCGGGAATCAGCTCCTGCGCATACACGAGGATCGCCGAGAATGCAGAGGAAAGGATCAGCCCGATAATGCAGCTCAGTACGCCTGTCCAGAACAGATCAACGTAAGGCAGCAATAATGCGAATGGAGCAGCGCCCAGGATCGAAATCCAGATCACATACTTCCGCCCTATCCTGTCTCCCACCGGCCCGCCTACGAAGGTCCCGGCTGCAACGGCAAACAGGAACGCAAACAGATAGATCTGTGAGCTTTGGATAGATACTCCGAATTTATCGATCAGGTAAAAAGTGAAATAGCTTGAAATACTGGCCATGTAAATGTATTTCGAAAAGATCAGAAGGAGAAGAATCGCGATCGAGACCACGACCTTGCTTTTCGGGATACTTGCTTCCTGCCTCACCGCCCCGGAAGCCTTTTTCACAACGCTGCCCAGGTTTTGTTTATACCAACCGCCTACCCATGAAAGAATGACAATGGCCAGGAGCGCTACAAGTGAAAACCAGATCACCTGAAAACGGCCATAAGGCAACAGAATCAATGCCGCAAGCAAAGGCCCCAGCGAACTTCCCGCATTACCGCCCACCTGGAACAGCGATTGCGCCATCCCATGCTTACCTCCGGACGCCATACGCGCAACCCGCGACGCCTCCGGATGAAACACAGCCGACCCAATCCCGATCAGCCCCACAGATAGTAACACAATGTGGAAGCTATCGGCCAGCGAAAGCGAGATCAGTCCGAGTAATGTAAAACACATCCCGACCGCCAATGCATAAGGCTGTGGCCGCTTGTCCGTAAATGAACCTACAAGAGGCTGAAAAACCGACGCACTAACCTGAAATGTAAAGGTAATGAGGCCGATCTGAGAAAAATTGAGCCGGAACGACTCCTTCACCATCGGGTAAATGGATGGAATGAGGGACTGCATTGTGTCGTTCAGCAAATGCGAGAAACTCAGAGCCAGCAGAATGGGAAATACAGTTTCAGAAGAAGAAACCGCGGTAACGGAACTTTGATTGACACTTTTCATAAGCATTCGATTACTTCTGACTTCCACTTTATGGAAGTCAGAAGTCAAAAAAGACTGACAAAGGTATCAATTCCTCTCCGAATGAGGGCCAAAAGCCAAAGAAAATTCTACTTCCGATGAATTGTGGTTGCGGTGGATTGCGCACCGGCCAGTATCGTAATATCGGCAATCGTAACGCGGTCAGGGGCATTGACTGCGTAAAGAATCGCATCTGCGATGTCACCGGCTTGCAGCGGTTCAAAACCCTGATACACTTTTTCTGCCCTGCCTTCGTCTCCCTTGAAGCGGACAAGCGAAAATTCAGTTTCCACCGCGCCGGGAGCGACGTTGGTAACCTTGACCCCGTGCTGCGTCAGTTCGAGGCGCATTCCTTCGCTGATCACCTCTACCGCTGCTTTGGACGCACAATAAACCGCCCCATTTACGTAGGTCTGTTTACCGGCAATGGAACTGATATTAACGATGTGTCCTTTGCCCCGTTCCAGCAATAATGGAATGATGGCTTTGGAAACATACAAAAGCCCTTTTACATTGCCGTCGATCATCGCGTCCCAATCTTCCGTATCACCCTCATCCAGCGTCCCCATTCCATGCGCATTGCCCGCATTGTTGACCAGAATATCAATATTTTTCCACTCGTCGGGAAGGGAATTCACCATCGCAGACACTTCCCCATTGTTACGGACATCAAAAATCAGCGTCGTTACTTTCACTTTCGAAGATAGCTCTGCGGCTACCTCATCAAGCCGGTTTTTGCGACGGCCGCATAAAATAAGGTCTATTCCGGCGCCGGCAAATGCCTCTGCCGTGGCCTTTCCTATACCGGATGTAGCGCCGGTGATTAATGCAATACGGGACATTGGATACGGATTCGTTACTAAAAATGTGGAGTGATACTATTTTCTTTCTTTGGGAATGTTGAGGCTGCTGAATTTACCTTTTTCGAGCTGCGCTGCCTGGCTGAACAGTTGTACAGCCTGCTGATAGACATTATCTGTCGGGTTAAGCACCTGGAACACCTCGTTGTTCAAGCCGCTCTTTTGCTTTCTTCCCCACACATAGCGACCGATAATGGCTTTCGTTTGTGAAGTTATGATTGATTTCGAAAGGTTCAGTTCTTTTTCATTGGGCTTGATTCCGGATTTCGACGCATCCTTTACCAGCTCAGCCAGCATAGCATCGGATATCTGGAAAGACTTCAAAAACTCGCTGAAAGGCTGCTTTTCCAGTTTTTTCTGGTTCTCGTTGGCGTAGCGCAACGCATATTCTCGGATAATGTTCTTCGAATACAGCTCAAACAGGTACTTACTGTTCATCAATGTATCTTTGGCGACAAAGATATCAGGTGTAATGCCGCCACCGCCGTATACAATGCGTCCGCCATCCGTTTTGTAGACCTTGCTCTTGTCAAACTTGATGCTATCCGCATTGAATAGCTCTCCACTTTCGTAGCGGTGACTCAGGTCCTGGCTGTAATCTTCACCCTTACCCATTTCATAGGGCTTCTGAATGCTACGGCCGCTTGGTGTGTAGTATCTCGAAATCGTTAACCGCAACTCGGAGCCATCCGATAATTTAATCGGCATCTGTACCAGCCCTTTTCCGTACGACCTCCTGCCTACCACCAATGCCCGGTCGTGGTCCTGCAATGCACCTGCAAGGATTTCGGAAGCGGAAGCGCTGCCTTCGTCCACCAGGACGATCAACGGCCCCTGCTCGAAAAGCCCGTCCACGTGAGAACGCGTCTTACGGTCAAAACGACTGTCTTTTCCCTCGGTATAAACCAACAATTTGTCTCCCGAAATAAACTCGTCGGCCATGCTCGTAGCCCGCTCCATATAGCCTCCCGGATTGCCGCGCAAGTCGAGGATAAGGTTTTTGAGCCCCCCCGCTTTGAGTGTTTTCAATGCCGACTTGAACTCATCGAAGGTAGTCTCGGAGAAGCGGCTTACTTTGATATAACCGATTTCCTGGTCGACCATATAGGCCGCGTCCACCGAATAGGTAGGAATGCGGTCTCTGACCACTGCAAAATTCATCTTGTCCTTCAATCCCACGCGCTCGATCGCCAGATCGACTTTCGTTCCTCTTTTGCCTCGCAGCAGCTTGTAAACCTGCGCATTGGTAACACCCGGGCCGGAAAGATTTTCTTTATTGACAGAAATAATGCGGTCACCGCTCTGAATTCCGGCAGCCTCCGACGGCCCTCCGCTCAATGGTGTCACCACGTACACCGTATCATTATAAATGTTGAACTCCACGCCGATACCATCGAAGCCCGATTCCAACTGCGAACGTGCCGCCGTAGCCTCTTCCGCATTGAAGTAAGCAGTATGCGGATCGAGCTTTTCGAGCATTTTGGAGATCGAGAAATCGACCAGTTCATCGGTATTAACGGAATCCACATAATTATTCTCCACGAGCATCAGCACCTCCCTGAATTTACTGTACCCTTTCGCAACATCCGAGAGCTTCCGCCCGCCGCTGAAAAAAGTGCTCCCCAGCAGAACTCCCGCCGCCAGTGTAATTGCGATTATGATAGGCAAACGCACCACTGACTTTGAGTTTTGAATAGGGGCTTTGGGATTTTCTGGGTTCATACCGGTTAAAATTAGGAGTATGGGATGTGCGTTGCCTGAGGAATATTTTCGCTAACGTGAATTAAACAATTTTGGTTGCCGAATGCAAGTAATGCGGTCAATCGGCGCTCATGCCGCCCGCTTGTAAGCGTTTGCGTCAGATAAAAGCTTTTAGTGACTCCGGATTGCGCATGGTATCGATATTGATGCATTTCGCAGGGTCCTGTCCCATTAATATCCGCTTCATCGGTGCCTCCATTTTCTTGCCATTAATCGTGTAGGGAATATCCCCTACCTGCTCTATCGTGTCGGGAACGTGACGCGGGCTGTACTGTGTCCGCAATGTATCCCGGATCTGCTGTTTTAGGTTTTCGGTCAATTGCTTATCCTTCGCCAGCACCACAAAAAGCGAAATCGTGCCTTCCCCGTTTGATTTTTCGAGGTATACTGCAAGACTGTCCCTGATTTCGGGAATGCTCTCCACGGCCCGGTAAATTTCCGCTGTACCGATACGCACGCCCCCGCGGTTGAGCGTGGCATCCGAACGGCCCTGAATGATCACCGATTTCCTGTCGGTAATTCTGATCCAGTCACCATGACGCCACACATTCGGATACATTTCGAAATAGCTCGAAAGGTATTTCTCGTCATGGTCATCGCCCCAGAAATAGATGGGCATGGAAGGCATTGGCTGTGTGATCACCATCTCTCCCAATTCATTCAAAACCGGTTGGCCGTCTTCGTCAAATGCCTCGATTCTGGCACCCAGCATGCGGCATTGAATTTCTCCCGCGTAGACCGGCAAAAGCGGACACCCACCCACGAATGCGCTGCACACGTCCGTGCCCCCGCTCAGGGAAATCAGCCACACATCTTTTTTGACCTGTTTATAAATCCATTCAAATGCTTCCGGCGGCAAGGGTGAGCCGGTAGATCCGATTGTTTCGAGATGATTAAGCCGGTCGGAAGTAATGCTCACCCCATTTTTCATAGACGCGATATAGTAGGCAGCGCCACTACCGAAATGGGTGATCCTGGCTCGTTCGGCCAGTGTCCAGAGCACCTGAGAAGATGGGAACGCGGGTGCTCCATCGTAAATTACCAGCGTGGCACCGGACAACATAGAGCCCAATGCGTAGTTCCACATCATCCAACCAGTAGTGGAATACCAAAAATACCGGTCACCAGGCTTCACATTCTGGTGGAGCGCCAAAGCCTTCATATGTTCCAGCAAACAACCGCCTACACCGTGTGTTATGGCTTTCGGCTTGGCGGTGGTACCCGAAGAATACAGAATCCAGATCGGATGGTTGAAAGGAACGGGTTCAAAATCGATCCCGAAATGCTCCACATGCAGGATGTCGTCCCATGCTGTGAAACGATCGGGCCGAGTTTCTGAGTAGACGTTTTGGATCAAAACCGTGTCTTTTACCGAAGGCAGCGACGCCGAGAGCTCTCCTGCAAAGGAAGTGATGTCGTAGCTTTTGCCGCCATAAACATACCCGTCCACCGTAAAAAGAACTTTTGGTTCAATCTGCGAGAAGCGTTCTGTAATGGCCGGCTTTCCAAAATCGGGGGAACAGGATGACCACACCGCCCCTACTGCATTAGTGGCCAGAAACGCCACCACGGCCTCCGGTATATTGGGCAGAACAGCCGCTACCCGGTCGCCCGGCTTCACACCACGCTGCCTGAGCCATGTAGATACCGCGGCAACGCTGGCTTCCAGCTGTTCCCAGGAGATTTCCGATAGTTCTGACCTTTCGGATTGGAACAGGATGGCTGGACGGTCTTTCGTTTTATTTCTGAAAATGTGCTCTGCGTAGTTCAGTTTAGATCTGGTGAACCAACGGGTCCCAATCAACCCGCTAATGGGTTTTTGAAGCACTTCAAGATATAAATCATGGGATTTGATATTGAAATAATGCCACAGGCTCTCCCAGAAATCTTCCAGATCCGTGACCGACCATTCCCAGAGATCGTGATAAGAGCGAAAATAAAGCCCCTTCTTTACAAAAAGCCAGTCCATATATTTTTTCAGATTGGACTGCTCCAATAGAACTCTTCCCGGCTTCCACAAGGGTTGAGCCTGCACCTCTGCTGACATAATCATTCATTCAAGAAGGTTTAGCGAAAAGGTGTCACCACACACCTCTTCTCTGATAGTAGTTATAAACGTTTTCATATCATTTTTGACATAAACACATTCAAAAATATTTACTCAAAAAATTCCCGTATCTTTGCAGGCTAATTGTTAATAACAATAGTACTCTGACCATCAGATACGTTGGCTAACCAGTTTTAGTGGCGATTCAAACCATTTTGTGCGAATAAAAGCACTAATCGGTTACAAGGTAAATTTGTAAGAGGAAATAAATCCAGTAGTGATACTGCATTCCTAATGAGAAACAGAAACAACACAAGAGGCGGCAACAGCTCCCGCCCATCAGCCGGAGGCTCTAAAAGTGCCGGAGGCGGCTTCTTCAAACGCACAAAACCGGAGACCGAAAGCCGGTTCAGCAAGCCAAGCATCAAAAAATCCAGTCTGAAATTTTCCGGATCTACCGAAAACAAGGGGCAAAAAGCGCGTCCTGGTTTTGATCATGAAAAGCCAAGGGAAGATCGCCCGAACTTCGACAAGCCGCGTTTTGACAAGCCACGCTTCGACAAGCCGGATTTCAAGAAATATGGCTCGCCCAAAGGCGATAGCCAGCGTCCATTCCGTCGTGAAGGCGATTCCTCCGAACCCCGCTTCAAGAAGGATTTTGGCAAGAAAGAGTTTGGTAAATCAGGTTCCGAGCGCAGTTTCCGCCCGTCGACACCCCGTGATGATGCACGTCCTGGCGACAGGAGATCCTTTGGTGACCGCCCTGAAAGAGCCCGGTCGGGAGGAAGTGACCGCAACCGGGAGTTCAAGCCGCGGTTTGACAGGGATAACGACGAGCGTGAATTCAGGTCGAGGCCAGAAAGGGATAATGCCGAACGCGAGTTCAAACCGAGATCCGATAGAGGTAATAACGAACGTGAATTTAGGCCAAGGTCGGACAGAGACAATAACGAACGCGAGTTTAGGCCTAGATCAGACAGAGACAATAACGAACGCGAATTTAAGCCTAGATTCGAAAGAGATCATAGCGACCGTGAATTCAGGCCAAGGTCTGACAGAGATAGCGGCCAGCGCGAGTTCAAGTCCAGAGATGAACGCCCCGCACGTCCGGCAGGTCGTAGCGAAGGTGAAAGGCCGTCATTTAAAAAAAAAGACGATAGAGACGATCGTAGCGAAAGACCATACCGGTCGCGGTTCCAGGAAGACACCACTGAGGATCGCAGCGGACTAGACAGGCGTGTAGGCCGCTATGAAACCGCTCCCCGGTACAATCTGGACCATTATGAGAGTAAGAAAACGTCCAGGCATAAAGAAGAGAAAGAAAACGGCGAGATCAGGCTGAACCGTTACATTGCCAACGCAGGTATTTGCTCACGACGGGAAGCCGACGAGCTCATTTCCTCCGGTCAGATTTCTGTTAATGGCAAGATCATTACTGAAATGGGCTATAAAGTGATGCCGACGGATGTGGTGAAATACGGCAAGAAGGCTCTGAATCCCGAAAAAATGGTATATATCCTGATCAACAAACCGAAGGATTACATTACCACTACCGACGATCCGGAAGAGCGTAAAACTGTGCTGGACCTGATTCAAGGAGCCTGCTCCGAGCGCGTATATCCGGTTGGACGCCTGGATCGCAACACGACCGGTTTGTTACTGCTTACCAATGATGGAGAATTGGCAGAAAAGCTGACGCACCCGTCAAGCGGTATCAAGAAAATTTACCAGGCGGAATTGGATAAACCGATCACGACGGAAGATTTCGAATCTCTGCAACACGGCGTGGAACTGGAAGACGGTTTTATTCGCCCGGACGAAGTTGGGATCGTCACCCCCGATGCGCAGGTGGTAGGTTTAGAGATTCACAGCGGACGCAATCGTATCGTAAGGAGAATGTTCGAACACCTGGGTTATGAAGTTCAGAAACTCGACCGTACCGTGTTTGCCGGTTTGAATAAGAAAGAGCTGCCTCGTGGCAAATGGCGCTTCCTGACTGAAAAAGAAGTTATTAAACTGAAATTCTTGCTGTAAGCGGAATCTATAAGAATGCGAAAGGGCTGCGAAAAAATTTCGCAGCCCTTTCTTAATTTATTTCCAAGCTTATTTACAAACGGAAACCGAATGAATAGATATCGTAGGGTGCATCCGGATAAAGTCCTTCGAACTGAACCATTGATTCCTCTTTACCCGCAATGGCCGATTCGAAATCCTTCACAGTTTTAACCGCCTTGCCGTTCACCTTGGTGATGATAAATCCTTCCTCAACTTGTGACCGCGCAAATTTTCCACCTTCGATTGAAAGCACTTTCACACCGCCGTCAATCTTGTAACGTGACAATCTCTGCTTTTCCTGGTCACTCAGGTTTCCGAACTGGGCACCCAAAGCACTCATAATGGCAGCAGTTTCATCGCGTTTGATGATTTCCGAGCCGCCGGTGCGGTTACGCAACGTAATGGTCAGATCCTTTTCTTTTCCTTCCCGGTTCACAGTCAGATTAACCTTATCGCCAGGCTTGTGCAGACCGATCGACTGCTGCAGTTCGGGAACAGAATGAATGTTCACACCATCTACTTTTACGATCACATCGCCCTTACTAACCCCTCCCGCTTTTGCAGCGCTATTTTCGGTGAAATCGCGAACATATACGCCGTCATTGACCTTTACACCGTACTCTTCTGCTTTTCTGCTATCCAGGTCATCGAGTGAAATTCCGAGGTATCCCCGTTGTACGTTACCGAATTTGATCAGATCGCTGGATACTTTTTTTACAATGCTTGAAGGAACAGCAAAAGCATAACCTGCGAAACTACCGGTAGGGCTTGCAATGGCAGTATTGATACCGATTAACTCACCTTTTAGGTTCACCAGTGCACCGCCGCTATTACCTGGATTGACAACCGCATCAGTTTGGATAAACGATTCCAAAGGAGAATCGCCCGCTGCGGCAGAAGTCGGCGTCATGTTGTTACGACGGCTCGACTGCCCGATGATACCCAAACCACGACCTTTCGCACTCACGATACCTGCTGTAACTGTCGATTCCAGATTGAAAGGATTACCAACTGCCACCACCCATTCTCCAACTTTTACCGCATCTGAATTACCCAGCGTTACCGCAGGCAGGTCTTTCGCATCGACCTTGATCACCGCGATATCCGTAGAAGGGTCGGTACCGATCACTTTTGCCCTGAATTTGCGTTTGTTATGCAACGTAACTTCCAGCTCCTGTGCACCTTCCACGACGTGGTTGTTGGTAACGATATAACCGTCATTTGCGATGATCACGCCCGAACCCGTTGCTTCCGACTGCTGAGGGCCCCGGCCCCCGCCGCCAAAGTCATCACCGAAGAAATCCCGGAATATATCAGGAATTTGCTGACCGCGCGACTGCTGACGAGTCACGGTCGATTTGATGTGAACGACCGTCGGAGTGGTTGCTTCCGCAGCGTACACAAAATCTCCCGGTGCGCCCGCCGGAGCTCCTGCCGATGTGAAACGGGCAATGGACTCTGAAGGGGCTTCTTTAAAAATTACATCTCTATCACTATCAGAACTTATGAGTTTAAGGCCAGCCAGGGTTGACGCACTTGAAATCAACCCAACCAACACCAAACCTTTCCAATTTGTTTTCATAAACATATGTTGGGGTTATATTTTAACTAACAAATAACGCAAATCGAACAACAAATTATTCCCGTCGCAGAATCCTTTAACATCTTTTAACAAAGATATCCTATTTGGGAATTTACAAAAATATCCTGCCAGGTGAATATCAATGCAGGCTCATAAAAAATGGCGTTATTCTCGCAAATAACGCCATTTTCTTATTCCGACCGATTAAGCGATGTCGATCAATCGGGCAGGTTTTTCTTTCGCCTCTTCACGTTTGGGCAATGCGATGCTCAGAATACCATCGGCGTAGTTCGCTTCGATTTTGTCGCCGTCCACGGTATTCGGCAATGTGAAGGTCCTTTGGAAAGATGCGTATTTGAACTCTTTCCGGGTGTACTTCTCATTTTGCTCCTCCTCCTTCTGCTCTTTCTCAGCGGAAATGGTCAACTGATTTTTTTCAAGGTTCAATTTGAAATCAGATTTTTGAAGACCAGGAGCTGCGACTTCGATACGGAAGCCTTCTTTACTCTCAATCACATTCACAGCTGGCACAGTGCCTGCGAATGCAGGAGTGTTAAACTCGTGGAATAGATCCTTGCCAAAAAATCCGTTCAAATAAGATGGACCTGCGAATTGTGTTTTGACTAATGTGCTCATTGTTATAAGGTTTTTGTTGTTATAATTTTCAGTCTTTAACCATGCGGTTGTGCTGTCAATTATAACAACTTCTATTCCGAGCTATAAAAGGAGAACAAAATACAGACAAAATGGCCGGCAATTCGAAACTTCCAGAATAATCAAGACAAAATGTCACTATTTCAATTCTTGAAAAATGACAAAACAACAATAGCCCATTGGAAAACCCAATGAGCGGTCACTTCACGAGACTATCTGATTATTTCAATTCAAGAAGTGCACAAGCCTGCTCGGATGCAGATTGCTCGGCTTTCTTTTTGGTGAAGCCATTTCCGGTTGCGAAAGGCTCGTCGTTCACAAGTATTTGGGAAATAAATTCACGGTGATGGCGTGTACCTCTTTCTTCGAGAATCTCGAAACGGATTTCCTTGCCCTCACGCTGCGCCCACTCGATAATGAGGCTTTTGAAGTTCACATTGTTCTGGATAATATTGTCCAGATCATAATGCGTAATGAGTTTACTGATGATAAAAGTGCGGGTAAAACGAAAACCCTTATCCAGGTAGATGGCGCCTACAAATGCTTCCAGCGCATCGCCATACATGGATGATCGTGGGGACATTCCCCTGCGGTTCCCGTCATACTCAATGAGCCGGTCGAGGCCCAGCTTGCGGGAAATCTGGTTTAATGATTCCCTGTTGACAATCCGGGAGCGGATCTCGGTCAGGAAACCTTCGTCTTTGTAAGGATATTTGGTAAAAAGGAATTCGGCAACAACCATCCCGAGCACCGCATCACCCAGGTATTCCAGGCGCTCGTTTGATTCTCTAAAACCTTTAATGGCGGTTTCCCTGGATGCGGACGTATGGCGGAAAGCCAGCTGATAGACTCCCAGGTTAGAAGGTTTGTCGCCAATAACATGCGCAATCGACTCCTTAAATTTTTTGTCCTCAGCACTTCCGGTCCTGAAAAGGGAAAGTATCGGTATAAGAATTCGCTTTGCCAATGGTAGAGAGTTAATCAGTCTTCATACTTTTTGAAAATGACTGATGCATTGTGACCTCCGAAACCGAAAGTATTGCTCAAAGCAACGTTCACCTGACGTTTCTCAGCCTTATTGAAAGTAAGCTTCAGCCGCGGATTTATTTCCGGATCGTCGGTAAAGTGGTTAATGGTAGGCGGAATCACCTGATCTCTGATCGCCATAATGCAGGCAGCAGCCTCTATCGCACCAGCTCCTCCCAACAGGTGCCCGGTCATAGATTTCGTCGAGCTGATACTGAGTTCATACGCATGCTCTCCGAAGAATTTCTCAATCGCCTTGATCTCCTGCGGATCACCGATGGGTGTAGAGGTTCCGTGCGTATTGATGTAGTCGATATCCTCGGCTTTGATACCTGCATTTTCGACTGCATTTTTCATCACAATGTACGCCCCCAATCCTTCCGGGTGCGGCGCAGTGATGTGGTAGGCATCTGAAGACATACCTGCACCGATCATTTCGGCGTAAATCTTAGCTCCGCGCGCCTTCGCGTGTTCAAGTTCTTCGAGGATAATTGCAGCACCGCCTTCTCCGAGCACGAATCCATCACGATCTTTATCATAAGGACGGGATGCTGTTTCGGGGGAATCGTTTCTTTCCGATAATGCCTTTAATGCATTGAATCCGCCCACACCGGCAATGGTCACCGCTGCTTCCGAACCTCCCGATATACACACATTCATCATACCCAGTTTGATATAGTTGAATGCGTCGATCAGGGCATTGGTAGCGGACGCGCAAGCCGAGACGGTAATAAAGTTGGGCCCCCGGAAACCGTAACGGATCGACAAAACACCGGAGGCGCTGTCGACAATCATTTTCGGAATAAAGAAAGGATTGAAACGGGGGGTTTTGCCATTCTCTGAGAAGTTCATCACCTCTTCTTCGAAGGTTTTGAGGCCACCAATGCCGGTACCCCAAATTACACCGGCTTTGTCGAGATCAAGCGTATCTGCGTCAAAGCCGGCGTCCTTCATCGCTTCATCTGCAGCAATGACGGCGTATTGTGCAAAAGGGTCCATTTTACGGGCTTCTTGCCGAGGAATGTAACTATTAATGTCCAGGCCTTTTACCTCACAGGCAAAGCGGGTACGAAACTTTTCAGCATCGAACCGGGTGATAGGAGCTGCTCCGCTTACGCCTGCAACTAAATTTGACCAAAAGGTAGGAACATCATTGCCAATGGGCGTCAATGCACCCATTCCTGTAATTACAACTCTCTTAAAACTCATAAAATAGGGACAGAATTGAAGATGATACTGGTAAAAACCGGGATTACTTCACGTTTTCTTCCAGATATGCAACAGCTTGGCCTACTGTACCAATGTTCTCTGCCTGATCGTCAGGGATAGAAAGATTGAATTCTTTTTCAAATTCCATAATCAACTCCACGGTGTCAAGAGAGTCTGCTCCCAAGTCGTTCTGGAAGTTTGCTTCCGGTGTAACCTCCGACTCTTCAACGCCGAGTTTTTCGACGATAATTTGCTTAACTCTTTCTGCAATTGCTGACATTTTATAATCACTTTTTGGTTAAAATCGCCACAAAGAAAGATATTTCAGTTCACTTTTTCAAAATTTTTTTAGACCATTCATTTTATTGTATTCTGCCTGTTTAAAATAAAAAAAAGCAGGAAATCAGCCTTTTAACGGCCTGGCATTCCAAGAAATCAATTCACGGCAGGGAGAACATAGCGGATAACCGTACATTCGCAAAAACTTTTAGTACCACTTACATTCACATTCAGCATGATATCCATAGCCAAACTGAAAAATACCGAGTCGCCTTCTTTTTTCCTGATGGCCGGCCCTTGTGCGATCGAAGGAAGAGATATGGCATTGAGAATTGCAGAACACATTGTTTCCGTCACCGACCGCCTTCGCATTCCCTACATATTCAAAGGTTCTTACCGTAAGGCCAACCGCACCAAAGCAGACTCATTCACCGGGATTGGCGACGAAAAGGCATTGAAAATCTTACAGGAAGTGAGCCAGACTTTCGATATACCCACCGTCACTGATATCCACGAATCGCACGAGGCTGCATTCGCCGCGGAGTATGTAGATGTGCTGCAAATCCCGGCATTTCTCTGCCGCCAGACCGAACTCCTCGCAGCTGCCGCCCGCACGGGCAAAGCCGTCAATGTGAAAAAAGGACAGTTCCTTTCCGGCGCTTCGATGCGGTTCGCCGCCGAAAAAATTCACGAGGTTAACCCGGAATGCCAGGTCATCCTGACTGATCGCGGTAACAGCTTCGGATACGGTGACCTGGTTGTCGATTACCGTAATTTGCCGGAAATGGCGGCATTTGGGGTCCCGATAGTCATGGACTGCACGCATTCGTTGCAACAACCCAACCAAACCTCAGGCGTTACGGGCGGCAAACCCAAGCTGATCGAGACGATTGCCAAGGCGGCCATTGCAGTGGGAGCCGACGGTCTGTTCATTGAAACGCATTTTAACCCGGCCGAAGCCAAATCCGATGGGGCGAACATGCTGCCGCTCGACCAGCTCGAAGGCCTTTTGCAGAAATTGGTGCGTGTAAGAGAAGCGATATTATGATTCCGAAATTCACAAAGGCATATCTGATATGCCTTTTTCTTTGCCTGCAAATACTTCCCGGGGCTTCTTTTGCCCAGCGGGATTCCACGTTATGGAAAGTCACGGCCGGCGATGTGATCCCGCCTGTAACGCTCGGATTGGCCGGACTGATCGTGCAAGGGAAGATCAGTCGTAGTTTGCAGGAGCATGTGGTTTCTAAGTATCCCAATTATCGCACAAACCTGGACGAATATCTGCCTTACGCACCGGGCGTGGTGAGCCTCGGGCTTGCATCCGCGGGTGTAAAAGGAAAACATAAATTGGGTGATCAGGTGATTCTGGCGATACTTTCCAATGTCATTGCACAAGGCGTTACGCAGAGTTTGAAGCGCATTGTACGCTATCCGCGGCCGAATGGCGAGGACTACCATTCGTTTCCATCCGGACACGCTACGACCGCATTCACCAATGCCACGATTTTGCACGAAGAGTATGGCCAGCGAAGCCTGTTGTATAGCATAGGCGGCTACGGAACGGCCACGGCCGTTGGGACAATGCGGGTACTAGGCAACCACCACTGGCTTGCCGATGTGCTCATGGGCGCCGGAATAGGCATAGGTGCAACGAAAGTCGTCTACATCAGTTACCCGTGGCTGCAACAGCAGGTGCGAAGAATGAAAGCGAAGCGGCACCATGAAAAAAACTAAATGCTGCTGACATAGGGTTGTCACCCGGGGGTTTGAATTTTGTGCAAAACATCTGTTAGCCATGCAAATTAAAACCATTCAACCCATACACGTTTTGTATTTCGAAACACGGACTTCTTTCAAAGAAATCTTCCAGTTCGTACGGATCGAAGCCCGGAAACTATATCAGGACGCGGTACGCAACGACCTGGAAATCACCGGCCCCGTTTATTGGCTTTATCAGGGTGCGGATGGACGTCCCGATACGGTTTTTACATTAACCATCGCATTGCCCGTCACTCCTCCCACACACGCTATTGATTCCCATTACCGATTGAAGCTGCTCGAAGCATTTGAATGCGTCAGCGAGGAGCTGTATGGAAATTGGGATGGGTTGGTTAACACCTACGGTTCGCTGTTCGGCTCCGTTATGTCACAGAAACTTGCGATGTCGGGACAGAACCGGGAAATTTATCTGAACATGGATTTCGAAAACCCCGACAGGAATATCACCGAAGTACAAATCGGTATTATTAAATAAACTATTTTGAGGACAAGATCCTAAAAATCAACGCGATGTCATATTGCACTTACGTCAACAACAATCCTTCGGAGCAGGCTGATTACCTGCTCCACAAACATTACCACGACAACCAGTACGGCTTCCCAATCGAGGATGACGATGAGCTTTTTGGGCGGCTTTTGCTGGAAATCAACCAGGCGGGGCTTAGCTGGACTTTGATGCTGCGCAAGCAGGACAGTTTCCGTGCGGCCTATGATCATTTTTCAATTGAAAAGGTAGCCGCCTACGACGAAACCGATCGTGAAAGATTACTTGCCGATGCAGGGATCGTTCGTAACCGACTGAAAGTGAATGCCGCTATCGTGAATGCACAGAAAATCCTTGAATTGAAGCAGGCATATGGTTCATTCAAAGGCTGGATCGACGCGCATCACCCATTGACCAAAGAACAGTGGATCAAACTGTTTAAGAAAACTTTCAAGTTCACAGGCGGGGAGATTGTGAACGAGTTTTTGATGAGCACCGGCTATCTGCCCGGCGCACATGATACGGATTGCCCGGTATATCAAACATTACGACCAGATCCCGCTAATAATTGATCTGATCGGGAGATAGCAGAGTAACCTCGTCTTTGATCTGCTGAAACAGGGAGGCGTTCATCTCTCCTTCATGGACTGCCTTTTCCATCAGATCAAAATGCTGGCACAAAATATACCTGCTGCCACGGTGATGCCAGATGACGAGCCAGGCGGTTTCGGCTGCTGTTTCGCCGAAGACGCTTTTCGGTGGCCAACCATAATGCTGGATTATCTTGTTTAGAATTTTCAGATTGGCTTCGTCGTTGGCTCTCATTTTCTGCAAAAAGAAAGTTTCCTTTTCCTTGCTGCCTCTATTTAAGCTATCCCGGAACTGCTGGTCGGCGTGATGCATTTTACCAAAAAGCTGAGTGACCTCGTCCTCAGTCATGGTATCAACCCGGATAAACGGATCGATGTCAGCGTACATCAAACTCGAAGGGCGACTCAATTGCCCGGCAGGCTCACCTGAAATGCTTTGGGCTGGCTTGGGAGAATTGCAGCGCACCAGCAGAAACAAAGTACCTATGGTTATAATCTGTCTCACAAATGGCTGGTTGAAATTCTATTGCACGTTCGCTTTTAAATAGGAAACCATTTCGGCTGGCTTGTCTGTCTGCAAGCCTTGCACGCCTTTGTGTAACGCCTCATTCCATGATGCCGGTCCTTCCGCGGGACTTTGAACGTCGAGCCACACGGAAATGCCATGCTCGTGGGCGGCTTTGAGGAGTTCGGGGCTCGTGATGTTGTCTACCACCTGGATGTGCATCTGACCAATAAATGCGGCTAACTGCTCTTTAGTCGTAATCGTCTTAGGCAGGCTGGTCATCAGTGGCATTTTGGGCGCTATTTCTTTCCACTTTTTGTACTGCTCTTCTTTATTTAAGTAAACCACTATCTGATGTTCCATGCCGGCGGCTGTGATCTGCTTCCAGGTTTCGGCTATGTCGGCGTCCTTAAAATCCAGGTAAATATTGATTTTCCCTTTGCACAGGGCAAGGATTTCGCCAAACTCCGGGATACGGTGTGTCTTTTTATTCCGGTTAAAAACCTGCAAATCCATCAACTCTGCCCAAGTCATATCTGCAACCTTTCCAGTTCCGTTCGTCGTTCTGTTGACCGTGGCATCGTGCATAGCAACAAGGTGACCGTCCTTCGAAGTCCGCAGATCTACTTCCACATAATCTGCCCCGCACGCGATCGCGTCCCGCGTGGATGCCAGCGTATTCTCGGGCGCATGCACATGATTTCCGCGATGGGCAATGACAACCGTCTTATTTTTCGAATGCGGCAATGCGGAATGCTGCGCCGACACGTCGATGCAAAATGTTAGAACCAAAAACAGGCACGGGATTGCTTTCAAAAATAGCTTCATGGGAAATTCAAGTTATCAGCAGGGTTACACACTTTTAAACGAAAAAGGCCAATGCGTTCATAAAAAATGAGTCTACAAGCAGAATATCATCCCAACTTATAGACTCATTTACTGTGAACCTTAAACTTTTATTGTATTTCGAAGCTCGATAAATTCACAAACTCCTGAACGCGGGCATTGATTTCGTCCTGTGTCAGGTTCACCAGACGTTCCGTTCCAAATTTCTCAACGCAGAACGATGCCATAGCCGAACCGTAAATGATCGCGCGCTTCATATTATCGAAAGAAATGTCGTCAGTAGCAGCAAGGTAACCGATGAAACCACCCGCGAAAGTATCTCCCGCGCCGGTCGGATCGAATACCTCTTCCAATGGCAATGCAGGGGCGAAGAAAATACGGTCTTCCTGGAACAGTAATGCACCGTGCTCACCTTTTTTGATGATCAGCGTTTTAGGCCCCATGGCCATGATCTTCTTGGCAGCTTTGCGCAGGGAATATTCGCCCGAAAGCTGGCGTGCCTCCTCGTCATTGATCGTCAGAAGGTCCACCAACGCGAGAACGGATTTCAGATCTTCCAGCGCAATATTCATCCAGAGGTTCATGGTATCGAGCATGATCAGCTTCGGGCGTTTAGCCAGCCGCTCGATCACTAATTTCTGAGTTGCAGGGACCGTATTGCCCAGCATCAGGAATTCGGTTCCCTGGTAGGAATCCGGGATGATCGGATCGAAATGCTCCATTACATTCAATTCGGTAATCAGCGTGTCCCGGGTATTCATATCCTCATGGTACTTACCCGACCAGAAGAACGTTTTACCATCCTGTACGATCTCCAAACCCTCGGTATTCACACCGTGGTCTCCCAGCAAATCGATCATTTCTTTGGGAAAGTCACCTCCTACAACGGCGACCAGGTTATTTTCTTTGGTAAAATAGGAAGCAGCTAGTGTGATGTAAGTGGCAGCACCGCCGATAATTTTGTCTGTTTTTCCAAATGGGGTTTCGAGCGCATCGAATGCAACAGATCCTACGGTAAGTAAGCTCATAAGTAAGTACTATATTGATTTTAAGTTAGTTTCAAACTGAATTTTAAATGCAAAAACGCTGCGAAGATAAACAAAACGACCGAATAGCCTCTCCCCGCCTGCTCATTCTCGCTTAGACTGCAAATCAATCCTGGGTTATTTGCTATTTTTGTCTGAAGTAAAATTCTCTATCAATTAAATCACATACTATTATGGAAGTAATCAACGAAGCGAAAAGGTACATCGACAATGCAAGGGGTTTTCTCCGAGACAATGCCCGCAAAGAAAATGGCGTGTACAGGGATACGAAATACGTGAAGATCGCGGGACACACGGCTTACAGCGGCGTTTTGATAGCGCTTGACGCGGTACTTCCGGAAAAAGGATCCCGCAAAAGTGTCGAATGGTACCAAAAAGAGCTGACTGCTACTGACAAACGGGTGTTATCCAGTTTTATGAATGCGTATCACCATTTGCATATTGGCATGGGCTATGATGGTGATCCAAATGCAAAAATGGCCAATATAGCCTTGCAGGACGCAGAAAGAATTATTCATTGGGTCGAGAACCGGCGCGAAAGGAAAAAAATGTAGTCAGGAACATCATATTCAATCACATACTATCATGGAAGCAATATCAGAAGCAAGACGACACATTGACAATGCAAAGGACTTTCTCAGCAACAATGCCAAAAAGCAGGATGGGCTTTACCAGGACAAAAAGTACGTCAAAATCGCAGGTCACACCGCCTATACTGGCATCCTGTTGGTCTTGAATGAGCTACTAGGAGAAAAAAACAGAAAAACCCCAAAAAGTGCAGAGTGGTACCAATATGAATTAAGCCGTGTAGATAAAACGTTATTATCCAATTTTACAACGGCTTATCAAGTCCTCCACATCGATATGGGTTATCAGGGTACAAAAAGCGCTAAAATAGCCGCCTTAGGGCTCGATTCAGCCGAAAAAATCATCGACTGGGTTGAAACGCGCCTCGAAAAGAAAAATCAGTAATCAAGAAAGTACAACATATAAATGACCGCACAAACTTTCCAGCCACTCAAAATATTCAATACGCTTACCCGTAAAAAGGATGTTTTTGTTCCCATTGCGCCTCCCTATGTCGGCATGTATGTGTGCGGGCCGACGGTTTACAACAATGTACATTTAGGCAACATCCGTACTTTTCTCTCATTCGATATCCTTTTCCGCTACCTGACGCACATCGGCTACAAAGTGCGTTATGTACGAAACATCACCGACGTGGGCCATTTGGTGGGCGACGGCGAGGAGGGTGAGGACAAAATTGGTAAAATGGCCAAGTTGCAAAAGCTCGAACCCATGGAAATCGTGCAGCGCTATACCAACGATTTTCATGAGGTAACTGCCATCTTCAACCTATTATCGCCCAGTATAGAACCTACCGCGACCGGGCATTTGATCGAGCAGATCGAAGCCGTGCAGAAGCTGATCGATAAGGGCCTCGCCTACGAATCCAATGGCTCGGTATATTTTGACATTAACAAATACCAGGCTGGCGGAAATGAATACGGAAAGCTTTCCGGACGCATTATTGAAGATCTCCTGAACGAAACCCGGGAACTCGACGGCCAGGCAGAAAAGCGTAATCCACTCGATTTTGCATTATGGAAAAAAGCGAGTCCGGAGCACATCATGCAGTGGGAATCGCCCTGGGGAATGGGCTTCCCCGGATGGCACCTCGAATGTACCTGCATGAGCGCCAAATACCTCGGCAAGCAGTTTGACATCCACGGTGGCGGTATGGACCTCAAATTCCCGCATCACGAATGCGAGATCGCACAGGGAAAATCACTCACCGACGAAGAGCCCGTCCGCTATTGGATGCATACCAATATGCTCACAGTAAACGGACAGAAAATGTCCAAGTCGCTGGGTAACTCGTTCCTGCCGGCCGAGCTCTTTTCTGGCAACCATGAGCTCCTGGACCAGGCATTCAGTCCTATGACCGTTCGTTTCTTCATGCTCCAAAGCCAGTACCGCAGCACGCTCGATTTCTCAAACGACGCTCTGAAAGCGGCGCAGAAAGGATATAAGAAACTGGCGAATGGCCTGCGCCTTGCCAAGCTGCTGACCTACACGCACGAAGACGGCGTGAATGCCGACGAAGCGAAAAAGGCTGATATCGAAAAATCGATCGAAGGTTTTTACAATGCGATGAACGACGACCTGAATACGGCTGTCGCATTTGCCAACCTTTTCAACATGCTGAAATACATTAACATGCTCAACATGGGTCAGCTGAAATCCGCGGCATTGGGCGAAGCAGTATTCACCTCCCTGAAAGAGCAATTCGTCATTTTCTTCGAGGACGTTTTGGGATTGAAGGAGGAGTTGGCGGAAGGCCAGGCCATCCTGGACGGAATGCTGAAACTATATCGCGAATTTAAGCTGTCCCAGAATTACGAAAAAGTGGACGAAATCCGTTCTTATTTCAAAAATCAGGGATTGGTAATCCGCGATACAAAAACGAGGATTGACTGGGCTTACGAGGAATAACAATGAAACAACGGCGTTCTGTACTGGCATACATCCTTCTGGGCGTGTTCGTTCTGGGCGGCGCAGCCTATCTGGTAGCATCTTTTTCCGGGGAGAGTAAACCCACAGCAACGCCGGCTCCGGCCGTGTCTCCGCCGGTTTTCACCAAAGAAGGTGAAGTGACATTCCTGAAAAAAGGCGAACCGTACCAAAAAATCGACGTCGAGGTCGCTGAAAATGAGGCGGAACGTGCCAAAGGATTGATGTTCCGTCCTTACCTACCCGACTCCGTGGGTATGCTCTTCATTTTTGAACAGCCCGGAGACCATGGTTTCTGGATGAAAAACACATCCATTCCATTGGACATCATTTATATAGGTACGGACAAAAAAATCATTTCCATTGCAGAGCACACCAAGCCCTATTCCGAGGAAAGCATTCCGCCACTGGGGGTAGTGCAGTATGTAGTGGAGGTCAATGCAGGTTTTACAAAAAGTAACAATATTCAGTCAGGAGATGCCATTTCTTTCTAACCACTTGTCTTTAAAAAGATTAACCACCCTATTTTCCATCATCATTTGCTTTTACAGCTGCAAAAGTAAGGATAGCACTGAGCAAACCGCCGAACAGGCCGCACCTGCACTGGTCAAAAGTGCCGACTTCAATGCCGACAGCGCTTTTCAATTTGTTCAGAAACAGGTGAATTTTGGCCCCCGCGTGCCCAATTCCGCTCCGCATAAAGCCTGCGGCGACTATCTCGTTGCCACACTCAAAAAGTATGGCTGGCAAGTGACCGAGCAACCTTTCACAGCCACGACTTTCGATGGGAAGAAACTGAACGCCAGAAATATTATCGGAAGTTTTAATCCTACTGCCGCCAAACGGATTTTACTCGCTTCGCATTGGGATTCCCGGCCGTTCTCCGATCAGGATTCCCTGGTGAAAGACAAGCCGGTGGTAGCCGCCAACGATGGTGCCAGCGGCGTAGGTATCCTTCTGGAAGTCGCACGTGTGCTTTCAGCCCAGCCTGCGAAGCCTGAGATCGGCGTGGATATCATCTTTTTTGACGCAGAAGACTGGGGGTCATCCGAATCCGAAGATACGGGAATGGAGTACAGCGGCTTTTGTCTGGGGTCTCAGCATTGGGCGGCCAACAAGCACGCGCCGGGCTACACCGCCTATTTCGGAGTGCTGCTTGACATGGCTGGGGCCAAAGGTGCTACATTTTTCAAGGAGGGCTATTCTACACAAATGGCCGACGACGTGGTAAGACAGGTGTGGGCAACCGCGAGCAGACTGGGTTATAGCAACCTCTTTATCGACGAACCCGGCGCCAGCATCACAGACGACCACGTTCCCGTTAACAAGGTAGCCCACATTCCGATGATCGACATCATCCATACACGTCAGAACGTTCCGGGCAGAACATTCTTCGATCAATGGCACACGGCACATGATACCATGGACAACATCGATCCGAAAACGTTGAAGGCGGTCGGTCAGACACTCATTCAGGTGCTATATCAGGAAGCGCAGGATCAACCTTTATAGCTGCATTACATACGCTTCACTACGATCCATAAGTCGGTATTTCGGCCTTTATCGTCGCTGCACGAGATTTTAACCCTACCCAAAGGCGGGTTGATGAACACACCTTCATGGGGCGGCGCCTTCCGGCATAATTTGTCATTGACATACCAGTATACTTCCTGTACGTCGTTAGCCGCCTGACAGGCGAGTTGAATCTGTTGAGGCTCATCCTTCCTGATATAGTACTCACTACCCGCATTCGGGCTTACTATCAACGGGGCTCCTTCATGGAACACCCGCTCACAGGCGGGATTGTGCGGGGGGATTTTCTGGTAGGGGAGCTTTTGCATTTCATAGAAAGCGATCAGTTCGGGTGCCAGGTTCGGATATGTCCTTTTTTCGAAACCCTTTTCAGGAAGACAGTACGTACAGTAAGATATCTTGCCTGCATGGTCGGTGAAAACCCAGCGCATATGCTGGCACTTCCGGTATGCCGAAACACCGACAATATACTGGTCTGAAATCTGATGGTCACAAAAATCCGACGGGATGTCGCCACTAACCGGACAGACATTACGCTGCGAAACATTCGCTGGTGACCGATACCAGCCCTTTGGCGAATTGTAATCCAACGCATTAAAAATCGAAAACAGCAGTGGTGTCGCCGTATTGGCACCACTCAGCTCGGGAACGCCTTGTCCCGAAAAATTCCCTACCCAAACCCCGACTGTGTACCTTCTGTTGTAGCCAATGCTCCAGGCGTCCCGCTTACCGTAGGAAGTCCCTGTTTTCCAGGCGATCCTCGGCAGGTGGTAGGTATTATCAAAATTGGTGGGCAAATCCGGGCGGGTTATTTGTGTTAAAATGTTAGTTGTCAAAAAAGTCGCCTCCTCCGAAACGAGGGGGATTCCCTTCTGATCTGATGGCTCGACGGCATTGTAGCGGAGATTTCTCAGTCTTCCCTCATTGGCGAAAGCTGCAAAGAGCCTTGTAAGCTCTTCCAGCGTCACGCCGCAGCCTCCAAGGATCATCGACAATCCCAGATCCCCGGCCTGCTTGTCGACCGTTTTGAAACCTGCTTTCCTGAGCTTACTGATTAATGCGGGCGTCCCCAGCTCCTGGAGTACTTTAACAGCAGGGATATTCAGGGAATTGGCCAATGCAAACTCGGTGGTCACAGCGCCATTGAAATGCCGGTCGAAGTTCTCCGGTTCATATCCGTCGAAATTACCCGGGACGTCGTTCAGAACCGATTTCGGGGTAATAGTGCCTTCATCGAACGCAAGGGCATACAGCAGAGGTTTCAGCGTGCTTCCGGGAGACCTCACGGCCCGTACACCATCCACCTGCCCGCCATCGAACGGATTATTGAAATCCGCCGAGCCCACATAGGTCTCCACTTCCATCGTTTCATTATTAATAACCAACACAGCCGCATTGTGGATGTTCATCAACTGCCGCCTGTTGATATAGTTTCCTACCTGCTCCTCGACCTGGTTTTGCCACTGCATGTTCAATGTGGTCCGAATCACGGGTTCGTCCGGATATTGCAGTTTCAAACGCCTTGAAAAGTGCGGAGCGAGCCGGGGCATGCGCAGCCGCCTGATATTCAACGGCTCCTCCAATGCATCACTGATCACCTGCTTGTCAAAAAGTCCCGTTTCGCCGAATCGCAGGAGCCATTGGTTCCGCGCTGCTTTCAATGCTTCATTACGGGTTCCGGGGCGGAGGCTCGACGGCCTGTTGGGCACAATGGTCAATGCAGTAATTTCGGCCAGGCTAAGCAATTGCGGCTGTTTGCCGAAGTAAAGCAGCGATGCGGCTTTAATCCCTTCAATGTTGCCACCGTAAGGCACCAAATTGATATATAACTGAAGAATTTCGGCTTTGGAATAATGCATTTCCAATTGCAATGCGTGCCATACTTCTATAACCTTGTTGAGATAGGTTCGCGGCTGGGGATCGGTGAGACGCACGACCTGCATCGTGATCGTGGAAGCGCCCGAAGTACGCCTACCCGAGAAAATGTTCCGGAATGCGGCTCTTACCACCGCAAAGGGATTGACCCCGGGGTGATAGTAGAAATACTGATCTTCCTTATAGATGAGCGTTTTTCGCAGTAGTGGTGTGATTTCATCTACATTTGAATACAACCTCCATTTGTCCTCCTTGCTCAAAAATGCATGAATAACGCGCCCTTTCTGATCGGTAATCTGCGTCGCATAACGGATTTCGGGATGAAAGGGCAAGGCCAGGTCGAGCACGAAAAAAACGAGTACAATGCAAATCAATGCCAATAACGCCTTTCCGACCTTGCTGTTTCTCATGGGAGGATATCTGAAACTTGATGTGCTGCTTGTAAATATAGGCAACGTCGCCGGCCGGTTCCAGCATGTTCCGTTCAATAAAATTGCCGGGGCATTTGTCCTGATCGGTTAATTTTCCCTATTTACTTGCTTTACTACAAATAAAATCAATCATAATACCATTATGTCCAAATACATTGCCGCCATTGATCAGGGAACTACCAGCACGCGCTGCATACTTTTCAACCAACAAGGGAATATCGTTTCGGTAGGACAAAAGGAACACGAGCAGATTTACCCACGCCCGGGCTGGGTTGAGCATAACCCAACCGAAATCTGGAAAAACACCTTGGAAGTCATCGCATTGGCGCGCATCCATATATCAGCACATGCGTCGGATATTGCGGCAGTGGGCATCACCAACCAGCGCGAAACGACGGTGGTCTGGAACAAGCGTACCGGCAAGCCGTATTATAATGCATTGGTTTGGCAAGACACCCGTACCACCGACCTGGTAGCAAAATATGAAAAGGAAGGCGGTCTCAACCAGTTCCGCGACATCACCGGGCTGCCGGTTTCGACCTATTTCAGTGGTTTGAAACTGAAATGGCTGCTCGACAATGTCGAAGGCATTCGGGAAGATGCTGAAAAAGGAGACGCGATTTTCGGGAATATGGACACATTCCTGATCTGGCACCTGACCGGCGGCACCCACGGCGGTATCCATGTGACTGACGTTACCAATGCCAGCCGCACCCAGTTGATGAATCTGCACACGCTGCAATGGGACCAGTCGATGCTCGCCGCTTACAATATCCCCGAAATCATGCTGCCTGCCATCAAAAGCAGCAGTGAAATATATGGCTATTCCGATCACGAAGTGCTTCCCGGCGTTCCCGTGGCAGGCGACCTGGGCGACCAGCACGCCGCATTGGTAGGCCAAACCTGCTTCGAGCCCGGCATGGCGAAGAATACGTACGGCACCGGCTGCTTCCTGGTCATGAATACGGGCGCCGAGTTGAAGACCTCCGAAAATGGCTTATTAACAACCATATCCTACAAATTTGGCGACCAGCCGGTGCAATATGCCCTGGAAGGCAGCGTAGCAGTTACCGGAGCACTCGTGCAATGGCTCCGAGATAACCTGGGACTCATTCAGAACGCCGCCGACATCGAAACGCTGGCCCAGACCGTGGAAGACAATGGCGGAGCCTATTTCGTACCCGCATTCTCCGGCCTGTATGCCCCCTATTGGCGCAACGATGCGCGCGGTGTGATCGCAGGCCTCACGCGTTACGTGAACAAGGGGCACATCGCCCGCGCCGTTCTGGAAGCTACTGCTTATCAAACGGTCGATGTTGTAAAAGCCATGGAGCAGGATTCAGGAATCGAACTCGCATCCCTCCGTGTGGATGGCGGTATGGTTCACAACCAGCTCTTAATGCAGTTTCAATCGGATATTCTCAATACGCAGGTTGTGTCTCCTGCCGTCGCCGAAACCACCGCTCTTGGGGCTGCCTATGCGGCAGGACTGGCAGTAGGCTACTGGAAAAGCACCGAAGATTTGAAGAAAAACTGGGCCGTAGCCCACACCTGGAACCCGGATATGGCCGAGGAAAAGCGGAATGCGTACTACAAAGGTTGGAAGAAGGCGGTGACCAAGTCGTATGATTGGATTGACTGAGGCTTGTTGGTAACGTGTGGTCATTTGTTGTCAGGTGTAAAATTTCTCCTCTCTCGACTACAAATGACCATACCTGGCAACATCTGACCATTCCTGACCACAAATGACTCTTTTTTATAATCTTTATAAACAAGCCCATTCCTTGTGCCATCACGCGGTTCACCTTAACTTCGCGGTGCCAAATCAACCCAAGTAACCCATGCATACCCTCCATCTCAAAAAGCCCATTGCTTTTTTTGATCTTGAGACAACAGGTGTAAATATTGTCCGCGACCGCATTGTAGAGATTTCCGTTGTAAAAGCATTGGTGAATGGCGAAACCGAGATCCGAACGCGGAGGATCAACCCGGAAATGCCTATACCACTGGAAAGCAGCCTGATACACGGCATTTACGACGAGGATATCAAGGATGCCCCTACATTCAAAAGCGTTGCCAAAAACCTGGCTTCGTTCCTCGAAGGCTGCGATTTGGCGGGCTTCAACAGCAACCGTTTCGATATTCCGATGCTCGTGGAGGAGTTCCTGCGCGTGGGTGTCGATTTTGATGTCAAGAATCGGCGGATGGTGGACGTGCAGCGCATCTACCATATGATGGAGCCGCGTAACCTTTCTGCGGCTTACAAATTCTATTGCGGCAAAACCCTCGACAATGCGCACAGCGCCGAGGCCGACACGATAGCGACATTCGAGGTTTTACAAGGACAAATCGAAAAGTATCAGGGCATTACGATTACTGATTCACATGGTAAAGTCACCGAACCCGTTCAAAACGACATCGCGGTCTTGCACGAATTAACCGCATCCAAAATTGTGGATTTCGCGGGCAGAATGGTATTCAATGATAAAGGAGAAGAAGTCTTCAACTTTGGTAAGCACAATGGCAAACGTGTGACCGACGTCCTGAAAAACGAGCCGTCATTTTTTGACTGGATCATGAAAGGAGAATTCCCGCTCGACACCAAACGCAAATTGACGGAGATTAAATTAAGGGGATTAACCCAACGTTGACATAATCTTACCTCAGGTTTGAGTAAGTAGTAATTATGTCTATTTTTGCCTGAAATCTATTTTTGACTATTTTAACCGGATATCCCATTAGGTAAACCTGCTATGATCCCAAACCCTACCATGCCAGAGGTTAACATACCAGCGGTTATTCAAAATATCCCACTTCAAAGTTACCTAATTCTCAGCACCTTGCTATTTGTGATTGGTATTATCGGCGTACTTACACGCAGGAATGCCATTATCATTTTTATGTCTGTGGAGCTGATGCTCAATGCTGCAAACCTGCTTCTGATCGCATTCTCATCTTACCGGTCTGATCCTTCCGCACAGGTTTTCGTGTTTTTTATCATGGCTGTGGCAGCGGCAGAAGTAGCCGTCGGGCTCGCTATCATCGTAATGATTTACCGGAATACCAGAAATACAGACATTGGGTTCCTCAACAAGCTGAAATGGTAAAACCGGCTTTCCGGTACTTGCCTGGTAAACAATCCAGAGATTAAAGATTAAAAAATAGACATGTCTGCATCATTACTCATCCTCATTCCGCTGCTGCCGCTCGCTGGCTTTCTGATCAACGGAATAGGGTTCCCCCATATTCCAAAAGGCGCAGTCGGCATTATCGGGACATTGGCTGTCGTTGCCAGTTTCGTGCTTTCCGTCATGACTTTCAATGCTTTTGTAGCTTCCGGAAGCCAACCGCTGATCGTACCGCTTTTTGACTGGATATCTGTTGGTGACCTGAACATCCCATTCTCTTTTCAGGTCGACCAGCTTTCGCTGCTGATGCTGATGATCATTACCGGAGTAGGTTCTCTGATTCATATTTATTCCATTGGCTACATGCATCATGATTCGGGTTTTGGTAAATTCTTTGCTTACCTGAACCTGTTTTTGTTTTTCATGCTCCTGTTGGTATTAGGGTCGAACTATGTGATCATGTTCATCGGCTGGGAAGGCGTAGGGCTTTGCTCCTACCTGCTTATCGGATTCTGGAATAAGAATACCAATTACAACAATGCGGCGCGTAAAGCATTCATTATGAACCGCGTGGGTGACCTGGGCTTCCTACTGGGAATTTTTACGATCATCGCCACATTCGGCTCGGTAGAGTACTCCGAAGTGTTCGCCAAAGCTGCCAACGGCTTCCAGGTGGGTGATCCGGTGATCATCACCATTACATTGTTTCTCTTCATCGGTGCAATGGGTAAGTCGGCGCAAATCCCGCTTTACACCTGGCTCCCCGATGCCATGGCTGGTCCGACACCGGTTTCAGCCCTGATCCACGCCGCAACGATGGTTACCGCGGGCATCTATATGGTGATCCGCTCCAACGTGTTGTATTCGCTGGCGCCTTCCACGCTGGAAATCGTGGGCATTATCGGTGGCGCTACCGCGTTGTTCGCCGCGTCCATCGGTCTCCTTCAGAACGATATCAAAAAAGTGCTGGCCTACTCTACCGTGAGTCAGCTGGGTTATATGTTCATGGGTCTGGGCGCAATGGCTTATTCGGCTTCGATGTTCCATGTAATTACCCATGCATTTTTCAAGGCATTGCTTTTCCTTGGTGCCGGTAGCGTGATCCACGCCATGTCCGACGAGCAGGATATCCGTTCAATGGGCGGACTTCGTAAAAAACTTCCTGTCACCTTCCTGACCTTCCTGATCGCTACGATCGCGATCTCTGGTATCCCGCCATTTGCCGGTTTCTTCTCCAAAGATGAAATCCTCGCGCATGTTTTTGAACACAATAAACTGCTTTGGGTAGTAGGTGTGCTGGGCTCGGTGATGACCTCGTTTTATATGTTCCGCCTGTTGTTCCTGACTTTCTTCGGAACATTCCGTGGCACGCATGAGCAGGAGCACCATCTGCATGAGTCGCCCGCTTCTATGACCATTCCGTTGATCGTCCTGGCAGTACTTTCTGCATTAGGAGGCTTCATCGGTGTTCCCGAAGCATTGCACGGTACACATCACCTGGCTGAATTTATGAGCCCGCTGTACGATCTGGCACGTCAGGCAAATCCGATTGCATTCGAGCCCACGACACTTTCCCATTCGGAAGAATATATGCTGATGGGCATTTCCGTTGCAGCCGCTTTGATCTCTGCCATTGCTGCTTATGTGATGTACGTGCAAAAAGCAGCCGTTCCGGCACCCGATTCGGAGGAGAAATCGGGCTTGCAGCGCGCCATCTACAACAAATATTATGTGGATGAGCTGTACGATGCCGTGTTCGTAAAACCGATCAAGACACTTTCCAATATCCTTTACAGCTTCGGCGAGTTCTTCATCGACCTCATTATCGACGCTGTGGTGCGGCTTGTAAACGGCTCGGCGAAGCTATTGAAAAAAACACAGTCCGGATCAACGGGAGAATATGTCTTCGCGATGGTCATCGGCATTGTGGCCATATTATTCTGGAAGTTGTTACTCTGATCCGACCATCCATAAATCCGTTCATCATTTGTTGTTGACCGTCGACCTGAAAATATGCTTACTCTTCTTTTAATACTATTACCGATAGCGGCAGGCGTTATCACGCTCCTGTCCGGCGAGCGCATGGCGAAGCAGATAGCCCTGATCGGCGGACTCGCTTCGCTGGGTGTTGCCATCTTCACGTGGCTGCAATTTGATCCTTCTGCGGGTAGTCAGTTCGGTTTTAAATATGCCTGGGTGGCATCGGGAGGAATTTCACTTGCTGCGGGACTAGATGGCATCAGTATGCTGCTCGTGTTGCTCACGACATTCCTGACACCACTGATCATCCTTTCGGCATTTAAAAACGAGTACAAAAACGAGGCTGCATTCTATTCGCTTATCCTTTTCATGGAATCGGCGCTGATCGGCGTTTTTACGGCCACAGATGCATTCCTGTTCTACCTTTTCTTCGAAGCCGCACTTATTCCCGTGTATTTCCTTGCAGCAGTGTGGGGTGGCGAAAACAGATTAAAGGTCACTTTCAAGTTTTTCATTTATACGATCTTCGGTAGTTTGTTCATGATGGTGGCATTGGTGTATCTCTACTACCAGACACCCGGCACACATACCTCCGAAATTACCGCATTGTATCAGCTCCAACTGAGCCCTATGGTGCAGGGATTCGTTTTTTGGGCATTTTTCATTGCATTTTCCATCAAAATGCCTTTGTTCCCTTTCCATACCTGGCAGCCAGACACCTATACCGAGTCGCCCACCCCTGCCACGATGCTGCTATCCGGTATCATGCTGAAAATGGGAGTCTACGGCTTGATCCGCTTCCTGCTGCCCATCGTTCCGGCAGGAATGGACCAATGGGGACTGATGGCCATGATACTGTCCGTGATCGGAATTATCTACGGTTCCATTATCGCAATCCAGCAAAGTGATATGAAACGCCTGATTGCCTATTCGTCCTTCGCACACGTGGGACTGATGGCGGCAGGAGTATTTTCTTCTTCTATCAACGGATTGCAGGGCGCATTGATACAGATGCTGGCACACGGTATCAACGTCATCGGCCTGTTCTTTATCGTCGATATCATTTATTCAAGGACTAAGACGCGCTACCTCGACCAACTCGGAGGCATTACCCAGAGCACACCGCATTTGAGCGTATACTTCATGATACTGTTGCTCGGAAGTGTTGCCCTTCCGTTGACCAACGGGTTCGTCGGTGAGTTTCTGCTGCTGTCAAGTGTATTCGGTTATGACAAATGGCTTGGTGCAATAGCCGGTCTGACGATCATTCTAGGATCCGTATATATGCTGCGCATGTTCCAGAAATCGATGTTCGGGCCAAAATCCAAATGGGTCGAAGGCTTCCAGGATCTGACCGCCAGCGAACGTGCCGTCTTATTGCCACTGGTCATCATGGTATTCTGGATCGGCGTTTATCCCAGTACATTCCTGAAATTAACAGAGCCCGCTGTAAGCCAATTATTGCAACTGGTCAATAACTAAGTTAGAATATGTATCCCATTGTATTGTTGTCGTTTTTTGGAGTTGTCACGCTTTTCCTGGGCTTCTCGAAATCCAAAAACATCCTGCTACCCGCTACGCTGCTTTTTCTGATCATCGCATTGGGAAGCAACTTTATAGAATGGGGTAAAGGTCCATTCCTGTATTTCAGCGATATGCTGCGGGTCGACAATGTAACCCTGGCATTCAACGGGATCGTTCTGCTGTCCGCCTTTATGATCTTTGCGATCTCGGGAGGATTTCAGGACAACCCCGACTCGGAACCTGCTGAATACTATGGACTGATGCTTTTTTCGCTCGTGGGCGCCATCATGATGATCGGTTTTGAGCATTTGATCATGCTTTTCATCGGAGTCGAGATATTATCGGTAGCGATGTATGTGCTCACCGGGAGCAACAAACGAAATCTGCGTTCGAACGAGGCTGCATTGAAATACCTTTTAATGGGAGCTTTTGCAACCGGCTTTATGCTTTTCGGAATGACCTTGCTTTACGGAGCTACCGGCTCATTCAAGCTTTCACAGATCCAGGGTTTTGCCTCCAATATGCCGCAGGGAACGCAATCTTACATCCTGTACGCAGGGTTCCTGCTACTGCTCATCGGTATGCTGTTCAAAGTATCGGCGGCACCTTTCCACTTCTGGACCCCCGATGTGTATGAGGGCGCACCCACGATCTTCACGACATTCATGTCAACGATCGTCAAGACAGCGGGATTCGCCGCATTGTTCCGTCTGTTGACCAACACTTTCTCGATATACGGCTTCTGGTGGATCGTTGTGGCAGTTATCGCCGTGCTGACATTGCTCGTGGGCAATATCGGTGCCAGCAGCCAGAACAGCTTCAAAAGGATGCTTGCCTATTCGGGGATTTCGCACGCCGGGTACCTGCTTATCGCATTGACCGCCCTTAGTAAACCGACGCAAAGCGCCATTATTTTCTACTCCCTGGCTTATTCGCTGTCAACGATCTCTGCATTCGGAGTACTAATGCTTGTGTCGAAAGAGAAAACGATCGAAGGGCAGCCTAATGAGCGTTATGAAGCCTTCAATGGCCTCGCCAAGCAAAATCCGCTGCTTGCATTCGTACTGACCGTATCAATGCTGTCGCTGGCAGGCATACCGCTTACAGCAGGTTTCTGGGGTAAATTCTTCATTTTTACAAGCGCGGCAGAGCGCGGCATCATCTGGATCACCGTCATTGCCGTGTTAATGTCAACTGTCGGTATCTATTACTATTTCAAAGTCATCATTTCGTCATACCTGAAAGAAGGGGATCTGATCAAAATAAGGGTCGCGCCCTTTTACCAGATTATCCTGCTGCTGGCTACATTCCTGACAATCCTCTTCGGTCTTGCTCCTGGAATTTTCGAAGGGTTGATCTGATAAAGCATTACCACTTAACGAATTACGGAAAGAGCTGTACATTTTACGGCTCTTTTTCTGTTACTTAACCACCAAGGTTACGTATCAAGAATATCGAACACATTTAAAAGATATTCTGATGCACACCCGTCACACCTGCTCTCTCTTTCCATTTACACCGGAAGACCTCCTCGGCCGTGAGCCCATTACCCTCGATACGCAAGACATCGCCAGGGAAATCAGCGATCGTACCATCCTTATCACCGGTGCCGCCGGCTCGATCGGCAGCGAGCTTGCTGTGCAGGTTTGTACATACGCTCCCGCTCAGGTTATCCTGATCGACCAGGCAGAAACGGCATTGAATGATCTGGATCTCTATCTCCGGCAGCATTTTCCTCAAACCGATATCCAATCCCACGTCTCAAGCGTCACCGATGCGCTCCGAATGTCGGAAGTGTTCTCGCGGACACGCATACACAGCGTCTTTCATGCAGCTGCTTACAAGCATGTCCCATTCATGGAAAGAAATCCTTATGAAGCGGCCAAAACGAACATTCTCGGCACCGAAATCCTCGCTGACCTATCCGTTGCCTACCATGTCTGCAAATTCATTTATATCTCGACAGACAAGGCCGTCAGGCCGGCAAGTGTCATGGGCGCCACAAAACGGTTTGGCGAGATCTATATCGAGTACCTCGCGCGGGAATACCCCGATCAGACGCAGTTCACCATTACTCGATTTGGTAACGTACTCGGCTCCAACGGCTCATTTCTGATCCGGTTTGCGCGGCAGATTCAGGAGGGTGGCCCGGTGACCATTACCCACCCCGACGCCAATCGCTACATCATGACCGTCACCGAGGCCTGTCAGCTTGTGCTCGAAGCCAGTTCGATCAGTCACGGAGGCGAAATATTGTCGTTTGATATGGGTAGGCCCGTCCGGATAGCAGATATCGCCAGGCGAATGATTATACAGGCAGGTTTGCTGCCCGAAAAAGACATTTTTCTTGAATATACCGGGCTAAGGCCAGGTGAGAAGCTGTCGGAGGATCTGCCGGAAGAAGAAAATCCGGCGGCAGCCTATCACGGCAAGATCAAAATGACGCGATTCCCGGAGCCTTCCGGCGGTTGCGTAAGACATGCCATGTCGGCATTACAAAAAGCACTGGATTCGGGCCAGCCGGAGCGGATAGTATCCGTGCTGAAAAAGGTTATCCCCGAGTACATCAGCGCTAATTCTCCATTCTGCAGACTGGATATGGTGAACGAAACGCAACCGGGCTGATCATTTTACGGAACAAATCCGGTTGTGCGCATCCAAAGCAAACACCGCCCGAACCATTCCTCGAAGGAAGGTACTTTGGGGTAACCATGCTCTCCTTTGGAATAAATATGCATGTCGGCCGCGATACCTTTCGCATTCAATGCTTCGTAAAACCGGATACTGTTGGAAACCGGCACCACGGTGTCGTCGCCCGCGTGCGTCAGGTACGCGGGAGGCGTGGTGGCGGTTACCTGTAACTCGTTTGAAAAGTACCTCACTTTATCCATTTGCGGCGCTGGTCCCAGCAGATTAGCGGAGGAGCCCTTGTGCCCAATTTTGTCCAGAAGGCTGATAACCGGATAAACGAGGATCATAAAATCAGGGCGAAGGCTGGTTTTTGCGGGATTCTCAACAAAGCTGCTGTCATAATGCGTCCCGGCGGTTGCTGCCAGATGGCCTCCTGCCGAAAAGCCCATAATGCCTATTTTATTGCCGTCAACACGCCACTCTGTCGCTCTCTCCCGTACTGTTTTGATCGCCTGTTGCGCGTCCTGAAGGGGGCCTATCGATTTGTCCTTCATGGTCCGGTCGTTCGGTAACCTGTATTTCAGTACAAATGCAGTTATCCCCATCTCGTTCAAGGCCTTTGCGATCCGGTAGCCCTCACGCTCTATTACCAGCACGCCATACCCACCTCCCGGGCAAACGATCACAGCAGCGCCATTACCTTTGCCCGCTGGTGGCAGAAAGATGCTCAATGTCGGCTTTGATACATTCCTGATCACATTGTTCTGGTTGGTTTCCTGATTTTCGCTGTCGAGGGCATTGGGAACTTTCCCGGGATAAAGCGGAATTTCTGTTTGCGCCTGCGACGGAATGTTTAGGACCTGGATAATCAGGAATGCAGCAATCAGATTGGAAATCTTCATCATTTTTAGGGAATCAAAGAATGTACGGACGGATTTAATTTTTTTCTAATTCCATTTCAATATAAATTCTGGCTAAATTTCGGTTACACTCCAAGCCACCAGACCTAACTGCATCCGGTTCACCCGGACTACAAACCGGTCAGCCAAAAGGCCGACCAATGGGGTAAGACTTAGTTTGACAAAATATACCTGTGCGGCAAAGACCGAACAGTCTCCTAATGGAGGAACAGAATTGCACCATTCTGTGTTAATCGACTTATTCTTTTATTAATAATATAATATTTACAAGAAATTCGAAACCCGTTTGTTACTTTACGTCATTGAACAATCAAAAAAATAACTAGTTTTGTAGAGTATCCTTATCATGCACTAGTTTCTTTGATAAGTTATAAATGGTCTTAAATCCACAAAAAGAATGAAATATCCAGTACGTGCGGAAGGCAGGTTTCAGTTTATCGACGAGGGAAAGGGCGAAACTTTACTGCTTTTGCACGGTCTTTTCGGTGCATTGAGCAATTGGGATGGAATTATCGACCATTTTTCTACCCGTTACAGGGTGGTGATCCCGCTTCTGCCGATTTATGAACTCCCTCCACGCGAAGCGGGACTGGAAGCGTTGCTGGCATTTCTCGAAGACTTCGTTTCTTTTAAAAACCTTACCAACGTGACGGCCATCGGCAATTCGCTCGGCGGCCACATCGGTCTGCTTTACACATTGAAGAACCAGGAGAATGTGCAGCGGCTCGTACTCACCGGGAGCTCCGGCCTCTTCGAAAACTCAATGGGAGGCTCATTCCCTAAACGGGGTAGTTATGACTATATCAAGGAACGCGTAGCTTATACATTCTACGATCCGGAAGTCGCGACGAAGGATCTGATCGACGAGGTGTTTGAAACCACATCCAGTATTCCCAAGTGCATGAGCATTGTCGGGATTGCTAAATCAGCCCAGCGACACAACCTCGCCAAGGATTTACATCAGATCAACGTGCCTACGCTCCTCGTATGGGGATTGAACGATACGATCACACCACCCCACGTGGGCTACGAGTTTAACCGGCTGATTGCCAATTCAGAATTGTACTTTATTGACAAGTGCTGTCATGCGCCGATGATGGAGCATCCGCACGAGTTTAATGTAATACTGGAAAGCTTCCTTGAAAAGCACGCATCCGTGCAGGTTGCCTAGCCGCTCCGGAATCGGGTCAAAATTTCTTTTGTTACGAAAGTTGATCTATATATTGTTTTTTTATAGCTTCGGAAAATGACGTTCTGACCCAATGCTAGCAGCCAATCTCATAAATCCAATGATCCCCGTCCTGAAACCGAATGATTCGGTAGGTACGGCATTGGATTGGATGGATGAATTCGGCACCAGGCAATTGGTCATCGCTGATTCCGGTTCTTACCAGGGCATCGTTTCCGAAGACATTCTCTTCGATATCACCGATATTTCCGAGCCGCTGTCCAAAGTCATTATTCAGCATAAGGACATTTTCGCGACGGAAGATCAGCATCCCTACGAGCTTCTTAGGCTGGTCAATCAATTTGGTCTGCTGATTATTCCGGTACTGCATGAAGACCGTACATTTGCCGGCAGCATCCTCGTCACAGATCTGGTCGAACAGTTTGTCAACGAGCTGGGTATTCAGGAAAAAGGCGCTGTGATCGTGCTGCGGGTAGCAGAAAGAAGCTACTCACTGTCCGAAATCAGTCGGCTGATCGAATCCAACGGCGTAAAAATCCTGAGCAGCTACTATTCTTCGGGGGAAGTGTACAACCCCACTAATGAAGCCCGCCTGACCCTCAAACTCAACCGGACCCACATTACTCCCATTATCGCCACGCTGGAACGTTTCGGGTACGAAATCGAAGAAGCGCACGCGAACGACCCCATCGAAAGCCTGGATCAGGAGCGGCTCGATATGCTTTTACGCTATCTGGCCACGTAAATCCCGCAGGCCGTTATGCGCTGTGGCTTTTGAATCGGCCCATTTGTCGTGTATCTTTCGGGGGAAACCAGCAGTTTTACTTTTTCATTCATGAAAATAGCTATTCACGGACGCAACTTTAATGAGTCCGCCCGTCCGTTCATTGAAAACATGTTCGGTGAACTGTCCCGCAGGAAAGTTGAAGTACAGCTTTCGAAGGCTTTCCGGACATTTCTGGACCAAAACGGCATTACACACTATTCGGAGCTGGTTTACGACAAACCCGAAGATCTCTTCGACCCACGTCTGATCGTAAGCATGGGCGGCGACGGAACACTGCTCGAAACCATTTCCCATGTCGGAAAAAGGCAAACTCCTGCCATAGGAATCAATGTCGGACGCCTCGGTTTCCTGGCTACAGTGCCTCCCGAACGCATTTCCGACATGATAGCCGCCCTGGAAAACAGCCAATTCCGGATCGATGAACGAACACTTGTCGAAGTTGAGTCCAATATCGACCTGTTTGACGGCCTTAATTTCGGCCTGAACGACTTTACGATCACCAAGACCGACACTTCGTCGATGATCACGGTACATACCTATCTGAATGACGAGTTTCTGAACTCTTACTGGGCGGATGGTTTGATCGTTTCGACACCAACCGGCTCCACCGGCTACTCCCTGAGCTGCGGAGGCCCGGTGCTCGTGCCTCATTCCCAGAATTTCATCGTAACACCCATCAGCCCGCACAATCTGAACGTTCGCCCGCTGGTGGTGGAAGACACGGCGGTTATCCGGTTGGAGGTCAAAAGCAGGAGTAGCAATTTTTTGGTCTCGCTCGATGCACGTTCACGCATTGTGGATGAAAACACGCAATTGCTGGTTCGAAAAGCCGGCTTTATCGCGCGGCTTATTAAAATGAAAGATGACAGTTTTTTGAATACATTGAGAAACAAATTATCGTGGGGTCTCGATATGCGAAACTAGCGATGACATCCAACGGCTCCATACCCTATGACGCTTTCCTATCACCAGTTCGATCTCGCTCTCAGACATACCTTCACCATCGCACACGATTCGCGGGACATTCAGCGGACGCTGATCGTCCAACTGATTGATGGAAAACAGTTTGGATTCGGCGAGGCAACCGCCAATCCCTACTACGGCATTACAGTCGAAAATATGATAGAGGCCCTCGAAGCCGCTAAACCGCTCGTTGAATCAGGGAAATACCAGTCGGCGGAAGAACTGTGGCAACTGGTGCACCCGGTATTGCAATCCAATTCATTTGCACAGTGTGCTCTCGACGAAGCTGCGCAGGATCTCTTTGCCAAAAAGAAAGGGCAAAAGCTATATGAAAGCTGGGGCTTATCGCCGGATCGCATTCCCATGACCAACTTCACCATTGGTATCGATACTGTGGAAAAAATGGTTGTCAAGATGAAGGAAATGCCCTGGCCGATCTATAAGATCAAATTGGGGACCCAGGAAGACCTTCGCATTGTACAGGAACTGCGCAAAAATACCGATGCACTCTTCCGCGTCGATGCCAATTGCGGCTGGACAGCGGACAAAACCATTGAGCTCGCCCCGCAGCTCGCCGCATTAGGCGTAGAATTCATTGAACAACCATTGCCAGCCGACGATGTTGCCGGCATGAAGAAAGTCTTTTCCCAAAGCGCGCTTCCGGTGATCGCGGATGAGAGCTGCATTATAGAAAGTGATGTAAGGAACTGTGCGGGACTATTCCATGGGGTCAATGTAAAACTGACCAAATGCGGCGGCCCTACCGCTGCATTGCGGATGATCGCCGAAGCAAAAAGCCTTGGCATGAAAACCATGGTGGGCTGTATGACCGAAACCAGCGTCGGCATTTCGGCCATCGCGCATTTGTTGCCACTTCTGGATTATGTGGATATGGACGGGTCATTGCTGATCACCAATGACCCCGCCACCGGCGTTACCTTCGATTACGGAAAAGTCATTTATGCTTCCGCCAACGGAACGGGTGCAACGCTGAAACCCGAATTCTTGTAATCCTGCACCGTGCCCACATACCATACCCGTCAACTTCCCGGAAGAACCGTCGAAATAACCGGTGGGCACCATTACCTATGGTTTAGCGGGACAGACTATCTGGGTATGGGCCACAACGAAGACCTTCGTAGATATGTCGGACTGGCTACGGAAACCTTCGGAAATCATTATGGAAGTTCCCGAAACAACAGCCTCAGACTTGACATTTACACTGAAGCGGAGGCACATCTTGCTGATTTCCTGAATGCTCCGGCAGCGATGATCGTTTCTTCGGGTATGTGGGCGGGCCAGCTGCTGATGAAAGAGATCGAAGCCCTTGTTCCCGGCCCGTCCCCGAGGTCCGATATCAGCTACCATTATGCCCCGGGCGTTCATCCCGCTCTTTGGGGCAACAGATTCGAGCGGGCGGAAATGGAATGGCACGAATGGGCAGCTTTGACGGTTCACAAAATCAATGCATCGGCTTCCGGGTCCACACACATCATCTGCTCCGACGCCGTGGGTTCGCCTCTCGTGAAAGCATTTGATTTCTCTCTTTTTAATGCTTTGAAAAACCCGGCGCAAGTTTGGCTGGTGATCGACGAATCTCATTCGCTTGGCGTTCTCGGCAACGAAGGCAAGGGAATTCTGACGCAGCTCGATCAGAAGGTTTTACCACAAACCATCTTCGTATCGTCCCTGAACAAGGCAATGGGCGTTCCTGCCGGTGCAATATGGGGTGCTCCTATGGTCATCGAAGCCATGCAAAAATCCCCTTGGTACGCAGGCGCGTCACCACCTGCACCCGCCTATGCATATGCGTTGAAAATGCTTTTGGAACAGGACTGTTACCGGGCTGCACACGCATTACTGATGGAGAATATCGCCTACTTCAATCAACGTATGAGCGGAAGCACTCTTTTTGAATCCATCCCGAACTATCCGGTATTTTGCTCGCCCAACGCCGTATTATTTGACCATTTGCTGCAAAACGGCATCATGGCGTCATGCTTCCCCTACCCCTCCGCCAACGATGCTCCGGTGACCCGCATCGCGATCAGCACCATGCATCAAAAAGAAGACCTCGACCGGTTGGCCGAGGTCTGTAAAAAATTCAGGGCTTAAATCTCTGGATTCTTAATCCTCGGTATTGGTGTCATCCAGTTTTGCCAAACGTTTTTCTTCACGGATCTTTTCCCGTTCCACTCTTCCCGAAACCATAATGCTGACCTCATAGAGCAGGAATAACGGAATTGCGACCAGAATCTGGCTATAAATATCAGGCGAAGGCGTAATCACTGCCGCAACGATCAGGATGACGATCATGGAATGCTTGCGGTATTCTTTCATGAACGCCGGCGTCAGGATACCGATTTTGGACAACACAAACACGACGATCGGGAGCTGAAACGCTACACCGCAAGCCAATGTGAGGGTCGCAACCAGCGAAATATAAGAGGATATGCTGAACTCGTTAATAATGGACGGGTCCAATGTGAAGTTAGCAAGGAAGTTGATCGCGAGTGGTGTCACTACATAATATCCGAACAGGACACCGGAAAAGAAGAGGAAAGTAACGTAAAAAACGGCTCCGCGCGCCGATCGCCTTTCCGAAGGTTTCAAGCCTGGCTTGATAAACCGCCATACTTCCCAAAAAGCATAAGGAAACGCGAAAACAAGACCGGCAATCACCGACGAGGTCATACTCATCGTGAACTGGTCACCCATTCCGATCGCCTGCAATTTGAAGTTCAGCGCCTTGATACATAAATCCTCGTAGCCCACGATGACCGACAACTTGCAAAGCATTTTATAAGTCCAGAAGTCGGACCGGGAAGGGGCTATGATTACATAATGGTAAAGCTCTTCAATGTAAACAAAAGCGAGTATTGCGAATACCAGAATCGAAGCACCAGCGCGAATGACATGCCATCTCAGCTCTTCGAGATGCGAGATAAACGACATCTCCTTGCCTTCGCCTTCCTCTTCTTCGTTTTCAAAATCCTGATCCAGGGACATACTTTAAATTATTACTAGAACTCAATCTACGTGAAAAACTTAAAACAGGATCAACTCCCGTTTACTAAAAAGCTGAAATTACTTAAAAAACCCGTCGAAGTAATCCGGCGGGTTTTTTATTCAAGCGTTTCGGATTATGTTAATCCATTACAAAAGGATAATCGTTTTCGGCATACACATCCGTGTAAGCTTCTTTCGGATCCGGCCATTCCGATTCTTCTGCAAACTGGACGCATTCGGCAACGATTTCTTTCACCTTTTTATCAATATTCTCGAGTTCTTCTTCGGTAGCAAGCTTATTGTCCAGGATCACCGCGCGGATCTGTTCGATAGGATCGCGGTGCTTGTATTCTTCCACCTCCTCTTTTGAACGGTATTTCTGCGGATCGGACATTGAATGCCCGCGGTAACGGTAAGTCCGGAACTCAAGGAAAGTAGGTCCTTCGCCTTTCCGGGCGCGGTCTGCCGCGCGGGACACTGCTTCGTGAATCGCCTCCACGCTCATCCCGTCCACAGGCTCCGACGGAATATCGTAAGCCTCGCCAAGGGTATAAAGCTCGGTCACGTTAGATGTACGTGCTACCGAAGTACCCATTGCGTATCCATTGTTTTCTACTACGAAAATCACAGGTAACTTCCAGCTCATCGCCATGTTCAACGTTTCATGGAATGATCCCTGACGAATCGCGCCGTCACCGAAGTAGCAGATACACAGGTTATCGGTTTTGTTGTATTTCTCCGCAAATGCGAGACCTGCACCCAGGGGAATCTGGCCGCCCACGATACCGTGACCGCCGACAAAACCAACTTCTTTATCAAAAATGTGCATTGAACCGCCCTTACCTTTGGTAGTCCCGGTCTTTTTGCCGTAAAGCTCAGCCATGATCGCCTTCGGATCGGTACCCAACGCGAGCGGAATACCGTGGTCACGATAAGCGGTAATGTATTTGTCGCCTTTTTTCAAAGCGCTTACCGCACCGGAAGAACAAGCTTCCTGCCCGATATACAAGTGACAAAAACCACGAATTTTCTGCTGACCGTACAGCTGGCCTGATTTTTCTTCAAAACGGCGTTGTAAAAGCATATTCTCGAACCAGAACATATATTGCTCCTTCGGATGCTGTAATTTTTTGGGGGCTGAAGCTTTCTTTTTCTCAGTAACGGTGGCCATGTATTTGGTTCTCGTTTATAAAGACAGAACTTTGTCTTAAAGTTAGTGGTTTGAACAGAGTCTGTTTTTTGCCGTACTCACGCAAATGATTTGCGAAAATAAGCATAAACTAAATAACAAAGAAGTTCATGTGGCTAGAAAAGCTCCACCTTACATACTTTAAAAGTTATGAGGAGAAGGCCTTCACTTTTGGAAAACATGTGAACTGTATAGTCGGGGAGAATGGCAGCGGCAAGACAAACCTCCTCGATGCAATCTATTTTCTTACACTTACCAAAAGCGCTTTTCACAATCAGGACGCGCTGGGAGTGCGCCATACCAACGATTTCTTCCTGCTTGACGGTGTATTCAACGAGTCGGAGAAACACATCCAGATCACTTGCAGCCTGCAACGGGGCCAGCGAAAGGTTTTCATGGCCGACAAGAAGCATTATGACCGTTTGAGCGACCATATTGGCCTTTTTCCCGTGGTATTGATCGCCCCGGACGATACCGACCTGATCCGGGACGGCAGCGAAGAGCGCAGGCGCTTTTTTGATGGTGTGCTGGGACAGGCTGTACCCGGCTATCTGGGTGATTTTCTCCAATACAACAAAATCCTAACCCAGCGAAACGGGCTGCTCAAACTGTTTGCGGAGCGGAATTACCTCGACGAAGATCTGCTGGAAACCTATAACGAACCGCTGATCGTACTTTCCCAGCGGATCCACACGCACCGCAACGTTTTCATGCAGAAATACATCCCGCTTTTTTGTAAATATTATGAATTCCTCAGTAGCGGGCACGAAAAAGTGGATGTGATCTACGAAAGCGAAGTAGCCAGCCCCGATTTTCCAGCCGAGTTCCGCCGTAACCGCAGCCGCGACCTGCACGCGCAACGTACGGGAAAAGGCGTTCACAAGGATGAGTATGTTTTCGAGATCGATGGAGTTACCCTGAAAAAGTTCGGGTCGCAGGGGCAGCAAAAGTCTTTTTTGATCGCGTTGAAACTCGCGCAATTCGAATTGCTGAAAGAAGAGAAGGAAAAAACGCCGATCCTGCTGCTCGACGATATTTTTGACAAGCTCGACGACCGCCGGATCCACAAACTCATCGAGCTCATCGATACCGGATTCCTCGGCCAGGTCTTCATCACCGATGCCCGCCCTGAACGCTCACAAAGGATTTTGGAGCATGTGAAGGCTGATGTCAGGTTTTTTGAGATCGAAAAGGCGCTGAAGGAGTGAGCGAAGTTTTCCTTTGCTGGATCTGTCCATTCTATCTCGTAAACCACGCCTTATTTCTTTAAAAACTTCCTCATTTGTGCAGAGAGGACCTTTTTCGGCTTCGCGTAGAGATCGGTTGAGTTATTCGATTACTTCGGGAGAATTTGAATAGACACTGTTGTCAAAGTCTTGCTGCTCTCTGAAAACACGAAGACACGACAGCAAATCGTCCATTCGATCCTCATTGATCTCGTTTATGAGGCGTACTGCTCCGGTTTTCATTTCGTGATTCGTCATGCCAAGCATTGTCTTGATTCAACACCAATCAAATTTACACATTTATAAACAACAAATCCAGGCCACATTGACCTGGATTTTCAAACGGCGGCCATTAATCACCAACCGCATTAAACATATTTCGGGTCGAGCTCTTTGGCCTGGGCCACAAACTCTTTCACTTTTTGTTCGTCGTCTTTTTTACAGATCAGCAACACCCCGTCGAATTCGGCGACGATGAAGCCATCCAGGCCATTGATCACCACCAGCTTGTCCTTTGGTGTTTTAATGATCGAGTTGGTTGTGTTGTGGAGGATAAGGTTACCATCCGCAACATTCAGATTTTCGTCCTTTTCCGAAACTTCATACATGGATTTCCAGGTACCCAGGTCCGACCATCCGAAGCTGGCCAGAACGACGTGCACATTCTCGGCCTTTTCCATGATGCCGTTATCAATGGAAATACTGCCGCAATGCTGGTAAGCCCGCTGAACGAAATTGTCTTCGGTTTCCAGATAATAATGGTCGTTTCCGCCCTGGAAAATCTCGGCGATATTGGGCTGGAATTGCTCCAATGCTTTTTTGAATGCATTGATATTCCACACAAATATGCCGGCATTCCATACAAAATCACCGCTGTCCAGAAACTGCAGCGCGAGCTCCAGATGTGGCTTTTCAGTAAATGATTTAACCTTTTTGACCGTCAATTTATCCGGAATGTACTGAATGTAGCCATAACCCGTGTCCGGACGGGTAGGTTGAATACCCAGCGTTATCAGAATGTCTTCATTCCGGGTAGCGCCAAGTGCTACCTTGATCGTATCCTTGAATACTTCCTCTTTTAGAATAATATGGTCAGCGGGAGCTACGACCACGTTTGCATCCGGATTCCGGGCCGCAATTTTGTAGCAAGCGTAAGCAATGCAAGGCGCGGTATTCCGCCGGTGAGGTTCGAGCAGGATCTGATCGTCAGTTAATTCCGGAATCTGCTGCTTAATGAGCTCCTTATACTCCTGACTGGTAACTATATAAATATTTTCAATTGGGCAAACGCCATCGAATCTGTCGACAGTCTGTTGCAACAGCGTCCTTCCTGTGCCGAGCACATCGTGGAACTGCTTCGGGAAATCCGTTCTGCTGAAAGGCCAGAACCGGGTGCCCACACCGCCTGCCATGATAATTACATAAGTATCCTGCATTTGTGTTTTGTAAGGTATATTTTGTTATAACGTTCAATAAAATCACCCAAAACTAATGATAAAGAGTCAGTATGCTCCATTCGCTCCTCCGAAAAGTCCGGGAAAATTAGTTCACGGCCATCTGCGCGGCCTCCCGGCAAATATTACATACAGGTTTTGACACCGATTCATTTTTGCTTTTAAATTCTCTTCATCTTAGCATTGTAACTGTATGAAGAAAAAGTAGGACACAATGACAACAAGCCTGATTTCTTATTAACTTGTTACTAACATCAGCCCATTAAAAACCATGAATTCAATCTCTACGTCCTTCAAAATTTCCCGGTACTGTCTCTTCCTATTGTTGCTTTGCCAACAATCTTTCGCACAGATTAGTTTGACTGGAAAGGTGACCGAGTCGGTCACCGGAGAACCGCTTGCCGGTGTCAGCATCCGCATACAGGGTAAGGTTGCAGGTACCATTACGGATACCAAAGGCGCATTTACCCTTGCCACTTCTTCAAATCCCCCGTTTTCAATTATCATCTCATCAGTAGGGTTTCAATCACAGGAAATAGCTGTTACGGCGAGCGTTTCCAATCTCGACATTAAGTTGGCCGAGCAACCCATTCTTGGCAGGGAGATCGTCGTTTCTGCGTCGAAAGTGGAGGAAAGTGTCATGAAATCACCTGTCGCCGTCGAAAAGCTCGATATCCGGGGAATCCGCGATACGCCTTCTACCAATTTTTACGATGCACTCGCCAACCTCAAAGGGATCGACATGACGACCCAGGGTGTTCTGTTCAAATCCGTGAACATGCGGGGTTTCGGGGCAACAGGTAATCCGCGTACGGTGCAGATGATCGACGGAATGGATAATCAGGCACCCGGCCTGAACTTTCCGCTCGACAATATCATCGGAATGTCGGAACTGGACGTGGAAAGCGTGGAAGTATTGCCCGGCGCGGCTTCTGCGTTGTACGGGCCAAATGCCGTGAATGGCCTGATCCTGATGAACAGCAAAAACCCGTTCCTCTATCAGGGTTTGAGCGCCAATGTCAAAGGTGGGGTAATGCACGAATCCGGCCGTTCCAAAGCCACCACACCTTTTGTCGATGCCACAGTCCGGTATGCCAAAGCATTTAATAATAAGGTTGCATTCAAGGTCAACCTGTCGTACATCAAGGCCAAAGACTGGGAAGCAACCAACTATACCAACCTCAATGTAGGCGGTAATGGCGATCCCACCAGAAGCAAAGGCACCGACCTCGATTACGACGGTGTGAACGTCTACGGCGACGAAATCCAGACCAATATCAATGCGGTAGCCAAAACATTGGCAGCCGCAGGACAGATTCCCCAGGAGGCTGTCGGCCTCGTCCCCAGCACATTCGTAAGCCGAACCGGCTACCGGGAAAAAGATCTCGTGGATTATAACACCCAGAGTTTCAAAGCCAATGCCGCATTACACTACCGCCTGAATGAGAAAGTAGAGGCAATTGCCCAGGTCAACTACGGCTACGGTACAACCGTTTATACCGGCGCAGGGCGTTACTCTCTCCGTAATTTTAATTTGACCCAGGCTAAACTGGAACTCCGGGGGGACAATTTCACAGTGAGGGCCTACACCACACAGGAACGCTCCGGAAAGTCTTATCTCACCGGTCTGGCCGCCTTTTCCATGCTCGGCGAGATTAAACCCAATAATACCTGGTTTGGTCAGTACGTAGGTGCCTATGTAGGCGCACGCGGCGGCGGAAGCGCGGAAGCGGACGCGCACGTCATCGCACGGCAGGCCGCCGACCAGGGAATGCCGCAGCCAGGAAGCGCTTCATTCGATCAGTTGCTAGACAAATACCGCAACATGCCGATCGTCAACGGCGGGGGAGGATTTGCCGATCGTACCAATATGTATCATGCCGAAGGTTTTTACAATTTCAAAAACCAGATACGCTTTCTCGAGCTGATCGCTGGTGCCAATTACCGGCTTTATGCATTACGCTCAGCCGGGACGCTTTTTGCAGATACCAAAGAGGGACGGGACGGAAGCATTCCGATCAACGAGTTTGGCGCTTTTGTCCAGGCAGGCAAGAACCTGTTGTCGGATCACCTGAAACTGACGGGCTCGATCCGCTACGATAAGAATGAGAATTTCGACGGCCAGTTTACCCCACGGGTTTCGGCTGTGACGACCTTCGGCGACCATAATATCCGTCTCTCGTATCAGACCGGTTTTCGCATTCCCACCACCCAGAACCAGTACATCGACCTGAGAACCCCTTCCGGCACGCTCGTGGGCGGGCTACCCGAGTTTGACACGCGGTACAATCTTTCGAGCGGTATTCTCCGGCAGAACCTTTCGGAAGCGGCCGTCATGAATGTCGTCAACAGTGACCCCTCGGTCATAGAAAGTGCGAAAAGGTATGCCACCGCGGCTGTAACCCAGCAAGCCACAGCCAGCATTACCCAGGCTGTGACCACGCAGGTAACAGCGCAGGTTAATCAGGGCGTAGCCGCGGGCACCGTTCCCAATGATCCCGGGATCATCCAGGCGGCCATTACGGCGGGCGTCAACCAGGCGCTTCCCGGGGTGCTGGCCGCGCAACTTCCGGGCATTCTCGCGGCGCAGGTCCCCGGGCTCCTTCCTGACCTGGCCAAGGCATATGCGCTGGAAAAACTACCTAAATATCAGCCAGTTAAAATGAAACCCGAGCGCATTGCATCTTATGAGATTGGTTATAAAGGCATTATCGCAAAAAGGCTGTTTGTGGATGCCTACTATTACATCAGCAAATACAAAAACCTGCTGGGTGGAACGGTGATCGTGGTACCAACCGCACCGGCTGCGCTCGGTCTGCCGGTCGAATCGGGCATCGGGGTGGGAAATTATGCCGGCTATGCACGCACGGTGAATACCAGCGAGACGATCACGACCCGGGGCTTTGCGATCGGATTGAACTATGCATTGCCTAAAGGCTTCAATGTAGGAGGTAACCTGGCCAACAATGAGCTGCACAACTTCAAGCCTTCACCGGAAGTGCAGTACTCACAATTCAACACACCTAAATACCGGTATAATGTGAATTTCGGACGGCGCATTACTACCAGCAATACCTGGGGTTTCAATGTCGTGTTCCGGCATCAGCAGGCATTTTTGTGGGAATCGAGCTTTGTGGTGCCTACCACCACAGATGTGCCGGTTTTTTCCAACACGCTGGTACCGGCGATCAACAATCTGGATGCGCAGGTCTCTTTGAAAATACCTTTGATCAAATCGATTATTAAACTGGGCGGGACCAATTTGTTTGGAAAATCATACATACAATCCTATGCAAGCCCGAATGTAGGCAGCACCTATTATGTATCGATATTGTTCGACGAGTTGCTGAACTAAGCTGACACCTACTTTTCACCATAGGCCAGGTCGCCGGCGTCGCCGAGGCCTGGTACTATATAATACTGTTCATTCAGCTTCTGATCCACCGCTCCGAGCCAGAGACGGCATTGCGGAATCCTTTTCCGGAGATAATCCACACCCTCGGGGCTGGCGATCACGGAGGCGATGTGCGTTTGGGAGGGGATCCCAAAACGCAGTAACGCATGGTAAACTTTTTCCATCGACCGCCCGGTGGCCAACATCGGATCGATCATCACCAGGATCTTACCCGTCAGGTCGGGGCTGGTAATGTAGTCCATTTCGACGGTGAATTCCTCCTCCGCATTGATATGATGCCCTCTGTACGCACCTACAAATGCATTGTCGGCCTTATCGAAAACATTCAAAAAGCCCTGGTGGAACGGTAGTCCCGCACGCATGATCGTAGCCAAAACCATCGGCTGCAGCAACGACCGGGTGGATGCTGTACCCAGTGGCGTTTCTACCTGCTCCGTTTTGTATGTAAGGGTTTTGGATAATTCGTAGGCAAGTAATTCCCCCAGTCGCTCCATGTTGCGCCGGAATCTCATCCGGTCTGTCTGACAATTTACGTCGCGTAATTCCGCGAGATAGTGATCCGCTATGGAGGGTTTCTGGGATAGTAAAAACATGGATGTGACAGTTTTTTAGACTACTCGATGCAAGATAATACAAATTCATTGACGTAATTTGGAACACCAATTCTAAAAATTATCGCTAAGAGCTGTACTTGCGTGATCAGAAGATATTTTTTTGCCTATGTATCAAGGAATTATCCGGCCTTTTAAAATACTGCTTTTTACACTGGTATCCCTGTCATACGTACAAGCGCAAAGCTCTTTTGTTCCATTCAATGACGATTACTACCACCTGATCGATCGTCTCGAAATCAAGCGCGGCAAGTTCACCGAGGGTTTCCATTCCAATGTAAAGCCGTTTGAAAGAAAGGCGGTGGTTGCATTGACCGACTCCATCCTCAAAGAAGGAACTATGGAGCTCACCGACCGCGATTGGGAAACTATTGATTATCTGCGAGAAGACAGCTGGGAATGGACCAGGGGCATGGTCGCAACGGACTCTGCCAAATATGCCAGGCTGGCAAGGCTGGGCTGGTTCAAATCACCTCCTCCCGGCAAAAAGAGAAAGTTCTTCGATCACCCGGCCGACCTGTACAGCATCCACAACAAAGATTTCGACCTCCATTTTAATTTTACTACCACCAACTTTATCGGCAAGGATAACAGCTACGATACGACCCAATCGCTTTGGTTTACGACCAGAGGGGTGGAAATCAGGGGGATGATCGGCGATAAGCTGGGGTTCTATACATTCGTTTCGGACAGCCAGGGTCGTTTTCCAAGATATGTTGACGCTTTCAAACCGGAATTTAGTTTCCCGGGAGAAGGGTTGGCGAAAGTTACCCGCAATCATGGCATTGACTTCCTTTCGGCCAGGGGATACATTACCTTCCGGCCGCTCAAAGCGGTTAACGTGAAGTTCGGTCACGATTACAATGTTTTCGGCAGCGGCTACCGTTCGCTGATCCTGTCCGACAACAGCAGCCCCTATCTTTTCCTGAGGGTCGATACCCAGCTTGGCAAATTTCATTATACCAACCTCTGGACCAGTATGATTGACGGGGGTAAGGATTCCTTCTCCGAATTTCTGCGAAGAAAGAAGTTTGCCGCCATTCACCATTTGAGCGTGAACCTGACTGATAAAATCAATTTTGGCGTATTTGAAGCGGAAGTTTTCAACCGCGACTCCGTGGGCGGCGGATATGACCTGAATTACCTCAACCCCATTATTTTTTACCGCTACATCGAATCCTACATCGGTAGCCAGGACAATGCATTACTTGGTTTTGACTTCCGTTGGCTGGTGGGCAAGAAGGCTTCCATTTACAGCCAGTTTGTGTTGGACGAATTCCTGACCAAATACCTTTTCAACGGCAGCAAATCGTGGACTAACAAATACAGCTTTCAGCTTGGCGGCAAATACGTGGACGCATTCGGAATTCCCAACCTCGATTTACAGGCAGAATACAATGTCGTGCGCCCGTACACCTACTCGCACAAAGACGGTGGGCGCAATTACATGCATTACGGGCAATCGCTGGCCCACCCGCTGGGCGCGAATTTCCGGGAGTATCTCGGGATCGTGAGGTACAAAGTCACGCCAAGGCTGTCGCTCTACGGCACCGTGATGAAGGCTGACCAGGGCAAAGACCCAACTACCGGCCCCTATAAAAATTTCGGTGGTGATATTTCGAAGAGCTATGAAGATCGGGGTGTAAACCGCCAGGGTGAGAGTGAGGAAGGCCAGAAAATCGGTCAGGGTATCAAAGCTTCGACATTATTTACTGATCTTCGTTTGTCTTATTCATTGGCCCACAACCTCTTTTTGGACGGCCGCTATCAAATCAGGAAAGTGAAATCGCAGGATGTAAATGTAGCAACGAACTCCAACGTTTTTACATTTGCAATACGCTATAACATGGCGTACCGGCAACAGACCTACTGATTATAATTCAACTACATCATGGAAACTGATCCACATGAACTCCGGAATCTTCTAAGACTTGCCCTGCTGGAAGATATCGGTGACGGAGACCACTCGTCCCTCGCAAGTGTTCCTGAAAATGCAATCAAGCGCGCCAGGCTCCTCGTGAAGCAGGACGGCATTCTCGCCGGCGTAGAAGTGGCCCAAATTATCTTCGATGAGACCGCAGGATATTACAATCACCCCAAAGCGAAAATTGATGTGTTACTTTTTGACGGTTCTGTCGTCAAAACAGGAGACATTGTTTTGACGGTAGAAGGAAATGCCCGTTTGATCCTGAAAGCAGAGCGACTGGTGCTCAACATTATGCAGCGCATGAGCGGTATTGCCACGTATGCGCGGCAAATGTCGGATCTGATCAAAGATCTGCCGGTGAAACTGCTCGATACCCGCAAAACGACCCCGAACTTTCGCCTTTTTGAAAAAATAGCAGTGAAAATAGGCGGGGCGGTGAACCACCGGATGGGTTTGTATGACATGATCATGCTCAAAGACAACCATGTGGATTACGCGGGGGGCATTGAGGCAGCCATTACCGGTGCCCGGAAATACCTGGAAGAAACCGGCCGAAAGCTTAAAATCGAGATTGAAACGCGGAACCTGGCAGAGGTAGATGAAGTGTTGAGGGTGGGCCGGGTGGACATTATCATGCTCGACAACTTTCCGCTGGAAGACCTGCGTGAAGCTGTAAAAAGGATCGGAGGACGCTATGAAACGGAGGCTTCCGGGAATATTACCGAAAAAACATTGCGTGCCGTAGCGGAGACCGGAGTGGATGGGATATCCAGCGGTGCGCTCACGCATCAGGCACGAAGTCTGGATTTAAGTCTGAAAGCCTTCTAACCTCTTCATTTTATCAAAAGCGTATGCTGAGATCGATGAAACAGACATACGCTTTTGACCTTCGGGGCTCGCTGGCCGTTCGCTGCCAATTGTGCCTTGCATTACTGCTTACAATAACCTGCCCGCATTGCAGCGCACAGGAACCTCCCCGCCCGGAAATCGATATCAACGCATTTATCGCCGAGCTTTTCCCCATCCCGCCTGAGGATAGCGATGCTTCCGAACTGTATGAGTCGTTGTTGCAGCTTTACGCCAGCCCGCTGGATTTGAATGCAGCCACTGCCGACGACCTTTCCGCAACCTTTATTCTATCCGAAAAACAGCTCCGGTCATTGCTGGACTATCGTGCGAAATTTGGTCCATTGCTGTCTCTCTATGAATTGCAGGCCGTTCCCGATCTTGACCTCGAAACCATCAGGCGGTTACTTCCCTTCGTAACGATCAGCAAACCAGCGCTTTCATTGCGTGAGTCGGTCAAAAATCCGGGACAGCATTTCCTGATGTTCCGATCCGGTAAGATACTGGAACGGCAGAAGGGCTTTTCGCCTCCGGAACCCGGGTCTTCATCAACAACCCGCTATCGGGGCTCTGCTTTCAATGGCTACCTGCGCTATCGCAATGCACGCACAGGCTCGCATAGCGTGGGCCTGACACTCGAGAAGGATGCCGGCGAAAAATTGTGGACATGGCAGCCCAGGCGACAAATTTTCGGTATCGATTTTCTGTCATTCCATATGCAGATCATGAATCGCGGCAAACTTAAAAACCTCGTGATCGGCGATTTTCAAATGCAGGCGGGGCAAGGCATGATCACCGGGGCCGGGTTTTCACTGGGCAAAGGCTCGGAGGTCATTCAAACCACTTACCGGAGCACCACGGGCATTAAACCTTATACTTCTTCCACCGAAGCCAATTTCTTTCGCGGCGCAGCTGCAACGATCAGCGTTACAGACCGCACCGATGTGACCACTTTTTTTTCCCTGGTAAAAAGGGATGCTACCCAGGAAAGGGCCTCCGATGACCAGATAGAAACCGTTACCACTTCCCTCCCCCTTTCGGGCTATCACCGAACACCATCCGAAATAGACAAACATCATGTACTCACTGAATGGAACGCAGGTCTGCATTTGCTGCATCAGCTCCGGTCCCGTTCCGGACAAGTCGGTCTGTCACTGCTGCAAACACATTACAGCGATGTGCTGCGGAAGCGGGACCTGCCCTATAACCGTCACGAGTTTTCGGGCAAACAAAATTTCATTGCCGGTCTGCATGGTGATTACCGCTGGCAAAACTTTCACTTTTTCGGAGAAAGCGCCGTTTCGCGCAGCAGCGGGTTGGGTGCGTTGGGCGGTGCAATTGTTAGTTTAGGTAAAAAATGGGATTGCTCGGTGTTGCTGAGACACTACGCACGCAACTTTCATACTTTCTATGGTAACTCTCTAAGCGAGGCGACACGTCCCATTAACGAAACCGGCGCATATGCCGGGCTCCGCTTCGCACCACGCCATTGGCAGTTCAGTGCATTTTATGACTACTTCCATTTCCCATGGCTGAAATACCAGGTCGATGCGCCTTCCAAAGGCTCCGATTATCTCTTACGGGCACTTTGGAAGCCCAACAAGCGATTCAACGCCTCATTGCTTTTTCATGAAAAACATAAACAGGGCAACGAGCCGGATAGTAAAGAAGAGCCTGCCCCGGTCGTCAATTCCATCCGTCGCACCGCAATGCTCAACCTCGAATACGACGTGCCGATGAAATACGCACTACGAACACGATTCCAATGCGGCGGACTGAAATACGAAGGACTTCGTGGCTCGAATGGACTAACTGTCTTACAGGACATTACAGTGCATTTACAGCAAATGGAAGTAAGCGGTCGCTTTGCATTTTTTAAAACAGATAACTACGACAGCCGACAGTATGTTTATGAAAAAGATATGCTGTACGCTTTCTCCATTCCGGCCTATTATGACATCGGCACGAGGCATTACCTGATGCTGCGCTATACATTAGCTAAGAGCCTGAAACTGTGGGTCCGATGGTCTCAAACGCGCTACCGGGATCTTGAACAGATCAGTTCGGGACTCAATGAAATTAGTGGAAACAAACGCAGTGAAATCAAATTGCAGATCATGTATCAGCTCTGAGTGCCTATTTTTGCACCGCGAAAGGAAATTTAGAAGTATACATTAAACCAATACCCATGTCTGTCAACAAACTGGAAGCATTAAAAAAATATTTCGGATACGACTCCTTTCGTCCCCAACAGTCGGAAATCATCGACACTGTTATGGCCAACCAGGATTGTCTGGTCCTGATGCCGACCGGCGGCGGTAAGTCTGTCTGTTTTCAAATTCCCGCGGTGCTCCGGGAAGGGCTTACGATCGTGATTTCACCGCTGATCGCCCTGATGAAAGACCAGGTCGAGGCATTGCGCGGGAACGGGATCAATGCTGCATTCCTTAACTCCACACTATCCGGTGTCGAACAGGATCAGGTAATGTGGCAGGCCAAACTCGGCACCCTAAAACTGCTTTACATCGCCCCGGAGCGGCTTTTTTCAGGAAATACATTCGAATTTTTGAGGGAATGGAATGTCAGCCTTTTTGCAATCGACGAATCCCATTGCATTTCATCCTGGGGACACGATTTTCGACCGGAATACCGGCAGCTCACCTCATTGAAGCAGCGCTTCCCTAATGTCCCCATTGTAGCGCTAACCGCCACTGCCGACCGGGTGACACGCCGGGATATCCTCAAACAGCTGAACATCGAGCACGCTGAGACTTTCATTTCGAGCTTCGACAGGCCCAATCTTAGTCTTAACGTGCTCCCGGGCCGCAAGCGGATTCAGCAGATTCAGAGTTTTCTTAAACGTCATGACGGCCAGCCCGGCATTATCTATTGCCTGAGCCGCAAGGGCACCGAAACAGTAGCGGCCAGTTTGCAGAAGGAAGGTTTCAGGGTTGCATACTACCATGCGGGCATGGCTGCGGACAAGCGCTCCCAGGTGCAGGAAAACTTTCTGCGGGACGATATCCAGATCATCGTTGCCACCATTGCATTCGGAATGGGTATCGATAAGTCGAACGTTCGCTGGGTAATCCATTATAACCTGCCGTCCAATGTCGAAAGCTTCTACCAGGAGATCGGGCGGGCGGGCCGTGATGGCTCACCGTCGGATACCGTGTTGTTTTACAGCTACCTCGACATTATCACCCGGCAGGATATGATCAACAACTCCGATCAGTCGGCGGATCAAAAGGAACTTCTTCATGCCAAATTGAATCGGATGAAGCAGTATGCCGAAGCCGACATGTGCAGGCGGAGGATCCTGTTAAGCTATTTCAACGAGCCAGTCGAACACGATTGCGGCAATTGCGACGTCTGCAGGAATCCGCGGACGCGGTTCGATGCCACGGTTATTGCGCAAAAGGCATTGTCGGGCATTGCTCGCACCGACCAGAAAGTAGCCATGGGGATGCTCATCGACATTCTGCGGGGAAGTCGTAACCGCAATATCCTGCAACACGGGTACGACCGTTTGCCCACATTCGGGGTCGGTCATGAGCTCAGGGGAGACGAATGGGCCGAGTACCTGAGCCAGATGCTCAATTCGGGCATCATGGACATTGCTTATGATGAAGCGCACAGTTTTAAGCTAAATCCGGTCAGTCGTCAAATCCTGAAAGGCGAACGCCCCGTAGAGTTGGTGCGGTTCATTCCGCTCAGCGAGCGCAAAGCGAAAGAAGAAGAGCTCGTCCCGAAAGAAAAAGCAAAGCAGGAAATCATCCGGGATGCTCTTTTCGAGCGCCTGCGGACATTACGAAAGCAAATGGCGGATGCATTGGGCGTACCTCCTTATGTAGTGTTCAGCGACGCAACACTTTCGGAAATGGCACAGAAAAAACCTGTATCCGAAGCGCAGATGAAGGCAGTCTCCGGGGTCGGTGCCGAGAAGTTCCGGCGATATGGGGAGGCGTTTATCAACGAAATCCTGAATTTTGCCCGCGAAAACAACCAGCCGGGCACACGGGTCATGAAAGGCATGACTTTCGTTGAAACCCTGGACCTTTATAATGCTGGATATTCTGTCAAAGTAATTGCCGAAAAACGCGATCTTAACCCGGTCACGATCATCTCTCATCTGGTGAAACTCCGTGAAGATGGCCATCCGATCGATCTGAAATCACTCATCGATCCACATGCCTACCAAACAATCGCCAAGGCCGCAAGCGAGATTCAGGTCGGCAAAAATGATCCCTTGAAACCGCTCTTCGAGCTGTTGAACGAGCAGTTTGATTACGGGCAGATCCGGCTTGCGCTTGCGATACGGGAGGAGGGGCAGCCGCGTTGAAACGATCCTTTTGCTTAGACTGTTAACTTGCTGTACCTTTCCTGCCTTGACAAAACCTCTTAAAATATGCTGCACCCGTATTCAGACTCCGAAATTGATAAGCTGGGCAATGCAGTGATCTATCTGGCAGATCAAATACAACCCTTATCCAAAACCAAACTTCTGAAACTCATTTATCTGATAGAGGAATATTCTGTACGTACTTATGGATTGCCTTTTTTTAACTTGAATTTCAGCGTTTGGAAGCTCGGTCCGGTATCCCGCGATGTTTTTGTCGACCTTTCATCCGATGAACCGGTTCTGCTTGCCCGCTACATATCAAAAAGCGTGGATACGGAAGGAGCCACTTATATTCATGCACAAAGACCCTTCGCAGATGACGAATTTTCTGACAATGAGATAGAACTATTAGAACATATTGCAGAAACCTTCCAATCCACAACTGCCGCTGAGCTAATCGATCTTACCCACCGAAAGCATTCTCTGTGGCATATTATAGCTACCGAAAACGGCGTGCTGGAATATCTTGAAGCTGGATATTTAAATTCAACCGAAATTCCTATTGATTTTTCCAGGCTTCTGGAAGATATGCCTCTCAAAAAAGAGCTCTACCTGGATCAGCTGAATTACCTGAGGAATGTAAAAGCACTTAAAGCATAACACCGTGGGCGAAGAAGGCGATGTACTCTATTTTAACCCATTTTACTTTAAAAACGGGAGCGCTTCAAAGCCCAAGTACTTTATTGTTTTAAAGGTTTTCAATGCACAATCCCTGCTGGCCAGCCTGCCTTCGAGTCTTGATTACCGACCTGCTCAATCAATGGTCGGTTACGGTTGCATTGAGGTGCCGGAAGCATGTTTCAACTGCTTCTTGTTCAAAGCAGGCCATTCTGTCACGATCAACGATTGGTCTTTTCCATTGGACACGTATCTTTACGGCCAGCAAATCGATGAGTATGATATTGCCGTCTTGAAAGATATCTATCCGGTCGAAGGACTCGATTACAAGATTGTCGGTAGGCTTCAAGATGTGATTTTCAAGTCTCTGAAAGATTGTTTTGTAACATCCGCAAGCGTCAAACGCAAGTTCAGAAGACTTTTGAGCGAACCTTAAAGAAATTCCATTTTTATACTATTACCTCATATGTCAAGACAAAATATTCTCTCCGGATCTCCGTGGGAAGACAAGATGGGCTACTGCCGCGCGGTACGCATTGGAAATATCGTCGAAGTAGCGGGCACCGTGGCGATCGTTGACGGCGAAAAAGTGAAAGCTGACGATGCTTTTGCCCAAACCAATAATATCATTGAACGCATTGACAAGGTGTTGCAGGACGCTGGTGCAAGCCTGAATGATGTGGTCCGCACCCGGATTTTTACAACAGACATCGCCTGCTTCGATGAAATTGCAAGAGCGCATGGTGCTTACTTCCGCGACATCAAGCCCACCACCGGGATTTACGAAATCAGTAAGCTGGTATCGCCCGATTATCTTGTTGAAATTGAGTTTACTGCGGTGCTGCAATAAACTTCTGAATGCCAAAAAGGCCCCACATCGCCATGATATGGGGCCTTTTTGGTTTCAAATTCTTTTTTATCTTCCAACCATTTGGCCCGAATTTTGCTCTTCGAGAAGCAGTTGTCTGATTTAAACCCAAGTATAAGACATCTCTTGTCATGAAAAACAGAGTTACACTTCTAATTGCCTCAGTCTTACTGGTTCTATGCGTAATACAAAAAGAGTCGCGGTATGGGGCGGCCAAAGGCGAAAGTGTAGAAAAAATGTACAATTTTTCACCAGCTAGCCAGAACAGCGGAAGAATGCAGGAGCCGCAGTTCGGTAACGACCTCCTGACCGATTCTCAGACGTTTGAATTTGCATCAGCCGACACCATTTCGAAAAAAGAAATATCGGCCCGGGTTGTTAATCCAAGACTGCTAAACATTTCCGCAAGCGGCAAAATGCTAAATTACTGAACCTCAACGGTCCGGTGATTTAGCTGAAAAGCCCCATGATATCTTCCTGGCTCAGCTTCTTGATAAAGCCTGACTCTCCCCCCACCAAATCCTCTGCCAAATCCTGTTTGCGTTGTTGCAACAGCAGAATCTTTTCTTCAATCGTATCCTTACAAATCATTTTATAAGCAAACACCTTGCGCGTCTGCCCGATGCGGTGCGTACGGTCAATCGCCTGACGCTCCACCGCTGGGTTCCACCACGGGTCAACCAAGTACACATAATCCGCCTCGGTGAGGTTTAGCCCCACCCCACCCGCTTTCAGGCTCATCAGGAACACACGGCAGGTCTGGTCACTCTGGAAACGGTTTACCCTTCCCGCCCGGTCGACAGTCTGGCCGTCGAGGTATTCGTAAGGAATATTGACTTTTTCCAAATGCTTCCGAATCAGGTCGAGCATTCCCAGGAATTGACTAAAAATCAATATTTTATGATTGGACGCATTTTCCTCTATTTCGCGGGTAAGCTCTTCCAGCTTTGCCGATTCGTTTCCGAAATCTTCATCTCCCGACAGTATCGAGGGAGAGTCGCATATCTGTCGTAATTTGAGCAATGCTTCCAGAATAAGGAAACTGCTTTTGTTGAGTCCTTCTGTCGCCAGCTTTTCGGCAATCTCCTGACGATATCGTTCACGGAAAGTATCATAAACCTTCCGTTGCTTGTTGCCCATTTCACAAAACAGGATCGTTTCGGTCTTGTCGGGCAAATCCGTCGCGACTTCTTCCTTAGTCCGTTTCAGCATGAATGGATAAACCAGCTTCCGTAGTTCGGCGGCTTTTTCCTTATCCTGGTATTTATCGATCGGGGTAGCATATTCCGTACGGAAAAAATCTGCATGCCCGAGCATACCGGGGTTCAGGAATTCAAATTGTGAATAAAGGTCAAAAGTATTGTTCTCCACCGGAGTTCCCGTCATGGTCAACCGGTTGCGGGCACGGAGGAGCCGGGATGCTTTGGAAGTCAGCGAATCGGGGTTTTTAATGGCCTGCGCCTCGTCGAGGACAATGTAATTGAAGTCGAAGGCCCGCAAGAGCTCCACATCGCTCCGCATCGTGCCATAAGTGGTCAGGATAATGTCGTACTCCCGGAAAAAATCGATGTCCTTTCTTCTCGACATTCCCCGGTGGACATACAGTTTCAGGTCCGGCGTGAATTTCGCGGCTTCCGCCTGCCAGTTGAAAATCAGCGTAGTAGGCACTACGACAAGATTCGTATATCTGGAATCCAGGTTCTTCTGTTGTTGGAGGAATGTGAGCATCTGAAGGGTTTTTCCCAAACCCATATCGTCAGCAAGGCAACCTCCCCAGCCAAACTCGTCCAGGAAATGGATCCATTTATAGCCCTCTTCCTGGTATTGCCTTAATGTAGCTTCAATATTCTGCGGGAGCGCAACGGAGGGAATCTGTTTAAAATTCAGCAATTTTTGCTTTTTCTCCCACAGCTCCTTGAATACCTCTTCATTATCAATTTCCGAAACCAGTTCGTCGATCAGTGAGAAATGGATTTTGGACAAATGGATCTGATCGTCTTCGATCCTGCCGAATTGCATCAGCGGTTCGAGCTTCGCAATCCATTCGTCGGGGAGCACGCCCAACGATCCGTCCTGAAGTTGTATATAATTCTGCTTTTTCAGCAATGCTTTCTTCGCATCGGCAAGTGAAACCGTCTGATCCCCGAAACTGATTTCTATTTTCATATCAAACCAGTCAATGCCCGAGGAAGTATGCACCTTAACCGTGCCCCTGTTGGGGTTGAAACGCATTTTTTTCAGGTCCTTGAACCCGAATACCTCATAATGCTTTTTCTTGGCGGCATCTACGAAATTGAAAAGCCAGCCATCCTTCATCACGTGATCGAATGGAACATAAAAGAACGGCTGGCCGGTTTGATGTCCGAAGCCGGGATGCAGGCCCCTCGTCCATTCCCATATATCATTTTCCGCCTGGCTGTTCCTTTCCAGCATGGTGATCTGGTTGTTCTCGTAACTCGTTCTGGTACGACGCTGGTCGTGCAGCAGTTCCAGCTCCTCGGTATCTCCGTTCTCGCCCAGGTACACGTAAGCGGGTACGATCAACAGGTTGGCTTCGTCTTCTTTGAGGTAGAACTTGGGCTTCTGAAAATTCAACGGAGATGTGCGGATCTCATGGCGGGTCTGAAATATCACATCGAATTTCTCCGTAACCGGAATGATCCAGTTGGTCAGGAAGTCTTCTGAAAATTCCTTTTTTATCCTGATTTTAAATCCATTACGACTCAGATAGGTCACCATTTCGGCTTCACTGATCCCCGCCCATCGGAATAAGATCTTTTCATTATGGATACCCAGCCAAAAGCTGTCCAGCGAGACGACCTTCTGTAATTCCAGCGGCGTACCGGCTTTAAGCTCGACATACGGATTGAGGGTGATGAATTCCTTGTCCTCGGTCAGGACAAAAAACAACTTGACCGGCTCCCGGTGCAATTCGAGCTGCGTAAGCTGATGGTTGCTGGTGACATAATCGCCATCCGCAAGAAAGAGCCTGTCGGGGTCCAGGTCGTTGAAAACCCGGGTAAGCTGCTTGCCCACGTAATTCCTGGCCTCATAGCGCTGGTCTGCCTCTACATCATCGAAATGCAGATAGGCATTGTACGCCCAGCCTTGCTTGCGGATAAATTTCTGAAGTCCTTCTTCCCAATGCTTCGCAATGCGCACCAGTCGAGCATCAGACTCCGTCAGCACGGGTATTTCGTCCGCGGAATAATAATGACTTGACCCTCCGGCGATATTCCGGATATTGGTCACTTTCTCTGATTTGGAGCTGTATTTGACAGAAAAGACACCAAAGCCGATGTCAAGCAAGTGGTTTTTTCCTTTTGGCCAAAAAACGAATATGGACATCCGGTCCTCGTCTTCCTGCCCATTCTCGGTCAACGTTACGCTGAAAGACGCTTCCTGGGTCGGCAAAATCCTGTCGCGCAGGGATTTCCAGTCCTGGTAAACACCGACTTTCTGAATTGCCGGATCCAGTTTTATAAGTTGCAGCCCTCCATCTTCGTCGAGCCTGAATTCGAATTTATCTTTAAACTGATCGTCCAGTGAGTAGCCGTATTCGGCGAGCAAATTGCTTTTCTCGGCAGTCAGGTCACGCATTACTTCGAATGCCTTTTCTCCGAGCTCCTCACGTAATTTCAGCAACGCGGCCAGCTTGTGTTCACAGAGCGGCACCCAAAGCTTCTGATTGCATGTGCAGGAAGTCTGGACCTGCCGGGTTCCTTTCACACGACTGAATGTCATCAGGTAGTCGTGCCCGTTCTCCGATATCTTGCATTCGGCCTCTCCCTCTTTGGCAGACAGGATCTCGACCGGCCCGGCATTCTCCCGGTTTTGCCAGGTATCGTCCAAAACCATGCTGCGCAGTTGCGCCTCACGGATTTCCTGAAGTTCAATCACCGTGTTGCTCATTTCGTGAACAACCTGCTTGATCGTCGGCATTTTGTCGAGAATGTACAAAATTGCTGCTACGCGATGTTTACACAGCCCCGCTTTATCCGGGCATGAACATTCGGTAGTGATCTGCGGTGTAAGAAAGTCGCGGATAAAAATCTGGTAAAACTGAATTGAATAGTCGCTTTTGACCTTAAATTCCGCATTACCGGGACCATTGTAATCGAGTTTGGAAACTTTTAAGCCGCCACTGCTATAAATGGAACGCCCTCTCGATAATACATCCCGCTCCGCCCGTCTTATTAAGAAGTTGGATAATTTCTCCTTCTTTTCGTTTTCCATTTACCCTGCTGCCTGTTAAAAACGCAAAAGTACAGTATGTTTCCGTCTTATAGAAACGAACGAGGAAGTAATGCCCCGGCTTAGGGAATTGTTAGCGAATGTAAGGTTGATCGATAGTACCAATATACCCCCCGGGATACAACATTTTACTGAATTCTTGAATTTCCCGGCCGATATTAGGATAAAGTAAACTTTTATCAAGGTCATCAATGGGCAGCCAAACGAGTTCCAGCGCGGTTGTATGCTCCGGGTTTAAAGTCGGGCTACCTATGATTTTCGTCTTAAAAGCCATATGCAATGTCTCCTTTTGAACCTCGTTCCAGATTACTTCTCCACAAAGGATCATTTCATTGATGTCAGACGCGACGCCGAGCTCTTCCTGCAACTCACGACGCAGCGCTTCATGAAGGCATTCTCCCGGGTCGGGGTTTCCGCCGGGCAATGCGAACACCTCTCTGTCGCCGTAGCAATATCGAAGCGTTAAAACACGGTCACGTTGAAATATAACAGCGGATGGACGGACATTCATAATCGGTATTGGTGAGTGTTTGTCAATTGCAGCCAGCGTAGGTCAGGTATTCCCGACGGGTCCGGCTTTCATTCTCAATAAACAAACTTCCGACCAGAAAAAACAACGTCTGACACAAATTGGCATGCATTGCTTCCGGGTAGTCCCCATTGACCTAGCCGCCGCACGACAAATGCCGTCGTTATTCCCGCAAGACCATTTTTTCGATCAGCAGCATAAAAATGTGGATGACTTTAATATGGATCTCCTGGATGCGATCGGCATACCCGAAATGTGGGACCCGGATTTCCACATCGGCTACACCGGCGAGCTTTCCACCATCTTTACCCGACATAATGATGACTTTCATTCCTTTGGCCCGTGCAGCTTCTGTCGCTCTTATGATATTAGCCGAATTTCCGCTGGTGCTAAGCCCCAACAGCACATCGCCCGGCTGTCCCAATGCTTCGATATATCTTGAAAATACATATTCATACCCGAAATCATTGCTGACACAGCTTAAATGGCTGACGTCCGAAATCGCGATGGCGGGTAATGCGCGACGGTTGTCGCGGTAACGTCCTGTCAGCTCTTCGGCAAAATGCATAGCGTCGCAATGTGAACCTCCGTTGCCGCAGGAAAGGATTTTACCGTTGTGGATGATCGCGTCAGCCATCAAACCTGCCGCCGCTTCGATTTTTTCTATCTGAGCGGGATCATTGAGAAAATTGTCAAGTACAGCCTGTGCTTCTTTTAATTCCTGGCTAATAATATGCTGGTAATTCATAAGGTATGGATTTCAATAAGTACTTATAATTTAATGGCTTTCAACACATGTGTTTTCCTTCCGGGGCCCTTGTGCCTGGCTACTGCGAATCCCGCCGCTGCCAAAGCTCTCTTAACGATGCCTTTTGAAGAATATGTAACTAATACGCCTCCTTGTTTCGTTTGGGCCGCTATCCGGGAGAATATTTCTGCTGTCCACAGTTCCGGCTGCGCGCGCGGGTCGAAGGCGTCGTAAAACACGACATCAAAAAATCGATCCGAAACAAAATCCTGCAACGCGACCTTGTTTTTCCGGAAGGTAAAATACGGAGAGATATCGCAATCCGAGCCCCACGGCGCTTCGTGCAGACGTGTCAGGCCGGTCTGGCCGGTCAGCTGTTCGTAATTGAGCGATAATGCTTCCTCTGTGGTAACGGGAAATGCCTCGACTGTCGTGTAGTGTATCGGCTTATTGAGGGTATCGGCAAGTTTCCATGCCAGAAATGCATTCAAGCCGGTGCCAAACCCCATTTCAAAAACATAGACCGGCCCGGAAGTATTTTCCAGAACCGGTTTTAAACCAAGATTGATATAGATATGCTCAGATTCACTCAAAGCGCCTTGCAAAGAGTGATACTGCTGGTTAAACTGCGCACTGAATAATGAATGCGAACCATCTTCCGTGATGATGAAGCGTTCCAAATGGCCAAATTTTAGTTTGGTCAAAAATACTAAATCATCCTGCGCAGTGTGATCTGGGTAAAGAAAATATCGCCTTTGCGTTTCACGAGCAGGTCGATGTTCTTGCCGTCGCCACGCTGCATCAGTTTGTATATCTCACTGACATTGAGTTCAGAAGCCGAGTGATCATCGATGAAAAGTAATTGATCCCCTTCCATGAGGCCGGCCCTTGCAGCAGGCGAATCGGTTACGATATGGTTCACAATATACGAACGCAGGTCAAGGCCCTCGGCCCGTATCTCCATCCCGCTCATATCATGCTCGAATTTCTCACGCAGGCGGCTTTTAATGGGTTTCAGCACCATATAGTGCTCCTGGTAATTGAAAGTGACCTTGAACCGTCTCAACAATTCACATCCGATGTTGCCCTGTCGCTCCGCCCCGGCCCGGATCTTCGACCCGAATGCAATGCTGTCAGGAAAAGATGCGACGACGTTGTTCAATTCAAACCGTCCGAGCCTCATTTTATCGACACGCCCCAGATTGCCATTGATCACACCATTGAGCCCCCGGCCGAGCTGAGCCCTGATTACTTTTTCGGGTAATCTGAAAGTTTCTTTCGGCGTGTTGTTGAGCAGCAACGCATGTCCGGCACCGGTATCGATCAGGACCCGGATGGGGTGCTCCCGTCCGTCGGCAAACAGCGTGACGGCATCTGTGAACGGCTTCGTGTCTTCGATAATCAATGGGTGCTTGTCCCCTTTGCTGGTTTTGTACCGGTATTTATCGGGACGCATCAGCAACAATTCTCTCTTGGCAAAGTCAATGGTAACCACGAAGTTATTGAAGATCTCATAGCCGAAAATGCCGTGAACCGGCACACCCACATACTCCGATAACCTGAGAAAATCATCTTCCAGGATCACGATATTCTGGTGATTGGCTTTGAGCCTGCCCATCGAAAACCGGTTGTCGATCGCTACGTGGGCCGAAATAGCTTTCCCCTCGCCTGCGCCCGTGAGATTAACCTTACGTGTTAAACGCAGCTTGTCGGCTTTCAGCACGTGGGGGTCGGTAATGATAATGGAGCTAACGCCCGTATCCAGTATAAACCTCAGAGAATCATTGTCGTTGATCTTAACATAGACCAGGATAAGATTTGAATGCAGTTCAAACGGGATACGTGCTATTTTGTAGTTTTTATCTAAAAAATAACCATACTTTTCCTCTGAAACGGGGGGTACGTCGCTGGAATGGCCGAATGTTAGGGTGTGGGCAAAAAGTATGATCGCTGCGATTAACCACTTAGACGTCTTCATCGTGGCCTCCTTTCTTTAAATGCTAAGTATCGATTTCCGCTGATAACATCACAAAACACATTGATTATAAACGAATTAACTATTTTATTTATATCCTGCTGTGTATACTAAGTATCGAATTCAGTCCAATTGGTTATTTAAGTAAAAATAGTGCATTTAACATGAATAAAACACAAAAAAATCTTTATATGTGCAAACTTTCCGACATTTTTTTGATCACATATATATAATCATGTAAATGAGGAAAATATGGTAATTTTGTTGCGTTAAAAGACTTTTTCCCATAATAAAAATTTTCTCATGCGAAAAAAAATTGTTGCCGGCAATTGGAAGATGAACAAGGTTCTGGATGAAGCAGTTGCGCTTACGTCGGAGCTCGTTAACATGGCCAAAGATGAGGTCCGGAATGACGCGAAAATCATCCTTTGCCCACCGGCTATTTATCTTACAACGATTCAAAAATATATCGAAAGCGAATCCAATTTTGCGCTGGCAGCCCAGAACTGCTCTGATAAAGTGTCAGGTGCCTTCACCGGCGAAATCTCCGCGCAGATGCTGCAATCGATCGGTGTGCAATACGTCCTGATCGGTCACAGCGAGCGTCGCCAGTATTTCAATGAAACCAATGCATTGCTTGCAGAAAAGGTGAATACTGCACTTTCTTTCGGTGTATCGCCTATTTTCTGCTGCGGCGAATCGCTGGAACAACGCCAGAATGAAGACTATATTGGATTTGTGAAAAACCAGCTGACAGAAAGCCTTTTCCATTTGTCAGCCGAACAACTGCTTTCAGTGGTGATCGCTTACGAACCGATTTGGGCGATTGGCACCGGCCTCACGGCTTCGTCTGAACAGGCACAGGACATGCATGCTGCACTGCGTCAGCACATTGCTTCAAAATACGGAGCAGAAGTTGCAGACGAAATCTCTATCCTGTACGGCGGAAGCGTGACAGCTGCCAGCGCACCCGAATTGTTCGCCGCACCGGATATCGATGGCGGTTTGGTAGGTGGTGCTTCCCTGAAATCAAGGGAGTTTACCAATATCATCAAAGCCAGGTAACATTGTCGCACTGAGCGGAGCCGAAGAATGACACCCTTCGACTCCGCTCAGGATGACAATTCTTCGACTTCGCTCAGGCTGACAAGGTATTTACATTTGCGTAATTACGAATTCTACCCTCCGGTTTTTCTTACGCTCTTCCTCGCTGCCCTTTTTGAGCGGGCGTGTTCCTCCGTAACCTTTCGCTTCGATACGCGCCTCGGCAATGCCTTTCCCGGCCAGGTAATTTTTTACTGATTCTGCCCGTTGCCGCGATAATTCCAGGTTCTTGTCAAAATCACCCACATTGTCGGTGTGACCTTCCACGCGGATTTCTATCGAAGGACTGTCCCGCATTACCTCTACAAGCCGGTCCAGTTCATCGAACGACTCCGGCAACAGCGTGTATTTGGAGGTTTCAAAGTAGATATTCGGCAAAAGGATGGTTTCGCCTACAATCAGCGGTGTGAGGTAAACGTCCCGGTTGAAGCCGGACTGCTTTGACGAATCCGCCGGTACGACTGCAAATGACGATCCGTAATAACCCCTAGCGGTCACGCGGAATTGATACTTTTCCTCAGGATCGAGCCCGACACGGTATTTCCCCGAAGACGATTGGACCTGAAGTGTATCGGCCTTCTCGATGTACGTAATGCGTGCAGGAATGGGTTGCTTTGTTTTGGCATCATACACGGTACCATTGACCATCGAAAATGCGGGGGTCGGGTCCTTTTCCGGCTGTTTGGCAGGCGCTGGCTTCTCGGTCGTCTTTGCTACTGGTTTCTCAGCGGGCTTTTTGGGAGGTGCCGCGCTTTTCGCGACCGGCTTCGCAGGCTCGGCCGTTTGTTTTTTAGGCGGATTCTTGATGTGTATACCATAAAAATTCCACGATTGCTGCCCCTGCATGCTCCTACCCTCATAAAAATCGAACTCTTCAATGCCTGGCGACAGCCGCTCGAAGTAGGCCACAAAGTCGACCGTATCGCCTGATGATACGTTCATCTTCGTAGTGGTGGGGATATTTTCGGCCCTGATAAACTTGAATTTCTTTTCGATTTCCCCGGGCTTGTACAATCGCGTTTCAGGATCCAGCCAGATCTGGTCTCCCTGCGGTTGCTGCTTTTGCTGCGGACGGGAATCCGGGAACGGCATCATCCGGGGCTGGGGACGGAATTCAGGCATAGCAGCCTTTTTCTCAACAAACTGGAGATAAATAATCGTGTTGTTATCCGTGAGCTCCACGCGTTTGATCTTCACGTAGGGAGCCGACTGTTCGTCTACCTTGGGGTTATTGGTGACTTGCCCGAAGCTGGTATGGCAGGAGATAAGAATCGCTCCAAAACAGGCCGAAAGCAACTTGAAATTCATGATGATATTATGGTTTTGATAATATCCGCAAGAACGCCTGAAAATCGGTGATAGTTTGTTAAAAATTGTTAAACACAGTAAATCACTGATTTACAACAATATGACGCGACCAAAATGAAGGATCATAACGCTCCCACGCATGGCAGGCAAACGGGAGCTGGTGATGGGTTAGCTCATAACTCGCCGCCGGGCTTTTCTCAAAAGCGAACAGCAATGCTTCCTTCCAATGAGGCAATTTCATCAACAGCTTCAAGGGTTTGAGCCGCGTCGCCTCCTGGCAAAAAAGCATGTCCTCGTTCCCTTTCCAGGGTGGATAAAAGGCGTTGTAAATTTTGAGATACCGCAAAAATGCAGGAATTCTCCGCAGCGAGAGTCCCCCATTTAAAACCACACGGTGGGTTGACAATGCATTCGCAAAAACCTCGCTGGACGTGGCTGGTATGTTATCAAACGCCGGCTGATGCAGTGAAGGCGCGCCAATGTAATCGTAGCCTTTCGCACACCATTCTTTGACCTCATCACGAAAAACGAATGCATCCAGCTGGTAGATGAGGATATACTCGTAGGCCGTAAAGGTTTTGTAAAAATCAATGGACACCATTAACCGGTTATAAGCATCCACGCCGGTGAAAAAGCTGTCGTCGAAAGATTGCAAAGCAAGTACGGGATATTGCTCCTGCAATGCGGAAAGGTCGAGGCTCTGAGGCTTTACGATGATGACCGGGTAATCTCCCAGCACTGCCAGGCATTGTTTCAGCGACAGGTGCTCCGCGTTTGTCAATGCAGACTGATAAACAGGGATAAGCACGGCAACCAACGACTTTTTTTCGGCCATTTTCACTTCCAGTTTCTATTCCAATAAATCCCCTATCGCGGGCAACCACCAGTCCTTGCTGCTGAACCTGTAATAGCCGCGGATCAACTGGCTAAGAATAGGTGTTAGCCTTTTGAAACGGTTTTCCGGCAGCGATGCCCTGCGGTAAAAATGCTTTTGGGACAAATACAGCTTAATCAGCTTTTCGCGCGGAACGAACGGGAGCGCTCGCAGGAGCAGGTAGAGCTCGTGGAGTTTGTTCGCCTTTTCTTCGAGCGGAATCAGTTTCTCCCGGCGGTCGCGTTTGAAACGATCCGTCAATTGTACTTTTTCTGTCTTATTGCCAAACCCGACCTGCTGGCTGGAATGGATCCGATAGAAGATCAGGGTATCCGTAATGAAGTCGATCTTGTTTTCCAGACTGAGCACAACGGCGATCCAGGCGTCATGTATCAGGTCGGGAACATGCGTGGGGAATGGCATCAAGCGTTCGAGACACGACTTTCTGATGGCTAATGTTGCGCCGGTTACTACAAATCCATTGAAAAGGATTTCATAGGGCTTGCCATCCTGCCATATCTGCCGCCGCGCTTTATCGAATTCGATTTCCTGCCAGATGGTCTTGCCGGTAGGCTCCGAATCGTCATTGATCATTGCCGCATCCGAAAACACCGCGTCGATTTCCGGACGTGCATTCAAAAAAGCGACTTGCTTCTGAACTTTGTCCTTCCGCCAAAGATCGTCCTGGTCGGTCAGAATAATAATGTCGCCCTCGCAAAGCGAGAGGCACTTTTCAAAATTCCTGGTCGAGCCCAGGTTCTGATCATTAACATGGATCCGGACCGGAAATCTGCTTGTCGCTGCGAAAGTTTTTATGATTTCAACGGTGTCGTCCTTTGATCTGTCGTCACAAACAACCAACTCGTCCACTGAAACCGTCTGATCAGCAATGCTCTTCAACTGCTCGGGCAGGAACTTTGCCCCGTTGTAGGTACACATAGCCACTGAAATCATAATGTGTATCTGTATTTAATTACAAAATGCCGCAAAGTAACACTTAATGCCTCCGTTCCCCAAACGGGGTTTTTATTTTCAACCTCCATTATTTAATAACTGCATGATCTGACGGAATAATCACCACGTTTTGCGAAACGGCCCATTCCAGTATCTGTGAATACGCTTCGGGTTGTTTATAATAGATCAGCGGTGTGTTGTGATCGTTTTTCCACCGCTGCAATGTCACCACGATCTCCGCATTGTTTTTCACCAATGCCTGCCGGTTATTATAAAACACCACTCCCCACAATATGACGCCAAGGCCGGTCAACCACCCCAGGTGTTGCTTTTTCAGAATTTTCAGATCAAGCAATATCATCAGCAACAAGACGGGGATCGATGCGGTAAAGAACATGTACCGCGGGGCGATCCCTCCGGCCGCTTTGGTTTCAAAACGCGAAACGGCGATAATGATGCCCGTCAGCACCGGCAACGAAAGCAATGCATAGAGTAACGGAGACCTGAATGCATAGCCGCTAAACAATAGCCACAACCAGATAGCCATCACCACAACGCCTACCAGCATGCACAATATGATATTGATTTGCAGGCCGACGGGTGGGTTCGTATAAAAAAAACTGCCCAGAAAAGTGAACAACAAACGTGCCATCCAGCCCCAGTTGAATGGGACAGACTCACCTGCGCTCCCTGGCCTTGGAAGAAAGGTTACGAGCAGGAGCAAGACAGCAAAAACCGTCCAGCACAGCCACAGGGCCCTTTTCTTTTGGGCGAATAGTAAAAAGCTCCCCAGCAAAACCGCTAAAAATCCATTTCCGAATGAAACCACGGCGATGGCTCCTGCCAGAAGTGCAATAAAAAATGACGAACTTACTATACGTTCCGACTGATCAAGCATGAAAAGTGCCAGAAACGAGAAGAAAAAAACCGTGTAATGCTGGATTCCTCCCCAATAGTAAAATGTAACCTGCCAGAAGGCGAGACTAAACAAGAAAACCGCCGCCCATAAAACCGTAGCGGCAGACAGTAGCCCTTTGGCCTTCATAATGACTAGCATAAGTATGAAAAATGCAGGCAGGAACAGGTTTTGGATCAATACGAGGTTACGAAAATTGATTTCGCCGAAAAACGAATAGTATGCGGCGGCCAGGCCCTTGGAAATTACGATGCGATGCTCGTTCTGACGGCTAAAAAGTACTTTCAGACGGGTAGCCGCATCAAAATGTTCAAAAAAGTAGCGGCGGATGAAATTGACGGTAGTGTCGTAATCGTCGAATGAAGGGGCATTCAGAGCATTTTGTAACAGTGTATATCCGAAAATTAAAAGAATTGCAACGCTCAAACTGATTGAGAGATATTTAGGCATATCTGATATTTTTGTCAAAAAGCTTCCCGGTCCTTTTTCGAGCCATAAAGTTACATCGCATAACCGGGGAATTAAACTAAAGTTATTAAAAGCACCCGAATGGCGTTACCAGAGCAGCTTAAAAAAGCGATTATCCAGATGCCTGCCAAAGAGAAGGATAAACTCCTCCTGAGGCTCATCACGAAAGACAAAACCCTGAGCGACAAGCTTCATTTCGAGCTGATCGAGGACAGTGCCACCATTCCGGAGCGCCGGGAGGAATTAATGGGCCGGATTGTGAGAACATCAAAATTCAATCAGAACACGCCGGGCTGGGTGCTGACGGATATGCGCAGCCTGAGTTCGGATATTGCCTATCACGTCAAAGTTACCAAAGACAAAACGGGTGGAATCGAACTCAATATTTTCCTTCTGAATACCTTCCTGGAAAGTTATTCCGACATTCTCAAAACCTATTCTTCACGCGCCGATACCTGCGCATTGTACATCGCAAAAAAGGCGCAGACGGTCCTGAACGGCCTGGATAAGCTGGATGAAGATTACCGGGTTGACTATCTCCGGGATGCGAACCGGATGCTGCAACTTGTTTTCAGCCTTTGTTCTAAAATGTACGCACGGCAAATGGAACTGCCGCATGAGCTGGAATTTTAACCACACCCTATCGACCATGAAAAAAACCGCATTGCTCATTATCGACGCCCAGTACGATTTCTGCAACCCTTCCGGCAGCCTGTATGTGCCCGGAGCTGAAAAAGATGTGGAGCGTATCGCGAACCTGATCGCCCTGGAAGGCGAGCATATCGATTCCATTTTTCTGACCCTTGATACCCACAGGGTGCTTGACATCGCGCATCCGCTATTCTGGGAAGATCAGAACGGCAATACCGTTGCGCCATTTACATTAATCTCAGCGCAGTCGGTGGAAGCAGGGAAATGGATTCCGCGTCATTACAAAGATTATGTATTAAAATACCTCAGAACCCTGGAAGAAGAGGGAGAATTCAGCCATTTCATTTGGCCCGAGCACTGTCTCATCGGCTCCAAAGGCGCTTCCCTGGACGAAACATTGATGCGCTCGGTACTGGCATGGTCCCACCGGACAGGACAGGATTACAAGGCGGTTACCAAGGGCATTCACCCGTTAACGGAACATTTCGGGGTTTTCAAAGCACAGGTACCGGTTGCCGGATCGCCGGAAACAGAGCTGGATGAGCAGTTTTTAAACGAGTTGAGCACCTTTGACCAGGTATTGATCGCAGGTGAAGCGCGGTCACATTGCGTCGCGACGAGCATCCGGCAGATCGTCAGATATGCACCTGCTCTGGCCCCCAAGGTAGTCGCATTATCGGATTGCATGTCCGACGTTCCCAATTTCGGATATCTGGCAGATCCGATATTTGAGGAAGCACAAAAAAACGGCATGACATTTTCAAAAGCCGGCCAGGTCTTTGCAGAAAAGTATCGGTGGGCCAAATCACGTTTTAGAATGCCATACTAAATAACGGTGCTTTTGGTTAATACAGGATCTCTACAACAACAAACTTACACCGCATATCGAT
>CBFGMV010000031.1:0-78346 GCA_965649915.1 uncultured Dyadobacter sp.
ACCTCCCCTTACAGTTGCGCGACAGCTCGTGATTTTCACACGATTCCCCCGGAATGCATTGAAATGCAATACCTTTTTCTGTTATAGAAGTATGTTAAAGAACTTGTTGGACGGCAAAGTTAGGTTTAATCATCCGGTTTTCTGGTTTTACTCCATCAAAAAAAGCTAGCTTTGTACATTCATTGGTTTACGCCCAGCGCGTGATTAAAAGGGAATCCGGTGCAATTCCGGAGCAGTACCCGCTGCTGTAAGTTCAAAAACATCGCTCTTGCAAGATGTCACTTTGGGAATTAATGAGTGAATGAGGCAATGAGTGAATGAGTGAATAGTTTAGTATCTGTAAATTCACTCACTCACACATTCAAAATTCACTCATTCCATGGGAAGGCGCAAGGGCTTGGACGAGCCAGAAGACCTGCCGTTGAACAATCCGGTTTTGCTTTCGGGAAGAAAGGCAAGAGGACATCAACGCAGGTGCACGCAACCTGTGCCTCCTTCTGCATTCTCCCATAAGTTATCTTTTAATTTATGTGGAAATCCAAATGATTCATTATCTGCTCATTGACTCGCTGTTACTCGGCGTACAACATTCATTCGAACCCGACCACATGGCGGCGGTATCGGTACTGGCAACCGATGACAGTAAAAGTCCCGCTCAACGTTGGAAGCTGATATGGCGGTCCTCGCACTGGGCGCTGGGCCATTCGCTTACGTTAATTCTGTTTGCCGTACTGGTACTCCTGCTCAAATCGACGCTTTCGTTGCAGGTTGCCGGAAAAGTGGAACTGCTTGTGGGGCCGCTGATGATCTGGCTGGGCGTGCTGGCTATCCGGCGAAACTTCAAAAAGAAGGTTTATGTAGCTGATGATCCGAAGGTGAGTCGCTCATTCTGGGTAGGCATGGTTCATGGGCTTGCAGGCACGGGAGGGGCATGCGCAGTAGCGTTAACGCTCGCCGCCAGCGATGCCATGACGGCCGTCTGGATCATCATTCTCCAGAGCGCGGGCATCATCCTCTCCATGTCGGCTTACGGCTATTTCTTCGCCTTTTCGATCAGCCGATTCGCCGGCAAGCGCGAACGTTTTCTGACAGTCGTCAACTACCTCGTCGGCACATTCTCTATCCTCATCGGCGCAGTGACTTTGTACGAATCATTTCAATTTTAACAATGCATATTACTTTTTACCAATTCTTCCGGGCATCTTCCGCCGGGGCTTTATTGTCCTTATTTTTTGCCATTCCCGCATCTGCGCAGGAAAACGCCCCCGATTCCACCCATTACAAGCAACTGGATGATGTAGTTGTTACCGCGACAAGATTTGAAACCCAAAAAGAACAAATTCCACAGAAGCTCACGCTGATCACCAGGGAAGATATCCGGATGACCCCATCCACCGACCTCACCGACATTGTCCGAAAAACTGCCGCTGTTGATGTAATTCAATATCCGAATCTTTCGTCCGGCATCGGGATAAGGGGCTTCCGGCCCCAGTTTTCCGGCTTGAATCAACGAACGTTGCTGCTAATCGATGGCCGGCCCGCAGGAGCCACTAATCTTTCCCAGATCAACCTCAACGGCATCGAGCGTATCGAGGTCCTCAAAGGGCCTGCCTCTTCGCTCTATGGCTCGCAGGCCATGGGCGGAGTGATCAATGTGATTACGCAGCGGTCCAAAGGTCAGCCGGCTGGTAATGCATTCCTGGAATACGGCAGTTTTAAAACCATTCAGGCAGGCCTCAATACCGGTGGCAACATCACCCCAAAACTCGATTACGACCTTTCGTTCAACTATCTCGAAAGGTCCAAAGACTACCGGATCGGAAAGGACAACTGGCTGAGGAATGCATTCGGATATGAACATGCACTAAAAAACTACACCGACCGCCCCGTCGCCGAGACCGACGAGACGGTTGGCGACGGCGACCGGCGACCGTTTACCAAACTGCATTACTTTTCCGGTTCGCTGCGACTGGGCTACCAGATCAACGACCATTGGCGGGTGGATGTGCGCGGAGAACAATTCCAGGCGAAAGATGTAGAGTCGCCCGGAGAACTGTCATCAGGAAGCACCGAAGCCAGTACCAAAGATGTAGACCGGCAGGCGCTGGATGTTTCTTTAACCGGGCAGATTGGCAGGCATAGTCCGAGCGTGAAAGTTTTTACCTCCGAAGAAAATACCAAAAATTACACGCAAAACGTGTCTGGAAAGGCTGTTATCCCGTTCCGGTCGGCGCAGGGGCACAATGCGTGGAAAGGTATTCAGGTGAAGGATGTCTGGAAACTGGGCCGCCATTCTGTGATATTGGGTTACGATTATCTCAACGCTTCGACCAAAAGCCGCCGTTGGGCGAACGACACTACCGAGCGCGGCCCTACCCAACCGGCATACGCACTGGTTTCCAGCGCTTTCTTCGGCCAGGCATTGCTCCGTTTTGGAAAAATAACGGTACAACCCGGCATCCGCCTCGATCACATAACATTTGACGTGCGGGAAACCGCCTTGCTTCCGACTTATAAGGCGGGTAAAAAAACCAATCCGTTCACTAGTCCCAGCCTGGGCATTACGTACGAGTTGGTGCCTTCACTGCGGGTGAAGGCTAATGTCGGCAGGGCATTTGTGACTACCGATGCGTACAGTGTAGCAGGATACAACGAGATTCGCGACTCCAAAGGCCGCATTGCGGTGACAGCCGGCAACCCGGATCTGAAAAATGAAAGCAGCGTCAGCATGGACCTCGGACTGGATTTCAATAAACCTAAAACGGGCTTTGCTGCCAGTGTTACATTTTACAATACGCAGGTAGACAACCGCATTGCGAAAATTATCAAAGTCGTCAACGAGTCACTGAGCAATGGGGACGTGATTACATCCCGGGCCACGTTCGTCAATGCAGCCGATGCAGAAATCACGGGCCTGGAAACCGAAGTATCTTATGATTTCGGAGCTTCGGCGGATTATCGCTATGCGCTCAAAGTATTCTGGAACGGCAATTCAATAATCAAAGCTAGAGAGCTTATCGTGGGCACCGATGCCTCGGAGGTGGAGCGCGACATCCAGAATGTGGCCCGCAATACGTTTAATTACGGAGTCAGTTACGACAACCTGAAATGGCTGCAAATCAGGCTATCGGGACGATCGATCGGGACACGAAAAGACATTGACTACACGGATCCGATCAATCCGGAAATCGAATATCCGAAATACATGGTTCTGGATTTCACCGCTCAATTCAAAATCGCGGGAGGCCACACCATCGCGCTGAAACTGAACAATATTACCGACGAAAATTATTACGAAAAGCGGGGATATAACTTACCGGGAAGAGCATTATCCGTGCGATATGTGAAGAATTTCTGATGTAAAAAGAAAGCCTATTCAGTCTGATTGACCGAATGGGCTTTCTCCTTTTCAAGCTGAACCTTACGGGCCATTACCCAGTCGCTCATCTTGCGAACCTCCTCGTCCGACGTAGGTCCCGTCCAAGTCATCAAAGGGCCAAGTACATCGCTCTCATCCAGGATAGCCTCCTCCGCCTTGCTACTCGTTGTAGTTGCTTTCATATTTAAATTTAAGGCTTTTAGAAGAATAAATCAATTAAAGTTTGAGCCTCCCTTGGTTCTACAACCATTCTCAGGCCAAAAACCTGCCTGGCCCCCAGCCGTCGGTAATATGGCATTAATTTATTCTTGGCATTAAAACAAATGAAGCCTCCGAAACCTTCATCCGTCGATACCTTGCAACATAATGCCACCATCGCTTTTCCAACACCATTATAGACAGGGCTACCTCGTTTATTCTGATTGTGGATTTCCATATTTGCGCATTCCAGTACCCCTGGCGTTCGCCTGAACCCAACTAAGCCTTGAATAGTCGAGTCCTGTTTGCATGCTTGAAGTTTGTACACATGATAATCTTTGAGAAGTGTAGTGAAATCAAAATAGAAACATTCTCTGCAACTTCGTAATTCCTGTACGTCAACGACGGAGGCAATAGCATTCACTTTCTCACCCGTGCCATTGAAAGTAAATGCTGATTTCAGTGTGTATAGTTGTTTCATAAGCCAAAAATACCACAAACGGCCACAACAAAAACACTCCGTTGCGACCGTTTGATAATCAGTACTTATCCCACCAGTTCTTAGCCGCTTTACTGTTTCGTCCCCCAAACTTTTCCAACGCCGTCCGGTAATGCGCACCGTTCAGCGACGCTTCCACGAGCGGGTAGCTCATGCGTGTTGACACGTCCGTTAAATCCGGGTCGAGCGAACCATCGGCGGGTAGCGCGAAAATGGCCTTGCCCGTATTAGGATCCTTGAAATCCAGGCGAAGGCGTTCCAGCCAGCCCTGCATGCCCTGCGTATACATCGCAATCCATTTCTGAGAGCCAATGCAGTCCTTCCATTTGGCAGCGTTATAAGGCACCTTTTTGAGATAGGCGGCTATATTTTCATCGCGTATGCCCGCGAAACGCATCGATGCAGCAACCCCTTCCTGGTAATATTGGTCGGCAGTTCCTGTCAGCCCGACTTTCAGGCCCCGTGCGATAATCTCAGCCAGCATAAACCTGACCTCCGCCAGATCGAGCCAGATCGTCGGTGCCGTGGCTCCGACAGCGTAACCCGCGGGCAAGCTCACCAGCGAGGGATCCCCGTTGGAGCTCGCCTCGCTGTTTTCCAGTCCATAGGTCTCACCCACATAGTCGCTGGTGTTCAGCAGGGGCTCGGCGAAAACGGGCAGCCTTGGGTCGTCATAGAGTTTGAGATAATCGATGAATGGCTTGGACATTGAAAAATCGGCCCGGACTTTAAATGCCTGGTTCATCGGATTGTTATTCGGCGGGGACGGCAGCCAGCGGAATAGAGCGCTTTCATCCTGACTGTCGATAATGCCCCCATTCGCCGGATCCAGCGCTTTTTTAATGGCGTCGGTAGCTTCGGCAGGTTTTGCATCAATCATCCGCAATGCGATCCGCAGCCTCAACGAATTGGCAAACCGTTTCCATGCATTCACATCGCCTCCGTACACCACATCCCCGGTCGCATAGCTCGGCTGCGCAGGATCGAGCAGCTTCACCTGAGCATCCAGCGTGGCCAGCAGTGCCGCATACACATCCTCCCCGCTGTTATAAGCAGGCGTAACGTCATCCGGATTCAAGGCTTCGGCGTAAGGAATGGGTCCGCCGTAAATGTCGGTCAGGAAATGGTAGGTATAGGCCTTCATGATCTCCGAAATAACGATCCTGTTCTGATATCCGGGCCATTGGGATTCCCGTTCTACCTTCTGGGATTCCTGCAATTCGTTGAGCACATCTGCATAGAAGGTGGTCCACATGATCAGGTTAACGTTCTCCCGGATCTGGTACCGGCTCTCGTCGGAGTAGTAGGTCGACGACCAGTACTGCGCGTAATACATTCCGAAACGACCATTGTTCCATTCGTCGGTGATGTTCGTGGAGAAATTGTATTGCGCATTGGTAAGCAGCTGCGAGGACGTCGCATGCTCGGCACTGTTCGGGTCTTTATTCATTTCCTCAAAACCATCGGTACAAGCCAGCACCGACGTAAGAATGAATGCGGATGAGATATTTCTGATGCTTTTCATAGCTGTTTTCAATTTTAAAATCCGAAAGAAACGTTTACGCCCATCGAACGGACCGAGGGTAACGCGCCTCCTTCAAGACCTTGCCAGTTGGTGATGGAATTGGTGATATTGGTAGGATCAACGTGTTTGGAATTCGACTTCATCAGCCACAGGTTACGCCCCACCACCGACAGCCTGACTTTGCTGAACGGCGTTTTGGAAACGATCCCTGCGGGCAAATTGTAGCCCAAACTCACTTCGCGGAGATAAATGAAGCTGGCATCGATCACGTCGATCGAGTTGATATTGTAGCCACCATTCCCGTTGCTGCTGTAATGCTGACGGGCAGTGATCACGACGTCATTCGGCGTGCCGTCCTGTTTGACGCCCTCGGCAATTACACCGTCCTCGCGGATATTGCCGGTAGCCGTCTCTTCCAGAATACCCGTTTCCCGCCCAAACATCTGGGTGGTCGAAAAGAAGCTACCTCCCTTCTGAAAATCGATTAATGCGGAGAAATTAAAGCCTTTGTAACGGAACGCGTTGATCAGCCCGCCCGTAAAGGACGGCAGCACCGAGCCCAGCACCACCTGATCGTCCGAGCGCAGATAAATGCCATCCTCATTCACGACTTTCTGTCCCTTTTCATTGTATACAAAATCATAGCCGACAATAGATCCGAACGATTCTCCTTCCCGCGCTTCCAGCTGCACGGCAAAGGACGCATTAGTCAGAAACATCGTTTTCTGATCAGGCATCAGCCGCGCGATCTTGTTACTGTTCCGCGCCCAGTTGAGCGTAACATCCCATTTAAAGTTCTCCGTCGAAACCGGTGTGGCATTCAAACTGATCTCGACACCTTTGTTTTCTACCAAACCGGCATTGATGTATTTGTAAGCGGCGCCCGTGGCAGCCGAGCGGCTGAGCGGGATGATCTGGTTCCGGGTGCGGCGATTATAATAAGACAAATTCACGCCGAGCCGGTTATTCAGGACTTTAAATTCAGTTCCAAATTCATATTCCGAAGTGATTTCCGGCTTCAAATCCGGGTTGGGCAGGGTGTTCGGCACCGATACTCTGGAATCGGAACCAAATGGCTGATACAGCTGATATGCCAGCACGGTGTTATAGGGATCGGTGTCGTTTCCTACCTGCGCGATCGCCGCACGCAGTTTCAGGAAATTCAGCCAGTTGGCCTCAATCAGGTTCGAAGCGATCCAGGAAAGCGACCCGGACGGGTAAAAGTAAGAGTTGTGCTTCACCGGAAGGGCCGACGACCAGTCATTCCGCGCCCCCAAATCCAGGAAGAGCATATCCTTGTAACCCAACGAAGAACTCGCGAACACCGAATTGATCCGCTTCCTGGTCTTGAAATCCGTAATATCGGGACGTCCCATGGAAGCTTCCAGGCTGAAAACATCCGAGCTGAGCCCATCCACCGTCTTGGATATCAATGTAGAACCGGTGCGGGACATGCGGTTGACCCCGAGGTTGGCTTGGAGCGAAAAGTCTTTGGAAAGCACCTTATTGTAGGTAAGCAGCCCCTGAAAGTTATTTTCCAGGTGCCCGTACTTGCTCAGCCAATACAGTGGTGTGTACTGTGAACCGATCGCCACGCGTTCCTCCTGGGTTTCGAAGTAGGTATCAGTCATGTACTTTATTTCGGCCGTCAGCCCCTCGGCCAGTTTGTAGTTCGCTGCCAGGTTCCCGAACAAGCGTGTCCGGCCATCGGACTGGTAATTTTTGTGCCTTACCCAATAAGGATTGTTGGAATATCTGGGTGTGGGATTAAACCATGAGGTCCGGTTCCAACTGAGCTGAGTGCCATCGGGGAGCTCGTACTCCTTCATTTTATTGAAATCGACCTGCCGCTGGCCCCATTGTGTGAACTGGACCATCACATTCGATCCGTCGTCGCCGTAGCCAGTCCCGGGCCTGCCTTTTGCCGAGTGGGTCACGAAATTAGCCGCGCCGGAGATCGTCAGGTTTTTGATCGCTTCGTAGCTGCCATTGATACTTGCATTATGCCGTGTCAGCCTGGAATTGGGCAGGATGTATTTCTGGTTCAGGTTTGAATAGGAAATGCGGTAAGATCCCTTGTCATTCGATCCGTCGAGGGAAACGTTGTGGTTAAATGTGGACCCGGTTTCAAAGAAACTTTTGATATTATCGGGCTGCGCCTCCCAGGGGACCACTTTCCCGAAATCAGGGTTTTTACTGTCTTTGTCCCAACTCCAGTATGGGCGGTAAAGCTGTCCCTCGAATTTCGGCCCCCAGGATTCGTCGGTCGCATATTGCGGCATCAGATCATAGCGCCCCAGCCCATCGTTGTCGTCATAGCTTCCCCTGCGATCGTCGGGAAAAGCCTCCGGACTATCATTGTAATAGAGCTTCTGAAAGCGATATCCGCCTCCGTACTTGTTCTGGTAGCGCGGCAATTTGTATACCTTATCGACATTATAGCCAAATGAATAGCTCAGATTCGGTTTTCGCGACTTCCCGCCCTTCTTGGTCGTCACCACGATCACCCCATTAGAGCCCCGGCTTCCGTACAATGCGGTCGCCGCCGCACCTTTGAGCACCATCACATTCTCGACATCGTTGGGGTTCAGGTCCTGAATGGAGTTTCCGTAGTCATAACCACCCGAGCCGCGCTGCTGGTCGGCAGAGTTTGTATTGCGGTTTTCCATGGGCATACCATCCACTACAAAAAGCGGGTTGTTGTTCCCGTAGATCGATGTGATGCCACGGATATTGATCTTCGCCGAACCGCCCATCGCACCCGGGCTACCTGCGACCTGCACGCCCGCTAATTTACCGGACAGCGAGTTGACCAGGTTGGTCTCCCTTACATTGCTCAGTTCGGAACCGTCGATCTTCTGGGCCCCGAAGCCCAGCGATTTCTCCTCCCGGCGGATCCCCAACGCCGTGACTACCACTTCGCCCAGTTGCCTGGTATCCTGCGCGAGTGAAATATCCAGCCGGGACCGGGTCCCCACCTTTACCTCCTGCGTTTCAAAACCGATATAACTGAAAACCAGCACGACGCTATCGCTGCCCACCCTGATCGAATACTCCCCGTTTCCATTGGTTTGCGTCCCGGTATTCGCGTCCCTCACTTTGATGTTCACCCCGGCCAGTCCGGTTCCGTCGTCTTTCGCGGTCACCACCCCGGTGACGGCCCGCTCCTGGGCTGCGGTGTGCATCGCGGCGAGCAACAGCACACATAATAATGGATAGCTATTTTTCATGGTCATTATGGATTGGTTGAAAATGCGGATCGGGTTGCCAGACAGCCGCCGGGCAGTTACAATTTGGGAGGGCAATGGTCTTGAACGGGCATAACGCTTCTGTTCACCGGATGCGGAGCCGGTGTCAAATGGTCACGGATAGCGCCTAACGAAACAGGCAGACCTGATCGGCTACGATTTTCCAGCCTTCCGGCCGGTGCTGCCAGATTCTGACGAAGAAGCCGTCGGTTATTTCCTGCCTGGCGCTGCCGGTCGCCTTAACCTGACCGAAGCAATAGGCAAGATCCCCCGCTTTGGAAATCCCCTGTCCGCCCCTGGTAAATTGGTATGATCTGATATTTTGCTCACCGAGCGTGCGGAGCGCGTGCGCTTTGTTACGCCCGAAAGAGCTGTTATTTCTCAACAACACTACTTCTCCTGCAAGAAAGCGATTGTAAGCTCCGCTCATGTCACCGGCGGCGGTTTTTGAAAAATTATCTTCCTCGATCCATACATCGCCGGGATGTCCGCCGACGGGCGCAAACGGGAGAATGTAGTCATAACCCGTATTGCTTTCTGGTTCGGCATCGCGCCGGAATGCTTCTGTGTGGTCTTTGGTATGAAAGGCTCCTCCGTCGAGTAAGACCTTGAATTTCCCCTGAGTATTCTTTTTCCATATCGAAAAAAAATAGCCTGAACTCAATGCCTGCTGCCCCTTTTCTGCAAAATACTGGTAAGGACCGGAGGTAAAACCCAGGTCACCGGACACCGAAACGTGCGCAATGACCGGGTACCAGCTCAGGAAATCATTGCCGGTAACCTTGCCATACTCGGCCATCCCGTTGACGGCGACTCCCTTGGTAAAAACAACGCCGGAGCTATCCAGATAGGCTAAAAAAGCGCCGGCAATCCCGGTTTCGCTCACCGTGGCTGCAAATGCTTTTTCTGTTTGGATCAACAAGCTCAGATCCGGATCGATCTGCTGTGACCTTACCGTATATACGCAACCCACATACACCAACAGGAAAGCACCCCATATCCGGAGCGATCGCCTCGCGACGTCATGCGCATTGGTTTGTGCAGGCCAGTACATACAGTTCGTTCAGTTAGGAGTTATCGTACAATGATACAGCATCTTATGGAGAATATAAAGATATAAAAAACGGCTGTCGACGAACAACCGAAAGCATCTGCGAAATGCATTTGTAGAATATAAACGACGAAAAACTACTTCATTTCGCCTTTCATCGGATTGTGCCCCGTCAGGCTGCTTGTGGTTTCATTTGTTGGAAAAAAATCCCTTTTGAATCAGTGTTCACCAGGGTATCATAAATCATCCCGTCCCCAGTTACCGAGGGCGGGATGATGTGCTTTTCAGGAAACGATCAGAATTCGATCTGGCCGCGGATCTCGCCTGCCGGATAGATAATATTGTGAATGTTAAAATAATAGAGGCCATTGAGCAGCTCAGCCTCCTTGATCTTCACCCCGTCGACCATCACCGAATTGGAATATTCTCCGGAGAGTGTCTTGGGGAAGTTGGTAAAGAAGTCGTGCTGAATGCCCGCATTAGCGCCTTTCGCTGCGGTCCCGTGAATATGGGAGCCCGTTGGTACACTGGTGAGATCTTTCCATTTGATGAAATAGCTCAGCAGGTGAGTCGACTTGTTATACATGACGTCCACCGTGCCCCAGGCATTGGTCATAATTCCCGGAACCTGCTGCGAACCGGTGAGCGGCAGGCCTTTCTTCACTACAATATGAGGCTGGTCATAAAATTCGATCTGCCCGCGGATCTCACCGCCCGAGTTGAGGGTCGTATGAATGTTGAAGTAGTACATCCCGTTGAGCAGATCCGTTTCATTGATACTCGTGCCGTCCACCAGCACGGAGGATGAGTAGGAGCCGGACGGTGTTTTCGGGATCTGGTTGAAAAAATCGAATTTGATACCGGCATTGCTTCCGCGTGCGGCGGTCCCGTGTATGTGCGCGCCCGTCGGGTTACCCGTCAGGTTTGCCCAGTTGAGCGTGAATGTGAGCATGTGCGTGGTTTTGTTGTACGATACATCCGCCCAGCCGGTAGCACCGGTCTGCTTGGCGGGAAATTCCTGAGAACCACTCAGAGGCAATCCGTTCTGCCTTACGACATCCTGAGGAACATCGTGGTCTTCGCATCCTGAGAACAATGCAAAGAGCAGCCATACCATTCCAAATCTGCATAGAATTTTCATCATTTGGCTTGTTGGGTTGAGTTGAAGATATGTATAAACTATTCTTTTAAAATTACAATTATTTGTGCAAAGTTTCAGACCGGGAAGATCAATAAACCATTAATAAATAGTGAATTATGTACACAGTGCGTTTCCTCTACTTTTTGGTCCGTTGGTCGATATAATTTCGTTCGACGGATTCTTTTATCTTCATTTACCCTACTATCTTAATCCGCGCTTATGGCTGCCCCATTTCTCGAAAAACAGGTAAGGTTTCCCTTATCGAACAGGACCGTCACCGTCAAATATGCATTGGTCCATGCGGGCTACTGGCTGCTGGTAACCGGCTTTTTTCTGTATGAGAAGCGCTACCTCATTTATAAGGCAAGCCTCAATTACTTCGCCATTTGCGTCATCGGCCGGATAGCACTGCTGATCGCGATCGCATATCTTAACCTGCATTACTTTTTGCCCCGATACCTCTCCCACAAACGGTATCTGAAATATTTCGGAATGGTGCTGCTGTCGATCATCGGTTACCTGCTGGTCCAATGCCTTTTTGACTACTACTTATACGGCTATGTGATCGGACCGATGCGAAACAGCAACTGGATCGAGTCGGTTTCCTACAACTTTTTCAGCACACTCTGGTATCTGGCATTGATGGTAGCTCTGAAGCTGAGCATCGACTGGTACGAGCAGCAGCGCATTCTGCAAAAAATCGTGGTGGAGAAACTGAATGCCGAGGTCAATTTTCTGCGCTCGCAGGTGAATCCTCATTTTCTTTTCAATATCCTGAACAACCTGTACGCGCTGACGTTGAAAAAATCGGATCTGGCACCGGAGGTCGTGCTCAAATTATCCGAAATGATGGAGTACATGCTCTATGACAGTGATAACAGTACCGTTTCGCTTGACAGGGAGATCAGCTACCTCCACAATTATATCGAGCTCGAACGGATCCGCTACGACAATAATCCCGACATATCACTCGACGTCGCAGGTGAAACCGACGGCAAGGAAATCGCTCCGCTGCTGCTTTTACCACTGCTCGAAAATGCATTCAAGCATGGCGTCGGCAGGAAGTCGGAAAAAAGCTGGCTGCATGGGAAAATTCTCGTTGGTCCTTCAGCGCTTGAAGTGACGATCGAAAACGGCAAACCGGCTGCTTCCGGCAAAGAAACCAAAGGCGGTATCGGACTTACCAATCTCCGCCAGCGACTCGAACTTCTCTACCCCTCCCGCCACAGTCTGCGGATCGACGATCAGCAGGAACGTTTTACGGTATTCATGAAAATCAATCTTGTCAATACTTAACCCCATTCTGCCATGAAAACATCCCGGTTGCTTCCATTCCTTTTCCTGATAATGCTCTTGTGCCCTGGCTACAAGCCATCTCCCGAACGCGAAATATTCGTCGGAGCCACGCCCTGCGATCCGGTTGCCCGTCACCTGCTGTCGATTCCCATGGAGATGCAGTGTGAAATGATCAAATGGAAGATAGCTTTACAGCGTCATCCCCGCGACCAAAATCCAACGCGCTTCACATTGCAATACACTTATGGAATGACGAAACCCGGCACTCAGGGATTTGCCAACGACGGCGTTTCCAAAGAGATCAATGGGGAGTGGCACGCCGAAAAAAATGCCGGGAAAGCGCCGGGGGGAGCTGTTTTCGTGCTCAAATCCCAGTCGAAGACGCCGATCCGGCTGCTACGGCTGGACGACCGGCTACTGCATTTGCTGGATCTTGAAGGCAAACTGATGATCGGCAATGCGGGATTCAGTTACACTTTCAATCGTTCCACCGGAATCTGAACATTTAAATCCATTAGCCATGAAAACCTTATTCCTGGTCGTAGCGAGTATCATTTCGTTCCAGATCGCTGTTGCGCAACAAGCACAGCTTTCCAATGTTCCATCCAAAACCACCACCCGGCTGCCTGTCGCCGAAGGCCCCAAAGTTTGGGGCGTCTTTCACGGACGCGTGCCGTGCCAGGCAATCGCGAAAGTGCTGCATTTGCAGGTGGAAGCCAACTGTGAAAAGGTAAAATGGGGCTTCACATTCTTCATTGACCCTGCCACCAAACAGCCCGCAACTTATCTCTGGGAAGGATCTTTTTACCGCGAAAAGGCTCGTACAGGCAAGTGGGCAATTGTTCGGGGCATTTCCGGCAACCCCGACGCCACCGTGATCGTACTCGACCCCGACCAGCCGGAAAAATCGCTGATGTTTCTGAAAGGCGACGAAAATGTGTTATTTGTACTGGACAACTCCCGAAAACTGATGATGGGCGACGACTATGTGAGCTATACTTTCAACCGTGTCGTGAACTGACCCTACCCACAACGTATGCTACAATGCATAATCATAGACGATGAACCGCTCGCCAGGGAAATTCTGGAAGGATACCTGCATCGGTCGGGGATTGCAGGCGGCATTGTACAGTTCGGGAGTGCGCTGGACGCGCTCGCGTACATGGAAGAAAAAGGGCCTGATGCAGGGCCCGACGTGTTGTTCCTGGATATTGAAATGCCGGAAATGAACGGCATAACATTTCTGAAATCCATGTCGCACCCGCCGGTGACCGTCTTTACGACCGCCTACCGCGACTATGCATTCGAAGGGTATGAGCTGGGTGTAATAGATTTCCTGCTCAAACCCATTTCCTACGTACGTTTTTTGCAGGCGGTTGAAAAGGTGCGGGATTTCCTGCAATTGAAAGAGCAAAACACCAATCTGGAACAGCAGGTCACCGAAGAAAAGCCGGATTTTATTTTTGTCAAAAGCGGAGTCCAGCGCGTCAGGCTTGCATTCGACGACATTACGCATATACAGGGACTCAAAGATTACGCGATCATTCATACCGGCTCGAATAAAGTCGTGATCAAAGGATCGGTGAAAGCCATGCTGGATATATTTCCCTCGTCAAGATTTATAAGGGTTCACAAATCGTTCATCGTGTCCATTGACAAAATTAGGCGTATCGAACGCAACCGCATCATCTGGGGTGTACACCAGATCCCAATCGGAAGGAATTATAAGGAGGAAGTGCTAAAAATATGCATGGGATAATGCAAAATAAGGCAGCTTGTGTCAGCAATGACGATCTCAAATTCTTTCTGCATCGGCAATGATTTCCGAAACCGGATAGTTCACAAGCGATACGCCGTATTCGCCCAATAACTCAGCAAAAGTTCTTTTGGTTAACCCGGCCATTTCAGCTGCCTGACCTAACGACAGCTTTCCGGACTCATATAGCTTGGCGGCAATGAATCAGATGGTATCGTTCTGAAATTCTCCTAAGCTGTCCGGAACTTGTAGGGTGATCGTTGTCATGTTGGTAAAAATACGAAATTGTCAGAAGAGTTAAAACAGGAAAGTATGATGCCCGGCCATTGGCGGAACAGCTGAAACACGCTATTTTTACCCCTTCATTCAAAACCCCTGGCATGGACATTTTTTACTTCCCGGATTCGCCTTTCGAGGTGCAGCTTTGTTTTGGTCAGGTGATCCGGGATTTGGAAAAGACTGCGAACGATCCATCCAATCCACTGGCGGCCCAGCAACGGGCATTGCTGGAAAAGGCGGCCCAGTTTCCCGAGCTTCGGCAAGGTATTACCAATGTATCGCAGGTTACCGGCAATGCGGAACTGATCAGCCGGCTCCTGGCACCCTATTTTCCCGAGGCATTGACCAAAAACGAAATCAAGGCGATCGGACTGCCCTATTCCGGATTCCTGTTCAACCACTCGGAACGGTTCAGGACCATTCTGGATACCGCGGGACCGGATTTTGATTTCAGCATCCGTGATTTCAGTGAGCATCAGTTCTATGTGATGAGCTGCTGCCTGATCTTGCAGGAGCACTACAATGTAAGGATCGATTTTACCAAACCATTTTTCTACGACATTCCGGCTGCAAACGGCATCACCAGGCATTACAGGGTTCTCTACAATGCCGATTTCCTCGATATCATCGCCACCGAAAACTCGCTGCCGATCAATGCGGAGGATATCGATCTGCTGATCGACAATTACGATGACCTGGAACTTTGGAAATCCAAATTCCCACCCAACAGCTGGCTGATTCAGGGCTTTGGCATCATGAGCCTTATCGACGTGACCGTGGAAACGGCCGCGTCATTACTGAAAGAAAAACTGCTGGGAATCCGGTCGCCCGGGTTCAGGCAAAGTATTAATTCCATATTCCGGTCGATTTACCGCATTCCCGACATCGAGGTAGGGTTTACGGTTTTCAATCAGGAAGAGGGCCGTTTCAGTCCGGATACTTTCGGGCAGCAGCTGCCCAGTTTCATCCTGCGCGAGCACAAGCACGAGGACGTCCGCACGATGCTGTGCCCCGACTCTTACCAAACGTTGATCGACAAAAAGGTATTTTTCATTATTTCAAACGCGGCCGACTACCTCCACGCGAATCCGGGAAACATGCTGGCACGCAACTTCACCTCCCAGCAGATAGGTAGTTTTATCCTTGCGCCCGTGGTGAAGAACGATTTCCTGTACGGCATAATGGAGGTCGTTTCGCCAAATCCAAAGGCTCTCAACAGCATTAATGCACGCAAACTGGAAGTGGTGCTGCCCTTTTTGACCGACACAATCGAAAGACTGGCCTCCGAATTGCAAAACCAGATACAGGCCGTTATTCAGGAAAAATTCACCACTATTCATAACAGCGTTTACTGGAAGTTTAATGCCGAAGCCAGAAAACTGATCCACTACCGGCAGCTGGGAGAGGATTATGAGCTGAATGAGGTGACTTTCCCGGAAGTACACCCCATGTACGGGCAAATCGACGTCAAAGGGTCCTCGGAAGCGCGGAATACCAGTGTACAGCAGGACCTGAACCGGCAGCTGAACGCAGCCATGACATTGCTCGAAACGATTGACAGGCAGCCGCTGTTCACCGATCTGTTCCAGGAAGACCGACGTCAGCTGAGTACTTACCTCACAGACCTCTCCATTCCGCTGCGGGCAAGTACGGAGCAGTATGTAAGCAGTTTTCTTGAAAACAGGGTTCATCCCAAGCTACGTGAGATCGGCGATCCGGAACCCGCCCGGCTGATCCGGGAATATCTGAATGCCAGCGACAAAGCCACCGGGGCATTTCACCACGCGCGGCGGAAGTACGAAAAGACTATCTCGATGATCAACGAGGCGATGGCCCGCATCATCGACGACGGGCAGGCTGAGGCACAGGAAATTTTTCCGCATTACTTCGAACGGTTTAAAAGCGACGGCATCGAACATAACCTCTATGTAGGCGCTTCCATTTCTCCCGGACGGCACTTTCACCTTGGCAAATTGCACGCGCTACGCCTGTGGCAAATCAGAACACTTTGCGAAATGGAGGTCGCCCATCACGAGATGAAACCATTTCTGCCGTATCCCCTCGAAGTGACTACCCTCATCCTCGTTTACCACGCAGCGATCGATATCCAGTTCAGGATGGATGAAAAACGATTTGATGTGTATGGCAGCTACAATGCGAGGTATGAAATCGTGAAAAAACGCATTGACAAAGCATTCGTGAGAGGTCTCAACGAACGCATCGTCCAGAGCGGCAAACTGGTGATCGTATATTCCAATCCGGCGGTCGAAAGAGAATACGAGGGCTATATCAGGCTGCTCCGGGCCGAAAACAGGGTCGCCGGTGATATCGAAAATCTCGAAGTGGAAGACCTGCAAGGCATATCCGGTCTGAAGGCGCTCCGTATCGCGCTCTTCCGCCCATAGCCGCGACGGTTGCGGACAACGCGCTGTCCGATACTGGACAGGACAGCACTCAAAAAAAGGCCTTTTCGGGCTGCATTGGCATGTTTTGCTGGGTGGTATGATTGTTGGGTCAATGGTATAACAAACGCTAACCTGTGATCTGCATGAAGCTCATTTATGATCTCCGAATTTCATTCCGGCGACTATGGACTGATAAAACCAGCGCCGTGATCAACATCCTCGGACTGGCACTGGGCATGACCTGCTGCCTTGTCATTTATGTTTTCGTCCGGTACGAACTGAGCTTCGACAACTTTCACTCCAATGCCGACCATACCTACCGGATCGTGGAGCACAGCAAAAAGGCGGATGGCATCCAGCATTGGCCCACCACCGCCTATCCACTGGCCGAGGCCATCCGGGAGAATATTCCCGGCGCCACCGTCACACAGACTGCCGGGCCATTGAGCCGGATCATCAGTTCCGTAGATAGCAAAGGGACCATTCATCGCTTCGAAGAAGGCAAGCTGATGTTCACTGATGCCCAGTATCTTAAGACTTTCGACTTTAAGAAAATCCATCCGGAGGGGATCTGGCTCGCCGGGGGACCTGAAACGGCATTTGCCCAGCCCAACTCGGTCGTGCTTACGCAGAAACTCGCTGAGCGCTATTTTGCCGAATACGCCGGAAATTTTCAAGAAATAATTGGTAAAACACTCACACTCAACAACACCGATCAATTGATCGTTTCGGCCGTTATACGCAACCCGCCAGGCAATACCAACCTGCTTTTCGAGATGCTGGTCAACTACCGGTTTTTTAAGACCAACAATGCCTACGCGACCGCCAACTGGTCGGGCAACTACCAGGGTACCACATTTGTAACGCTCGGCCCCGGCGTTCAGCCGCGGACATTCGAACGCCAACTGGAGGCGATGAAAAAGAAGTACATGAACAAGGAAGATGACACCCGCATATCCTACTTCCTGCAACCGCTGACCGAAATACACACGGAACCACTTTATGAAGATTTTCTCGGCGGCTACCTGGTGAGCCGCCAGATCCTGTGGGGCCTGTCGAGCCTGGGCGTTTTCCTGATCCTGATCGCGTCGTTCAACTTTATCAACCTCACTACGGCGCGTGCATTACGAAGGCGTAAGGAGGTAGGCGTGCGCAAGACAGTAGGCAGCACACGCATTCAGCTTTTTTTCCAATTCATCGGCGAAACCCTGATCGTCGCATCGATCGCCGGTTCCTTGTCGCTGCTCGCGATGGGCTTTTTGATCAATGGACTTAATCAGGCCCTCACGGTCATCAACCTCGACTTGCAGCCCGATGGCTTTGTATGGCTATTTAGCGCTGTACTTATTCTGCTGGTCGCATTGCTGGCCGGCTTCTATCCCGCCCTGGTGATATCGCGCTTCCAGCCGATGCAGGCCCTCAAGAATGCAATCACCCCGACCAGGAGCCGGTTCACGTTGCGTCAGGGATTGATCATCGGGCAATTTTGCATTACTTACGGCCTGCTCGTCGGCACGTTCGTTGCTTCCGGGCAGATGAATTTATTCAGGAACAAAGATCTGGGATTTGCCAAAGACGCGGTGATCGCTATCAACGGGCCCCGTAACCAGTTGATCAGCAAAATGAACGCTTTCCGGGCGCAACTTCTACAAAATCCGTCGATCCGGGAAGTGAGCTTCTCTACCGGTGCACCGATTACTAAGAACTTCTACGGGACCAATTTCAGGCTCAAATCGGAGGAACAGCCTATGGACAGGCAGGCGGAAATGAAGGTGGTTGATTTACATTACAACTCACTGTTTAACCTCAAAAACATAGCCGGACGCTGGTTCAACCCTTCCAACATCGTTCCCGATGGTAATGCATTCAATGGCTTCGTGATCAATGAAACGATGGTAAAAATGCTGGGATTAACACCGGAAACTGCCCTGAACAAGACTTTGGTGATCAGTGAAGGAGAAGCACCGATCATCGGCGTTGTAAAGGATTTCCATAATGTATCGTTGCAGCAAGCGATCATGCCTTGCGTGATCATGTGCTGGAATACCGATTTCTACGACCAGATCCACGTGGCGGTCAATACTACCGACGGTGCCTGGCTGAATGTGGGCAGTACGCTCACCGGCATCGAAAAAGTCTGGAAAACCACTTTTCCGCAGGACGTTTACCAATACGCCTTCCTGAACGAATCGCTTGCCAAGGGTTATATGATGGAGCAACTGGTATTCGACGCATTCCGGATCTTCGCAGCCATCTCGATATTCATTTCCTGTCTGGGACTGTTCGGCCTCGCCACTTTCGCAGCACAGCAACGGACGAAAGAGATCGGTGTCAGGAAAGTACTCGGCGCTTCCGTTGCGAGCATTATGGCCTTGCTTTTCAGCGATTTTATCAAACTCATACTCATCGCCATCGTGATCGCCTCACCGATTGCCTGGTATGCGATGGAAAACTGGTTGCAGGACTTCGCCTACCGGATCGAAATGCAGTGGTGGACATTTGGCGTTTCGGGGTTACTGGCAATCGGAATTGCGCTGTTGACCGTCAGTTTCCAGAGCTTGAAAGCCGCCCTGATGAACCCGGTCAAATCATTGAAAACTGAGTAAAGATTTTACTGCTTCGAACTGAGAAGCGCTATCAATTGCAAGGCCCCGGGGTCGTTTGCATTGAGCCTGAGTATTTTTTGCGCATAACGCAATGCACCGTCGCGGTTATCCATTTGAAGGTAGGCCGAAGCAATTCTGTTCAGCAACCCAGTGTTTGTGGAATCGGCCCTCGTTCCTGCTTTAAGTGACACAACTTCCTCCGCCAGGATGCGCACGCGCGTGAGGTCCGGCCCTGATGCATTGTGCCGGATCGCATAATCCAGATACGGAAGTGCTTTTTCAGGCTGGTCTCTTTTCAGATACAGCACAAAAAGGTATCGTGCGGACTCCAAGGAAGGCGCGAGTTCGAAGGCTTTTCTAATACTGAACAGTGCGTCGTCTTCCCGGTGCATTTGTCCGCTCAGCATGGCAGACTTTATGTAATACCGCGGATCATAGGGTTGTTCCAGAATAAGGGACTCCACTACTTTCCGTGCTTCCGGGTAATCACTTTTGGCAATGTAATGGTTATAAGCCTCGCTCATAGCCTCATTCCAGCCCAGTTTTCGGTTGGCTAATGCGTAGGCGGTCTGTTCTTCAAAACTTTCGATCCTGAAAGAGTCGCGCTGCATGCTTCCCTTGAACGGCCAGCTGTTTTTAAGATTAGCCACTTTGTAGAGCCCGGCCAGTGAATCGATGCGGGGAATAGGCATTGTTTTTAAAAGTTGCCGGAATGACATTTCACGGGCAGCCTTCTCGGGTAGCAAATCATTCTTTTTCAATGCCCTGTAAAATGCCTCCGACATCAATGCATAACCCGTCAGATCCGGATGAACGTGTTCCAGTATCAGTTCCTTTCCGATGATGCCGCCAGGGGAGTTTGTCTCGAAAAGACCTTTTGTATCAACCAGATGGGCATTGGGATAGCGGGCAACAAGGTGACGGATAATGCCGTTGAACTCTTCCGGCGCCCTGAAACGCAAACCATCCAGGTCACGGGCCTTGGCGAAGTACTTCCTGGCCAGCGCGAATCGCCTGCCTGTATATGCCAGCCGGCCCAAATAATAGTTACAACCGGCGTGTGCGTTATTAATTTCACCTGCCATTTTAAAGAAACGGTATGCCGCCAGACTGTCTCCGGTCGCAAGGCTATGAAGCCCTTTGTTATACCTGCGTTCGAAGTCCGGGAATTTCGCACGATCCACCGTCGCACTGGCGAATGGTAACAAGTCCTTTTCGTTGCTGACCAGGTTACTGAGCAGCACGGGAATGTGGTGAGCATTGAGTATAGCAAGAGCTTGGCCCATATTCGTCCTGAACTGCTGCACGCCTTTCCGGTACGCCTCCGACTGATAGCCGATCTGCTGGTCGGCCACCATGCGCTGCATCCGGGTTCCGTCATTACCGCCTTCTCTTCCCGCCGGGCTCAAACTTGTATAAACGTTGGTCGCCAGCTGAATTACCCTCAACCCGCGCAAGCGCAGCAACGCATTCACCAGCCAGGGGCTACCTGCGATACTTTCGGCCGAGCCTACGCCCATAGCACCATAATATTCATTGTGCCCGGTATAGATCAGTACCACATCGGGCGCGTAGTCCACCAGTTCCCGTGCAAAGCCGAGTACGGTGTACGAATTCACTGCCGTCAGTGACAGGTTGATGATCTCAAAATGCTGATCCGGGAACGTATGCGAGAACCTGAATTGCAGCCAGCGATGAAATGAGCCGTTGTGGAAATAAGGATAACCGATTGTAGTAGATTCTCCCAAAACGAAAATGCGACGGGTACCTGCGGCCTTCTTTTTTAAAAAAGGCTCCACATTACCGGTCGTCGCATTCTTCTGGTTAATGAAGTATCGTTTGGAAGCGTCAGGGTTTAGGAATAGGTAATTTTGGTCATGAGGATACTCTATAAAAAGACTGAGGTCGGCGCCGTAGTGAAACATACGAAGCCCGCATTCAAGCAAAAGAATGAACAACAAAGGCAATACCATGCTGATCAGCTTGAAAAGCATCGAACGGCTGCCCGTTCGGCGGTCAGTCCCGGAAGAAAGCATATATGTCGGTCTCCGTCTCATCAAAAGTTGATCTGTATACATCCCCGCAACCCAGGGCTTCAGCCCTGGGACCGGCAGCCCCAGGGACCGGCCGTCGGGCACCCTGCCCGTGCCAGGTGGCGATAGCCCAAGGCTTAAGCCTTGGGATCGGCAGCCCCAGGGATCGGCCGTCCGGCGCCCTGCATGCGCCAGGTGGCGATAGCCCAAGGCTTAAGCCTTGGGTTGGCGGGTTGGCGGGCGGGCGGGCGCGGCGGGCGGGGGGATCGTCAGTACCCGTCATTCTGGGCCCATTTGGCGTTTCTGGTCATTTCGTTGGATGGGATCGGGGCCAGGTATTTCTGGCTGAAGTTGGTGTTGGCCGGGATCGGGTTTTCCTCCAGGCTCCTATCCGCAACGATCTTGGGCAGCAGCTGCAGACGTACAATGTCGAACCAGCGCACCCCAAACTCCCCTGCAAATTCGTAAGCCCGCTCATACACGACTGAATCCCTGAATGCGGTCGCCGAAAGCCCCGCGGTGAGGTTGGGGAGGCCGGCACGTTTCCGCACCTCGTTGATCGCCGCATAGCTCGCAGCAGTGGGGCCGCCACCCGACATCGCCGAAGCTTCCGCATAGGCCAGCAGCACCAACGGATAGCGGATAATGTCATACACCTTGTTGGTGCTCGGATTGATCGAGTTGATGGCCGTTTCCGATTCCGAAACGCCGTCGCCATTCAGGCCTGCACGGAACTTCTTGTAGTAGGGATGCCGCGCATGGGTTTCCGGAGAGTCCCAGGATACCAGCTTGAAAGTTTTCCCGTCCGGCTGCCGCAGTTTCAACGTGGTGTAGAACGTGTCGTCCGTACGCTTGCACTTGGGCGCCTTTTTGTAAAAATTAATCTCAGGATAGTAGTCGTCCCAGCCGCTCGACCCATTCGTTGCCACCTCGTCCAGGGGCACGCATGAAGATCCTGCGCTACGCAACGGCAGGCCGCCATTGACATTGTACTGCAACCCAAAGATCGACTCCGGCCCATTGTTGGTCGTAAAAACCTGTGCATAAGGCGTGCCTACATTGAATTGCCCCGACTTGATCACCGCATCGGCCTCGGTCGCCGCCTGAGCGTAGTAGGAAGTCTGGTTCAAAGGCCAGCCGGTCATCGTGAGGTACACATCCGCCAGCAGCGAGCGGGCTGCCATCTGAGTGGCTTTGCCGGGCGCATTGGCAAATTTCACGGGCAAAAGTTCCTTCGCTTTTTGTAAATCGGCAACAATGGCTTCATACACCTTTTCCACCGGATCGCGGTCCGGCCGGTCATCGACATCGATGGGTGTCAGGATCACCGGTACCGGCCCAAACGTCCGCACGAGGTAGTAGTAGCCCAATGCACGCAGAAAGTAGGCCTGCCCTGCCGACTGATTTTTCTGTTCTTCCGTCGAACTGACTTTGGCATAATTTGCAATCACATTGTTGGCCTGGTAAATACCCTGCCATGGTCCCTGCCATTGCGCCACCATGCTCAGGTTACCGCTACCTCCGCTCAGCCGGTCGAAAAGCCGGAAGTCTTCCTTGTTCAGTCCCGGGTCAGTGGTGAAATCGTCGGAACCGAAATAGGATGTGCTGCGGTTGGTAAAACCCCATGCACCATCCCGGGCGAACTGAACGTAAATGGCCGACACCGCTCCGTCCAGGTCCGATTGCGTCTTGAAATAGGTCCCGGGTGTGAGGTTCGCCTTCGGATCCTCAGTCAGGTTCTGGCACCCCGAGAATGCTGCCGCAGCAAACAGAATCGATACTATTGAATATTTCACTTTCATAATGCTCTTTTTTAATGTCATGAAACCTGTCCTTTACAATCCCAATCTCAAACCGATCGTGTAAGTCTTCGCATTCGGGATCACACCCATTTCCAGGCCCTGTGTAATGGCATTGAACCCATTCGAGACCTCGGGATCGTAGCCCGGATACTTGGTGATCATGAACAGGTTCTGGCTACTGAGGTATAGTTCCAGGTTACGGATCCTTATTTTGTTCAGCACCACTGCCGGCAGTTTGTAGGTCAGCGAAACGTTTTTCAGCTTGATATAGCTCGCATTGTACACATAGCGGCTGCTGTTGTTGAAATTCTTGCTGGTATTGCTGAATGCCGGGTTGTCAGTCTGATTGTCGGGCGTCCATATGTTGAGCGCGTCCTGGGTAGTCGCATTGCGCTGGTCGCCCAGTCCGCCCCAGAGGTACGCGAGCGTTTGCGAGTAGATCTGGTTACCGTGCGTGCCCTGGAACATGAAGCTCAGTGTAAAATCGCCATAGCTCACGTCGTTGATGAAACCGAATGAATACTTCGGTGTACCGTTTCCGATCGGCATGCGATCGTCTGCCGTGTAGGCGTGGTCGCCATTGACATCGGTATATTTGGCGTCGCCGGGCTTCATACCATATTTTGTAGCCTCCTCGGCTTCATTGGTTTTCCAGGTTCCCAGGAATTGATAACCGTAAAACTCACCCAGGGGCCGTCCCACCCGCAGGATCGAAGCGCTGTTCCCCGCCGAACCGATCCCGTTCACGATCACGTTGTCGAGTCCACCCAGGTCGGTCACTTTGTTGCGGTTGAATGAAATATTGAAATTAGTCGTCCAACGCAGCTTGCCCGCACTTACCGGCGTACCGCCTACCGAAAACTCGATTCCTCTGTTTTCCACACTTCCGATGTTGCGCAGGTAGTCGCCCCCACCCATGTAGAAGGGTGCCTGGTAATTATAGAGCAGGTCGGAAATGTTCTTTTTGTAAGCATCCGCCGTGAAAGTAAGCCGTCCTCTGAGGAAAGAGGCGTCCAGGCCGACATCAAATTGCTCCGTACGCTCCCATTTCAGGTTTTTGGAAACCGGGGCCCCCAGCGGAGTGGCCACGCTGGCCGTACTGCCGTCGAAATAATAGGCTGGCTGTTGCCCACCGGTCGTGATCTGCGCGATGGTTGCATAGGCTCCAACCGCCTGGTTGCCGGTTTGCCCGTAGCTTGCCCGTAATTTCAGGTCGGAAAACACTTTGGAATCCTTCATAAAGTCCTCATTCGCAACATTCCAGCCCAACGCCAGTGAAGGGAAGGTGCTGTATTTCTGTGTGAGGTGCGAGGACCCGTCGGTACGTACCGCAGCGGTGAGCAGGTATTTGTCTTTATAGGCATAGTTAACCCGACCCATGTACGATTGCAATGCATCCTGCGAATAGCCCGAGTTGGTTTGCTGCGTAGCGCCGAGGCTCAGGTTATAGTAACCCAATGCATAGGATGAAAGGTTGTTGGAACGTGCATTGAGGGAAGTATTATTTCCGTTTTGCTGCTCGTACAAGGCGGTCACGGTAAGCGCATGGTCTCCGAAGTTGGTTTTATAGGTCAAAAAGTTACTGTTCTGAAAAAAACCGCCCCGCGAGGCATTGCCTTCCGCATACAGCACTCCATTGCTCGTTCCCGGCCCGAAGAGGTTCTGGCCAAACTGCGATCGGATCTCATAAGTATTGATCGTCGTAAACGACAGCCCTTTCAGGATCCGGTAAGTCAGCACGGCCGTGCCCGTCACATTCGCCTGCCGGTTGTCGAACTGCTGGCTGGTAGCGCGAGAGATCGGGTTGTACTGGATCGATCCGTAGGGTGCGGTGTAGATAAACTGGCCGGTCGCCGGGTCACGCACAGGTGAAGTCGGGTCCCATTCCGTAGCCTGAGTGAACGGGTCGGTGAGGTCGCCGGAATAGCCGTTATTGCGGCTGTTGGGCAGCATTGCCGCTACATTGAATTTCAGGTCGATCTTGTCGTTCAGTTTCGCGTCGATATTCGCGCGGAGTGTCGTCCTTTTGTAATACTGGTTTAAAATCAACCCCGGCTGATCCAGGTAGTTGGCTGAAAACAAATAGCGAACATTGGAAGAGCCGCCCGACACATCCAGCTGGTAGTTCTGTATCCACGGCTCCTGGTGCAGCTCATCCTGCCAGTCCGTACCGCCATTGGCTTTCAGTTCGGCCAGCCGCTGGTCGGAAAATGCCGCCGCATTGCCGGTAGAAGCAAATTGTGTGTTCACGGTTCTGGCAAAATCATAGGCATTCATCAGGTCCAGTTTCCGGGGAATGCTCGCCTTGCTGAACCAGGTGCTGAAATTGACCCGCGCTTTACCTTCCTTACCGGTTTTAGTAGTGATCAGCACCACCCCGTTCGATCCTCTTGAACCATAGATGGCCGCCGAGGAAGCATCTTTGAGGATTTCAAGCGACTCAATGTCGTTCGGGTTGATGGATTCGATGTTACCGCCTACAAACCCATCAATCACATACAATGGCTCGTTGGATCCCGTAATGGAGTTCGCTCCGCGGATGCGGACATTCAATCCTCTGCCCGGCTGGCCGCTCGAACTCGACACCGTAACACCGGATGTTGTTCCCTGCAATGCCTGCTCCACGCGCACCAGGGGCCGCTTGCCGATCTCTTTCGCCGATACCGTACTCGAAGCGCCCGTGACATCACTTTTGCGTTGCTCCCCATAACCCACGACTACGATTTCGTCCAGACCCCTCTCCGCCACACGCATGCCAATGTCGATGCTGGTGCGCCCGCTCGCGACCATTTCCTGACTTTCATATCCCACAAAACTGAATACCAGCACGGCGCCGGAAGCCGATTCGTCGGGGATTTCGAGCTGGTACTGCCCATTGACGTCCGTTGTAGTGCCGCGCTGAGTGCCTTTGAGGATAATGCTAACGCCGGGAAGCGGCTCATTTTTCTCATCGGTTACCTTTCCACGAACATTGACAGCCTTTGGCGCATGTTCCGGACCGACCGCACTTTGTCCCGGCTGCATCTCAATCACAGGCTCGGAACCTCTCGGCGGCAGCTGGGTCTGCCGCAGGCTTTGTTTCAGTTCCTTAACAGCCCCGGCATCGGCATCCTTAGGAAAGATTGCATAGATCTTCCCGTGCTTTTTATATTCCAGTCCGTTGGATTTCAGTATCCGGTCCAGCGTTTCGTCGATGCCCTCGGCCCCGCGTGCCTGGTACTGGATCTGCATCGATTTGATCTTTTCATTGTGATACATGAAGTACACGCCGTGCCGTTTTTCGAGGTCACGCAGCACCTGGTCGATACTTCTGTATACGGGTTGCTCGGCCCGTTCGGGCTGGGGAACCTGGCCCCGGGCGAAAGTCTGGGCATTGGCGACCGAGCCGCCTATGCATAGCAATCCCATCATGAGTAAGTTGATCTTTTTCATGCGTATTGATTTGAGGTTTCAGTAAAAATTTCAGATGCTAGTCAGGTCGGCTCCGGATCGTCACCCGGTTGGCCTGGTGTGTAATGGTGATGGGCAAAACAGTTTCCAATGCGTTGAGCAGGTCTTCCATGCTGTCGGTCGGGACGATACCATTCACGACCTGCTTCCTGAGTGAGTCGGTTTCAATGGTAACGGTCACGCCATACGTATCCCGGATCAGCGTCGCGATTTCGCCGAGGGGTGTGTCATTGAGCGTCCAGCGGTTGTTCTTCCAGGAATAGACCGGCGCGGCGTCATGCAGGTGCCGCATCGACAGTTTCTGTTTGTTTCTTGAAAAATCGACAAGATCTCCGGGCTTCATCCGGATCTCCTTCCGGTCCTCGCCATTCAGATGCAGATGTATCAGTCCTTCGCTCAGCACGACCCGCGTTTGTTCTTTGCGGGTATTGACGTTGAATTGCGTTCCGCGGACTTCCACGCTGAGGTCATGCGTGTGCACGATGAATTTCACCGCTTTCCCTTCCCTTTTCAGCTTGCTGACGCTGAAAAAAGCTTCGCCGCTCAGCCACACCTCGCGTTCGGTGCGACGTCCCCAGCGGTCGGCCACCCGCAGACTCGAATTTGCATTGAGCGTCACGAGCGAGCCATCCGGCAGCAACACGCGCCGCGATTCGCCAAAAGAGGTGTGGTAGGTATGGTTCCGGTTTTGCTGTCCGACATAAAATGCAAATGCGACCAGCAGAAGCGTCACCGCCGCCGCAATTTTCATCCATACCACCCGGTCCCGTAAAACGAAGCGCTTTGGGCTCCTGCCTGCTTCAATCCCTTCCCAAATGCGGTCCACCGTCGCCGGCGAAGGTTTAATGTCGTCTCCCAGCGACGCCAGCAGCACCATTTGCCGGGCCAGTTCTATGTCCCGCGCTTTGGCGGGATAGTCCCGGAGGAAGTCCAGCCAGAACAGCTCTGTCTCCGGGGTCGGGTGCAAGACCCAGCTGCAAAAAAATGCATCCGTCGCAAAGTCCTCCGGTTCAAATGACAAATAATTCATGGAAAAATCTGGTTTCGTCCTCAGAAAAACAAATGGCGGAAAGGCGGGCAGATTACCCCCGGGAATGGGTTTTTTTTAAAAAAAAATTTAGAGGCACCTTCCCATCATTTAAAAATGACGGAAATAGATCTATGACCGTCGTTTTTAAACGACGGAAACAAGCGAGCAGGGTTAGCGAAAAATCAGGAAAATCAATGCAGTCAAAATAATTTCAGAATAACCAGACAACAGTTCCCGCAACCCTTTCATGGATTTTTGAAGCGTGTTGTGCACCGATTGCAGGGAGATATTCATGATGTCGGCGATCTGCTGATGGTTGAACTCGTGGTAGTAGCGCAGGTTTACCACCTCCTGCTGCCTCGCAGGCAATTGCGTGAGCGCGCGTCCCAGCATGCGCGACCGGCCCAGCTCACTTTCGGTGTCGATCAGTTCGCTTTCGGCCGAGACGGAAAAAAACCGGCGCTCAAAGGCGTCCACCTTTTCAGCTTCCACCCCGGCACCGGCTACGTTTCGGTTTAACGGATGCTGCGTGATTTTACGGCGCAGGATCCGGAAAAGGTAATATTTGATGCTATCGGTATCTGACAGCCTTTTGCGGCTGTTCCAGAGCTCGATGAACATGTCCTGTATCGAGTCCTCTACCAGTTGTGTATCGGCAGTCAGTTTATGGCCATACCGGTACAGGATCTCGATATAGGATTTGTAAAGCATTGAAAAGGCCGTTTCATCCCCGCTTCGGAAACTGCTCCACAAGTCTGAATCATTCATAGGAAATGGCGCCGGAAAAAGGGTAAATATGTCCGGCAAACCTATATTCCAGCCATTAAGAAAAGCTTAACAAACCATTAACAAGCCACATTTTTTATTGGTTTTTAAAACAATTTCAATAAAAAATAGAGCATTGCCACTGATTCACTGATTATCAAGGCTTTAAAAGGGTACCATCGCGCTTGCGCACCGTCCACCGCGACTTCGTTCCGATCGGGTATTTGGCCGCTTCCTTCTCATTGATATCGATACCCAGTCCCGGCGTTTCGTTCACATAATAATACCCGTTCTTGATCGTCGGGCAGCCAGGGAACACCTCCTGGACCTTTTCACTGAAACGCTGCGATTCCTGGATGCCGAAATTCCAGACCGCAATGTCGATGTTGTTGTTCGCCGCGTGGCCCACCGGCGAGGTGTCGCCCGGGCCGTGCCAGGCCGTTCTGACGTTGAACCACTCGCCGAGACGCGCCACTTTCATCGCCGGCGTAATGCCGCCGATCTGCGAAATATGGCACCGGATGTAATCGAAAAGCTGATTAGCCATCGGGTCGCGGAATTCGTTGATGTTGTTGAAAAGCTCTCCCATGGCGATCGGCACCGTGGTACTTTGCCGCAGTTGCTTGAACCAGCCCATGTTTTCAGGAGAGAAAGGATCCTCGATGAAGTAGGGGCGGTATTCTTCCAGTCCTTTAATCATATGGATGGCGTCCATCGGCTCTACAAGCTCGTGCATATCGTGCAGCAGCTCAATGTCTTCCCCACACCTTTTCCGTACCATCTCAAACATTTTGGGTACGCGTTTCAGATAGGTACGCTGGTCACTGAAATCGTCGGAAGAACGGCCAAAACCGGCCGTTTTGAAATCGGGTTTCACTTCGTCCATTGCCCCCACCCCGCCGTAGCCGCCCTGCTGGATACGGATATGCCGGAAACCTTCGGACATATATTGCTGCACCTTGTCGGCAATGGCCTCGGGCGTGGGACCGCTCGCATGCGTGTAAGTGTCCACCGCGATGCGCGCCTTTCCGCCCAGGAGCTGGTGTACGGGCATTTTGGCACGCTTGCCTTTGATATCCCAAAGCGCCTGGTCTAACCCCGACAATGCATTGTTCAGCACCGGCCCGTTGCGCCAGTAGGAGCTCACATAGGCCGATTGCCACATGTCTTCGATGTTGTCAACGTCCTTGCCGACACAGAATTCGTTGAGGTAAATATTCACCGCGGGGATCACCACCATGGCACGCTGCGTGAAGGTAGCGCAGCCCAGCCCGTAAAGACCCGGCTCGGAGGTTTCGACCTTCACGATTACCAGGTTGGAGCCGCCGGGCGCTGTCGTAATGGCACGCACATTGGTGATGGTAACCGGCGCAGCACCTTTCGCATACTGGGGCGTTTCGTAGCGTTCGGCACGCGCTTTCGGGCTGTCGAACAGGGATAGCAGTCCTGCTGCGGAACCTGCTGCCAGCATCTTCATCGCATGGCGGCGGCTGTTTTCCGGGGAATTTTCGTTCTTCGTCATATGTACAGGTTTAGTATTTATTTTAATGCAAATGCGATGTAATTCCCTCCTATCTTCTGCCCACGGCCACCGCCGGCGGCGATCACTACGTACTGTTTGCCGTTGATCTGGTAGGAGATCGGTGTGGCAAAACCTCCTGCCGGCAACTGATATTCCCAAACCGTCCTGCCCGTCTTCCGGTCGAATGCACGGATCTTTTCGTCTTTGGTCCCGGCGATGAAGACGAGCCCGCCTGCCGTCACCAATGGCCCTCCGTAACTATCGGTACCGGTGATGGGAATGCCCTTTTTGGTCAGTTCGGGGTATTCGCCTAACGGTACGCGCCAGAGGTATTCGCCGGTGTTGAGATCAATGGCGTTTAATGTGCCCCAGGGTGGTTTGATCCCCGGATAGCCGTTCTGATCGGTGAACCGCTGCCAGGATTTGCTCACATAGGCAGGTTTGTAAGGAAATCCGCTTTTAGAAACGGGCTTTTTCTGGTCCGCCAGTTTTACAGGCGCTTTACTTTCCGATTCTTTGTTCAAAAGAAAAGCAATGAGCGCGTCGTGCTCTTTGTCCGACAAATGCCCAAACGAAGGCATTCTTCCGCTGCCCGTTTTCAGAATGCTCTTAATGGCCGCCGCATTCAGTTTTTTACCAATATCGAGCAATGGGGGTAGTTCGGGGCCGCTGCCTTTGCGGTCCTGACCGTGACATGCAGCGCAATTGGCAATGTAAAGGGCATTGCCGAGCGAACGGGGCGCTTCGTTTTTCTTCTGACTGGCGTCCGTCATGATCAGCTCCCAGGGTTCTTCATTCACATTCTGATAAAAAACACCTTCCGGATCTACCGCATTACCGCCCCATTCGGCACCTCCGCTATACCCGAAAAGCAAGGTACCGGTGGTGTTTGGAGGTGTGAACTTATGATTGGTTTTAAGTTTTTCGTAATGCTCCTTCACATAGGCGTGTGCCTCGGGCGAGATGTCCGTGATGTCGGCAGCAGTATAAACCTGCCGTGAAAGCGGTGCGGGTTTTAAAGGGAATTTCTGGGTAGGATACGGATGTTCGCCTGGGAGGCCATTTACAGGCACCTTTCGCTCCTCCACCGGAAAAACCGACTTGCCGCTGTCGCGGTCGAGCACGTACACGAGGCCGTCTTTCGTGGATTGGACTACCACATCGGTTTTCTTTCCGTTGTGCATGATGGTCGTCAGGTTAGGCGGACTTGGGTGGTCGCGATCCCAGAGGTCATGATGGATCGTCTGATAATGCCATTTTCGCTTCCCGGTGCGGGCGTCGAGCGCCATAATGCAGTTGGCGAAAAGGTTGCTCCCTGCCCGGTCGCCACCATAGAAATCGGATGCCGGCGAACCGGTACCAAAGTAGACCACGCCCCGGGCTTCGTCGAGGGTCATCCCACTCCAGTTGTTGGTCGCACCAATCTTTTTGTAGGCATCCTTCGGCCAGGTATCATAACCAAACTCGCCGGGCTGCGGGATCGTATGGAAAACCCATTGGAGATTCCCCGTCACGACATCGAACGCCCGGACATGCCCCGGCGCGGCGTCGCCCGATTCGGATACCGCGGAGCCGAGTATAAAAGTGTTTTTATATACAATCCCCGGACTCGTCGCATTCACCGACAATTTACTGACGTCATGGTCCATGTTGGTTTGCAAACCGGCATGAATGTCGACGCGCCCGTCTTGGCCGAAACTCTTCACGATTTCGCCCGTCACCGCATTCACAGCATATAGACTGGAACCTACCGTGTACAATATACGCTTATCGCTCCCATCCTCCCAGTACACCACACCCCGGTTGGAATTGAGGCGATCGTCCTTAGAAGGTTCGAATTTCCAGATTTGCTCGCCGGTGCCCGCTTTCAATGCAAAAAGCTTCAGTTCCGGTGTGGTACCGTACAAAATGCCGTTCACGACAATGGGCTGGCACTGGATCGCACGATTGCGCTGACGGCCGGGATTGGCCGGGTCGGGCTTTTCGGACGCGTCGTACATCCACGCCACTTCCAGGTCCTTCACATTGTCGAGATTGATCTGATCCAATGCCGAATACCGGTTACCGGATTTATTCCCGCCATAGTTGGGCCAGTCGGTATCCGGCCCGCTTTGTTCGCCGGCAAGCCCGAGCATCACCGCTACGCACAGCGCGCCCACAGACAGGCCTATGCTCCTTTTCAGGAGCACCGACCGCAAAAACTGCTCGCTTTTCATCAATGTATCGTTTCGGTTTTAAGTTATTGGATCGACAATTCGTCCAATGTAAATGCCTTGTCCTGCGAGGCCGTTTGTTGCCGGATGGCTTTCACGTCTGCGGGACGCACAGGCGGCGAATTCGTAAATTCGTGCCGTACATAGCTCAGTACAGATGCAATCCATTGGTCGTCATTGTCTTTCATCGATGGCATTTCGGTTGGATAAGTGTTGCCATCGATCGGTCCGGAGAGGCCGTGCAGCAAAATGCGGACGGCAGCATTGGTATTGTTCCGGTTTAAGCGCCGCGAGCCGGTCAGCTGAGGCGCTGTTTTGCTTGCAAGCCCTTTTCCGTCTGCACCGTGGCAGGTTGCGCACAGCGATTTATAGATCAGCGACCCATTCATGACCAGTTCGCGGTCGGGCGCATCGAGGCGTCCGAGTCGCATGCCGAACTTTTTGGCATCCTCATTTTTATCAATACTTCTGGGCGCGCGTGCAATCACCTCCGTAGTAGGAGATGCAGCAACGATTTGCCCGGCCAATGCCTTTGCTTCATTAGATGGGCTGAATGCCAGTGAAAATACGAGCTGCATGCGTACATCCGGCGAAGGATCGGTTTTCAATGCGGCCAGGACGGCAACCAGGCTGTTGTCGTTTTTGAGATAAGGCTCGGTCATCCGTACGGCTGCCTTGCGGACTTCTGCGTCATTGTCTTTCAATGCGATCTGAATCACTTCCTTGCTTAGGCCTCCCAGTCCTTCCAATGTCCACAATGCGTGTAACCGCGCCAGGGCCGAAGCGGCACCTTCATTCTGCTGACCGGCGGCAATGGCTTTCAATACCGGCACAACGGATTGATCGTTGCGCACGATCAACTCTTTCTGTGCATTATCGCGCCACCAGCCGTTGGGATGGCCCAGGTAAGTAACCAGTTTCCTGGAAGGCTCATCAAGCATTTTGGGTCCTGCGCCGCGTTCCATACCGTCGTACACCAGACGGTAGATCCGTCCATGCTGGATGTTTTTATCCAGTCCCAGCCGCTGAATTTGAGGACGCAGGTAGCTTTTCGGCCCCGTCCAGTTCCCTTCCTGGATGATTCCGCGGTGCATGTCCACGATGTAAAGGCAGCCGTCTGGCCCGGTGTACATATTCACCGCGCGGAAGTTCATGTCTGTCGAAGCAATGAATTCCGATTTATCGTAAGCATTTTCAAGGGTAATCTTGCCGTTTTTATTGATCACTTTGGCCCGACGGATCAATCGTCCGACCGGTTCGCTGATCAGCAGATCGCCTTGCAGGTCGGCGGGGAGTTTGTCCCCCCGGAAGATCACCTGACCGCAACTGGCCGTGAAGTGGTTCAGGGTGGTGTCGGAGCGCAGTCTTTTCAGCCCGCCTTCTACATCCGGCGTTTTGATAATGGGCCATACTTCATTGAATTCTTCCTTGTACTGATCGCTGAACTCCATCCTTCCGTACGCCGGGTTGAGCTGAAAGCCCAAAGCAGGAGTTTCGCCACCGGCCGACGAGAAGTACAGCCGTCCGTAGTTGTCGTGCGTCAGCCCCCATTGGCCGTTAGATCCGCTGGGAAGAGAATCAGGTTTCAAAATACCGCCGGTGTAGCGGAACCTAACCGGGTCCACAGCCATGTAAATCCAGTTATCGACATTCCAGTTCAGGCCTGAGCGCTGATGTTCGAGGTTACCGGGCGACTTTTTGCCTGGTGTATAAACAGGTCTTTTTTCATCTGCCATCCCGTCTTTGTTGGTGTCCTTGTAAGCATACATGTCGTAGGTATCGGTTTCGTTGACGAGCAACTCATGCCCTACGCACAGCAGCATTCTGGGTAAAAGCATCTTGTCGATAAAAACGGAGCTTTTGTCCATTTTACCATCGTTGTCCGTGTCTTCCAGCAACATCACCCGGCTTGTTTGCGCGTGTTCGTCCGTGCCTTCCACATCCTGCATATAGGTATTAAGCTCGGCCACATACATGCGTGCGTTCCCGTCCCACGCAACCGCGACGGGCTCATGGATCATCGGTTCGCTGGCCACGAGTTCGAGATGGTAGCCTTTGGGTAATTTAAAGGTTTTAATGCTTTGCTCAGGTGAGAGATACGCGGGAGACGGGTTTTCGGTGAATGCGGGGATCGCGGCTACCGATTCGTCGGTTGTGCGCAGCGTACCGGTTTTGGAAGCATTCTGACGCGAGACCTGGCAGGTCACAAGCGTCGCCGCCAGAACGCCGGCTATCCAGATTTTTTTGTTCATGGGTTTAGAAGATAAAGGGTTACAGGCTAAATGTATAGGTTTTGCCTTTTTCAGTTTTGAAATCGTAAAGAGCTGTCTCGGACAACCCGGCCGTTGTAATTTTTGCCGCCGGTGATATCAATGGTTTGGCAATGTCTTCGACCTGATAAAATGTGTTGGCATTGGGTGTCCCTGGCTGTACCTGAGCTATACCGCCGCCTTTCAGCGCATTGGGCAATCTCAGCCGGCAGTTTCCGCCCAGGTTAGATTTGACGGTCAGCTTTGCCACTTTACCATCCTTCCATTCCATTGAAACGATCTCAAAACCGCCCCGGGCGCGCAGCCCGTGGATGCTGCCGTTTTTCCAGGTATCCGGCAATGCGGGGAGGAGGTGAATGGCACCGTCGTGGCTCTGCATCAGCATTTCGGCAATGCCGGCTGTACATCCGAAATTTCCGTCGATCTGAAATGGCGGATGGGCATCGAACAGGTTGGTGTACGTACCTCCTCCGCCTTTTTTACTGGCCGTCCCTACCGGCGAAAGCTGGTCTGTAATGAGTTTATATGCGCGGTTACCATCGAGCAGGCGCGCCCACCAGTTCACTTTCCAGCCCATCGACCAGCCCGTCGAAACGTCTCCCCGATGTTCGAGTGAAGTGCGGGCCGCGCTGAACAGCTCGGGTGTACGGTAGGCAGATAGCTGATGCGACGGGTATAATCCGTACAAATGCGAAATATGGCGGTGCTTGTCGTCGGGACTGTCCAGGTCTTCGAGCCATTCCTGCAATTGCCCGAACTTCCCGACCTGCATCGGCGGCAGCTGTGCCCGTTTGGCTTTAAGTATCCTGACAAACTCCGCATCGGTACCCAATGCCTCCGCCGCTCTGATGGTGCAGGTGAAAATATCGTAGACGATCTGGTTATCCATCGTATTTCCAGCCCCGATGGTTGTTTTAGGACGAATCGACGGCGCATTCTCGGGCGACATACCCGGCACCACTACCAGCCAGTTGTGCTTCGGCTCGGGTACCAGGAAATCGACAAAAAACTGCGCTGAGCCCTTCAATGCCGGATATACCGATTGCAAATAAGCCTTATCGCCCGAATAGGCATATTTCTCCCATAAATGGGTGCTCAGCCAGGCACCGCCCATGGGCCACATCGCATAAAATATCGGATCGACCGGGCCTGTAATGCGCCATAAATCCGTGTTGTGATGCGCAAGCCAGCCTTTTGCACCGTACATGACGCGGGCGGTTTCCTGGCCTGTGACCGAGAGTTCCTTCACCATCTGTACCAGCGGCTCATGCATTTCGGTCAGGTTTGTGACCTCCGCCGGCCAATAGTTCATCTCCGTGTTGATGTTGATCGTATACTTGCTGCCCCAGGGCGGGTTCATCAGGTTATTCCAAATGCCTTGCAGGTTGGCAGGTTGCCCCACCGGCATCCCGTTGCCGCCGGGCTGCGACGAAGATATGAGCAGGTACCGGCCAAACTGAAAGTACAGTGCCACCAACTGAGGGTCATTGCCGGTTGCGAACCGGGCAATACGTTCGTCTGTCGGCAAGCCGGCAGCCTCACTGGTTCCCAGGTCCAGCTTCACGCGGTTGAAATAGTGTTGGTAAGCCGCAATGTGGCTTTTAAGAAGCGTATCGAACGATTTGGCCGAAGCTTTGCCCAGATATGCATCCGCTCTTGCCCGCGCATCTGCTGTAAGGCTTTTGTAATCCACAAAATTCGTCGCGATGGAAATGTAAATGGTAACAGCATCTGCCTTTTCCACGGTCACGAGCGTATCGCCCTCGCTCATGCGCCCGCCCTCAGGGATTACGCGTACGTGTGTGTGAAAGGCTACCTGCCCTTTGATTCCTTCCTTATCCCCGCTTACACCTGCGAAGATCAATTTACCTCCCTTTTCGGTTCTCCTTTCGCCCTTTTGCGGGCTGCTGAGCGAAGATTGGAAAGTGAGTTTTCCCGGCTTATCGGCTGTGAGGCGGATCGCGATGATCTGGTCGGGTACGGAAATGATAACCCGTCGGGTGTATTTGACCCCATCAACCGTGTAGGAAGTCGTTGCGACGGCCTTTTCGAGGTCCAGCTCGCGGTAATAGCCGGTAAACTGCTCATGTCCGGAAAAGCGGAGATGAAGATCCCCCACGGGTTGGTACATCATCCCGTTAGTCGTTTTGGACTCGATTTTAGCTGCGGCGAGCGCGGCCGCTTCATCATTCCTACCCTCGAAAATCAGCTTTCGGACGGCGGGTAATGCGGCCAGCGCATCGGGGTTGTCGTTCCGGTTCGGGCCTCCCGCCCAGACAGTCGACTCATTCAGTTTGAGAATTTCCTGGCCGGGATTTCCATAAACCATCGCACCCAGCCGACCATTACCGACCGGTAGTGCGTCGGTCCAGGTATCGCCTGCGGGCTGCCGGTACCAGAGTTTCAGAGAGCCCGGTGCCTGGGCAAAAATGGATTGAATTGAGACAAAAAATGTAAGGCTTAGGAATAGGCGTTTCATGAAAAAATTTACGTGTTCTGGATCCTATGCGTTAAGAGGACACGAACAAGGGTTTTTAATGCTTTGGGTTATTAAAGTTTGGTTAACGGTGCGTACAGGGACACCGTCTCCCGGTCCGATATTTCTGAATCGTCCGGCAAATTAGAGGATGGGGATTAACGGGGGGATTAACAAACGCTTAATGCGTCGGGAATTCTGCTATTCTTTCGAGAAAAATGAAAATTATCAGTTGTTGGTCGCTGAAACTATTTAATCGAGCATTTTCCCCGTTACATCTGTGTCCGCATCTTTGTATGCCTGGCAAACCTGATTAAAATAAAAATTCCCGATGTGTAGCATGATCGACGTGTGTTTTAATTTTCCATCAAACCAAACGTCTTTGTCCAGTTTGGCGATCTGATGATTGCTTTGCAAAAGGAACCACCCGTTGAACTTACGTCGTCTGCTCAATTGCTTCTGATCATCATCGTCACAGATAAAGGTTAGAATACTGTCCGGGTAACTTTCGAAATGCTCGGTAATGATCTTTGCGAGTGTGGCCATTATTCGAAAATCTTCTTTCCCACTTCCATCAGACCAGAAACCGAATGTATAAATCTGGTCGGCAAGATGCGGATGAAATGGGAACCAGGACGCGTCCTGTGCAAAATAGACAGTGAATACAACGTCGTGGCAGGTGTCAAAGTGATATGTTCCCGTATAGGGATTGCGATAGAAGCTATATGGTGTGGACGAATTTGATACCCCTTGCATTCAATTCCTGGATAGTGATCTCTCCTTTGAAATAGGCATTGATAGACGCTCTTGTGCTGATAGTCGAGCCGATGATCTGACGAACTGATATGGCCCTGACATCTTCCGCTTCCGCAGATATCAATGCTTTTGTTGAATGTGGTTCTTTCATGATTTTCAAATCCGTTACTTCAAATATAGTCAATTGTGAAGTCAAAGCGGAATGTCTGACAAGCTAATAATTTCCTAACGACATAATACGGCAGACGAATGCATCCTTTAAATTATCAGGAGGAAAAACCAGCCTCAGCCCCGCGGGCCTGCATTCAGTTTGTCGATTTTGAGGGTCAGAATTTGCTGGTCCGCCTTCGAACGGGCCATTGAGCGCGAGGTTTCAAAATGCGCCAGTGCCTTTGCATTGTCGAGGCCCGTATACAATTCCCCCAACAGTGAATGGTACAGGTGATTATCGGTCAGGTTCAACTTCTCTGCTTCCACAATGGCCTCCTCCCGGCCTCTGGCTTTGGCCAATGCATAGGTCCGGTTCAATGCGGCGATGGGCGAATATTCGATGATCAGCAGCCGGTTGTAAAGGCCGAGAATCTGCTGCCACTTTTCTACACTGTCGGTTTTGATCGTATGCCAGTAACCGATCACAGCTTCGACATGGTACTTGGAAATCTGGTCGCCGACGGAGGACAGGTTCAGGAAATAGATTCCCTGCCGGATGAGTTCATCGTCCCAGAGCGTTTCGTTCTGGTCCTGGTACAACACCGTTTCTCCATCCGCATTGACCCGTGCTTCGAACCGCGATGCGTGGAAGCACATCAATGCAAGCAGAGCGAACACCGGCGGCGTGTTCGTCTTCTCATTTTCGACCAGGAGTTTGGTAAACCACATCGCCTCGATACACACATCTTTCCGCAGCGTGATGTCCTTACCAGCAGCGTAATAACCTTCATTGAAAAGCAGGTACAATGTGCGCAAAACGGCTTCCAGGCGACTTTCCAGCTCATGATCTCCCGGGAATTCCATTTTGACCTCATGTATCCTCAATCGCTCCCTGGCCCGAAAAAGCCGTTTATTGATCGTCTCTTTGCTGGTCAGGAATGCGGCTGCTATTTCATTGATCCCGAAACCGCAGAGTACGTGCAGCGAAAGACCGATCTGCGCTTCCACGGGGATCGACGGGTGGCAGATCGCGAACATCATCTGCAACTGGCTGTCGGTGATGTTCTGTGCGGAAAGGTCGATATCGATCTCTTCCGAACCTTCTGACAGATAGGTTAGTTGCCCGCTTATTTTTTCCTTAAAAACCTTGTCCCGGCGCAGATAATCCAGGGCTTTGTTGCGGGCGACGGTATAGAGCCAGGCGACGGGGTTGTCGGGCGCGCCTTTGATCCCCCAGGTTTCGGCTGCCAGCAGAAAGGTGTCGCTGGCAATATCCTGCGCAATCCCGACATGTTCGAGACCGAATGTTTTACTGAGCACAGCGGTAATTTTCCGGTACTCCGTTCTGAACAAATGCGGGATCAATTCCTGATGCTCCATGCCGACAAATTAAAAAAGCCTTTGCGCGAAACAAAGGCTTTTATATAAATGATCACAAACCGCTACATCACGTCGATTGGCCTCACTTCGACATTTCCGCCCATTAACAGAACGGGACAGCCTTTGGCCATTTCTGCCGCATCTTCGAGGGATTCCGCCCGTACCATCGTGTAGCCGCCGATCGATTCCTTGATCTCGGTAAAAGGGCCGTCGGTGACGATACTATCCGCTTTAACGACTTTCCCCACGTAACTGAGCCGGTTGCCCCGGTCGACCAGCTTGTCCTGTGCCGCGATCCCGCCGATCCAGTCCATCCATTTCTGCATGGATACCTGCATTTCCTCGGGCGAGCGATCAGCCATTACTGCGGGATTGACTCTAAAAATGAACATGAAGTCTTTCATTGGATAAAAGTTTAAGTGTTTAAAGCCTATTGACGAACAGGCATCCGGATGTTGGACAAAAGTTTAAGATTTTTTTTCACAAATTTCAAAACAGGCTCCTGCCACTGCTGGTACGATTGTTGACATCACGTTAGCCATCTGAATATTTATCACAATTTAACCTATGGCTGCTGTGCAAACGCGGTCCCGCAAACGCCGAACCGCTAAAATTCTTATCGCCGTGCTGGTACTTATCGTGACAGTGCGCCTGATCCTGCCCTACGTGATCCTGCATTTTGCAAATCGGAGCCTGGAAAACATGAATGGCTACTACGGTCATATCAACGACATCGATCTGGCCATTATCCGTGGTGCGTACAAGATCGACAGCATTTATATTAACAAGGAAGATACGGTCACGCACAAACAGACTCCCTTTTTCGCCTCCCGCGTGATCGACCTTTCTGTGGAATGGAAGGCTTTGTTCAAGGGTTCAATTGTCGGCGAACTGGTTCTGCAGCGGCCCTACCTGCTTTTTACCAAAGATAAGGTCGAACCGAAAGAGGTGGTGAAGGACTCGGCGGATTTCAGGCAAATACTCGACAAGTTCATGCCCCTGAGCATTAACCGCTGCGAGCTTCGGAACGGCGTCATTCAATACAAGGATTTCGGTTCAAGCCCGAATGTGGATATCGCGATGACCAATCTTCATCTGCTGGCTCAAAACCTCCGCAACAGCTACGATTCCTCGGCGGTGCTCCCGGCGTCCATTCATGCGACGGCTGATATTTATGAAGGCAAACTACGCTTCGACGCCAGGCTGAACCCGCTCGCCGACGCGCCCACATTCGATATGAGCGCGGAGCTTAACAACACCAATCTTGTGAAACTGAACGATTTTTTTCAGGCCTATGCTAAAATTGACGTCAACAAGGGCCGTTTCGGGCTTTACACCGAAGTGGCGGCCAAGGATGAAGCGTTTACGGGCTATGTAAAACCGTTGATCAAGGATCTCGATGTGTTGGGAAAGGAAGACCGGAAAGATAACCTGTTCCAGAAACTGTGGGAAGCCATTGCGGGCGGGGCGGGTAAGCTCTTCGAAAACAAATCCAAGGAGCAGGTGGCCACCAAAATTCCCTTCAAAGGCCGCCTCGACGATCCGAAGACCAACATCTGGCTGGCGATCACCAACATTCTTCAGAATGCATTCATTCATGCCCTTCAGCCGTCGATCGACAATGAGATAAGCCTGGCGTCGGTGGAAGAAGAGAAAAAGGAGAAGAAGACCTTTTTGCAGAAGATCTTCTCCAAGGACGATGATAAAAAGGACAAAAAGAAGCGCAAATAGGCTCGTCAGCTGGCGTCGCCGTTGGCCAGCCCGGATAATGTCGCTTTTTTGTGCTTGTGGAGCCGTTGCGCCGCGTCTATCGAATGGGAAGTATGTATGTCACTCTCCTCGTCGCACATCTCCGCTATTTTCCGGTAGAATTTGCGCAATACATCCAGTTCCGTTTCGCTCAGGTCTTCAATATCGACCATCCGGTTACTGGCAAATTTGCTGGCGGCAATGAGTTCGTTCAATTTCAGCTGAATGGCTTTGGAATCCTTGTTTTGTGATTTCTGGATTAAAAAAACCATCAGGAATGTGACGATCGTGGTCCCGGTATTGATAACCAGCTGCCAGGTATCCGAGTATCCGAACAACGGCCCGGTAATTCCCCAGATAATGATGATTCCGGCTGCCACGCCGAAGGCCATGGAACTACCTGTCCAGGCAGTGATGCTGCTTGCCGCGCGTTCAAAAAAATTGACTTTTCCCCTTTCCATAAAAGTGTAATGTTGAGGAAAGCAATGTCCGATTTTTATGCAATCAATGCTATTTTTTCATTTGGTTTTCAAACAAAAACACGCCGTTCTTGTTAGCGATCACGATATCCGGCTTGCGGTCACCATTCATATCATGCACGGTGATGTTCAGCCCAGCTCCGGAGTCGTTGTCGATCTGGTGCTCCGTGAAATAGGGTTTCTTACCGGGTGTAATGTCAAACCAAAGCAGGATTGCCGGGTCACTGTCGCCAGGGTCGCGCCCGTGATGTGCGAGGAAACGTTTACCGGTGATGTACTCCTTTCTGCCGTCCCCGTTCAGGTCAGCCATGATCGACGAATGCGTTTGTGCCGTGGTGTTACTGATCAGATGGGTTTGAAAATCAATTTTACCGTCCGTCCCTCCGATCTGTTCGTGCCACCAGATGCCCAGTGCGTGCGCCGAAGCACTGATCACATCACTTTTGCCGTCACCGTTTACATCCAGCACTTGCATATGCGAGCAGGGCTCACCCAGGTTAGCAGGAAAAAACTGCCAATCCGCTGATTGGTTATTCTTTTTCCCCTTGAACCAACCTTCCCGCACCACCACATCCTTGATCCCGTCCAGATCGACATCACCATAGCCGATACCATGTGAGAAGCTTTCCGTCCCGGGTACATTTTCTTTACTGAGCGCGAAACGCTGCCATTTGGTCCCGCCCTTTCTGACCGGCGCTTTGAGCCAGATGATCTGCTTTTTCGCGGGATCTCCGCAAAGAATGTCCAGACGCCCGTCGCCATCGATGTCCACAAATCCCGGAGATTCATTAGAGACGCCTACCGAATCGGCAATGACATGCCTCGGCCATTCTCCGGAATTGTTATGCGGATTTTCAAACCAGAAGGCCGCCTTGCCCGGAAAATCCACGATCACGACATCATCCCAGCCATCCAGATTGACGTCCATACCCAGGTTCAGGAACGAGTTGCTGTACTCTTTCCGCGGATCGAAGACGCGCGAAGGCGCCAGCTCGTGCCGCTTCCATTTCGGTGCCTCAAACCAATAGTAGCCTGCGACAATGTCGGGTTTACCGTCCTTGTTCAGGTCGGCCACTGCGACGCCTTCGGAGATGAAGTCGCCGGTCAGTCTGGTCTTTCGGAAGTCCGTCGGAGGCTGCGCATACAGGGATTGCAGGCAGCAGCCGACAGCGAGCAGTGCCTGGGCCAAAGCCCAAGGCTTAAGCCTTGGGTTAATGATGGGTTTCATGGTTGAGGTCGTTCAGGAGCTTTTTAGATTCGCCCGTTCCGATCGCCTCCGTGCGCTGGATCATGTAGGGCAGTATTTTCGGCAGCTTGGATTTTTCGGCCAGCTGCAATGCGCGCTTCGCATCCAATGCCGCAAGCGGCTCGGCGGCGTACCAAACCATCAACGGCAGGTTATGATCGTCCTTGTCTTCTTCCTTCTGTACCAATGCATCCACCACTTCCCAGCGCTGCGACGGGTCGAGGCGCAACATGCCGGAAGCCAGGTACACGCGTACCAGTTTGGAATTATCCTTTTGCGCCATTTCCGCAAACCGTTTCAGCGTTTCGGGTGAAACGGTTTTGTTCTCCGTCAGTAGTTGAATGGCCCAGCTCCGGATGTATTCGTTGTCATTACCCAACAGTTCAGCCAGCTCCTTTTCTGTCAGACCTTTGGTCACGTGCAATGTCCATAATGCACGCAGCTTACGGGTTTCGTCGGGGTTTTTGGCCAATATTTCTTTCAATGCCTTATGCACTTTTTTGTTGGGCCCGCGCTCCTGCAAGATCGTGCGGGCCTGGCGCACATACCATTCGTTGGCGTTGAGCTGGTAGTTCACCAGTTCCATATCAGATGCTTTGGACAGATCCACCTGCACCCACTTGTCGTTATCATGGCTGATTTTGAAGATCCGGCCCATGGTTTTGTTGTGCACGTCGGGATTAGGACTGTGGCATTGGTTTTTGTCGTACCAGTCTATTGCCCACACCGAACCGCTGGCGTCATATTTGAAATTCAGCCATTGCGACCAGGAGTCGTTCATCGCCATGAAGTCATTTTTGTGGGTTGCCTCATACCCCGAACCGGAACGGGTAAGGTGGTCTATGTTGAGGCGGGCCCCATTGATATTATTCATGAAAATATCGTTGCGGTATTCTTTCGGCCAGCTGTTACCGAGGTAAATCATCGCTCCCGCGTGCGCATGGCCGCCACCGGCAGATGCCGAACGGAAATTCCCCGCGTGCGGCCCACGCTCCCCTACCCAATGCACATGGTCGGCGATGGTTTTGATATCGTCATAGGTATACGGATTGAAATGCTTGCCCGCCTGGCGCTGGTAACGTGCGCCCTGGATCACGTGATACATGTGCGGGATCACGCAAACGGTGATGAACGGATGGCCGTAATCATTGAAATCGATGCCCCAGGGGTTACTCGACCCTTCGGCAAACACTTCAAACTTGTGCGTGGTGGGGTGATAACGCCAAACGCCCGCATTGATCTTTGTCCGCTCCGAATCCGGTGCGCCGGGCTTGCCTACATTGGAATGGGTAAATACGCCATGTGTGCCATACAGCCAGCCGTCGGGGCCCCAACGCAGGTTGTTGAGTACCTCGTGCGTGTCTTCGAGTCCCCACCCGTCCAGCAACTGCTGAGGAGGCCCGGCGGGCTTGTCGTTTTTGAAATCGGCTGGAATAAACAGCAGATAGGGTGCTGCTCCGAGCCACACACCGCCCATTCCCACTTCAATGCCGCTGACGAGGTTCAGCCCCTCCGCGAAAACTTTCCGCTTATCGAGCGTCCCGTCACCATTGGTGTCTTCGAAAATCAGGATCTTGTCCCTGCCCTGCCCTTCTGCGGCGCGCACCGGGTAAGTATGGCCTTCCACAACCCAAAGCCTGCCCCGAGAATCGATCGTGAAGCTGATCGGGCGGATGATATCCGGCTCGCCTGCGGCAAGTGAAATTTTAAACCCCTTGGGCGGCGTCATGGCCTTGGCTGCTTCTACCCCCGAAAGTCCCGCGTTCAGGACCGGGTCCAGGGGAGGAAGGATGATGATATCTTTCTGTTTGAGCTCGTTAGAGAACTCTGGGCGACTCGGGTAAAACCGGAAATCGTCAAAGTTAATGTGCCCCCATTTGTCATTGGGAATGTAAGGGATCTGGGAAATCCCTGTTTCATTATCGACAATGCGGATGAAAACATCCCTGTTCTGATATGCTTGCAGGTCCACAACCGCCGGTTGGAGGTTGGCCCTGCCCTGGCCGGTAATGTGGTAAATGACCTTATTGTCGTCTGTGGTCACGATTTCGACACGGGTATCCTGCAATGCGCCGCCCGAAACCCGGAATGCGGCGAATGGCTGCGTCACTTTAAATGGTACCGAGGTCAATGTGCCGGTCAGCTTGTAATTTAAAGTGCCGCCACTGCTCAGGAAATATTTGCCTTCGTAGCCAATGCTCATTTCCTTTTCATGCACAGGCGACGGGTCTGAACTAAAAAGTGGACTGGCGAATGCATCCCCGGTAGCGGTCCAATTTTTGAGATCGCCCGTTTCGAACCCCAGGTTCAGCGGTTGGCCGTCTTTCACGGGCAGCTGCCCTGCAACGGTCTCATTGGAAATCACCCCCTCGACGACTTCAAAACTGCCCACCATACCCGCCGCACGGTGCCCGGGTATCGAGCAAAAATAGGTATCACTCTGCTCCGCTTTGAAGGTAACACTAGTGCTCGTGCCCTTTTCAATGATGACCTTACTCTTAATGCCGAGCTTTTCCAGGGCGATATCGTGAGTCATCAGCTCTCCATTCGTGATCGTTATCCGGACGCGGTCGCCTTTGTTGGCCTTTAAAGTAGGATTTCGGGCGCCATCTTTGGCAAAAAAACCCAGCATGGTGGCTTCAAGCGCATAATCTCGGTCAAATTTCTCTGCGTCCTGTGCCTTAGATTGTTGTGCATTCACCCCTGTGGCAGTCGCCAGTGCGAGCATCAGGGCGACGAAAAAGCGGGATAACCTTGTCATATTCTTTTTTTGTTTAGGAATTTTCCTTTGAAAAGTTGAAGAAAAAGGAAACATGTCCAAGGTTTATACTTATGCAATTATCCAGGGGCGCCCGTATATCGTGTTTTGGTGACATTTATTTTAAAATCGGAGAAAATCAGCCCGCATTCAATAGCGATCCCTCCTTACCCACTATGACTTAGCTGCCTGCAAATCATTTTCCGCTATCCTCCATTCAATGATCCTTTTGATCAGTTCCAATGGCATAGGCTTGCCCAGTGGAAAGTGTACGGACCCTTTGGTGCCGCTAAAACCAGCCAGCTCGTCCCGCAGCCCCGCAGCCATTTGGCCCGATACCGGATACAATGCGATGTGCTTTTTCCAACCAGCGAAATAGATCAGATAGCTGCCATTGCGATTGAAAGTGGGCATGCCGTAGGAAATGGTTTCCGTTGCATCCGGTACCTGCCGCCGGATGAGGTCGCGGATTGCGGTCAGTGCCTGCTGCACTTCGGGCGGAAAGCCTGCGATGTATTCGTCTATGGATTGTGGTTTTGGATCAGCCATGTCAGCGGTTTAAAACAAGCCGAGAAATTACATATTTTTTTCGGGAACCGCACCCGGCCGGTGCCTGATATGCGAACTACGCAATAAACGTGCAGACTACTCAACAAGCTGTGACAGAAGCAATTTACAAAACTAGCTTTGTCACATCATTCTATCCTATATGTATCATGAAATGGATTTTACTGCTCACGTCCTTCGTCGCATGGCTTTCACACGTCGCGGTGAACGCACAGGCTCCCCAGCAAATCAACTACCAGGCCGCAGCACGCGACGCCAGCGGTGCCCCGCTGACCAATAAGCAAGTCCGGCTCCGGCTCAGCATCCGGCAGGACGCCCCGGACGGACCAACCCATTACAGCGAAACAAGAGCCGTCACGACGAACGCACTGGGACTTTTCAGCGTGGCGGTGGGTTCAGGCGGTGCCACGGACGTCGCGGGGTCTATGGCAGCGGTGCCCTGGCACAACGGCGTTAAGTTCCTGAAAGTGGAGCTGGATCCCGACGGCGGCAATGCATTCACAGACCTGGGGGCCACCCAACTGCTCAGCGTTCCCTATGCGCTCAGCAGTGCCGACAATCAATGGCAGGCCAACGGCAGCGGAATCAGCAATAAAAATCCCGGGAATGTGGGTATCGGTACCGACCAGCCCGACCCGAGCGCATTGCTCGACCTCAAAAGCGATTCCCGCGGTTTGCTCCTGCCCCGGATGTCGGCCGGCCAGCGCAATGCCCTCTCACAGCCCGCTACCGGCTTGCTCGTGTACCAGACCGAAGTGCCGGAAGGTTTTTATTACAACAAAGGAACGCCCGCCGCTCCCGACTGGATTTTGCTTGGCGGTACCGGGCCACAGGGCCCGCAAGGCGTACAAGGGCCGTCCGGGATCGTTCAGAGCTACTATAACGCAGGGCCAATGTCCTACCCGTCCAGTACCCTTTCGTTCATAACCAAACCACTGGAAGTAACCATCCAGGAAGGGCAGAGCGTATTGGTGATCTCCTCCAGAGCTATGGGTGGTTATGCCGCTGCCAGTGACCTGGGCATTTACCCCGCCTGCCAGCTTATGGAACCCGGCAGCTCCCTTCAGAAGCTTGATAAGGGGATATTCGGACTTCAGGTACCTGCCAATACGCGAATCACCTTTTCCATCAATGGTGTTTTCAAAGGACTTCCGGCGGGTACTTACCAGTTTGGCATGGCAGGGATTACAACAAGCCCCCATTGGGTGAACTGTGAATGGAGCTACACGAGCGTGCTGGTATTTTAAACCCTGTAGACATCGTTTTCTTTGAAAAAAAATGAAAAAACCATTACTACTGATCAGCGTGCTGCTCTATGCGTTTGTTTCCCGTGCGCAGAGCCTGAGCCATTTCGCAACCGGGAGCGGGGCCGGCGCCGGAAATGCAGGAAGCACGCATTTCGAATGGAGTATCGGCCAAATGGCCGCGGTAAGCACCATGCAGTCCAACCCGGTCATTCTATCACAGGGCTTTTTGCAACCGGATGAGGCCCATGCCTTTCCGGTGAAACTGATCTATTTTAATGGAAAAGCTGCTGACGGGCATAATGAACTGCATTGGTCGACCTCCGAAGAAACAAACAACAGCCATTTCGAAGTCCAGAAATCGGCGGATGGGAGACATTTCGGGACCATGGCCAATATTCCCGGAGCAGGCACTTTTCATTCGCAGAAAACCTATGAAGCAACGGACGAATCTCCTTACACACATACTTATTACCGCCTAAAACAAGTCGATTATGATGGCTCATTTAGCTTCTCTTCTATTATTCACATCCGCCAGGTTGCTGATACCCGGTTTGCATTGTATCCCAATCCGACGACTGATATGCTTTACCTGTCGGTCAGTGAAAATAGCAGGTCTTTACATCTCACGGTTTTTAACAATGCCGGCCTGGCTGTGCTTCGGCAGACTACGGCTCCCGGCGACCCTATCACTCTGACTACCCGCGGGCTTCCCGCCGGAATGTACCTGATCCGTGTCACGGGGCCGTTCTCAGAGCCGGTGTGGTCGGGCAGGTTCCAGAAACGGTGAAAATTCGCGCATATTTGCGTAAGTTTAACGAAGTTACTACCTCTGTCGTCAACTTCTCAAATTACGCCATGAACCACAGCAATGTGTTTATCTACCTGTCTTGTTTCCTCCTCAACATATTAAGTTTCGCAAGTGCGGATGTATACGGACAGCATTGCCAGATCAAAGGGGAAATAAAAGGGATCGGTAAAACGCCCATACAATTTCTCTACCGGCAAAATGGCCATAGTCAAAGGGATACCGTGTATGCCGTCAACGACCGGTTTACCTACCAAGCCCGGCCCAGCGACGATGGTACATTCAATATTTTCATCAGCTATCCCCGCTGGATAGGAGGCTGGTATGAAGCAGCCAACCTGACGGTTTCGGGCTCCATTGAAAAACCGTACCGGCTGACCATCACCGGCGGCCCCGAAAACGAAGCAGCAACACGGTATAACCAGACGATCCGCTGGCCGTATGACGACAAAGCGCAGCAGTCGGCACCTGACGACAGGATGAAAGTGCGGCAGGAGCAGCAGCAAAAGATCTGGCAATTTGTGCGGGAGAATCCGTCGGCCAAAATCAGTGCGGAGTTACTGCAAAACCTTACATACGAAGAAGATACCTCCATAGCCGATCTGGAAAAGCTATATGCCCAACTGACACCCGAGGTTCAAAAAAGCTTTCAGGGTAAAGCCGCCGCACAACGGATCGACATCACGAAGAATCAACCTGCCAAAGGCAAACGTGCGCCTGGTTTCAAACTGTCTTCAGCTGCCGGTAATACGGTTTCACTGGCCGATTTTGAAGGTAAATATGTACTGCTCGATTTTTGGGGGCACTGGTGCGGCCCTTGCATTCAGGCAATGCCCGCACTGCGCGCCATACACGACAAGTACAGGCAAAGCCTGACGATCATCGGCATTGCCGCCGAACATGACGACGACCGTGAGGTGTGGCTGAACACCATCCGCAAACATCAGGCCGATTGGGTACAGCTCTCCGAATTCGAAGGCGATAAAGGCTCAGTGAACACTACCTACAACATTTACCAGTTCCCCACCTATTTCCTGCTCGATAAAAAGGGCACTGTGCTCGGGAAAGCGAATAATATCACGGCTGTGCAGACCTTGTTATCCGGCTTGGGCGATCTTTGAAAGTGCCCTGGCTGTTACCATTTTTTCGGTACTAATCAACAATGAGTTTGTAGCCCCTTCCGCGGATGTTGATAATCTGCACCCGGGGATCTTCCCGAAGATGCCTTCGTAATTTTGTAATGAAAACGTCGAGGCTGCGGCCATTGAAAAAGGAGTCGTCCCCCCAGAGCTCATTCAGTACCGCGCTGCGCTCCAACACCTGGTTCCGCTGCTGGCAGAGCCTTCGCAGCAGCTCCGCTTCCCGGTGCGACAGCGCCACCTCTCGCCCTTCTATCGCCAGCTTTTGCTTGGCAGGATCGAGGGCATACTTCCCGATCCTGAGCGTTTCGGGCAAGTGTAAACGCCCGGCCCCGGTTCTGAGCAGCGCATTGATCCTAACAATGAGCTCGTCCAGACTAAAAGGTTTTTTGAGATAATCATTCCCACCCAGCTCGAAGCCCCGGACCACATCCACGGTCTGTGAACGGGCGGTCAGGAACATGATGGGAATATGCGGATTCTCCCGCCGGATGTGTTCGGCCATGGTAAATCCGTCCATATCGGGCATCATCACGTCGGCTACGACGATGTCGGGCTGATGCTGCCTGAACTGCTCCAATCCTTCCAGCCCGTTTCCGGCATAGCGCACATCAAATCCCCTGAAAGCGAGGCTATCCTTCACGATCATTCCCAGTGCGGGCTCGTCTTCGATCAACAGTACGGTGGGCATGATTGCTAAAATTTTAGGGTAAATGCACTTCCCTTTCCCGGTTCACTCGTCAAGCTGATGCTGCCTCCATGCTTTTCCACGACTTGTCTGGCATAAGCGAGCCCCAGTCCAAATCCCTTGACCTGATGCAGGTCTCCGGTGGGAACACGAAAAAAGCGGTCGAAAACAGATTCCTGATAAGCTTTGGGAATGCCTATTCCATTATCCGAAACCGTCAGTTGCCATCCCTTCTGCTCCCGGCGAAAGTCGAATGATATCGTCACCCGGTCATGCGAATATTTGATCGCATTGTCGATCAGGTTATTGAGTACATTTCCAAAATGCATCCGGTCCACCTGTACCGTCGTTCCGAAAGGAATATGCATATTGAAAATCACCTTCTTCATCGATTTCACCCGATGGCTGGCCGCCAGATCGCCGATCATTTCAGCGAGGCCGACCGCTTCGGTATGGCATTCCATTTCGCCTTTCTCTTCCACGGCCAGGTTCAGCACTTTTTCCACGAGATCCGACAGCCGTTGCAGGTTATTTTGCGAGATACGGAGATATTCCTGCGTCTTGCGCGGATCGTCGAGCGCACCGAAATGCTGTAAGGCTTCCACAGCCGCGGTCACCGTCGCAATCGGCGTTTTGAGTTCGTGGGTCATGTTGTTGATGAACTCATTCTTGATATCCGAAAGCTTCTTTTGCCGCAGGATCGTCCGCAGCATAAATATGAAGGAACCCGTCGTAAGCAGGAGCAGCACCAATGAGCAAGCCAGCAGCCATCCCATGCGCCGCAGCATGTAAGGGACCGGTGTATCGAACGTGGCTTGTACAAACAAATGCCTGACGGGGTTAATGGGCAACGGAACCGTGGTAAAGCTGCCATTTTCATCCCGGACCCCGCCGCTATTGTCAAAAATCACCACATTACCGGTGTTCGTTTTGGGCCGGATCGTGAGCGTATCCAGCCTGAACTCGGCCAGGATCCCTCTGCCCGATAGCTCAGCCCGATAGGCCGAATCCAACCGGTTCAGCCGTATCCTGTCTCCATCCTTCCATCCCTGTACGAGCAAATGCGAGATACGCCGGGCGAGGGTGTCCGCCGGGGTATGACGGATGCTGTCGTTTGTAATTTTGTAAAAAAACCGGGAACCTGCCGAGCCATTCACTCCCAATCGCTTCATGACAACCCGTGTCTCCCGGCCCGGGCCGGTTTCCTCACCCAGCATCGTCCGCGCCTTGTTAATCTGATGCCCTTCCACGACCAGGAACAACGCGTCCTGCACACTCTGCGCAAACTGCTCCCGGTTGAGCTGGTAGGTTGTCCATAGCCAATAGCCCTGAAATGCATTGATGGTAACAATGCACACGGTAATCAGCCAGAAAACGGATCGGATACGGCGATTCATAACACAGCAAATCTAAGCTTCGAAAGCGATGATTCGCTGCGGGTTAACACTATTTAACACTAAATAGCATGGATGATCGGAGCGCCGGAAAAGCTACCGGATCTCTGACAGTTCGGGCACTTCCTTCCGGTGGAAAATCCTGACCCCGTTCAGCTCCGTGATAAACTGGTAATGCTCCCGGACGTATTCGCGGACCACAGGCACCTGGTCATGCGGCAAAAACTGGTGACCGCGTTCGGAATAATCGCGGATCATTGCCTCTACAAAAATCTTGGGCTTGTTATCCTCCATATCTTCCAGAAAATCGTCCGTCCAGTCCGAAATAAGCGGCGAGTTCATGGAAAAATGAAATGTATGGACATCCCGGTAGCCCATTGCCCGCTGAGCGCTTACGTGCAGACCGTCGCGCCACCCCCACACCACAATAGGATCCTCCGGACCGGTGTGCGTGACAATGTGCTTCACTATTTTTTTATCCACCTCCACCCGCGGATCATAGCTCAGGTCCTCGTCCAGGTATTTCAGGTTTACGGCAGTTTGCAAGACGCAGCCCAACAGCAGAAACACAACAGCCAGTTTTTGAACGATCGGCTTGCTCACCGAAATAAAGAGCCCGTTGAAAATCAGCAGCGGAACCAGCAGGAACAGTTTGTAATGCTCAAAGTTGTTTCCCGACTGCAACACCGCATACACGCTCAGAACCAGCAGCAGAAGCGAAAACAGAAACACCATGCCTTTACTCTTGACCTCCGTTTTCCACTTCTCAAATGCCAGTACCGGCAATACTACCGCCATAGATGCCAGTACGAGCAGGTAAATGCCTGAACTCGTCGCGTAAAATATAAAAGGCACGATCCGCCATGGATTGAAACGCTCGGCCATGGGCATGGAAGAGAACTGTGTTGTAAACGAGTAGTAATAGTAGTTCCAGAAATAGTTGTTCCAGAAAACGTCCAGCTTCCCCAGCGCGCCATAGTAAATATTCACAAAAACGGTAGGCAACAGGCAGCCCGCGAACAACACCAGCATATTGCGCCAGTCCCTGCGTCCGGCCATGGCTACCAGCAGAAACGCGCCGGTAAGCAGGCCCATCGGTGCATTTTGAAACTTCGCGTACACCAGGCTCCCCAGTAACACACCTGTGCCAGCGGCCACAAGCGCATTGTCCCACCGCCTGTATACGTAAAGAAAAAACAATGCAACACCGGCGGTCACCATGAGAATGCTCATGTGCTCCGAATTGTAAGCGGCGAAAATATGGCAGATCGTAGCCAGGAAAACAGCCAGACTCCATGTCAGGATCAGACTGGTGCCCCTTCCTGCGAAAAGCTTGCAAATCTGATAAAGCAGCCAGGTTGTCCCCATCCACAGCAGCAATCCGATGATCTCAGCGCTGGAATAACTGACCGGCATTCCGGTCCAGGAACCTACCACCAACGGCAAGACCGTCAATGGCCTGGCATCGGTATAATTCAACAGTGTCCAGAGCTTATCGGGATAGTGATTGACGGCGATTACAGCGCTAAGCCAGGTACTGGTGTCGATATCATATTCCCTGTCGCGCAGATAGGGGAACCGGATGGCGCATATCATGATGAGCATCCCGGCGATCAGGACAGCGGCCTGCATGCGGGAAATTTCCTGCGCAAATTTTTGAATGTATAACCTCGACAGCCAAAGGCTTGCCAGGAAAATGACCAGGAAGAGCGCAACTTTAAAGTAAAAAGTATAAATCATATCGAGGGGGTTACGAACGTTGGTTATCCTTCAATCAAAACGCCTGACCACCATTGATGCACCGCTGCATGGACTGGAATGAGACAGGAGGAAGAGAAATTGATGAAGAGCCGGGAAGAAGACTGATGCACCCGGTATACCAAGATAACCGACTTACGGCCAGCAATCAACAGAAATGTAACCTTTCTTAGTTTTCGGTTTTAAATATAGAACTGAGTTAATGTGTCCTTGAATTTTAACAAGAAGCGCATTAACGCTATTTAACACTAAATAGCAGAACCTTACAAACCGTCACCTGACCTTTGATCCATCAAAATCAAAACACAAGTGACTACCATGAAAACACATCTTTTCATCCTCCTGCTGCTCGTTGCAGCCCTGGAAGCACATCCGCAGTCTTCCGGCCGGATCACCTATGAAGTCGTACGGAAGATTGATCCTTCGGGCATGCGCATTGTCATCAACGGCGAGCAGGTCAAACCCGGTGATCCCAACTTCCCCTCCGATATCCCCGACACCCGCACGTTTGGACAGAAAGTACTGTTTGCCGGAAACTATGCCCGGGAAAACCGCGATGAGCAGAATATGATGGTGCGGAGGGTTTTGGAGGGACCTGGCACCGGGGGGCCGCCACAAAATACAAATATGGGAAGGCCCTTCGACGAACAAACCATCATTGATTTCCAGGCACAAAAAATCCTGACGTTCCTGACCGTCGGCAAAGAAAAAGAGGCCGTTACTTATAAAACGGAAGTACCCATCGAGCCGGTAAGTGACTGGCAGCTGACCGACCAAACCCGCAAGATCGCCGGCTATGTGTGCCGGAAAGCGACGGTCCGTTACCGTAACGAACCTTATACGGTTTGGTTCACCGCTGAGTTGCCGTTCCGGTATGCACCCGTTCCTGCATTGACACCAGAAAAAGGAGTCGCGCTGCTGGTTGAAGGCACTCGTGAACAATACAAAGCCACGAGGGTCAGCCTGGAAGCCGTCGACCCGAAGCTGGTCCAGCCCGGAACGCAGGCCGAAGCCGTGACGAAGGAGCGTCTCGACGATATCCGTCAAAAAGCAATGGCTGATTTTCAACAAAAAATGATGACCGGTGAAGGGAATTAACCTCCTCTGGCTGCTGCTGGTTAGCACGACCGTCCTGGGCCAGAAAACTGGTGGGCAGGTGGAAATTACCGGTGTCGTGCTGGATTCGGCCAGCCATAAGCCCATGCGGACAGCATCGGTATCATTGCTGGCAGCCCGCGACTCGGCCTACATAACGGCGACGATTACCGACGGAGACGGCCGCTTCCGGCTGCGTAACGTCCCGCCGGGGAACTACCGGCTGCTGGTCACGTTTATCGGTTACCGTAACACATCGAAAAGCATTCAGGTCCATTCTGAAAAACCGGCAGACGCCGGTACACTTTGGATGTCGGAACAAGGCAACCTGCTGAGCGAAGTCGTGGTAACGCAGGAACGTGCGCCTGTGACGATCAAGGCCGATACGCTGGAATTCAATGCCGGCTCGTTCAAAACCCAGCCGAATGCCCAGGTGGAAGAACTGCTGCGCAAGCTACCCGGCGTTGAAGTAGCCCGCGACGGGTCGATCAGGGCAAATGGGCAAACGGTTGGTAAAGTCCTGGTCGACGGCAAGCCGTTTTTTGGGAATGACCCGAAAATGGCGACCCGCAACCTCCCGGCCGACATTATCGACAAGGTACAGCTCTATGACCAGTCTTCCGATCAATCGCAGTTTTCAGGAATGGACGACGGGAACCGCGAAAGGACGATCAACCTGACGATACGGAAGGATAAGGGCAAGGGTTACTTCGGCCAAAATGCGCTGGGTGCAGGTCCCAACCCGGGAGCACTGGCCACACGCTACCAGGCCCGGCTGAATGTGAACCGCTTCAACAACCGGAATGGTGGCCCGGTCCGGCAAATTTCCGTCGTCGGGCAGGCCAACAACCTGAACCAGCAGAATTTTACGATGCAAGACGCCACTACCCCCGGCGCGGGCGGTCCTGTCATCGTCGGGGAGGCCGGCGGCAACATGCAGGACAATGCGCAGACGCCTTCTGCGATTACCGAAGTACGGGCGGGAGGTTTGAACTATCGCAACGAAAGTACAACCATGCGCTGGGGAAAGCGGACCGAAATGGCAGCCAGCTATTTTGTCGGCCAGAGCATTACCACTACCGACCAGGGCAGTCACCGCGAAAACATCCTGCCAGGGCAATCGTTTCTGACCGATCAGCATTATTTTTCGAAGAATTCCATGACCACCCACCGGCTCAACGGCCGCTTCGATCTGCCGCTCGACTCCATGACCAGTGTGCGGGTGACGCCCAATATCAGTTTACAGTACAAGAATGAGCAGGTGCGGTGGAAAAGCGGCTCATACCGCCCCACCGGCGATTCGCTTAATAACGGTGCTACCAGCAACGACCGTGACGGGCACAGCGTGAATGGCTACAACAACCTGCTGCTCATGAGGAAGTTCGCAAAAGAGGGCAGAACCTTCTCGGCACAGCTTAACACCGTTCTGGCGGATGGAAAAACCACAGCCTACAACCGTTCGTTTAATACCTACTATGACACGGCCAGGGATGACAGCCTGCTCGACCAACGCAATCTGCAAAACAGCTACTCGCTTCAGAACAACCTCACTCTTTCCTTTACAGAGCCCCTGTCACTGACACAAAAACTCGAATTCCGTTATGCCTACGGCAACACCCTCAACAAACTTGCCCGCATAACCGCCGACAGGGACGAGCAAACCGGAGCCTATGATTTGCCTAACCAGGATTTGAGTAATGATTTCAGCAATACATTCGAAACGAACCGACTCGGTTCTTCCTTCCAGACCCGTCGACTCCGTTACAGCTGGGCACTGGGAATGGACATCCAACGATCGGCACTGCGGTCGGAGAATCGTTCGGAAGCTGCTTTCTCCGGCAGGGCATTCTGGTATTGGATGCCCAATGCCCTTTTCACCTACACTTTCCAGGGTAACCGCAACCTGCGAATGCAGTACCGCACCCGGATCAGTCCGCCAGGCATTACGCAACTCCAGCCCGTTGCCGACAATTCAAATCCCATGAATATCAGGACCGGCAATGCTGCACTGAAACCCGAGTATTATCATACGCTGACGCTGACTTACCAGGGAGGCGCCCAATCGGGGAATAGCAACCTGTTTGCGTTCGCCAACGTCAATCAGAGCAATAACCGGATCAGCACGTCCACCAGCACCGGGCCGGACGGTGTACAGCTCATTCAGCCGATTAATGTCAATGGATATTTTTCGGCCAACGGGATGATTTCACTTAGCCGCAAACTGGTGCCCGTCAAGCTGACGATCGGATTGGCGACACAAGCCAGCCTGACCCGGAGCACCAGCATCATCAATGCGCAACGCAACATCTCGCAGAACAACATTTTCGGGCAGGGCATCCGCCTGCAGTCCGAATATAATGGTAAGATCGATTACGGCCTGAGTGCCCGCGTCAGTTACCAGCAGGCACGTTACACGCTCCTGCCCCAGCAGAACGCAAATTATTGGTCGCAGTATGCCACAGCCGATGTACACTGGCAGTTACCGGGTCATGTCGTGCTGAATACCGACCTCACCTACACCGGTACCGCGGGCCGTGCGGCGGGCTACAATCAGCAGTTTGTGCTGTGGAATGCTTTTGTGGCCAAACAATTCCTGAAAACCAGGCAGGCAGAAATACGCTTACAGGTTTTCGATCTGCTTAATCAGAATCGGAGCCTAGTGCGCAACACGTCCGACTCTTACATCGAAGACGTCCGCAGCAAGGTGTTACGCCGTTACTTCCTGGTCAGCGTGGTTTATCATTTGCGTAAGTTCGGTATTTGAAGGTATAGAATGGTTTGAGCCAACAAAAAGCGTGTCAGAGATCTCTTTGACACGCTTCTAACTACTGTTCGTTTATCGGCTTATTGTTCTGTCTATATTCTTGATGACCCAATTTAGTAACAGCCCTAGGCTACTGTAATGCGACGGAGTGTGCCGCAAAAAGCTGACTGCCGGGCTGCCTGCTTTGAAAACTATCGACTGTCTGCTAGCTGTGTTAATTAAGCGGAAGAAATGTAATATTATTTATGTAAAAGTATTACAAAAATTAAGTTTATTATAAAACTAATTCGATATTTTTTTGCACTTTATGAAAGAGCGCCCGGTTTTCCTGTAATGCGTTTTTTGAGAGAAATTATTTATAAAAACATGCTGGTAAAGCCGGGATAATTCCACTCCCAATCTCCCCACTATCCAACTGTTGAATGGGCCCGGACATGCCCCATCGATCAAATCATCTTATATAATATACGTAGGGTTACATTTGCACCGGAATGGTCCTATAAAGAGAAGAAAACGACAAAGCCATTTGCCTAAGTCAGGTCCCTGGGAAGCTGGCCATATTTCCTTTTGAATGCGGCAGTAAAGTGCTGGGGATTCTTATAGCCCGAAAGCGCGGCTATTTCTGCGATGGTCGCATGGCTGGATGCATCCAGAATGCGCTTCCTGGCTTCATCGAGGCGAATGTTGCTTATATAATTGAAAATAGTTGTACCAAAAAGCTCTTTGAAGCCCTCCTGTAATTTGGTCCGGTTCATTCCTGCAAGCTTAGCCAGTTCCTCGATGGAATACGGATCATGGACCCGACTGATCACCAGCTGCTTCACCTCATGCAGTTTGTCTACATCGGCGCCTTTCAGCACTCCTTTCTTTTCCTTCAGCGAATTGATCTGATCGATCTGCAATGTGAGCAACTCGGCCACTTTGGCCTCTACGAAGATCTTTTTCAGCGCGCCATGGTAGCGACAATCGCGCACCTCCCCCAGCACCCGCTTCATGGCCGGTGTGATCGGGAACGACCTGCTCCCCATCACTGCCGGAAGGTTCCGCTCGATGCCCAATCCGAAGTCGCCCAGGATTTCCAGGTCATTACGAAAAAGCTGACGTAAAAAATCCAGCGACAGTTCAATCTCGACACTGTACGAAAGAGGCTTTTTAAGATAATGCAGGCTGCCTTTCAATGTGGGATAAAAAAGCAGTGAATGTGAGCCGCCGTAAATCTCGGTATCGATCTCCGATTTCGCATTGGGAAAATACAGACAGCCGGTTGTGGAAAGCTCGAAATGCATTTGCAGATAGGGAAAGTCGCTTTCGAGAATTTGCACCAGGTCGTGCTCCAATGCGCCCTCGATCATTGAAAAGATCATTCCCGGGCAATAAATCCGGTGAATTTTGGAATGAATGCCCTGGTAGTGAAACTCGTGCCGCACCTCGCGGATCCCGCCAAAGTCTTCCACTTCGTACCCGCTTGCATATTCCCTTACATAATTGAGCTCGGTAAATTCTTCCGACTTGAATACAATTTTCATCAACTCCCTGTTTTTCGCGGCATTAAAACTGTTTTCCGCGTTAACCCACCCCGGGGCTTCCGAGGTACATTTGCGCTTATTTTTAAACAGTCTTAATTAAGTAAAATTAATATTCGATTGAAATATTTACTCCTCCTGTTGCAATTTTTTCTGGTAACCGCATTGGCATTACCAATAACAACCTGCGCACAAGCCACTTACAAAATACAAGGCATTGTCAAAGACGGACGCGGGGAACCGCTGATCGGCGCCTCTGCCACCCTGGAAGGGTTGAATGTACACGCTATTACCGACGAAAAGGGCCGTTTCTCACTGTCGGGCCCATTGCGGGAGACCTACACCATCAGCGTACAGCATATCGGTTTCAAAAGACTGACGCGCACGGTCAGTACCAGGAACATGCCGGAAATATTGCTTTTCAACTTGCAAGAGGACCAAAAGCAGCTCTCCGAAGTGCAGGTAACAGGTCGTACCGAAACGCAGGAAGCCAGGCTTCAACCCATTAAGGCCGAAGTAATCAATACCAAGGCAGTACAGGAACAGCCCTCCACCCTCGTGGAACTCATGAACCGCTCGGCGGGTATCCGCATCCGGCAAACCGGAGGGCTGGGTTCCAATGCCGGCCTGATGCTGAATGGCTTTCAGGACCGGGCGATCAAGAGTTTTAAAGACGGTATTCCGATGGACTACCTGGGAGCCGGATACAATATCGGCCTCGTGCCCGTCAACATGCTCGAACGCGTGGAGGTGTACAAGGGCGTGCTGCCGGCCGGCCTGGGCGCGGACGCATTGGGCGGGGCGGTGAACCTGGTGACCAAAAAGTCGTTGTACCGCTATGCCGAAGCTTCCTACGAAATCGCTTCTTTCAACACGCACCGCGTTTCATTGAATGGACTGTACAGCGACACCACGCGACACTTCTTTGTGGGGGCAGATGCATTTCTGAACCGGTCGGATAACAATTACAAGGTCGATGTGATGGTCACCGACCATGAAACGGCGGCAAGAAGCGAGGCCAACGTACGGTTGTTTCACAATCAGTTCACTAATTATTATGCCGAAGCATACGGCGGACTCACCGGCCTGCGCTGGGCCGACGAGCTGCGCGTAGGCCTGACCTGGTTCCGTATCAACCGGCAGAATCAATACGGCTCCTCGATGTCTCAGCCCTTTGGTGCTGCGGTGAGCCGGCAGTACGCGCTGATCCCCACACTGCGCTATCGCAAAGCATTCAACCGGCTCAGCCTCGACCAGTTCCTGACATCCAGCAATATCCATGTAGAACAGGTTGATACCGCACGTGGCACTTACGACTGGTACGGCAAGTTCATCCCGAGTCCGTCACGCCTCGGTGAGGTGACCGTCAACGGCAGCCTGTCGGACATTACCTTCTCCTATTTCACCTCGCGGACCCATCTGGGATATCAGATCAATGAAGCACATAAGGCCGAAATCAATGTCGTATCCACTAATATCAGTCGTGACGGTCGCGATCCGATGGGGCTCAAACTGCCGCAAACCGGCGAGGATATCCTTTCGTTGCCCGCCAAGTACTACAAATTCGTGGGCGCCGCGGGACTGCAGTCCGTTTTTTGGAATGAAAAACTCACCAACAACCTCATCGGCAAGTACTACTACTATAACACATCCACTATCAACGTCGACATTTACGGCACTGCTTTGGGTGAGCACCGCTACGCTTCCAACAGCAGTTTCGGGATCGCAGAAGCATTGAAATTTGCCGTCACACCGGGCACATTCGTCCGGGTTTCCGCAGAGGCGGCCACACGGCTGCCCGAGCAGGATGAAATGTTTGGTGACGGCAATTTCCACCGCTCCAACTTCCTGCTGAAACCGGAAAAGAGCGTGAACATCAATGCAGGTTTCCGTACTGAAAAACGGAATGCGTTCAGTCTGGAAGTCAATGCCTTTTACCGCAAAACCCGCGACCTCATCCTGAAAGTACCGATCGATTTTCTTTTTACGCAGAACCAGAATGTCAGTAATGTGAAAGGGCTCGGCCTGGAAACAGATCTCACCGTGTCCCTCACGCGCTGGCTGCGGGCAAACGGAAACTTTACTTACCAGGATTTCCGCCTTTTCGACACCGGCAACCGGTTGACGGAAAAAGCACGGCTCCGCAACACACCCTACTTTTTCGCGAACCTGGGCCTGAACGCCAACCTCGACCGCATTGCCGGAAACGGGAAGCTGCAACTTTATTACTATGTCACGTTTGTCCGTGAATACTACCTCGACTATGTCCCGAAATCGCTGGAACCGGATGGCTTCCTGGGGCTCTGGGGAAAAGCCAAATTCGATGCACCCAACATCATCCCAAGCCAGACGCTCCATTCTGCCGGGTTCACATTCAACCCGGTCAATGATCGCTTTGCGATCGGCTTCCAGGCCAAAAACATCTTTAATACCAATGTCTATGACAACTTCCGGATCCAGAACGCCGGGCGCAGTCTGCACCTGAAAGTCAACTATACCCTCAAATAAATTTATCCATTTTTCCCGTTTACACTTATGAAAAAATCGCTGATCAAATCACTCCTTTTCTGCCTCGCCCTAACAGCCTTCGCCGGCTGCTCATCCGATGACAACGACGAACCCACCCCAACCCCGGAGACGAAAGGGAAATTCGTACTCATGACCTCCATTGAACGCTTCGGTGCAGGTTATTTCACAGCATTGGATGGACTTCCATCAGGGACGATCCAGAACACCAATCCCAAATCGCTGCAGATCAAGGAAGCATTCGGATTCCGGTCTTTTGGGAAATGGTTTTTCAACCGGTCGAGCGCGGCAGGCGATGCAGGTTTACAGAAATACACCCTCAATTCCGACGGCAGCCTGAAAGACGAAGGCTTTATCGCAGGAGCTTCCCAATACCTGGTCGTGAACGAGACCACGGGCTATTACCTCGATGAAACACGCTCGTTGCTGAAACTGCAAAAATTCAATCCGACGACCATGTTACGCACCGGGGAAGTGGACCTTTCGGCCATTCAGAAACAAGGCGTGGAATACCAGGCTGTGGGTAAGCATACGATCGCGGCGAAGGAAGGAAAGCTGTTTGTCGGCATTTCATATGGTACCAAAGCGGCAGCCGGTTATGGCGACGATGTGTTCAATTCCATCGAATTTGCGGTGGTCGACATAGCGACCGACAAATATGAAAAAACGATCAAGTACGATGGTTTGAAAGGGGTAGGCTGGGGTTCATCCGGTAACAAAATGTGGTCGATCGGCGATGACGGCGCATTATACCTGTACAGCACGGGACTAGGCAATACCGGCTTTTCCAATTCATCGATTATCAGGGTGAAAAAAGGAGAAACTGATTTCGATGCGTCGTGGGTATTCTCCACCAAAACATTACAGGCAGGCAACTCCCTGGCTACCGCATTGATCAAAGGAGGCAAACTGTATTTTGAGATGGCCTCTACCCCATTGAAAGCCGACTACTCTAACCTGACCTCCACGATCTTCGATTACTATGTTTACGATATGACTTCGAAACAGGTTACCAAGATCGAAGGCCTGCCTATGCATGATTATGCTTACGCCAACGATCAGGCCATTACCGAAATCGACGGCAAGATCTATCTGTGGGTGAAGAACGCAGCCCAGAAAATCGACGGATATTACCTTCTGGACGGCACCAAAGCTACGCAGGCATTTAATGTGGCGCTGGATGGTGCGATTCAGGGTTTTGTAAAACTGTCTGAATAAAACCTCAACATCCCATGAGCTCCGTAAAGCAAATCAAAACCTGGTTCCTGGTCCACAAATGGACGAGCCTGATCTGCACCGCCTTCCTGCTGATGCTGTGCCTCACCGGCCTGCCGCTTATCTTCCATGAGGAGATTGAAGAACTGGAAGGAAAACCGAAACTGGCTAAACAGGTCGCGGCGGGCACGCCGCTCGCGGGGCTGGATAAACGCGCCGAATCCGCCACAGCCAAATACCCCAGCAAGGTGATCCGGTTCGTCTACTGGGACGAACACGAGCCGAATACCACCACATTCAGCCTATCCGACTCCATCGACGCTCCACCCGACAATTTCACCACGGTGATCGTCGACGACCATACGGCGGAAGTCCTGGACACGCCCAACTTCCAGGAAGGCTTTATGTATGTCATGTTGCAGCTGCATATTGACATGTTCATGGGTATTGGCGGTAAATTGTTCCTCGGGCTCATGGGATTACTGTTCATAGCGGCCATCGTATCGGGCATTATGCTCTACGGCCCGATCATGAAGCGGTTCGATTTTGGAATGGTCCGCACGCAACGGTCGACCCGCCTGAAGTGGCTCGACCTGCATAACCTGCTGGGTGTCGTAACCATCGTCTGGGGCACCGTGGTGGGCTTGACCGGGGTCATCAATACGGCTTCGGAAATTGTGCTGGGCTTGTGGCAGATAGGCCAGTTATCCGAAATGACTGCTCCCTACAAAAATGCGCAGCCGCTTACCGGTAAGCTCAGCTCGCTGGACGAAGCGGTGGCACTGGCGAAACAAAAGGCTCCCGACATGGAGGCTTCGATCATCGCTTATCCCGGCACAATGTTCACCAGCAAGCACCATTACGCCGTGTTCATGAAAGGCAACACACCCCTGACCAAACGGCTCATCAAACCCGCATTGATAGACGCAAAAAACAGCACGCTGACAGACATGCGTGATATGCCTTGGTATGTAAACATGCTTTTCGTTTCCCAACCACTGCATTTCGGGGATTACGGCGGGTTACCGCTTAAAATCATCTGGGCGCTGTTCGACATCGCGACGATCGTGATCCTGGGCAGCGGACTTTATCTCTGGTTTGCCCGTAACAAAGCCACCAGGGCGCATATCAACCGGTTGGCAAAAAACGAAACGGAGATACTGACGGTCATGGCGCAAAAGGAGAATGCATAACCCGCCATTTAAACACATTCAATCATGAAAAATAACTTCTGGAAGATTTGGGGCATGCCTGTAATCATCGGTATCTGCTCGGCCGTCGGCTTGCTTTCGGCACTGACAGGCGATGACCTGTGGGATACTCTTTCCTGGCTGGCGCTGGGGTTCCCGGTGGTGGTCAGCTTCTGGTTTTTAAACAAGATGAGGGTTAAGTCGTGATTTTTAATGCCACGAAATGCATTGGTGCAATGTGGATTTCCACCAATGCATTCGTGGCATTAAAGACGGACCTTTCTCGAAATCCACTTCCAGGTCAGGACCAGCCCCGTGATACTTGCCAAAGTCCCGCCAGCCATCAGCAAAATCACAACAATATCCCACAAAGGTCTCCTGGAAACCAGCCATTGAAAATCCAGGCTGTGCAGCCCATGGTAAAGCCAGCGTTCCAACCGGCTCAGGTCCTGGTGTTTCAGTACCACCTGTGCGGTTTGTAAATCCACATAATACCAGGTTTCGTCCTCCGTGGCCATCTTAACCCGCAATACGGGCAGCCGCTTGTCCGCATTCCTGGAATAGTAATAATCGTCATGATCCCGGAGCACTACCGCTTCCTTCACCGGCACACCCGGATTCATTTCCTTCAATTTCTTCACAAAACCGGCCGTGGGAAACTGCCGGAACGGCAATGCCGCCGCGCCCGCCGCCAATGCGCGCACATGCAGATCATCGGCATATGCGAGATAGTACGGCTCGCCATTCCATTGCAGCAGATGCAGTTCCTTTACGCCCATAACAGGCTCGAATCGGTCAAACGCAGCCGCAGGTGCAACGGTAAACTGCTGCGTGTCAAGCACACCTCCCGCCCATCGCTCCGACTCTTCCGGCCCGAGCCTCGTGAAGGGCGCCCAGTCCCAGGGCGTCATGGACAGCAACCCGCTGAACACCCAGGTGAAAACGAGCAGCCCAAACACGAAACCGGTGTAATGGTGCCAGCGAAACCACTTCTTTTTGTACGGACTGAATGCCAGTCCGCGGTTCCGTTTGTAACGAACAAAACCCATTGCAATCCCGGCCACGCACATGATGGAGCCCAGCGACGACGTCCATACGATGATATCGTTCCAAAGCGGCCGGTTCCGGAGCAGTACCGTCGGATAGATCCAATGCGGGATGGGTCCCAGCCAGGCCAGAAACCGCTGCCTGGCATTTACCATTTGTACGACCTCGCCCGTCTGCACGGCTACGTACACATAGGTATCCGCATTATCGCCCATCTCAATGCGGTAAACGGGCGTGGTGTATCCCTGCGATCGCGCGGCGGCCATCCATTGGTCGATCTCCGTCAGCAGCTTTACGCTTCGGGTTTTATTTAAATGTGTAAAATCAAAAGCCAGCCTGACCGCCAAAGCCGCATCCGCTCCATTGAACAACGTCCCGTCGTCGGCGAAAACAGCTTTGTATTCGCCCCTGATGGTGGAGAGCCGAAAAACCGGCCTGCCGAGCATCATCCCGATCCGCACCGAGCGCAATGTGTCGTGAACACCCGCACGTTCCAATGCTTGCGAAACATTCAGTACCGCCTTTTCCAAGCGAGGCGGTTTCAGGCGTTGCAGTTTTTCGTGCTGGCGCATCGTCGGATATTTCACGTACATCATCGCGAAACCCGACAAGAACCAGATTACAAACAGCAGACTCAATGCAAAGCCCAGGTAGCGATACAGGAGCAGGGTTAGTTTGATTAATTTCTTCATTCCTGCGTTTGCCACGAATGCACGGATGCGTCCGTGTTAATTCACGGTGTGCAGCTGTGGTGCATTCGCGGCAAAAAAATTTTAGAGACTATATTTCAAACTAACCAGCAAATTCCGTGTAGCGCCCGGCGAAAACTGGTTCGCGTAAATCGCATTGGCATAGTAGCGCTCGTTGAACACGTTATTGACATTCAACCGCAGCCCTACCCGCCCAACACGGTACCCTACCGCCAGATCAGCCAGCGTGTACGCCGGCATCACATAACTGTTCGCGCTGTTTGTAAATGTTTCATCCATGTAATTGACACCGGCGCCGATGCTGGCACCTTTCAAAGCACCCTTTTGTGCTTCATAGTTCAGCCACACATTTACCATGTTTTCGGGTGCAAAAGCCACCTGTTTTCCGGCAACCGGATTGATCTCCGCGCCGTCGTGAGCCAGGTACTGCGCTTTGGTATAGGTATACCCTGCCGTCAGGTCCAGCCCGGGCGCGAGGTTTCCATTAATCTCAAACTCAAATCCTTTCGATTCTGCCGAACCGATGCGCTTGTAGATACCGCCCGGAAGGGCTTCCAGCTGGTTATTTTTACGCATATAATAGAATGCCAGGTTCGCAGCCCAATGCGCATTCATTTCCAGCCGGCTCCCTACTTCACCCTGGTAGCCCGTTTCCGGGTCGAACGTCTCCCCATTCGGTGCTACACGGCGTGCAGGTTTGAAATAGGTAGAGTAAGAACCATATACCGATAGTACTTCCAAAGGCTGGTAAACCAACCCGGCGCGGTACGTCAATGCCGCCTTCGAGACCTTGGATTCGGGCCCTTCCCCGGTCACGTTCCGGTCGGCATCCACCTGGTTGGTGTAGTAGGTACCACGGAAAATATCGTATCGCAAACCCACCAAACCTTTCAGCTTATCGCTGATTTTGATCCAGTCCTGGACGTAAATGCCGTGCACATTTTCCATAGTCGCCCGGTAATAAGTGTCCGTAAAATTGATATAACCCTGGTTCAGAACCGGGTTGCGTACCGACACGGAAGCATTCTTACCCGGCCCGAAAACGTCGCCATTATAGGTTTTGCGGTCCAGGACACTCAGCGAATATCCCGCCAGCAGCTTGTGCGAAATGCCTTTGGTATCGAACCCATAAGTGAGTTCCAGCTGGTTTTGCAACGGTTTGGTGAGGTGGTTGAAATAGAACGGAAACGAACGGTTCAGCGAATCGAGCGTAGCATTGAAACTCAGCTCCTCGGTCGAGAAATAGTTGATATTATCGTCGTAATAAGACAACTGGTCCGAGATCGTCAGGCCTGAATTGAACTTGTGCACGTATTTCAACTGGTAATCGTAGCGGCTATGTTTCAGGAAATCGGCCGGATCGTTGTAACGCGTATCGCGGTCCATCCCGGGTGCAAGTCTGCTGCCTTCCAGCATCGGCAGGCCGGTATCTGTATCGTAAATGTCTTTGTTGGCTCCGATTGTCAGATAAAACAGGTCCCGTTCGTTAGGCGTGTATTCCAATGCGAGGTAACCATTGTTCGTGTTTGAGCCGGAGTGGCGGTAGCCGTCGGTATCCGACATCCCGAAATCGACCCGGTAACGCAGTTTGTCGTTGATCGGGCCACCCGCACCGGCACGGATCCGGCGGGTATTGAAACTGCCGTAAGCAGCCGAGAAGTCGGCCTTAAAATCGGCGCCGGGCCTTTTCCTTGCGATATTAATGATCCCTCCCAAAGCAGAATGCCCAAAAAGCACCGAGGCCGGACCTTTGAGTACCTCCACGCTTTCGACGTTGGCCAGGTTGGTGCTCGGGGCACTCGTGGAGATGTTATGCCGCTCGTCGCGCACGCCATCGACCATCAATACAAAATTGGAAAAACCGCGGATCGTAAAATACTGAAAACCACCGTAAGTATTGTTGGCGCGGACGCCGGTGGTGTTCTTCATCGCTTCCTGCAAATCGTCGATCCCACGTTGTTCGATGGTGCGGACCGACACCGCCGAAGTCGTCAGCGGCATATCCCGGACCGGCACGTCGATTTTGTTTACCGCAGCAAACGCATTGCGGCCAATGCCCGAAACGGTCACCTCCGACAAATGGTGGGTCCGTTCCACGCTGTCGGTCGACGTGGCCGGCTTGGTTTGTGCAAATGCACGGTCGTGCAGGGTCGCAGAGGCGACGACAGCCAATGACCCTAAACAGATTTTCCTGAAACTGCCATTACGCGGGCAGCGGGGAGTAAAACTGAACATACTTTTAACTGAGTTGGTTAGAAATGAGTTAAAAGCCCGTCAATCACTTTTCGGATGTTTTTCGAAGGGAGGAAGCAGAACGACAAAATGGAGCAGACAAAAGGACGTAGCAATCCCGCAGTATTCACCCATTATTCAGGTCCTGACTCAGCCTCACCTCGCGAAAGCATCATCAAAATCTAAAAGGCAGGTCTCCTGACTTGTAACATCTACGCCGTCCTTCCCGGGGAGTTTTAATGAGTGAGTTTTGAATGAGTGAATGAGTGAATTTTGAATGATTGAATGACTGAATACTTTATTTTATTCACTTATTCACTAATTCGGCCATTCACTCATTGACTAATTCGGTCATTCACTAATTCACTCATTGACTCATTGACTCATTCCCCCCCAGTGGACACCTTCTGGCATAGACTATCCCGTTACTTACAGTTGCGCGACAGCTCGTGATTTGCACACGATTCCCTATTAATTCACTGATTGTGAAACCTTTTTGATTGGAAAAATAAATTAAAGAACTTGTTTGAGGCGCAAAGTTACCATTTAATGATAGTTTGCAGCACTGAATGCAGATATAAAACCTACATCATTTTAAACAGTATTGGTCATGGACAGAAACGTCGAGGCGCGCCTGCGGCATTGGATATATGTGGATCAGGTCAAATTTTTCGGTCCGGGGCGGTATGAATTGCTGGAACGGATCGGAGAAACGGGGTCCATTGCGCAGGCTGCGAAAGACATGGGCCTGTCTTACAAAAAAGCCTGGGCGATGATCGACGCGTTGAACACGCTCGGCAAAGAACCATACGTAGTAACCCAGAAAGGTGGTACCAAAGGCGGCGGCGCGATACTTACCGAAACCGCGAAGAACGTCATGAAAGCGTACAAAAGATTGAACGATAAACTACTGGCAGTCCTGGCCGAAGAGCCGGAGCTTTTATCACTCGTCTGACGCAATTCGTCAATTTTTTCCCGCACAATGTGAGGAACTCTATATATTTGCGATATATCCGTTCGTACATATCGCATTGCAATGAGAAAACTTCTGCTTCCGTTACCGTTTCTGCTTCATCTTTCACTGGCCTGCATTGCGCAGGAAACGCCTTCCATGACCGATCGCACTTTCGAGCTCGGCGAAGTACGCGTCTCCGGCATCAATGCGAGAGATAGCATTTCTTCCCGGCTTTCCTACCAGACCATTGAAAAATTCAACCGTACCGATCTTTCCAATGCATTGAACATTTTGCCCGGCGTAAGCATTGCCAACGTGGGCCCGCGCAACGAGTCGGTCGTGTATGTGCGCGGGTTCGACCTGCGCCAGGTACCCGTGTACATCGACGGTGTGCCCGTGTATGTGCCCTACGACGGCTATGTGGACATGGGACGCTTTACCACTTTCGACCTCGCGGAAGTAAATGTTTCCAAAGGCTTTGCCTCCATTCTCTATGGTGCCAACACCATGGGCGGAGCGATCAACCTTGTTTCGCGTAAGCCGGCTAGCAAATTCGAGATCAACGGGCGCGCAGGTGTTTTCAGCGGCGACGGCTATCGCTGGAACGTGAATGCGGGTTCAAGGCTGGGCAGGTTCTTTTATCAGGTAGGTGCTTCTCAACTCAAACAAGACACGTATCCCCTTTCCGACGATTTCAAACGGCGGAAATACCAGCAAACCGGCGACCGCCAAAATGCTTATCGTAACGACCTTAAATTCAGCGCCAAGGTCGGCTTTACACCCAATGATACGGATGAGTATGTGATTGGGTATGTCAATCAGCGCGGCGAAAAAGGCACACCTCCCTATGTAGGGGATGACTCCAAGATCACGACGCGCTTCTGGAAATGGCCGGAATGGAACAAACAGAGCCTGTATTTCATCTCAAACACCGCGGTAGGAGAAAAAAACAAAGTCAAAACGCGGCTGTACTATGATACTTTCGTGAATTCGCTGTTCAGCTACGACGACACGACCTACACGGCTCAAACCAAAGGTTATGCATTCCAGAGTTATTACGACGACTACACCCTGGGCGGTAACGCGGAGTTTGAATCGCGCGCATGGAAGAACAATGTGTTCAAATTCAATGTGCAGTACAAACGCGACGTGCACCGCGAACACGATCTGGGCGAGCCGATTCAAACGTACGTCGACAATACGCTGTCTGTCGGAATCGAAAATACCTACCAGATCGTCCCGTCGCTTTCTGTCGTTCCCGGGATCAGTTTCAATACCCGGAATGCTGGCGAAGCGCAGGAATACAATGCGACGACCAAGGAGCTGACCAGTTTTGCTGACAGTAAAAACAATGCGGTCAATGCGCAGATCGGGCTGTTCTGGGACGTTACCAGCAACCATTCCCTGCGCGGGTCGGTAGCGCGCAAAACACGTTTCGCAACCATCAAAGACCGTTACTCTTACCGCATGGGCCAGGCCATTCCGAACCCCGATCTCCATGCCGAAGCAGCGTTGAACTACGACCTCAGCTATTCGGGTAAAGTCGCCGGAAAACTTGCATTGCAGGCCAGCCTCTTCCAGAGCAACATCGACGACATCATTCAGCAGGTCGACAACGTCCAGCCGAACAAATTCCAGTTACAAAATGCCGGAAAAGCACGTTTTTACGGAGCGGAAGCGGGTTTTGATTACCAGGTCGCCCGTGGTCTGAAACTGGGTTCGAACTACTCGTTCATCAAGCGCAAGAACAAAACCAACCCGGCCATCCTGTTCACCAACGTGCCGGAGCACAAGGTGTTTACTTATGCCGACCTCTCACTTCTGAAAGTAGCGCACATCCTCGCCAGCCTTGAACATAATAGCAGCCGTAACAGCACCAGCTATGGCACCAGGGCCGGATCCTACACGCTCGTGAATGCAAAGGCTTCCGTAAAACTGTATAAATTCATTTCCGTGGAAGGTGGCGTCAACAACATTTTCGACCGGAATTACAGTCTGGTCGAAGGCTTCCCGGAGGCAGGCAGAAATTTCTTTGTGAACCTGGTTTTTAACTATTTCTGACCCATGCAGGGGCTGCGGGAAATTCAAAACATAATGCGTCTGAAAAGATCGGGCTGGGTCCTAACCGGCCTGATTGCTTCCTTTTGCCTGTTTTGCAGTCTGGTTTGCACGACCGGCCGCGCACCCGAGCCATTTACATTGGCATACCCGGCCAACTTCGGTTCACGTTTCACGATCCCTGCGGATAATCCAACCACGAAAGAAGGCGTGTACCTGGGCAGGATGTTGTTTTACGAGAAGCAGCTTTCGGCTAACAATAAACTGTCGTGCGAAAGCTGCCACGAGCAAAAACTGGCCTTTACCGACGGACGGCCCGCCAGCCTGGGTGTTGACGGCCGCTTCACGCCGCGGAGTTCCATGTCGCTGGCCAATCTGCTGTGGGTTCGCAATTTTTTCTGGGACGGCCGTTCGCAAAGTCTCGAAGAGCAAGCCGCATTCCCCCTCACCGATCCACATGAAATGGGCCAGTCACTTACAGAATCGGCCAGGAAACTGAGCAACACCGCTCCCTATCCAGCCCTTTTTCAAACTGTATTCGGGAACCCGGGCATTACCGGGCAAAACATTCTGAAAGCGCTGGCGCAGTTTGAAAGAACGCTCATTTCTGCCGATTCGCCTTACGATCGTTACCTGGCAGGAAAGTACCAGCCTACTGCCGCCGAAATGCGCGGCTTGTTCCTGTTTGAGAATGCCCCGGATGCTAAAAAAGGACTTCGCGGCGCCAATTGCGGGCATTGCCACGGCGGACCGAAGACTTTCAAGGAGCTTTTTCACAACAATGGCCTCGATAGTATTTTCACTGATGCAGGCCGGGAGAAAGTAACGGGTCAGTCCATGGACAAAGGTCGTTTCCGCGTGCCTACGCTGCGCAACATCATGCTCACGGCGCCCTACATGCACGACGGCCGCTTTCAAACGATCCGGGAGGTACTCGACCATTACAGCGACCACGTTCAGCAAAGTGAGACGCTGAGCAGTTTTTTACAGGATATTTCGAATGAAGCAAATGGTCAATCACTTGCATTGCGTGATACCGAAAAAACCGACATCATCGCCTTTCTGGGCATGCTCACCGACTCTGCCTTCGTCACCAATCCGGCATTTTCAAACCCACATTCCATTTCAAAAGCCCAATAACATGCAAAATATCAATAAATTACGATCAAAAAACCTCTGGCTGCTCGCAGTACTTTGCAGCCTTCACATTTCAGTTTGGGGTCAAACCGCCGCCACCCTGACCATTTCCGGAGAGGTAACCACCCCGCTCGAACTGAAAATACAGGACCTGACCGCGATGAAGCAGGTAAGTGCCAAAGTAAAAGATCGCGATGGAAAGGAGCACGAGTTCAAAGGCGTCGCATTGATCCAGCTGCTTGAAAAAGCCGGCGTCACCACAGGAGCCAAACTGAGAGGTGAAAATCTTGCCAAATATGCGTTAATCACCGCCGCAGACGGCTATGAAGTGCTTTATGCGCTGGCCGAGATCGACCCGGAATTCGCAGATCAGGTGATCCTGCTTGCGACTGAAAAAGACGGGCAGCCATTACCCGCCGGTGAAGGCCCGTTCCGCATCATCGCCCCCGGAGACAAAAAGCCTGCGCGGTGGATTCGTGAAGTAAGAAGTATTAAAATTGCATTTGCCAAAAACTGATCTCCATGCATTCAGGGCAGGGCATCCGCTCCGTTAACGGGCCGCTGTCCTTTCTGTTTTGGAATAATTGAAATAGCGGTAAGGTCCAAAAGCCGACATTTCAGCCGACAGTTTGTAAGTACCCCAGCTATACCCGGCCTGCGTGCGCACCAAGTACTTTTTTGCTTTTCCCGATGGTTTCCTTTTTGCCGTTCCGGAATTCACGAGAAGCTCCCCGATCGCCCTTCCGTCCATTCCGGCCGGTTGGGGCAAACCATAGATGCGCAACACGGTGGGGGCAATATCGACATTCGAAGTCGGTAGTTCCGTTATCTCGCCATTCCTGAAATCCGGCCCGACGGCCATTAACGCGATGTTGATCTCATAAGGACTGGAACCGCCATGGCCTGCTACTCCGCCTGAAAAATCAGTCCCGGCATATCCTTTGTCATTTTTATCATCATTCCAGTTCGGTGCTACCAGGATGTCGCCCGAGCGTTGGGGATGGTTGTAATGGACCGCATCGAATGAAAGAGTCCCGTTCACCCAGCCCTGCATATCGCCCTTTTTCTTCGCTTTGGTAAAAACGGCGCCTGCCCACGCCTGTTTATGCAATGCCGCCACGATGTCCTGAATAACTTTCTGATCATGGTTTTTTACATAAATAGCACCCTCAGCTACCACCACGTCGTCCGAATCCTTATCCTTTTTATAACCTTCACTCACCAGAAAATCCGAGAGCCCCGGCTTGCTGATATGCGTCACGAAACCGTGGTCCGTTGAGATGAGGATGTTGTAGCGACCGGCCAGGTTTTTTGCCTGCAATGCTTCGATAACCCTGCCAAACTGCGCGTCCACATACCGAATGGATTTCACCGCCTCCGATGATCCGATACCATGCTCATGGGCCGCGCCGTCGGGATCCGCGTACCAGATGGCGCTCACCAGTGGTCCGTTTTCGGCCAGTCCGTATTTCAGGAATGCGTCCGTAATCCATTTATGTTTGCCAAACTCTTCATCCGTACCCTGGGCTACCTGCCCGATCTCCTGGATTAGCTGAGTTTTAAATGATTCAGGCAAGATCAGATCCGGGTTCACGACGGCCCCATTCACGGTATGGTTTTGTAAAAAAGCCTGGCCGGTCGTTCCCGAGCTGAACACCATCATTTTCTGCCCGGCGTCCGCCAGCGCTTCCCCAAGCGATTTGGCCGTCAGCAACGGGCCCGAGGTAGCAGCCGGAATTTTGCTCAGATCACTGTAACCGGTCCCGATGGCCTTGTTGGCTGCGACCTCGGGAATGTAAATCGAATTACCGAGCAAGCCGTGCGTACCCGGGTACGAGCCAGTCGCGTAGGACGCCGAATTGACCCGTGTGACGGTTGGAAAAACACTGTGATGATGCTTACCTAAGGAAGCCTTTTGCCTGAATGCGAACAGGTTCGGCATTTGCTCCGCCGTGATATAATCGGGACGAAGGCCGTCGAAGAAGACGATCAATGTTCTTCGCTCCGGATGCAGCACGGGTTTCCCGGTAATCTGGGCATCCGCAAACTGCAAAGCTGTCGAAAGGAAAAAAGAAAGCAGAAACGGTAAACGCAGGTTCATCGATGCGGTGGTTTATCGGATTTCGGAAACGGTAATCTGGCGGGAGGCACGCTTGATGCCATAGAGCAGTTGCTTGCCGGCAACCGACCGGTCGATCGCAATGCCCTGCCCTTCGATCGGTGCGGGCAACGTACGTATATATTCAAGCGTATAGCCCGATCGGGGCAATTTCAATGCATATATTTCCGCCCGGTCGTGGCCAGTGCAATACAGCAGCCCGTCGGAGCCCCAGGCACCACCGGAATTGCTTTTAGGCGTAAAGAGGTCGATCAGGTTTTTAGGAAAAACCCAGGCTTCCACCTGCCTCCATTCCAGATCATACTTCACGAGTGACGTCCACCGCACGTCCCTGCCCTCGCTCGATTCCTTCCCCGCATAATGCGCGAATCCGATGAACCAGTACCCATCCTTTTGGTCCAGCCATGTGAGCGACCCATGCTGCGCAATGCCGAAGCTATGCGTATCGACATGTGTAAGTGTTTTTACATCAAAAATCTCCACCGAGCTCGTCATCGGAATCTCCGGATAATTAGAGTTCGCACAGTACAACTTCCCTTTGATCACCACGCCACTGTTCAGGTGTACAATGCCCTCTTTTGTGCCGTCCCATTCGGCGACCTGCCTGCCATCGGCTTTCGTGTGCTTGGTAATGGTGCTGTTGTTGATCACGTAAAAGAACTGCGCATCCACCGCGACAGCTTGCTTGGCCTCCTTTACATCGAATTGTTTCACAGGCGTGAGCGTCTGCGCAAATAAAGGCGTGGATAAAAACAGTGAAAAAGTACAGAGTAACAGTGATTTGAGAAGAGGCATACGGATATGAATATTTTCAAATCCTAAAAGTAGGGAAATGAGGTGTTTTCTACTTTATGGAAATGTTATGGCGACACAATCATTGGAACCTGCCGTTTGAAAACTACTGCTTTTTTTGATGGATCGGCTAGTGATGATCTGATATCTTTGTAAAAATCAAAACATTACCAGGAATGGAAACGAAACTCGCAGAGCAAACAGAAAAGGAGCAGGTCCAGGAGGCGCAAAGGACACTTTACCGAAAACTGGTCGAGGACCAAAGAGCCGTTAGACAATATTTTCGCGGGGAATGTACTTTGGAACAGTTACATGCAAGAGGAATCAGATTTGTTAAACCCATATGAAATCGTCACCGATGATTACGATCGTTATTGGTTCTTAACCGAGTCGGGCGTTTGTTACACCGCCGCTTTTGTGAAATCGTCCGGTTATTTCTACCATTACCCCCAGTTCGACGATAAGGTTGCCACTTTCTCCTTTAGGCCTTATGAATTGCAAAATCCCGTCACATTTGAAAGTATCCCAAAAAACGGCAGCAGGTATAGCAGGGCGAGGATCAGAGACACAATCATATTTCTACTCCTCGATTTTTTTCGGGCATATCCAGAAAAATCGATTATCGTCATTTGCGAATCCTGCGACGAATTGGGTGAGTGCAGGCAGCGATTATTCGACCGGTGGTTCAGAAACGCAAGTGACCTTGTCCCGCATTCTATCTCCAAATACGATAGCACCTTCGCTGGCGAAGGTTATGGTTCAATCTTAATCGATAACCACAACCCACATCACGAATTGATCCGGGACGCATTTACCGGTATTCCCAGCTCGGATAAATAGCGGCCCACATTGGCCCAAAATCCTACAAAGCCAGTAATGCAGATACAACACATTGATTTGTATCTGTTATGCATTCCCAAACCGAACGTACCGGCCTGAACTGCCGCTTTTTTGCAAGCCTGATCGTCTTCCTGTTTCTCGCCTCAGCCAGCCAACCGGTCTGCGCACAAAGCATTGACCTTAAAAACGCCGTATTGGCCGTTTCTCCTTCCCTGCCCTCCCCGATGAAAGAAACCGCTCCGGCTGTTCTGACCGAAGAAATTTCCAAACGCACCGGCATTACGCTCAAAAGGGCAACCGCATGGCCGAAAGGTAACACGACGGTCATTGCATTGGCTCAGGCATCGGACAATGCACTTGCCGGCCACAATGTGCCTGTGGCGACAGTTCCGCTCAAAAAAGAAGGCTTCCGTGTCGTTACCGAACAATCGGGTGCCCATAAAATCATCTGGATCATCGGCGCCGATGCGCGCGGCCTACTTTTTGGTACGGGCTGGCTGCTAAGACATTTGCGGATGGACAAGAATGTGCTGCAACTGGACAGCCCGGCCGACATCGCCACTTCCCCCGCATACCCCATTCGCGGGCACCAACTCGGCTACCGCACCACCGCTAATACCTACGATGCCTGGACGGTGGCCCAATTCGATCAGTACATCCGCGAACTGGCCATTTTCGGCAGCAATGCGGTGGAAGGCATTCCGTTCCACGAAGACGAATCCCCCAGCCCGCATTTCAAGATACCGGCTGCCGATATGCGGATCAGAATGAGTGAGATATGCAGGAAATACGACATGGATTACTGGGTTTGGACGCCAGCGACTTTCGACCTGAAAGACCAGGCCAAACGCAAAGCGGAAATCGATATGCATGAGGATTTTTACAAAAAATGCCCCCGCCTCGACCATATCTTCTTTCCCGGAGGCGATCCGGGTGACAACCACCCATCGGATGTGTTGCCATTCCTCAAAGAACTGCAAACCAAACTGGTACAATACCACCCCAATGCAAAAATGTGGATCTCTCTGCAAGGCTTCGACACCGAGCAGATCGATTACTTTTACAAGTTTCTTGAAACGGAAAAACCGACCTGGCTGCAAGGCGTAGTGTCGGGCCCGGGTAGTCCGCCTATGGCCGAAACACGCTACCGGCTGCCGAAACAATATCAGCACCGTCAATATCCCGACATTACCCATTCCGTGCGCTGCGAATTTCCCGTCGAGAAGTTTGACCAGGCTTTCGCACTCACGCTCGGGCGCGAATCTGTGAATCCACGGCCTTATGCATTTGCGAAGATCCATGCCAAATATGCGCCGTTCACCGATGGCTTCGTGTCCTATTCCGATGGCAGCCATGACGACGTCAATAAGGTGCTGTGGAGTATGCGCGGCTGGGACCCGGAAATGGATGTGCATCGCATTGTGGAAGAGTATAGCAGCTTTTTCTTCAACCATTCGATCGCTTCTACCATCGCGAGCGGCATCGAGGGTTTGGAACAAAACTGGAAAGGACCGCTCGTCGAGAATGGAGGTGTGGAAATGACGTATCTGCACTGGAAAGTGCTGGAAAACACAGAAGTTCAGTTGAAAAGCAACTGGCGCTGGCAGATGCTGCTGTTGAGGGCCTATTACGACCACTACACACGCCTCCGCCTGATCCACGAACAAAAACTGGAAAAAGAGGCCAATGCCATACTTGCAGCTGCGAACCAAAGCGGCCTCCACAAGGCCATGGACTCCGCATTGCTGGTCCTGAACCGACCTAATCCAAGCCTGCTCGCAAAAGATATCCGTAGGTGGATTGAAAAACTAAGCGATGAACTATACGTTTCGATCGGCTTACAAACCAGTACGGAGAAGCACAAGCCCCGCAACCCGGAGCGCGGCGTGGTGATGGATTTCATTGATTACCCGCTCAACAACCGCTGGTGGCTGGCAGACGAATTCGAAAAGATCAAAAAAATGGATGACCCGCAAAAGCAGCTGGCGAGACTAAAAACGATCGCATGCTGGGAGAATCCGGGCCCAGGCAGCTATTACGACGATATTTCGAGTGTGAGCAAAGGTCCGCGCGTCAAAACCATTTCGGAAGATGCGACCGATGTGGCCTGGTGGGATAATGGCAAGAGCCGAAAACGGCTGTCATTCCAGCTTTTTCAGCGCGAGCCTCAGTTGGACTACGAAAACCTCGACCCGCGTGCGCGCTACACCATACGCGTGGCGGGCTCAGGTGAAGCGCTCCTGCGCGTGGACGGCAAACGCCTTTCACCCCTGATCTACAACAGAGAACCGGATACATTCAAAGAGTGGATCGTCCCGCTTTCCCTCACGCAGGACGGCAAAATTTCCGTCACCTTCGATGGCCCCGAAGAATCCGACCTCAACTGGCGCAAGCAATCCAAGATCTCGGACGTGTGGCTGCTTGGGAGTTTTGAATGAGCCGCCGTGGAACGGGGAATTTTGAATGAGGGAATTTTGAATGACTGAATGACTGAATGACCGAATGAGTCGCCGTGGAACGGGGAATGAGTGAATTTTGAATGAGTGAATATGCTGTTAGGTTGCATTAAACTGGTAATGTCAGAACTTTTTAGTCGTCGCTTTGGTCACTCATTCCCGTTACACGGCGGCATCAGTCATTCCCCGTTCTACCGCGGTCCATTCAATCATTCACACATTCACACATTCACTCATTCACTCAATCACTCATTCCCCGTTCCACGGCGGCTCATTCACTCATTCCCCGTTCCACGACGGCTCATTCACACATTCCCTCATTGACCAAAAACCGCTCCCGTACCAGAAAGCAGGCGCCGAGCAGGCCGGCGTCCTCGCCGAGTCGCGAGGTAACGAGCCGGGTATCGTTGTTGACTAGGCTTAGTGAGTATTTGTTAATGGCGGTTTTGATGGGGAGGCCGATATACTCACCAGTAGCGAGGAGGCTTCCACCCAAAATGACTAATTCGGGATTAAAAACGTTGATGAGCGAGGCAATGCCGCGTCCGAGGTTTTCACCCAATTCGGCGATGAGTTCGATGGCGAGGACGTCGTCGGCGATGGCCGCTTCGATGATATCGTCCATGG
>CBFGMV010000032.1:0-77909 GCA_965649915.1 uncultured Dyadobacter sp.
AGTGGAACGAATGGAATTTTGGAACAAATGGAATTTCTGGAACAAGTGGAACAAGGCCGAACCAGCCGACTTTTATTGCCAAGTGTCGCCATTTTCTTCGAGCATTTTTCTCGCAATCCCCTCTCAAAAATTAGGAGGGGTTGTGAGAAAAATGTGGACCCGTTCGAGCCCCCTACTCGTTTAGCCAGCGATGAATGGTGCCTTTGCCCCGATTCAGTATCTTCGCTATCTGCTCGATGGTCTTACCCTGATCCCGAAGCTCTCGCGCTAAATCCTTCTGCTCCTCCTTCACAGGCATTGCCTCAGTACCTATGTGCTGCGCCTCGTCAATGTCGTCCTGGACAAATTCGAACCAAAGCGTATCAGGATTCAGACGGATCAGCTTAGCCCCGTCCGTCTCTTCGCAATGCCTGGATTTGGAGCGCTTGAGGATCCGATATTGAATATCCTGTTTACTCCTCCGGAGAAACATATCGCTATCCGTCAAATCTGACTTCACACCGGAGCCGCTTTGAAGGTCACTATCGGTTAGCAAGTTCCTGGTATGCTTTCGAGTATGATCGGTGATAATGATCGTTGTGTCCAATAAATCACGAAGCGTCAAGATCAGGTGCATTGCCTTGGCGACTTCCTTACCGTTGTTCGTATCGGAATTCAGGAATGCTACCCTGAAATTGTCTAGAACGATCAGGACAGGTTTCTGGATCATCGACATTTCGATGATCGCCTGTGCTTCTTCCTCCAAGCCTCTCTTGGTCGTGTAGACATAGCTATGGTATTCCGAAGACCCGATCTCCTTAGGTGGTGCATCGAATAGCTGCCGGAGCCTTCGACTCATTGTATCCTCACTGAGCTCGCAGTTGATGAACAACGTGTTTCCGTGATATTCGATTGGCTCATTCCACAGTGACGGCCATTTCGCTGAAATAGCAATACAGGCCTGGAGGCCTAAAAGCGTTTTTCCAGTACCACGCTCAGCAGCGAAGATTATAGCAGAATTTTCAAGCACGTAATTTCCGAGCAAACGCCTAAGTGGAGCAAGCGACTTCCCTTTCTCCGCGAGATCCTTCATTGTGTTTAGGGAAGATTTATGTAAAATCTTTCCTTCCGAATGGTTGGAGAAACCATTCAGGGCTGTTAAATTTGTCATACTAAGACTTTTAAGTTTTTAAGGGGTAATGCGTTCGAGGCATTATCCCTTTTTCTTTGTTTTCTGATTTGAATACATGTAATCCAGCACCTCGGACTTGATGAAGTAAATTCTCCGATGTAGCCTGCGATAGGGCAAGCCCGATCGTTGCCATTGGTGCAGCGTGACCAGCGAAACGTTCAGCTCACGCGCCATTTCAGCCCGTGATAGCAGCGGCTCTTCCTTCGAGCCTTTCAGACCTTGATTCGGGCTGAAAACATTTCTAAACTCCTCTTGAATCACCTCTCGGGTGAAGCTCTTGAACTCGTCGAATTCGATTAAAACCAGTTTTGACATGACACGTTTGTTTTCGGTTGATGTTGGTCAAAGGTTGGGGGAAGGGAGGCGAAAAATCAAGTATGAAAAAGTATGAACTTTGCTTCAACTGGTATTAAATGCATCCAGAAGCCGTTTAGGCGCATTTTGCCTTATCTCGCGGTAAAGTAGCGAAAGCGATATTTCCGGCTCGGAATTAGGAAAATCGTAAAGTGATTGGACTGTTTTTGGGATTGATGCCGGTTGCGAAGTAGAAATTTCGCTGGCAGATCGAGCGGCAATTGAAGATTTTTTGCCAGCAAGATTGAAGCGATTATCCGTCGTTGATGGACGATTTCGGCTGGACTGTAAACCAGAATGTAAACCAAGCAAAAAACCGCTCGATAATTCAAAGATTATCAAGCGGTTGGCTTTGCATTCTGTGGTGATGGACGGAATCGAACCGCCGACACAAGGATTTTCAGTCCTTTGCTCTACCGACTGAGCTACATCACCGTTTCAGTTGGTACCTTTTGGGACTGCAAAAATAGATGTCTGCTTTTGCTTTACAAATATTTTTCACAAATATTTTCCAAATTCTTTTCCAAAAGCCGGTAGCCTCCTGATTATCTTAATCTTAACTACTAACCGCCATTATTTTATCCAAAAAGCATTTGCACCCATTCACATTTTTATCATATTTGTTAGTATGCTTGCATACTAAACCAGTTGTCTCATGCCGATCATCCAGCAGATTATTTTCATAGCCGCACTCGGAGCGGTAATATGGCTGATCACAAAAAGAGTGGGTATTATCCGGAAAACAATCCTACTCGGAAAGGACGAAGACCGTACCGACCAGCCCGGAAAGCGCCTGTCCATCATGCTACGCGTTGCATTTGGCCAGAAAAAGATGTTTGATCGTCCATTAATCGGCTTTCTGCATTTTGCGGTCTATGCCGGATTTATCCTCATCAACATCGAGATACTGGAAATCATACTCGACGGCATTTTAGGTACGCACCGCCTATTCGCCTCTGCGCTGGGGTCCTTTTACGGAATACTGATCAGCTTCTTCGAATTGCTCGCATTGGGTGTGCTTATCGCTTGTACCATTTTCCTGATCCGCCGGAGCATTTTGAAAGTTGACCGGTTTCAACCCTTTCGCCACCGGGAAATGAACGGTTGGCCGCAGCTGGACGGCAAACTGATACTCGTTTTTGAAATCGTGCTGATGATCGCGATCCTCAGCATGAATGCGGCCGATAGCTCAATACAGGACCTCGGAAACGCACATTATGCGCGCACAGGCGACTTTCTGGTTAGCCAGTGGTTGAAACCAATTTTCGCGGATTGGAGCGTGGACGCATTAATTGCCTATGAACGTGCAGCGTGGTGGCTACACATCCTGGGAATATTCGTTTTCGCACTCTACCTTACCTATTCCAAACATTTACACATAGTTCTGGCATTCCCTAACACATACTTTTCCCGTCTCGAACCCAAGGGAAAGATGCAGAATATGCCGGAAATTACCAGCGAGGTTAAGATCATGCTGGGAATCGAAAGCCAGGCAGGCGACGCGACCGTCCCCGAACGATTCGGCGCGAAAGATGTGCAGGATTTAAGCTGGAAAAACCTGATGGACGCTTATTCCTGTACGGAATGCGGCCGTTGCACCGCCGCCTGTCCCGCCAACTTGACCGGTAAAAAGTTATCGCCCCGTAAGATCATGATGGATACACGCGATCGACTGGAAGAAGTGGGCAGGATCATGCAGGACAACAACGGCGAGTTCGTCCAGGATAATAAAAGCCTTCTTGGCGATTACATCCAGGAAGAAGAGATCCTTGCCTGCACCACATGTAATGCATGCGTGCAGGAATGTCCGGTACTGATTAACCCACTCGACATTATATTACAACTGCGACGTCACAAAGTAATGGATGAGGCACATGCGCCTGGCTCCTGGAATATGATGTTTCAGAACCTGGATACCAACCAGGCTCCATGGAAATTTTCCGCCGGCGACCGTTTTAATTGGGCGGATGGCCTGGAAAACAAAACAGAATCATAAGCATTCGGAAATGAACGAGATTACTTATCGGGTGCCCACAATGGCAGAGCTGGCAGGCAACAACGAAACACCTGAAGTGTTGTTCTGGGTTGGCTGCGCCGGCTCGTTCGACGACCGGTATAAAAAAGTCACCGTCGCTTTCGTGAAAATACTCAATAGCGCTGGTGTCCGTTTTGCTGTATTGGGAACGGAGGAGAGCTGTACAGGGGATCCCGCGCGACGGGCGGGTAATGAATTTACATTCCAGATGCTGGCGATGTCCAATATCCAGGTACTGAACATGTATGGTGTAAAAAAGATCGTTACAGCCTGTCCGCATTGTTTTAACACCCTTAAAAACGAATACCCTGAGCTGGGAGGAACCTACGAAGTACTACATCATTCGGAATACCTTCAACAGCTGATCGACGCCGGGCGCGTGCGGCTGGAAGGCGGAGAGGTCTTCAAGGGTAAAAAGATCACTTTCCACGATTCCTGTTACCTGGGCCGTGCCAATGCAATTTACGAAGCTCCCAGGCATGTCCTCGAAGCCCTGGATGCGGATCTGGTGGAGATGAAACGCTGCCGGACCAAAGGATTATGCTGCGGTGCAGGTGGAGCGCAGATGTTCAAAGAATCGGAACCGGGTAAAAAGGACATCAATATTGAAAGGATCGAAGAGGCATTGGAAACCGGAGCAGATACCATTGCCGTTGCCTGTCCATTCTGCATGGTGATGATGACCGATGGCGTTAAAAACAAGGAAAAAGAACAATCGGTCAAAGTTTATGACCTCGCTGAGCTCATCGCACAGGCAAAAGGGCTTTAAGACTTTAAAAGAACTCAGCCGCTCGCATGGTTGTTTTACCTGAGCAATTATTTTAAATCCTTTTCAGATCCGCATTTAACCTTTGTAATCATGTACATCCCCTTTAGCGATATCGATTTTCAATCCCGCGTTTGGGTTTATCAGGCCAACAGACCATTAACCGCCGAAGAAACCGGGATCATCACGGAAACCCTCAAGGCTTCTCTGGACATGTGGGAAGCTCACGGAAAGCCTTTGACGGCTTCCGGAAAGGTATTTGAGCATCGTTTTGTGGTAATTGCCGTCGACGAACGTGATGAACTTCCGAGTGGTTGCTCCATCGACAAATCAGTTCACTGGTTGCAGGAAATAGGGCTGCGGATGAACATTGATTTTTTTGACCGCTCGCTGGCTTATCTCGACGAAAACGACGAGGTGAAGACAATTCCTGTTCCGAAGATCAAACAGGCGATCATTACAGAGACTATTCTGCCATCCACGACGATCTTCGACAATCAGGTTGGTACCAAAGCGCAATGGATGAACCGCTGGAAAGTCGCCGCTTCAAATTCATGGCTGAATCGTTATTTTACCGAAGAAACCAGCCAATAGAAGCGATAAAAAAGTAGTTTTGCAGTTCATCATACCAGAGTTCCTTCATGAATCTGATCCGGCTGGCAGTCGTCCTGTTTTTTGGCTTTCTTTTATCGGGTTGCGATAAAAATGTCGTCTATAAAGCCCACGAGGATATCGATGACGGACTCTGGTACATCAAGGATAAGCCGGCATTCAAGGTCGAAATTACTGACACCACACAGGCATATAATGTGTATTATTTGCTACGAAATGCACTTCAGTATCCCTATTACAACCTCTACATTACGCGGAACTTTACGGGACCTGATCAAAAGGTGATTTCCAATACGTTGGAAGAAGTATTTATTTCCAATGAGGCCACCGGCAAACCTTATGGTCACGGCCTCGGTGACCTGTTCGATCACAAGATCCCTGTTTTGAAGAACTACCACTTCTCCCGTTCAGGGACCTATACTTTTACGATTTCCCAATCTATGCGGCAAAATCCGCTGCCATTCATCATTAGTGTAGGCATCAGCGTAGAAAAGGTACCTGTAAAATAACCGGCTACGCCGACGGTGGTGCGGTAGATGCATTGCCATCGGGCTTTTTCCTCGGTTTGTTGCGGTACCTCCGGTAAGGTTTCTTCTTCATTTCCTTCACGGCAATCTGTTCTCTTGCAAATTCGGCTTTTTCTTCTGCCACTTCGTGAACAGGCTCACCCAGCAGGAAGCCATAAGGTTCGAGGCTTGGAATAGTATCCAGGATCACTTTCAGGATAGCGGTAACCGGTAATGCAAGAATCAACCCCGAAAGTCCCCACAATTGCCCGCCCAGAAAGAGTGCGATGATGGCCGCAAGCGGGTTTACACTCACTTTGGACCCCACAATATTGGGGGTGATGAAATTCCCTTCCAAAAACTGCACGAAACTCATCACACCGATAACCCCCACTGCATACCAGGGCGAATCCATCGTTACCACGCTCAATAACGCAGGCAAAACAGATCCGATCAGGATTCCGATATAAGGGATCAGTATCAGGAATCCCGCCAAAAATCCGAAGAATATGGCGTGTGGAATGCCGAGAATCAATAACCCAATACTATTGAGAACGCCTACGATCAAAATAACCAGGAACAATCCTGAAAGATAACTCTGGATCACTTCATAGATTTTCTTCAACAGGGAATTCAGATCCTCATTCGGGACATTACGGACAGCCTTGTGAACGAACATCCTGAAAAAATCGCGGTATAGCAGGAAGAAGAATATGTAGAGCGGGATCAGCACGAATGTTGAAATGGCGCCGGTAGTAGTCACCAATGTGTTCAGCAAAACGGCCCTTCCTTCACTCAATGCATTGATCAGATATTTCTTGGCCTCACTGACCTGCTGGGTACGACTGATATTCAGATATCGCTCACCCATTGTCAACGTCTGATCCAGAATCGCTTCGGCCTTTTCGGTGATCCGTGGAAGCTCCTCGGCAAAACTGCCGATCTGCACCGAAACGACGTAAACGAGAACCACTATGACCGTGAACAATGCCAGAATACTAAGCAGAATAGCCCCTACCCGGGGAATCCTCCGTAATTCCAGCCAGGCGCAGACCGGATGTAGCAGAATGGCCAGCAGGATCGAGAATGCCAGAGGAATGATAGTTTCCCGCAATACATAGAGGATGTACACGGTCGCAATGAGCGCAACCAGCGTACTCGCCAGCTTCAGGTACACGGGGGTTTCTCTATCTTTGTCAGGAAGAGGACGGAACGTTGAATTCATGAATAAGTTGATGTATCTATGGTTAGCTGTCAAGACGGTGTTCTGTACATGCCAATCCGATCACAGAACCAATGACTTTGAGAAAGTTAAATCTCACTACAAAATTAGCAAAATAGGCAAGCTTCCCGCAGTCGTTTCAGAAAGTTCCGGCCTCGCCAAAGGAGATCGTCCTGATACCTACTGGACGCATAACGATGGTGGAGGGAAAGCGGAACTATATCAGTTTGATCTGACCGGCAAATTGCTTGCCACCAAACCCGTCCCAAATGCGCGAAATGTCGATTGGGAGGACATTACAACGGACAGCACCGGCAACTTCTATATCGGAGATTTTGGAAACAACACTTCCAGTCGCGATACGCTTACCATTTACAAGTTCAGCCCTGAAAGCCAACAGACAGACCGCATTACATTCCGGTACCCGGCAACATCAACTCCTACCGCAAGCTCTAAAATACCCGTGAATGACTGCGAATCCTTCTTTTATCACCAGGGGAGTTTGTATCTGTTTTCAAAAAACTGGGGCACGAACAAGTCTGTCAAACTCTATCGGTTACCTGCCGAAAAGGGAAATTACACGGCCTCTGCCATCGATAGTATCAGGATCGACGCCCAGGTAACCTCAGCTGACATCAGTCCGGATGGTAAAACATTCGCATTATTGACTTATGGAAAAGTACTGATATTTGAGGTCGGCAAAGATCAGATCAATTTCAATAAACCAAAAGGATGTTTCCGCTTTTCCAGGAAGCAGAGTGAGGCCATTCTATTTTTGAACAATACCGATATGCTGATGACCAATGAGCAGGGAGATATCTATCGGGCTACCTTTCGTTGATGTTATGTTTATGTTAACAATCCCATTAGTCATGTAATGTGAACATCACATCTAGTAATTTCGAATTGCGTTTTAATCATCAAAACAATGAGCACCGCTAAATCTGCCATTTCGGCACCGAAAGTACTGGTAGTTGACGACGATTCCGATATAGTTGAACTTCTGGAATATAACTTAACTAAGGAAGGTTACTCAGTCCTGACAGCTTCCAACGGCAAAAAAGCCATTGATATTGCCAAGACTTTCATCCCCGATCTCATCCTGCTCGACATTATGATGCCGCAACTCGACGGCATCGAAACCGGCAGGATCCTGCGTCAGAACCCGGATATTAAAAATACCTACATTCTTTTTCTAACGGCACGTTCCGAGGAGTATTCGGAAGTGGCCGCATTTGAAGTAGGCGCGGATGACTACATTACCAAGCCTATCAAGCCACGGGCGTTGATGAGCCGGATCAATGCTCTTTTTCGCCGGGAAGCACAGAAAGCCGAATCCGGGGACACCATCGAAATTCTCGATCTTTCCATCAACCGGAAGAACTACACAGTTACGCAGGGTGGTGAAAAATCGACCGTATTGCCTAAAAAGGAATTCGAGCTTTTGTTTTTCCTTGCCCAAACTCCTAACAAGGTGTTCAGTCGTGACGAGCTTTTACAGAAGATCTGGGGAGCCGATATCTATGTGTTGGAGAGAACCGTCGATGTCCACATTCGCAAGCTCCGTGAGAAGCTCGGGGATAGCTATATCAAGACATTGAAAGGTGTTGGCTACATGTTCAGCAATGAACGCGAATAGCGAATTACCGTTCGACATCTTCAAACTTTTTGACCTCGGCTTCGTCCTGTTTTGATTTGTCCTTTTTCTTGCGGCGGAAGGCCAGTTTGATATTAACCTCTCCGTTCTCATCAATGGCCCTCAGGAATATCTTGGACCCTTCTTTTTTCTCGGGATTATTAGGGTCCAGCACGTAGGTAGAATCGCGCTTTTTGAGATTGCTTAGCGGGATCTGGATATTGATATCCGTTTTATTTCCAAAGCTGTAAATCCCATCAATGTATAGCGTCAGTACGTTGGACTCAATTTCCATTGGTGCAATATCGATTTCCTGCCCGTTCAATCGGAAATCATTGCGGATCGGGGCAAACTTTACTCTCTCGAAATTCCGTCGTTTGAAAATGAGCCGTTTCATTTTCATAAACGGTTCAAAATTGATGATATAACCATTGGTAAGGTCAATCCTAAGCAGCCCTTTCATACTGGAAGGCACTAGTTTTACATTGTTGTTCAAAGCCGATTCAAAACTGAAATCCGTATTGAGCAACCCTTTCAGGTTATTGTGGGTGAGTGTCTTTTGCCCAAAATCATCAAAAGAATAAAAAACGGAATGCACATCGGCGTTGGCTATCTTCCCACGTAGCGCTAGGTGCGGATACTTGCCCGCTCCTGAGTTATCCATTTCTCCCGACAACCGTACATTCCCGCCCCCGAATGCTTTCAGCACGAAGTATTCGATACTGACTGCATTATTCCGGATCGTGAGTTGTCCTTTCACATCCCGGCCCGAAAAATGGCGATATCTCAACCTTTTCGCATCCAGCTTGGCTATGATTTCCATTTTGTCGATCGCATTGTCCAGCAGCTCCGACAGCCTCAATTTATTTTTAGGCTGGGTCTTTACTGTGCCTTTGGCTGCCAGCAAGGTTTCCAGCCAGTTGAGCTGCCAGTCAGGGATGTTGATATCCACATTGGCGCGCAGGGGTTTGGGAGAACCGAAAAGATAGGGAATCAGATCCAGCAGCTTACCCCGCACAAAAAGCATGTTCTGACCATCGGAAAACCGCAGGTTAGGAAACAATACGGTCTTCTCGTTAAATGTAAAATCGCCGCTGATTTTGCTCAAACGTACTTTTTGCGGCAGGTAATCCATCGCAATATTGCTGAGTGAAGCCTTACCCCTGATCTTACCATCGAAGTTGTCTTTCTCCGCATTGTAAAATTTCTTCAAACTCCCGCTAAAATGAAAGTCGATCTGCGCTTTCCCATGCCGGAAACGATAGCGCGCCGGATCGAGCAGTGCTCCCAGGTTCGTTGAATCTGCTTCAATCCTTCCATCCAGGTCAGCCCGCGGGTTTCTGAAATTCGTCACAACCAGTTTAAATGCAAATGGAATTGTCTCAAAAAATCCGGTGATCTTTGGAGCGATCAGCCTGGAATTAAAGACGTCGGCAAGTTTCGTGGTATCCGCCCGGTTTGTAAATGTCCCCGAGGCCTTCATCTTTCTTAAAACACCCACCGGCAAAGCATATCTGAACGTGTCAGTCTCGAAATACACGTCAACCTGCGGTTTCAAGCCCGGCCTACCCAGTATACCTGCAAGTTTAACGCGGGTATCCACATTGGTTTGAATGCCGATTGAATCAATTTGCTTCTGCAACCTTTTGTTCAACAATGGCAACGCATCTTTCACCGCTATTTTTTTTGCCTCGAAATTGAGATGAAATGTTTTGATAGTGTCCGAAAAATCAAAAATCCCATTAATACCGATTTTGTTATGGGTTGCACTTTCCAGAATGGAAGGATAGATTTTTAGCTTTTTTTCATCTTCATCGTAACCCAATGCCAGCGCAAGGGTTGTTTCCTGGTTCATCAAAAAACCGCCCTTGTCAACCCTGAATGTCAGCCCATTGAACAACACGGATCCTGTCAGGCTAGCATTGGTACTGGAATCGGTTGGCTCGATGATATTCGTCGCGTCGTGGAACAGCGCTCCATAATATTTTTCTTTTACAGAATCGGAATAGGCTATCCCGAAGTTCAGGAAACGGATGTTACCCAGCTTTTTAACTATGCCTCGGTTACCGCCCTTCTTTGAGTCGCTTTTCTCTTCCGACCTGAATATCGAGAGATTGGAATAGCCGTCTTTCTGTACAAACAATTTCAGCCCTCCATCTTCTACCACCAGGTTTTTTACGCGGACGTCCCCTGAGATAATTCCTTTGAAATCCAATGCAACGTGCATTCGTCCCGCTTCGAGAAACGGCTTGTGGTGCACCTTATAAAGTGTGTCAGTTAAACGAACGTTATACAATGTAAAATTTAACCCGAGCCCACCGTAAAACGGGCGGAATTTAAAATCACCTATTTCAAGATTTCCATTCAGGTTCTCATTAATCAACTCTTGCGCACTTCTGAATAGCTTTTCTCTGTTGCGATACACCCAGAATTCCACGGCGCCGAAAAGGATAAAGCCAATGATCGCTATAACACCAAGGATTTTGAGGACTTTGGGAAACATGGAACGAAGGGTTTTAACGATGTTGATGCAGGGAACAGGTTCGTTCCGATTGACAAGATAAGAAAGACATTAATAGTGTGCCAGAAATTATGCCCAATGTAGCATTTGGGCATCTTAACGGCATCCCAGTTCGCTATTCCCCACAAAATATAGTAGTTTTGCGCACCCATTTGGAAGACAAGGTCCCTTTTCAAAAATACATTGCTGTAAGATGCTACTGAGCGAACAGGAAATATTACGCCGTCAAAAACGCGAAGAACTCATGCGGTTGGGCATTGAACCCTACCCTGCGGAAGAATTTATTGTGAATGCTTACGCAGCCGACATTCTTAAGAACTACGAGAACAACAAGATCGACTATAAACACGTGACCATGGCGGGGCGGCTGATGGGCTTCCGCATCATGGGGAGCGCTGCATTTGCCGAATTTCAGGATAGCACCGGTCGTGTTCAACTGTACTTTCGCCGGGACGATCTCTGCCCGGGCGAAGACAAAACGTTGTATAATACGGTTTTCAAAAAGCTACTGGATATAGGCGACATCATCGCCGTCACAGGTTTTGTCTTTACAACCCAAACGGGTGAAATTTCTGTACATGTACAGGAATTCAAAATATTGAACAAGTCGCTTCGTCCACTCCCCGTAGTGAAGCGGGACGACGAAGGCAACATTCATGACGGTTTCACGGACCCTGAGCTCAGGTACCGCCAACGTTATGTCGACCTGATCGTGAACCCGGAAGTCCGCGACATCTTCCTGAAACGCGCCAGGATCATCACGACCATGCGCTCCTATTTCGATGCCAGCGGGTGGCTTGAAGTGGAAACCCCTGTTCTGCAATCCATTCATGGAGGTGCTGCCGCACGACCTTTCACAACGCATCACAATGCACTGGATCTGGGACTTTACCTACGTATTGCCACCGAACTGCACCTGAAACGTCTCATTGTCGGCGGCTTCGAAGGGGTGTACGAGTTTGGCAAACTATTCCGTAATGAAGGAATGGACCGTACGCATAACCCCGAATTCACCACCGTTGAGCTCTATGTCGCCTACAAGGACTACCTGTGGATGATGAAAATGACCGAAGATGTACTTGAAAAGGTAGCATTGGCGGTGAATGGAACCACAAAAACGAAATTCGGAGCGGTAGAATTGGATTTTGCCGGGCCATATCCAAGGCTAAGCATTACAGACGCCATTCTTCAATATACTGGTCTGGACGTTGAAAAGCTTGATGAAAATGCAATTCGGGAACAGTGCCGCGCGTGGGGAATGGAAGTGAATGCAAGCATGGGCAAAGGCAAACTGATCGACGAAATTTTCGGCGAAAAAGTTGAATCCAATATCATTCAGCCCACTTTCATCATCGATCACCCGGTGGAGATGTCGCCGTTGACCAAGAAGCACCGTACCAAGAAAGGCATGGTGGAGCGTTTCGAACTTTTTGTTAATGGAAAGGAAATCGCAAATGCCTATTCCGAGTTGAATGATCCGATCGAACAAAAGGAAAGATTCGAAGATCAACTCAAACTAAAAGAGCGCGGAGACGACGAAGCCATGGAAATGGATGACGATTTCATCCGTTCGCTGGAATATGGTATGCCGCCGACGTCGGGAATCGGTATCGGTATTGATCGCCTTACGATGTTGCTTACCAATAATGCAAGCATACAGGAAGTGATTTTCTTCCCGCAGATGCGCCCCGAGAAAAAAGCTGAAATGGCGAAAGAATCGGATTATGTAAATGCGGGCGTTCCGGCTGTGTGGGTTCCGGCTTTACAAAAAATGAACATATTAACGATTGAGCAATTGAAGACAGCCAATCCGAACAAGATCTTCAACGACTTGGGCGGAATGCGTAAAAAGCTCAAAATCGACGAAAAAATGCCGCTGCTCGACGATGTCAAGACTTGGGTAGAATAGGGAAAACATTAAAAATGCCGCTCTGTCGCGGCATTTTTAACTTCCTGCAAAAAAAATATTATTATATCTTTTTTACTTGCACGGCGTTCAGTCCTTTTTTACCTTCAACGACTTCGTACTCTACTTGGTCATTTTCACGGATAGTAAGTCCTCCCAATCCTGTCACATGGACAAAAATGTCCTTGTTTGTGTCGTCTTCCACGATGAAGCCGTATCCCTTAGCTTCATTGAAAAATTTTACAGTACCTGTTGGCATAATAGTTGAAATAAAAAAATTGAAATAAGGTGAAAATACAAAAGAAATGTAAGCGTTTCAGTTGAAAGTCGAAATGGCTCTACCAAATAATTGAGGGAGGCTCAACGCATTAGCAAAAGAAATTTTGGAAATTTCAGTGAAGACATCTTGATTATAATGAACTACTTACAAAATCTTTAATCACAAAGAAACAAAAATTGTTTGTAAAACAATTTATTTGGATATAAGAATTTGAAAATTTACGAGTTAGCGGTATTTTGCTTTTTTGTATCCTTAAAGTAAAATTCACACTACAAAATTGTATATGCCGGCGAAAATCGCTAATTATGAGCCAATTATTCAAGAAGAAGGTATGAACAAATTCAGGTATTTCGTTGAGAACCAGATATTTGGCGTGTGTGCAGAATTGGGAGAAAAGCTCAACTTCCCGGCTAGCAGCATCCGGAAATACTTTATTTATGCCACTTTCATGACTTTCGGGTCACCGATCATTCTATATCTGGTACTTGCATTTTGGATGGAATTGCATCAGCACTGGCGCAAGCACAACAGCCCTACAATCTGGGAACTTTAGCCGAGTCAATACCTGTCAGCTTACCAAACCTGTGCTTTCCGAGCACAAAATATTCCCAAACTACACTTCTGTAATAAAGCGGAGCCCGGTAATGGGTTCTTTCGGTCTTGCGCGTAAGACCGGGGATCATCATGTAGAAAGCAAAATGCGCTCTGATGATCGCCAAAACGTCCGGCCAGGCGCCCGTCGCCATAAAACGTACGCTTGAAATACCATCCAGCACCAACCGGATCAGCACTGTCTTCCACCGGCGGCCTTTCGGTAGATTTTTGAACAACATGATCAGATTGTTCCGGTAGTTCAGGAAAGTCTTTCTCGGGTTGGACTTGTGAAGTGTACCCCCTCCAACGTGATACACCGTCGATTTGCCGCAATAAGTAATGCGGTATTTCATATTGAGCAGTCGCCAGCAAAGATCGATTTCCTCCATATGCGCGAAGAACGACTCATCGAACCCCGCGGCTTGATGAAAGGCGGAAGACTTGATGAACAAACATGCCCCAGTTGCCCAGAATACATCCTTTTCGTCATCATATTGTCCCAAATCCTCTTCCCGCGTGTCGAAAATGCGGCCCCGGCAGAAAGGGTAACCCAGGTAGTCCATGTAACCGCCGGCAGCACCCGCGTATTCGAAATGGGTGGGCAGGTCGTAGGCCCGTATTTTCGGCTGGCAGGCTGCAATGCGCGAGTCAGATTCCATGAAAGTAATAACCGGCTGTATCCAGTTTTCGGTTACCTCAATGTCGGAATTCAGTAAAATATAGTAATCTGCCTGAATGCGCTTTAATGCCTCATTATAACCTCCCGCATATCCCTTGTTTTCCGGAATGAGCAATGTGTTTAATTCCGGATGATGTGCGTTCAACCAATCTATTGACCGGTCGGTCGATGCATTGTCAGCAATCCAAATCGCATGGCCTTTGGAGTGTTCAATAACTTTGGGAAGGAATTTTTCGAGATAATGCTGACCGTTATAATTCAGGATTACAATCGCAACAGAGGGAGTCATTGAGTATTCGCTTATTTCATAAACCCTCCCAGGTCCAGTCCTGGAATGTTGGGAAGTACTCCATCGGTTGCCTTTTGCAGATGTTGCTTGATTTTCGGTTCGATGTTTTCAAATGCCTTATTAACGGCTGCCACGATCAGGTCCTGAAGCATTTCCTTATCTTCCGGGTTAACCAGATCCTTGTCGATGTCGAGACTGATCAGTGCCTTTTGCCCGTTGACGGTCGCTTTCACCATTCCTCCTCCCGATTCTGCCGTTTCCGTGATGCCGATCAGCTGTTCCTGTGCCTCTTTCATACGCGACTGAAGGTCCTTCATCTTACCCATGAGGCCCATCATGTCCGCCATATTTCCAAACATATCAGTACTTGTTAGTTTTGACTTTTATAAAGAATTCTTTTACCGGAATAGTTCCTATCGTAAAAGCATAAAAGTACCGCTTTTTTTCACAGTTTGATTGATGTCGTCCACGAAAGTCATTTTATAGACATAGTAACCCACGGGGGCATTGGCTCCGTTGATTGTCCCGTCCCAGCCATTCTCAATACTATCCGAATGGAAAACAACTTCTCCCCAGCGGTTCAATATGGAAAAGTTAAACGATTGAAGCTGAGTGGATTTTGCTTCCAGGATGTCGTTAAAACCATCCCCATTCGGTGTAAACGCATCAGGAACGAAAACTCCGGCGCTCCTTTTGTAATTGATGATATTGGATAAGCTCTCAAAGTTACCATTCTGGGATGCCGCTCTAATCTGGAAACTGTATTCCAAATCGCTCTGATTACTCAGTTTTATCGTATAACTGGTGCTTTTTTGAACCGGTATTTCATCAGAAGACCCGCTTGAACCGGTCTGCAAGACGTCGTATCCCTCAAAGCCCCCTAAAATCGGTGACTCGGCAGTCCAGTTCAAGGTCGTCAGGTTTTTGTTTAATAGTATAGTACAGACAGGCTCTGAGACCGGCACTTTCTGACCACATGAATTCTCGTAGCTCATGCGATAACAATAAGAAAGTTCGCTTGTCTTGGCCATATTGTCAATGTACTCGTTCTGGTTATACAGGGTAATGATTTTTTTGAAAAGAGTGCTTCCTGCCTCTGCCCGCTCGACAGACAGCTCGTACGATGTGTTCGGGCCGGCACCGGGGACTTCTGCCTTGATTAAAACGCTACTGGGGTCCAATACCGAAACCGAACCACCGCTCAAAGGCCTGGCGCTCCCCGTTTCAACTTTGAGCCCCAAGGGGGCCGAAGTGGAAGTAGCATTCTTTAATTTGGCAACTACCTGATACTCTGAGAAAGTGCCGCATTCCACATCCTCATCGGTAAACGTAACGTCCCCGATCGAACTGAAGCTTTTGATAACCGTACCATCACGAAGCAGGTCATATCCGTCGAACAAAGCGGCGTCGGGATATTGATTCCAAGTGAGTGTGTTCTTTCCGTCGGTTGAGGTTCCGGAGAGTGCCATTGAACTCAATGGTTGCGTAAGCGTACTTCCTGCGCAAAGATCCTCTGACGACAATCTTACCTTGTAAACCTGTCCTGTATTAAGTCCCTTGATATCATATGGCTGCGTACCGCCGGAGGATCTTGTACCGTGCGTCGCAAAGTTGCTTCCATCCGAACTAAATTGAATTTGTGTTGGAATACCTGAAACGCCAAGATAGACCACACGAATGGTTCCGTCACCTCTCATTTCCAAACTCGACATCTGAATTGCGTTTAACTGAGGCCTCTCAAAACTAATAGGAATATTGGCAATATTCCCTTTTGCACAGGGTTTACCCGCTGCATACACCCCTGCAATTGAAACAGTTGGAGGGGTTGCCACGCTCGCGTAATTGTGTTCAAAAATCAGAGGACTGCCTTTTGTCCATGTGGCTGTTTCCCCATCACCCCATTTGATTTCTATGTGATCATAAGCCTGTATAATCGCATTATCGATCAAAGTCAATATAATCTTACCTCCTCCACAAGATGAGTATTGGGCAGTTATTGTCCTAGTCTCATAGACTTTAACTTCCTCACATGCATAAAACTTACCTGAAGAAGTTGCTCCAAGCTGAAGCATTGTATAGACACCAGGAGATGTGTAAGTGAAACTTGCAATATCCGCGTTATTCGGATTTTGCGACTTTCGATCATAAAACGCCTGGTAACCTACAAGAAATGGATTGGGGACTGTATTAGTGATTTTTACTGTTAACGGCGCACAACCGTCATGCTTATCGAGTGTGAATCCGCCGCCACCCACTTGACATAGGTCTTGGCCACTTGTGTATATCGAGTGGAATGTAACTAAAATGAAGCAAAGAAGAGGTAGTGTTATTCTCATAAGTGTGCAATATTAGACCAGACCCTTTTTCAAAGATGATAGACAGAACCGTAAATTTCCGGGAATCGATAACGACAATAGCAAAAATACGCTATTTAGGGGTGGTAATGACGCGTACCTATTAAACGGGATTATTAAAAAAGTATTATCTACGGACAAGACACATTGGAAATGTCCTAACGAATCAGCAAAAAGCTACCTTTTTTGATCACAGCTTCACCCGCGGCATTGGTTGCTTCAATTTTGTATAAGTAGTAGCCTGCGGGCGCCTTTCCGGTCTTAACGTTTCCATCCCATCCCACGGCCACATCATCCGAATGAAAAATCACATCTCCCCACCGACTGAAAATAGACATACTTAGATCTTTAACAAAGTAAGCCTTGACCTCAAAACGTTCATTGTGCGTATCGCCGTTGGGTGTGAATGCGTCCGGGACCAGTATAATGGCTTCACTTCTGAAATTCAATACATTAGAGAGGCTTGTAAAATTTCCGTCGGCCGACTTGGCCTCGATCCGGTATCCAAAATCAGATTGGGAAGCGAGATCCAGGGTGTGGCTGTTGGATAGGTTTTTGGGAATCACATCCATCAGGTTACCACTCTCATCTACTTGCTGAAGGTCGTACGACCCGACTGTACCGATAAATGGTGCGTCTGCATTCCAGACAATGTCCGGCGTACTTGTTGCAAGCAGGATGGAGCAAATCGGCGAGCTGAAGGCGGGTGATTTAAGCTTACACGCGTTCTCGTACTGAAAACGATAGCAGTAGGAGTTTTGCGACGTGTTTACATTCGTGTCATCCCACTGCAAGCTCTGATTATTGCTAGGCGAAACGACTTCGAAATTCTGACTGCCGAGCGTTGCGCGTTCCACAATCAGGTTATAACTGCTTGTCAGGCCCTCTCCCGAAATTTCTACTTTAGTGCCAATCGTATTTCCTTCCTTGACCGTCACGCTGGCTTTCAGAATGTCGGAGGGTGCCGAAGTTTTAGGTTCCAGGCTGAACGGCGCTGAATAGGACCGCACATCATTCTCGATAATGGCTACGATTTCGTACTGGTACGTATTGCCACATTTGACGTCCGTATCTTCATAGCTAAGTTTGTCGGCTGAGGTGAAAACCACCGCTCCGTTCCGTTTCAGCTGATACTCTACCAACTGATCCGTATTCCGGGCATGTTCCCACGCCACAGAAATAATTTCATCCAATGACAATGTCCCTTCCCTGACAACCATGCTACTCACAATCGGGCTTTCAATGACATTACCGCAGATATCGGTAGACATCAGCTTAAAGCGGTAAACCTGCCTGGGGTCGAGCAACGGAACCGATGCCGATTGAGGTCCGCCGGTCTGCCCGCTTTTGTTGGTGAATATAAACTCGCCGTCACCTTTTGCTATATAAACTTTCGTTTCGATGCCTTCCATTCCTTCATACAGGACTTTCGCATCTCCATTTGCAGGCATTTCCACGCTACGAATCCTGACTGAACTGAGCGATTGCGGTGGCGTATTGGCGGAGATCGTTGTGAGATTCGCCTCCTGGCTGCATTGACTGTCGGCATATATTCCCTTTAATGTGATAGCCGGCCGGTTAGCACCATCCGGATAACTATGATCAAGGAAATCTGGCGTACCGGATTTCAAATTCACTGTTTGCTTTTTACCATCACCCCAATTGATCTCGATGGCATCGTAAGCCTTTGTTATTTCGTCAAGCCCAAGAGTTAACCGAACCTTACCATTGGTGCAGGCGATGATCTCGGCCTTTGGCCCACGGGTCTCCTTCACGACCACATCCTTACAGGCACTGAATCCGCCTACATCCTTGATGCTGCCATATTGCAGGATCGTATAAGTCCCGGGAACATTGTAGACGTGTGTCAGATCGTAGGAGCGATCCTGGGGAGGCGGGGGCGATGTCCTGGCGCGATCGAAGTTATAAGCGTATGTTTCGCTTTCCGCATTGGTCATCTGGCTGGTCACTTTGACTGTCATGGGTGCACAACCCAAAGTCGGGGCTACTGTGAATGCGCCTGTGCTGCCGCAAAAGCTCTGACCTGAAACTTCTTTCTGAACAAGCGAAAAGATGCCTAACAAAAAAACGACCAGTAGCTTAATATTCATATGTGAGTAAAATAGGTGTCCGGGGCGCGCAGGTACTGATGGTCTTCATTGAAACGGATCGCGCAGATCCTGTGTTGATATTGCAATAGGCGTTCAAAAATAGAACTTTCGACTTTATCAACGTACCTTTGCACAGTAAAAACGAGTTTTAGTTTAAAACTATTTTTTCATTAACCCGATTAATGAGTAACAATTCCAACCCGATTGCTCTGGACACTATCGAAGATGCCATTGCAGCGATCAAAAGAGGGGAGCTGATCATCGTTGTGGATGATGAGGACCGTGAAAACGAAGGAGATTTTATCTGCGCTGCCGAACTGGTAACGCCGGAAATAGTCAATTTTATGGCGAGAGAAGGCCGCGGCCTGATCTGCGTTCCGATCACAGAAGAACGATGCGCCGAGCTTGACCTGGAAATGATGGTAGGCAATAATACCGCGCTGCATGAAACTGCATTCACCGTTTCGGTCGACCTGCTAGGGCACGGATGTACCACCGGTATTTCAGCCAGCGACCGCGCGAAGACGATCCAGGCATTGGTCAGCAAGGACACCAAGCCGGAGGATCTGGGCCGCCCAGGACATATATTCCCACTCAAAGCCAAAAGAGGCGGTGTACTTCGCCGTACCGGGCATACCGAAGCAGCAATCGATTTCCCGCGCCTGGCCGGATTGTCGCCTGCCGGTGTTTTAGTAGAAATCCTGAATGAAGACGGCTCCATGGCCCGTCTGCCCCAGCTCAGAGAAATTGCAAATCGATTTAACCTGAAACTGGTCAGTATCAAGGATCTGATCGAATACCGTTTGCGGGAAGAGTCGTTGATCAAACGTGAAATTGGCGTCGACATGCCCACCAAATGGGGCCATTTCGACCTGATAGCCTACCGCCAAATTAATACCGGCGATCTTCACCTTGCATTGGTAAAAGGTACCTGGGAAAAAGACGAGCCTGTGCTGGTTCGTGTACATTCCTCTTGCGTTACAGGTGATATTTTCGGTTCATGCCGATGCGACTGCGGGCCGCAACTGCACGCCGCCATGGAACTGGTCGACAAAGCGGGTAAAGGAGTGATTGTTTATATGAATCAGGAAGGGCGAGGCATCGGACTACTGAACAAACTCCGGGCTTATAAACTTCAGGAAATGGGCCGGGATACCGTTGAGGCCAATCTGGAATTAGGTTTTCCAATGGATGACCGCGACTACGGGGTGGGTGCACAGATTCTGAGAGACCTGGAACTGACCAAGATCAAGCTCATTACCAACAATCCGAAGAAAAGAGCCGGCCTTATCGGGTACGGACTCGAAATCGTGGATTCAGTAGGTATTGAAATCCCTTCCAACCCATACAATGAGAAATACCTGCTCACCAAGCGTGACAAAATGGGTCACAATTTGAACAATCTCAACATTGTAGGACACAACAAGGGACTATGAAGGTCGAGACTGTCAAAACCGATGACGATATACTCAAATGCCGCAGTGTCATTCAGGCGCTGCGGCCGTTTTTAACCGATGATATCTATCCGGAAGCAGTAAGAAAAACGCTTGCAGACAACCGGCAGATCATTTTTATAGCAGGTGATCACAATGAAGCTGCCGCGGTGGCCGTTTTTGAAACCGGTTACAATCTGTTCCGGGGCAAATATATTTACATAGACGACCTGTCGACCCTTCCTTCCCAGCGAGGAAAAGGCTATGCAGGAATGCTCCTCGACTGGATCTTCGATTATGCAAAAGTGGAAGGTTTTAACGAAGTACATCTCGACTCAGGTGTGAATGCCGGAAGGACGGATGCGCATAGGCTTTATTTGAACAAGCGTTTTCAGGTAGCCAGCCTCCATTTCACCGCCAAGGTCTGATTTTGTAACCAGCTTTTGGATCATTTTACCAGAACTTATTTCAATGACAATAGATCAGGTTTTTGAAGCTTTTGACAAGCTTCGTGTACTGGTAATCGGCGACGTAATGCTCGATTCCTATGTTTGGGGTAAAGTTGAAAGAATATCACCGGAGGCCCCTGTGCCCGTTGTAAATGTCCAAAAAAGAGAATATCGCCTCGGAGGAGCAGGTAACGTATTGTTAAATGTGCAATCTCTCGGTGCGGAAGCCATTATTTGTTCTGTCATTGGTACCGACAGCCCCGGTGACCTGCTCGAAAACAGTCTGAAGGAAAAAGGATTGAACTGCGAAGGGCTGATCCGTAGCGACGATCGCATTACTACCATTAAAGAGCGCATTATAGCCGGTTCCCAACAGGTTGTGCGCATCGATACTGAAACTGACAGGCCTGTTTCCAAATCAGAAACCGAAAAGCTGGTCGCGAAAGCTAAGGAACTGATCCCATCCTGTCAGGTCATTATTTTTGAAGATTACGATAAAGGTGTACTCACGCCTGAGTCGATCGCAGCAATCACCGAATTTGCGAATGCGAACAATGTACCGACCGTTGTAGATCCCAAGAAGCGGAATTTCCTGGCTTATAATCACACCACGCTTTTCAAACCAAACCTGAAAGAACTTCGCGAAGGTTTGAAAGTGGATTTCAATGTGGATAATCTCGACGAGCTGCAAGCGACCGTTCAACATTTGAAAGATACACTCCAAGTCAATGGCGCATTGATCACATTGTCGGAAAGAGGGGTTTTCATAGATTTTCAGGAAGAAATCCACAAGCTACCAGCTCATATCCGCCAGATTGCCGACGTTTCCGGCGCGGGCGATACGGTAATCAGCATTGCCGCATGCTGCGTCGCGTTAGGCCTTCCGCCAAAGAGCGTAGCTGCCATTTCGAACCTTGGCGGCGGGCTGGTGTGCGAGATGGTCGGAGTAGTGCCCATCGACAAAAATCTCTTAAAATCGGAAGCCCAAAAACTGGTTTAGTTTACCAGTTGATCCCGCCTTCCCCTAAACCCATTCTCCGCGTAAATTTCGACGACAACCTCGACCGGCTCGTGATGTAACGCACGCTCGCACCTATGTAAGGCGTGGTAGCGGGCGTGTACGAGGTCAGGTTTTCCCGGGCACTGTTGAATGTGCGCAATTGCCGGAAAGTGGTCACACCGGCTTCCAGTGACACATTCAGGACTGAAAACAAATGCGCATTGGCCGCAACGCCGGTTTTGATCTGCCGGTAATTTTCACGCCGCAATGCCTTCTCTTCCGGCGTCTGTACCTGAAACCCGCCGCTATAACCATTCAAGCCGGCCAGGAAATCGACATTGAACCATTTGGTAGCCTTATAGTTGGCATTAGCCATGAATGGCAACAGCGCGGAAACACGCCAGTGCCTGCCTAATCCTTTGTTTACCCCCAATACCGGAATGAAACGCAGCTTTTGATTGTAAGCCAGTACAGAGCCATACATGAACTGCGTACGAAGCCCCAGAACATGCATCCGCGCCGCGCCGCCCCAGAAGAATGGCTGCGGACTGAAGAACGTTTCATTACTCTCCGTCATACCCAATCCTCCTCCATAAACCCAAAGCCGGTCTTTAATGCTGGCTTGCAATCGGATAATGCCTAACGATAGAGTTTTGTAGCCGTTGGAGGGATCGTTCTTACCGTCAAAAGTGGGTTGAATTTGCGTATACTGAGCCAACGCCACGGTATGAACGGCTCTTAAATCGAACTTTTTTCTCAAACTGTAACCCAGCTGTACTTCACTTTGGAGTGGTATTATTCCGAAAAAACCGGTCCTCGAAACGCCATAATCCCGTGTGCCGTCCAAATTTGCAGGTACATTATAGTCTGCCTTGAGAGTCAGGTTTGGATAGAACAGGCGGCTTAAAGAAAAGTGCTGGGCATGTACCGGAGCGATCAGGCCCAGAAGCAGACAGGTTAACAGGTTGCGCGGGTTAGCCATTCAGGATTGTTTAGGGGTGCGTTAAATGTTGGCAAATAACGCGAAAAGGCCGAAGGCTATTGCATGACCTTGCCGGGCAGCGTTTTCCGATAAATGTTTGTTGATTTACATACCAATGAAGCCGGATAGCCCGAATTCACGATTGAAGTGTATAATTTACAGACTTCCGGCTTCATCCCAACGAAAATTGCTGCTATGAAAAAACTCTTACTACTCCTGGCCGTTTTGCCTTGCTTCTGCGCTAGTGCCCAGGCGCCCGAACCAACCTACGCCGAAAAACTCGGCTACCCCAAAGGCAAAAAAGTGCTCATCATCCATGTCGACGACGTGGGGATGTCCTACGAATCCAATCAGGGTGCGATCAAAGCCATCCGCGAAGGCGTTGCCAATTCGCTGAGTGTGATGATGCCATGCAGCTGGGTACCCGGTTTCGTAAATTATTGGAAGGAAAACAAGGATATCGACGCCGGCCTGCATTTGACCATGACATCGGAATGGACGGATTACCGCTGGGCGCCGGTTGCTGGTAAAACCAATGTAAAAAGTCTTACCGATTCCGAAGGTGCATTGTGGAAAAGCGTAGCCAGTGTTGTAAAAAATGCTTCTGCGGATGACGTCGAAACTGAAATCCGTGCGCAGTTGGACCGCGCCCGCACCATGGGCCTCGAACCCACGCACCTGGACTCCCATATGGGCGCTTTGTTTGCCAAACCTGAATTTCTCGAAAGATATTTAAAGGTGGGAATGCAGGAAAAAATCCCTGTCATGTTCCCCGGCGGCCATAATACCGCTATCCAGGTTCAGGAAAAGCTCATAGCCGACCGGCTGGAAATGACCCGGATAGTAGGGCGACAACTTTGGAATGCAGGTTTGCCGGTGTTGGACGACCTCGAAAACAGCAGTTATAGCTGGAAAGGCCCGGCAAGCGGCGACCAATCAGCAAAAGCATTGCAGCAGTACAAAACGGCCAAATACATCGAAGCGATCGGAAAGTTAAAGCCTGGCCTGACGATGGTCATTATGCATTGCACCATCCACACCGAAGTCTTTCCTTACATTTCCGACTCCTGGCCCACCCGCGAAGGGGATTTCCTGGCCATGATCGATCCGGAACTTAAGAAGTACATTGAAAAGGAAGGGATTATTCTGACAACCTGGCGCGAAGCAATGCAGAGAAGGCAAAAGTTATAGTGAGCTTCCAATAAATGGGTAGCTGATGTCAATTGTTGTTCTGCTCTTCCCAAATGCGCTGCAATTCTTCTACATCGGCAAGGTCTTTTTTCCTTGCCGTTGCTTTTTTTTCGGTAATCAGGTCTCGTAAATGGATGACGCGGAGAGGTATGCCGTCATAATCAGCCACCAGCGCCCTTTCATAGCAGGCTTCAAAATCTATTTCCGAAAATGCCTTCAAAGCATGACCAAGGTCAAGTTCAAAACCTGACTTTCCAAAACGCACCGATGTCCATCCGAAAATGAGCGGCATATTTCTCAAAAGTTCAGCACCAACGACATCATTTTCAAGCAATGCACGAACGAAAGCCTCTGTATTTTCGCGTGTGTTCCCAACCCAAACATCCATATCCAAAGTCGTCCGGATATGGCCATGAACGACACCCGCCATACCACCCACAAGCAGATATCTCACCTGATGCTCGTTAAGACTTTTCAGAAGTTGTAACACATCATCGCTGCTAATATCCATTGAATGCTTGTTCTTGTTCTTCGGATTTGAACGATAAAGCTTGTCTGCAACGCCATTCAGGTGGATAAGCGCTTCGAGGTTTTTAGAATGTGATTTTAGCAATGTGCTGGCAGACATGGATGTTGAGCATGTATTTTAATAAAGTTAATTCCATTTAATATAACTCCAAAAACAAGCAAGCCCGGAAAAATTCCGGGCTTGCTTGTTTTCAATATTTCGAAAGCCGACGGCCGACAGCCGAAGTCTTACAAGTCAATCGCTTCTCCGTAAGCCGCCTCAGTCGCACCTTTCAATGCTTCTGACATCGTTGGATGCGGATGTATAGCCCGCATGATTTCATGGGAAGTGGTTTCCAGCTTGCGCGCCACCACTACCTCGGCGATCATTTCGGTTACGTTCGCACCAATCATGTGAGCACCGAGGAACTCACCATATTTCGCGTCGAAAATTACCTTTACAAATCCGTCAGTAACGCCTGCTCCTACTGCCTTACCGGAAGCTTTGAATGGAAATTTACCCACTTTAATATCGTATCCGGCTTCCTTCGCTTTTTTCTCAGTAAAACCTACCGATGCGATTTCAGGCTGGCAATAAGTACATCCCGGGATGTTTCCGTAATCCAGCGCTTCGGTTTTATGCCCTGCGATCTTTTCAGCACAGATGATCCCTTCCGCAGTTGCCACGTGTGCCAAAGCCTGGCCTGGTGTACAGTCACCTATCGCGTAGAAACCTGGTACATTGGTTTCGTACCATTCGTTTACAACGATTTTACCTTTATCAGTTTTGATGCCCGTTTCTTCGAGACCGATATTTTCGATGTTCGCAACGATACCCGCCGCCGAAAGCACTACATCCACTTCAAAAGTTTTTTCGCCATCCGGTGTTTTCACAGATACCTTGCACCCTTTTCCGGTGGTATCCACTTTTTCAACCGAAGAATTAACCAGCGTTTCGATACCGATCTTCTTGTATTGTTTCGCGATTTCTTTTGAGATCTCTTCGTCTTCAACCGGAACCAGATTAGGAAGGAATTCCACTACGGTAACCTTGGTTCCCACTGAGTTATAGACATAAGCGAACTCCATCCCGATCGCTCCTGAACCCACTACCAGCATGGATGCCGGCTGCTTTTCAAGGCTCATTGCCTTACGGTATTCAATGATTTTTTCGCCGTCGATCTTGATATTGGGCAACTCGCGGGCACGTGCGCCTGTTGCGATGATCACCCCTTTACTTGCGGTGTAATCCGCTTTTTTGCCATCCTTGTCAGTTACCTCAACTGTTTTCTGGCCTTTTACTTTACCGGTGCCCATGATGACATCGATCTTGTTTTTCTTCATCAGGAACGACACCCCTTTGCTCATGGTATCGGCAACACCGCGGCTGCGCTTGATCACAGCTCCGAAATCAGCCGAAGAATCGCCTACATTAATACCGTAATCCTTTGCATGTTTGATGTATTCAAAAACCTGCGCACTTTTCAGCAGCGCTTTGGTTGGGATGCAACCCCAGTTAAGGCAAATCCCCCCTAAACTTTCTTTTTCAACGATAGCTACTTTAAGTCCTAATTGGGAAGCACGAATGGCTGCGGGATAACCCCCGGGGCCGCTACCAATTACAATCACATCATATGTTTGAGCCATTTTCCGGTATTTTTATTGTACGAAATGGGTTGACAAAAATTTGACGCAAAGTTAAGACGATTTGGCAGAATGCCTACATCTGCAATGCGCGCTATTAAGTGAAACAGACCATTATGATGATTTGTTCTAACTTTGTGAATGTAAGTTCTGATCTACAAATGGAACGATGTTCCCAGCTTGTCACCCTGAGCGAAGTCGAAGGGTAAATGCGATACAGCAAATGCCCTTCGACTTCGCTCAGGGTGACTGTATCGTAACAACTTGTGTTTCAGAATCTAATTTTTATTTTTCAAACTTAAATTCAAAAAATTCAATGACTGCAGAGCAATTGAAAGACTTGAAAGCCCGTGTAGAGGCTTTGGGGAGGTATCTTTGACTACGCTAACCGTAAACAACAGCTAGGACAACTCGAACAACAAACTGTTCAACCCGAATTCTGGAACGATTCGACGCGTGCGGAAAAGGTTATGCGGGAAATCCGCGGACTGAAATTCTGGACCAACGGATACGAAGAACTCGCGCGATTGCGTGACGACCTGGATACGATTTGGGAATTTTATGAGGCCGACGAAGCTACCGAGGAAGAGGTAGACGAGGAAGGCAAAAAGCTCTCTGACAAACTGGACGAGATCGAGTTCAGGAAGATGATGGGCGAAGAAGGCGACGAACTTCCCGCTGTGATCGAGATCAATGCAGGAGCGGGAGGTACCGAGTCTCAGGACTGGGCGTCCATGCTCATGCGGATGTACATCATGTGGGCGGAAAAGAATGGATATAAGGTGCGTCAGGTGGATTTACAGGATGGCGATGTGGCAGGAGTAAAATCCGTGACGCTCGAAATCGACGGTGAATATGCCTACGGTAACCTGAAATCGGAGAATGGTGTACATCGCCTGGTCCGCATTTCCCCATTCGACTCCAATGCACGCCGCCATACGTCATTCACTTCGGTGTACGTATATCCGCTCGCGGATGACAACATCGAAATCGAGGTGAATATGGCCGACATCACCTGGGACACTTACCGTTCAGGCGGTGCGGGTGGACAGAATGTTAACAAAGTGGAAACTGCGGTACGTCTGCATCACAAGCCTTCCGGCATTATCATCGCCTGCCAGCAGGAACGTTCGCAGCTGATGAACAAGGAAGTGGCCGTTCGATTGCTGAAATCCCGTTTGTATCAGATCGAACTGGAAAAACGGAATTCGGCCCGTGCGGAAGTGGAAGCATCCAAACGCAAAATCGAATGGGGCTCGCAAATCCGTAGCTACGTGCTCGACGACCGCCGCGTAAAGGACCACCGCACCGATCATCAGACTTCAAACACTGATGCGGTTCTGAATGGCGAGATCAATGATTTTATCAAAGCATATCTGATGGAATCGTAAAACAGTTAAAGACTTCTCAAACGGGCTGTTTCAATGAGCAGGGCGTTTGGAGGTCTTTTTGTTTTAGCTTAAATTTAATATTCCTATCAAACTTCAATGCCCCATGACTGGGATCAGATACAATACCGACGCACAAGGACACAAAACCGAAGTGATTATCGATCTGAAAAAACACGGTCAGATTGTGGAAGATATCCTGGATGCTCTTTTGGTTGAAGAAAGGAAAAGTGAAGAATCAATTCCCTTTGAAGAGTTTGTGCAACAATTGAAAGCCGAGGGCAAACTTGATGAATGAAACTTACGAAGTCATCATCAACAGCTCGGCACAAAAAGATATCAGAAACCTTCCGGCGCAGGAAGTCAAGAAAATAGTTCCGGCCATTCGGTTACTGGCCCATGATCCAAGACCCTCAGGCTGCAAGAAACTGGTCACTACGAAAAACACTTACCGGGTTCGGGTCGGAAATTACAGGATACTCTACTGCATTGAGGATCAAATCAGGATCGTAGAAGTATCGGCAGTTAAACATCGCCGGGAAGTTTATGAGTGATCATTATTCAAAAAGTCTCCCTTTTCACAAATTCGGCTCCGGCACGAAGGTCCTCCTCGCATTCCACGGAATAGGGCAAGACGGCTCTTCATGTTTTGCTCCGATTCTCCAATCGCTCGGCATCCATTACACGATTTTTGCATTCGACCTTCCCTTTCACGGTCAGCATGGTAATGCACCATTCGAAGTGATTTCAAAAACCGAATGGAAAAACAGCATCACCCATTTCCTGAACGAGAATAACATCTCACGCTTCGACATCACCGGTTTTAGCATCGGCGGCCGCTTTGCATTGGCTACGCTGGAAGCGTTTCCAGAATACATAGACAATGCCTTTTTAATCGCGCCCGATGGCGTATCCGAGCACCCCATGTATGCACTCGCGACGCGCGTACCGCCCGCGCGATGGTTTTATGGCTGGCTAATGCGGCATCCGGGCGTGTTTTTCCCGTGCATAGACGTGGCCAGAACGCTGAAACTAGCCAGTAAAAGCCTCGTAAGGTTTACGCAGCAGGTTTTGAATACGCCGGAAAAACGGCAAACCATTTACCGGTCATGGGTAGCATTCCGCGATCTGCGGTTCGATATTCCTGCATTGGTGAAAACAGCAAATGCAAGCCAGGTGACGATTTATCTTTTCGCGGGAGCTTATGACAATCTGCTCAAACCCAAAGCCGTACAAAAACTGGCGGAGTTACTTCCAAAAAATCAGTACATCGAACTAAAAAGCGGTCATACACGCCTGGTGGAGCATGCGGCAGCATGGATTTGCACTTTATTTAAGTAAATTGGGAAAACCAAACCCGATTTATGGAGCAAACTTTACACAAAGAAGACACGGGCTGGCGCCTCAAAGCAATCATCGGGGGCTCCGCCGGTAACCTTGTCGAATGGTACGACTGGTATGCATACTCTGCCTTTTCACTCTATTTTGCCAGCACTTTTTTCCCCGACTCGAATCCAACCGTACAGCTGATCAATACCGCCGGTATTTTCGCGGTCGGCTTTTTGATGCGTCCGATCGGCGGCTTCGTATTCGGCAAACTTGCCGATAACAAGGGACGAAAAGTCGCCATGACCATTTCTGTCCTGCTGATGTCCTTCGGCTCCTTACTCATTGCATTTCTTCCCGGTTATAACAGCATCGGCATTGCCGCTCCCGTTCTCCTGCTCCTCGCCCGTTTACTTCAGGGGTTGAGTGTCGGAGGTGAATACGGCACTTCGGCCACGTATCTCAGTGAAGTCGCAACCGAAGAAAGAAGGGGTTTCTTTTCCAGCTTTCAATACGTAACCCTCATTGGCGGACAGCTCATTGCACTGGGTTTACAGCTGATTTTACAAAACATCTTTCTCACCGACCAGCAAATGCACGATTGGGGCTGGCGCATTCCGTTTGTTATCGGGGCATTGCTATCCCTGGTTGCATTGTACCTCCGTGCGCACCTGAATGAGACAGAAGCTTTCCGGGCCAGGAATCAAGGTGTAAAGAAAGAAGGGTCGTTAAAAGAGCTTCTGAAACACCCAAAAGCAATAACGGTCGTTATCGGCCTCACCGCCGGTGGCACGTTGGCATTTTATACCTACACCACCTACATGCAGAAGTTCCTTGTCAATACGGTTGGACTTTCAAAACAGCAATCAACAACGCTCACTTTCTGCTCGCTCCTGATATTTGCTTTGCTGCAACCTGTTTTTGGCGCTGTGAGCGATCGAGTGGGCCGCCGCCCGCTGCTGATCGGTTTCGGTGTATTGGGCACTATTTTCACTTATCCGCTGCTCACCACGCTCAGCCATACCACCGGAATGTGGCCGGCATTCGGGTTATTGATGGCCGCGCTCATTATCGTGAGCGGTTATACCTCGATCAATGCCGTGGTCAAGGCAGAACTCTTTCCGGTAGAAGTGCGAGCGCTCGGTGTGGGGCTGCCGTACTCCATTGCGGTGGCAGTCTTCGGAGGTACCGCCGAGTACCTGGCATTGTGGGCCAAAAACCTCGGCCATGAAACCTTGTATTACTGGTATGTGACGCTCTGCATTTTCGCCTCATTGATTGTCTACATCAGAATGAAGGACACCAAACACACGTCACTGATCGAAAAAACCGACTAACAACCCGCAGACTTTCTTGGGAATAATCCATTTACTCTTGACATAATCCAGTCAAATTCATATCTTTCTTTAAACCAAACTTTGTATAAGTTATGAACATGATGGATCGAATCGAGCATTGGGGCGATACACACCATCCGGCCTGGATGGACATAGTTCGTATTGCTTTGGGAGTGTTTTTGTTTGCAAAGGGTATCAGTTTCATCAGCGATACCACCAGGTTGTCTCATTTGGTGACCGGCCTCGACTTCCATTTGTATACAGTCACAGCCGTACACTACGTAGCATTTGCGCACATTTTTGGCGGATTCCTGATTGCCATGGGCTGTCTCACCAGAATTGCATCCATCATTCAGGTGCCGATCCTGCTTACCGCCGTTTTCTTTGTCAATATCCGGATGGGCTTTTCCTACCTCAATTCGGAGCTCTGGCTGTCAATGATCACGCTGATCCTGGTAATGACGTTTGCGATCATCGGATCGGGGCGGTATTCCATGGATCAATGGATGAAAACCCACGACCACTGATCAGGCCATTTCGGGTGCGGCTTTGTAAAGATATTTTCTTTTGTATTCCAATGGCGTCATATCGGTCACCTTCTTGAAATGCCGGTAAAAATTGGATACATTGTTAAAACCGCACTCGAAACAAATTACCTCCGTAGCCATTTTGTCTTCAATCAGAAACCGGCAGGCCTGGCTGATCCGGATCTCCACCAAAAAGTCGTTATACGTCTTTTTAGTCATCAATTTAAAGTACCTGCAAAACGAAGTAATGCCCAGGTTGGCAATCGAAGCCACATCCTGAAGGGAAATATCGCTCCGGTAATTCGAAAGCGTGTAGGCGTAAATCTTGTTCAACCGAAGTGTTTCGGCGTCATTGGATTTGTAGAATGCGTGGGCTGAGGCAATCGTTTCGTATTCCGTCGCCTCGGCAAGAATTTTCAGGATAGACAATAATGCAATCAACCGCTCGAGGTTCTCCGCATCAACAGCCGAATGCATCAGACGGATCACCTTCTCTCTCGCCTCCCCCCGTATCAAAAGGCCTCTTTTCGCCCTTTCATAGAGTTTGGGGATCTGATAAGCTTCCGGCAGCAGCAGCAGCTCACTGCCCAGGCAGGTAGGCAGGAAGTGAATGATAATGACCTCCACACCGACATTGCTTGAACCCTCTTCCACGCGCCAGGTGTGCGGAAGGTTCTCTCCCAGCAGAATCAGTTCTCCATCCGAAAAATTGCTGATATTGTCCCCGATGAACCGAACGCCCTTTCCTTTAACCAGGTAATGCAATTCAAGCTCCGGGTGATAATGCCATACCGTTCCGAAGCCGGAGCCTTTATCGTGACGAATACTGAATGAAGTCCTTGACGGAATCGGGACTTTATGAAAATGCGGTTTCATTTTAAATCAATGCTGGCAGGGGTTACGTTTGGCTGCCATTGCTCAATTTAAAAGAATTTTTTTAAATATTCCATCCTGTACAATCGACAAGATTTAAAAAAAGTACTATTTAATCGAGTAATACTAATATTACCATCCCGCGGAAGCCACTTTTTATCCGGCACGAAATGCTTGCATTCTGTCCAGATATTGCTTCCGGGCCACCGGGTCGTTGTATTTCCTCATCTCACCAAAAATCTGATCTTTCAGGCTGGTGAATAGGTAAGACTGAAAGTTACCGTCGCTGGTCAAATCAACCCGTTCATTCCAGATCTTCGTAAAAACATGGTCTATTATACTTTCAGCCTCTTTTTCATCCTTTAACAGGACCGAGCAAAATTTGAATGCAGGGACATGAAAATACGAACGTAGCTGAGTAAATGCCGCTTCATCGCCCTGTATAACCTGCTGCAAAATTTGTTGATTGGGAAAAGTCATAGCTTTAAAAGTATAGGGTTTGAAACCAATCGGATTTATTTCAATGGTGTCGCCAGCTGCTTTTTAAAGACACTGGGGATGTTGAGCTCGACTTGCAACTGATCAATCTGCTCCAATAACAGATCAGCCTGATCCTGCAAATCGGCGGTTAGCACACCCACATCTCTTCTCGTGTAGGTTGAAATCGGGAAACCCCTTTTTTGCAGACAATATTTAGCAATGGTCGGGTATACCGTATGCACGATATCCATTGATTCCAGGAAGAATTTCTGCAATAAAGCCACTTGATCCTGCTTCTCGGGGTTGTCGTAGTTTTCACAGATCCACACGATCAGTTCGGGATAAATATTCCCCTGTATACACGATAGCCCCGCCGCACCAGCCCGGAGCGATGCCACTGCATTAACCATGTAAGCATCGTACAATCCGAATCGGTATCCATCAGCCACTTTGATCCTTCTGATCACTTCGTCCAGGTCGAGACAAGTGTCTTTGTGATAAACAACGCGGTTTGATGGCAGCAGATCGGCCAGAATATCGCTGCTGATCAATCTCTTGTAAGGTACCGGGCATTCATAGAACCCTAATGGAATATCGCTTGTCAAACTGATCAGTTCCTTGGCCCTCTGAACGAATACCTCGTCCGACTCGTCCTCATCCGCCAGCAGGCCCGTAATCGCAATCACAGCCTGCACACCGGTATCATATATACGTTTCACAAATTGCGCTTGCCCGGCAATGGGTCCGCCGAATGTACCGGTCGCTACCACAGGTACACGTCCGTCTACCTGATCCACCACTGTCCTGGTCACCTTTAACCGCTCATCCTCTGTCAGTTCATACATTTCGCTGGAAAGGCAATTTGCAAAAAGGCCGGCTGAGCCTGCTTCAAGGTACAGCTCGGTTAATGCTTTCAACCCTTCATAATCCACATCTCCTGATTCCAGGAAAGGGGTAAGCATGACCGGAATAAATCCCTGAGGCAGAGACATAGAGGAAGACGTTACAGAGGACATCATAGTTAGATTTTGTTGCGTATGTGACTATTCTACCAAATCAGCATTCTCGTGAAATAGAACCTGTTCTCACTTGCTATGCAAGAGCACCTCATTTTCAGCGGGTTGCTTCTTTCTGAACTTCGTCAGCAGCATTCCGGCTAAAAAGATTGTCAATGTCCCCACCACCATGATCATGTTCTGGTGCAGTGGGTTACGTAAGTATGAATAATGATCAGGAAGTTGAGTTGAGAACGTCATCCAGATGATGACTATGATCCCGATCAGCGTTGCCGTGAGCGCTTCGGCATTAGCGGTGCTTTTGGAGATCATGCCCAGCAGGAACAGTCCCAGCATTCCCCCGGCGAAAATTCCGGAAAGCATCCACCATACATCCAACACGCTCTTCACACCGATCATCGCAATGCCGGTCACCATACCCAGCAAACCAAAGCCAGTAGTGGCAATGTAGAGCAGGCGCAGCGATTGCTGCGACGTCAGATCGGATTTGATATATTTTTGATAAATATCCACCGAGAAAACCGTTGCCGAAGCATTCATACCCGAACTGATCGTGCTCATCGCCGCCGACATGATTGCCGCAATGATCAATCCGAGCAAGCCTACCGGTACTTTGTTGACCATAAAATGCGGCATTACCTTATCGCCGTAATCTGCCGGCGTGAGTGTCGCGGCGAGGTTTGCGATAGCCTCCGAAGTTCCGCCGGGAAGCTTTTCAGTTGCCACCTGCATTTTAATGGTTTGGAGCAGCTCGGGATTTCCCTGATAGTAGGCAAAAAGGCAAGTTCCAAGCAAAAAGAATATGAGCGACACAGGCACGTACAGATACACGCACAGCCAGACGGAACCAGCCGCCTCTTTCGCGGAGGATGTGGTATGGTACCGCTGTACATAGTTCTGGTCCATTCCGAAATTATTCAGGTTCATAAAAAACCCGTAGAGCAATATTACCCAGAACGATGCTTGCGTAAAGTCCGGCGCAAACGTGCCCAGGCTGAATTTATCATTCGTTTTACCAATTTCAATAATGCTCGGCATACCACCTGAAACACCCGATACAACGAGGTACAGTATGACGAGCGCACCGATCGTTTTGATGACCCCCTGCACGACTTCCGTCCAGATCACCGCTTCCATACCACCCATTACCGTATACAAAACAATGCAGATCCCGACGACAACCATGATCGTCGACATCTGGTATCCGGTAAGCGCTTGCAAACTCAATGCGATTCCGAAGAAAATCGACCCCATACGGGCAAGCTGTGTGAGCAGGAAGCAAGCCACCGCATAGGTACGCGCCCACGGCCCGAACCGATGTTCAAGATGCGTGTATGCCGAAACTTCGCCGGTGCTTCGGTAAAAAGGAATGAAAAACTTCGTCGCTACCCAGGCTGCAAACGGCATCGATAAGCTGAAAACAAAAGAACTCCAGTTGCTTCCGAATGCTTTGCCCGGTACTCCGAGGAAAGTATTGCTGCTCAAAAACGTCGCATAAATCGAAATACCGATCGCCCAGCCGGGAATGCGGCCGGATGCCTTGGTAAACTGTTCGGCATTGGTATTTTTTCTTGAAAAGTAAACCCCAACGGCAACCATCCCTGCCAGATAGGCAATCACTATACTGAGATCAATGAGAGGTAAGGATTTCATTCTACTTTTCGGGTATTTATAACTTTACCACAAAGAAACAGGATGAAGTTGATGGTTTTGTAGCATTTTGTAGCCTTTTATTGTACGATATTATCAAAGCACGTTATTAATTTGTAAACAACGGGTTTATGATTCTACCATAGTCTTGTCTTTGAAGAAATAACCGATGCCGACGGTCGAAACGACGATCAATGCAATTAAGACGATTTTGGTCGCCAATCCCTCATTCGGATGTTCCAGCAGGTACCGGATGTCCTGCGCTTCCTTTCCTGCCCAAACGGCCAGCATTGTCCGCGGGATCATGCCCAGCGTCCCGCCTGTGAGCACCTGTTTGAAACGCGCTCCGGCCATGGCAAAAAACAGATTGGTAATTGCAAACGGCAATACGGGAGACAATTTCGCGAAAAAGATCAGCCTTAACTCATTTTTGTAAAACCTGCGCAGCAGCGTCCCGACCTGCGGATAAACCTGAATAAGATAATTTCGCACAGATGCAGCATGCAGGAAATGTGCAGATACATATATAATGGATATCGCACCGATGTTCAGTACAAAAAGCATCGGAAGCGAGGCCCAGCCGAGGAAGTAGCCATAAACCAATGCCAGAAACGTAGGGGGCGTGAGTGCGGCGGAGGAAGCCAGGGTCAGAATGAAAGTTACACCCAGCCACCATTCCACAGGCAGCTCACGAAGGACCGCTTCGTGATTAATAGCCCATGCCGTCAGAATAGAGGTCGTCACCAATGGCACGATCGTCATCAATAGACTTACGACGACCGGAAGGGAGAATCTTTTTGGTGTAGACGTTTCCAAGGCTAATCGGCTTTATTTCTAGTTGAATAACCAGTTGTTTTGACAAAAGGTTTTTATGAACTTGCTTTTCTGCAATTATATTTTGATGCCGTGAAAGCATCCTAAATCCACTAAAAAAATGAAATTCGCAACCAAGGCCATACATGCCGGCGTCGAGCCAGATCCGAGTACCGGCGCCATTATGACGCCGATTTACCAAACCTCCACCTACGTCCAGGAAAGCCCGGGGAAGCACAAAGGCTACGAATACGCCCGAAGCAGCAACCCCACGCGAACCGCATTGCAAAACGCATTGGCCGCATTGGAAAATGGAAAACACGGCATTTGCTACGCATCCGGACTGGCTGCCACGGACGCTGTTCTAAAATTGTTCAAGCCCGGCGATGAGATTATCGCGCCTAGCGATATTTACGGCGGCACTTACCGGCTCATGAAACGTATTTTCGAACCGCTGGGATTGGTTTTCAAGTTTGTCGACATTGAAGAAGTGAGCCAAATCGACCAACTGCTTTCCGAAAAAACAAAGCTCGTCTGGCTGGAAACGCCCACAAACCCGCTGCTGAAAATCATTGATATTGAGCCTGTCACCCGGGTCTGCAAAGAAAAGGGCGTCCTGACCTGTGTGGATAACACTTTTGCATCGCCCTACCTGCAAAACCCGCTCGATCTCGGCGCGGATATCGTCATGCATTCGGTCACGAAATACCTCGGCGGCCATTCCGATACGGTTATGGGCGCATTGATCACCAGCGACGACGAGCTCGCCAGTCAGTTAAAATTCATTCAGAATGCCAGCGGAGCGGTACCAGGTCCGCAGGATTGCTTTCTGGTATTGCGGGGAATAAAAACACTGCACATCAGAATGCAGCGGCATTGCGAAAACGCCGGGGAAGTCGCGCGGTGGCTTGCTGCGGATCCCAGGGTCGCGGGCGTGTATTACCCCGGCCTGCCGGGGCATCCAGGACATGAGCTGGCCAGAAAGCAAATGCGCGGCTTCGGCGGTGTGGTTTCCTTTGAGTTGCTGGATGATCGCTATGAAAAAGCCATGCGTACGATGGAAAACCTGCAAGTATTCGCATTGGGTGAATCGCTCGGCGGCGTGGAATCGCTTTGCACGCACCCGGCGAGTATGTCGCACGGAGGTATGCCGCGCGAGGAACGACTGAAAATAGGACTGAAAGACACATTAATACGGCTCAGTGTGGGTATCGAGGATGTGGAAGATCTGATCGCCGACCTCGACCAGGCGATCGGTACCGATTAGCGTTCAGCGTTGCAATCGACAGTCAAAAACCTTACTTTTGGAACCATTTTTGAAACGACACTAAAAAACATATTATCAATGGAAGTATCAGGAACAGTCATTTCATTGCTGCCGGAAGTTACCGGCCAGGGAAAAAACGGAATGTGGCGCAAGCAGGAATTCATTCTTGAAATACCTTCTCAATATCCCAAAAAAGTGTGCATCTCGCTTTGGGGGGACAAAATTGATCAGGCAAACCTGCAAGTGAACGACTCGGTCACCGCTTCTATCGACGTGGAGAGCCGCGAATACAACTCTCGCTGGTATACCGAGGTACGCGCATGGAAGGTAGAAAAAGCAGGAGCTGGCGGTGGCAGCGCACCCTTCAATGCAGGCGGAGCACCATTACCTCCTGTAACGACATTCACAGAGGACGAATCGGACGATCTTCCTTTCTAAAACCATTTAATCGGCCGGCACCTGCCATGAACAACCTGATCATCGTTTTTGTAGGGGGCGGATTGGGTAGTCTGGCACGTTACGGAATCGGAAGAGCATGCTCTCAATGGCCGTCAGTTTTCCCGTTCGGGACATTGACGGCCAATATTTTGGCCTGTCTTATTTTGGGCACATTCAGCGGATGGGCCGCCTTCAAACCGGCTGATCTGGTAGCCGCTTCAAGGCTCTTTGTGGTCGTCGGCTTCTGCGGCGGTTTCAGTACCTTTTCCAGTTTCAGCAACGAAACCATTCAACTTTTCCTCAACGACCGCTGGGTGGAAGCTTCCCTCAACATCATAATCAGCATTATAGCATGTTTCTCAGCCACTTTACTTGGAATGTGGTTGGGGAAAACATTTCTGGCAATATAATTGCGGTTAACTACTCTGGTAAGCCATCGACATCGTAAACTTGTCGATCATCTCGTGCGGATGTACTTCCAGGATCCTCGCCAGCACCATCACCACCAGTGTGTTGGAAGCAATTTTGCGGGGAATGCCCGCCACTGTCGCGAAAAGATCCACCGTCACCGACTCCTTCTCGTCCAGCAGCTTCATCAGCTTTTCCTCCTTGTCGCCGTATTGGAAACTGATATCCCGCTCGCCTCTGCCCCTTCGCATGATTTCCTTCATTTCGCGGCTGGCCTGGATCGACTTGTCTTCCACCCGGATGTATGCCTGCCGGTTGCCGGTATCGTCTACAACATAGTGGGGTTTGTCGATACTTCGGGGAATGGTCAGAACGAGCACATCGCGGTCGGGGCTGACGGCAACACGTTCTTTTTTAAAACTTATGCTTGGGAAAATGTACTTGTCGATAGCGCGGGAAAGCGTAAACTCATCCTCATCGGCATCCTTGAGGCCTTTCAATGTTTTGTCATCACCGACTCCTACCAGGAGCTTTCCGCCACCCGAATTTGCGAACGCAACCACTTCTCGGACAATCTTTTCGGGATGGTTGGATTTCAGCTTGAATTCCAGATGCTCACCCTCACCTTTCTTAACCAGCTCTTTCAACAATCGAAGCTCCATCAGGTTGGAATGGATAAATTCTGAGTTATGACTAAATCACTTTCGGTAACTTACCTCGCTCTCTTCTTTGTTAACGCTAACAATTTACATTCCTTTTGCCAGATTTAAAAAATATTGAGAAGCGAGTCGCGCAAAATGCAGGCCCGTATGCATAAAAAAAACGGCACCGATAGAGTGCCGTTTGGTCTAGTATTCATCTTCATTAAAAAAGAAGTCGTCTTTCGTCGGATAGTCGGGCCAAATCTCCTCAATGCTTTCATAAGGCTGACCATCATCTTCAAGCTCCTGAAGGTTTTCAACTACTTCTAACGGAGCGCCTGTTCTGATTGCAAAGTCAATTAGCTCGTCTTTGGTTGCTGGCCAGGGAGCATCTTCAAGGTACGATGCGAGTTCGAGAGTCCAGTACATAATATTTTCGCCTATTAATGGTTACTTTACTTTTCTGCAAAAGTAAAAAATTTGATATCTTTTAAAAGCTTAAAGCAAAAAAAAAGAAAAATAATTGCGGGGTTACAAATTTAATTTTCTCAACGCTATCAATATATTGATTATCAATTAATTGAAAGTTAGTATACTAAAACCGTTCCTACCAAAATTCCAGACCTCGGGTATTTTACAGGTCAGTTCAGCCATTACCGGTCATTTTCCCGCCCAATATTCCCCATAGCGCTCTCCCAGCGCCGCGGTCGTTCCCGATCTGCCCACGATTCTCATGGCTTACACCACTCCTGATCCGGCAATATTGATTGATCGATGTCAAGTTTGCCCGTACCGCGCTTCCCTTCTTCCGGAAAAAACCCTTAATTTCCCTCATCATTACAAATACCATTATATGACTATTGAAATTTGTGCCTATTCGCTCGAATCCTGTATTAATGCACAGGCAGGAGGCGCAGGCAGGATCGAGCTATGCGGCGGCCTCGGAGAAGGGGGTACCACACCCAGCGCAGGACTGATTGAGATTGTGAGAAACCACATCGATATCCAAGTCTTTGTGATGATCCGTCCGCGAGGGGGCGATTTCGTCTATGATTTTTTTGAGGAAGAAATCATGCGAAAGGACATCGATCTGGCCAAAAAGATCGGAGCCAATGGTGTCGTGCTCGGGATTCTCACACCGGATGGCCATGTGGACGTATCGCGGACCAAGGCATTGGTTGACTATGCAGCTCCCTTGAAAGTCACTTTTCACAGGGCATTTGACCTGACGCCAGACCCCGTTAAGGCGCTTAAAGATGTGATCGCCACCGGTGCGGAAAGGATCCTGACGTCAGGACAAAAACCCTCCGCCATACAGGCAACCGACTTGCTCACCAGGCTGGCAAGCCAGGCGAACGGCAGCATAGAAATTATGGCAGGAGGCGGTGTCAATCACCACAATGCTGCGGAACTTATCGCTACGGGCGTCCATTCGTTACACCTTACGGCCAAGGCCTTCCGGCCGGGCCGGCAGAAGTTCTTCCCGGACGGCATCTCGATGGCAGGAGAAATTCCGGATGAACGCTCGGTCCTTTACAGCGAACTGGGGTTAGTGGAAGCCATTGTCCAGGTTGCATCTGCATCGAATTGATTACAAACAAGCGCACGTCAACGCCTTCCCCATGAAGTTTATCAAGGCAATCCTATCATTAGCAATGACTGTCGGGCTGGTTTATGCGCTCGACAGGCCCTGGGGACCCGCTCCCGCATTGGGACCGTTTTTAAGCCCGTTTACGGGCCTATGGCAAAATGGAGAAAAGCCGGTGGACCCAAAAAGCATGCAGGTCAGGGAACTTGACAGCCTGAAAGGCGAGGTTACCATACGCTTCGACGACTATGGCGTGCCGCATATATTTGCCAAAAACGACTTCGATCTTTTTTATGCGCAAGGCTACATCACCGCCAGGGACCGGCTCTGGCAAATGGACCTGCAAACACGGGCAGCGGCAGGGAGGCTTTCTGAAATACTGGGCCCGGCTACGCTGGCGATGGATCAGCAGAGCCGGCGGCTGGGCATGGGTTACGGGGCGGAGGCCAACCTAAAAGTAGCCATGAGTGATCCCCGCTCGAGGGAAGCATTGCTTGGCTATACAGCCGGTGTCAATGCATATATCAGCAAGCTCTCCCCGAAGGACTACCCTATTGAATTCAAGTTACTGGGCTACAAGCCGGAAGCATGGAAGCCGATTAACACCATGTATATGCTCGAACAGATGACGCTCACACTAGCGGGACGGTCCAACGAGCTGGCGATGACCAACGCATTGAAAAAATATGGACGAGAAACCATTGCGCAGCTTTTTCCGCATTACCCAATGTTACAGGAAAGCCCCATCATCCCGTCCGGCACACCCTGGGATTTTCAGCACCTCCCCATTCCACGACCCATTCCGCCTCTCACAACCGGCGACAGCATTTCGCTTGTTAGGAAACCTGCAAATGCATTGCCCGAACGGCTACCCAAGGAAGAAGGGATTGGCAGCAACAACTGGGCAATAGGTGCCGAGAAGTCCGTCACCGGCTACCCGATCCTGGCCAACGACCCTCACCTCGAACTGTCACTGCCCTCGATCTGGTATCAGGTACAACTGCATTCACCGGATATGAACGTCTGCGGCGTATCGCTTCCCGGCATTCCCAGCATAATCATCGGGTTCAATCAGCAGGTGGCTTGGGGCGTTACTAATGTAGATGCGGATGTTTTTGATTTGTATAAGATTAAATTTAAAAACGAATACCGTAATTTCTACTGGCACGATAACCGGTGGAAACCTACCCATAAGCGAGAAGAGGTTATTTATGTAAAAGGGCAGTTAAAACCAATCCGTGAACAAGTCCTCTACACACATCACGGCCCGGTGACCGACTCGGATGGCACCTCTGCTACCCCTAACCTAGCCATTAAATGGATCGGGCACGAGCCGGGCAACAGCTTCATTACATTCTACGAACTCAACAAGGCTAAAACTTACGCGGATTACCGGAAAGCACTTACCCACTATGTTGGCCCGGCCCAAAACTTCGTTTTTGCCGACAATGAAAAGAATATCGCCATTACTGTCAACGGCAAACTCCCGCTGAAATACAAGGAGCAGGGCAAGTTCCTGCTCGACGGTACTGCGCCGGCCGACGACTGGAATGGCTGGATTCCCGCCGAACAGAACCCGTTTGTAAAAAACCCGCCAAGAGGCTTTGTGAGCAGTGCCAACCAATCTTCTGCCGATACGACATATCCTTACTACATCAACTGGAGCTTCGCGCCTTCAGAAAGGGGAATCCGGATCAACGAGCGCTTGCAGGCGATGACCAGCGCCAATGCAGACAGTCTTCGTATGTTGCAAAACGACAATTTCAGCGTACTGGCCCGTACATTGCTGCCCAAGCTACTGAGTATACTCGAAACACGTGCATTAACACCAAAACAAAAAGCTGCGCGGATCCTGCTATCCAACTGGGACTACCAGAATTCGCCCGAATCGGTGGCAGCATCTATTTTCGAAACATGGTTCCCATTGTTGGGCGAGGCGATATGGAAGGACGATTTTAGCTCAAAAGAGACACCCATGGAATACCCTTCCCGCGACCGCACGCTCTACCTGATATTGAAGCAACCGGAAGCAAAATGGTTCGACAATATCAATACCGCAGAAAAAGAAACCCTTCCTGATCTGGTTTACCAAAGCTTTAATGCCTCTTTGGACACGCTCACCGCGCGTAAAGGCACGATGAGTCCTGAATGGCAATGGTCCAGGGTAAAGGGCGCTGAGATCAGACATCTGAGCCGCAGTATCAAGCCGTTCAATGCGCCGCCGCTCACCACCGGCGGGGGAAGCAGCATCGTTAATGCGATCACGAAAAGGAAGGGACCGTCGTGGCGAATGGTCGTCGAGCTGGGGCCCACTCCGCGGGCTTATGGTATTTACCCAGGCGGGCAATCCGGCAATCCGGGGAGCCCTTATTATCTCAACCTATTGGAAAAGTGGGAGAAGGGAGAGCTCAACGAACTGATATTCCTCACATCGCCCGATCAGAAACTTCCTCACCTTGCATCGAGCCTCGTTCTGAAAAAACGTTAATCCCCTCACTTATGAAATTTGCGCTGATAGCCATTTCAACCGTCGTACTCCAATTGTTCACGCCCTGGTGGGTGATTGCGATCATCCCTTTCGTGATCCTGCTCTGGCAGCCTTCCCGATCCGGGGAAGCATTCTGGACCGGCTTTGGAGGCATCGCTGTTCCCTGGCTGATTTACGGCTATTACCAGCATTTTATCTCCGACGGTGCAATGTCCGACAGGGTTGCAAAGATCTTTATGCTGCCCAACGGAATTCTGTTACTTTTCATTACCGCACTCATCGGCGGCCTGGTAGGCGGCTTTTCCGGCCTCAGCGGGCGGTGGGTCAGGGAGATCTTCCGAAAGAACCCTTTACCGCTCTGAGGGCCCACTTCATGAACGTGCCGAGTGCCTCACTTATTCATTGTACTTAAACACAAATCATTATCTTTGCGGCTCGTTCAAAAACAATAAACCTTAAAATCCGTGAACAACAATACTTCATTGATCTGGAACATCGTTCTTTCGCTTGCCGTAGCGGTGTTATTTTTCCTACATTTCTCAAGCAAGTCGTCAACAGAATCAGGTGCAGCCGCAGATGGTGCAGTAGTGGCGGGCCGCCGCACTGTTTACGTTCAGGTGGATTCTCTTTTGAAAAACTACGATTTCTTTAAAGACACCAGAAAGGAGCTTGAAAACAAAAACTTCCAACTGGAAAACGAGCTGACGACCAAAGGACGTTCCCTGCAAAATGAAGTCGCTTTCTTTCAGCAAAAAGCGCAAACCATGACGCCTGAGCAAGCCCGTTCGACTGAGGCTCAGCTCATGAAAAAACAACAGGACCTGATGGCGTACCGCGATCAGTCGGCCCAGGCCCTGGGACAGGAAGAAGCGAAAAAGAATGAGGAACTGTACAAGAACATCCGCGCCTACATTGATAAATACAACAAGGATAATGGATACGAATACGTATTAGGTTATTCTCTGGGCGGCGGTATCCTTTTTGCGAACCCATCCCTGGACGTGACGCAAAAGATCGTGGACGGTCTGAACAAAGAATATAAAAGCGCAGGCAAAGCAGCTGCGCCAGCTGATACTACCAAGAAGTAATTTCAGGGTTAATAGAAAAACAGCGAAGCAGACGGTCGGACGATCGTCTGCTTCGCTGTTTTTGGTATAAACCATTACTATATTTTCAATTTACTCAGATCAAATTCGAATCCTGGCAGCACATCTTCCCCTGATAAGTGCTGGTCAAAACCATCAACTATCTCAACATCCCCGTTTGCGCGATAAACGAAAACAGTTTTTGCAAATGGGTCGATCAGCCAGGCCAACTTGCAACCATTTCCAATCCATTCATTTTGTATTTTATGCTGAATGGCTTTCAGATCGTCATTCGTTGAGAGCAGTTCTACAACGAAATCAGGGCATATTGGTGGAAACTTTGTTTGTTCGGCATCGGTCAGATAGTCCCATTTCTCATTGGAAATCCATGACGCGTCCGGAGACCTTACCGAGGTGTTAGGAAGGCGAAAGGCAGTCGATGAGTCAAAAACATGGCCAAAGTTCCTCGCAAGATGCCAGTGCATCAGCCAGTAGGTGATGATTGCGTTCAACATTCCAGTCTTTCCGCCAGTATTTGACATAATATAGATCGTTCCTTCGCTATCCCTCTCTATTTTGAGTTGATCATTCTCTCTGCAAAATTCATAGAATTCATCGTCGTCAAGACGCAGAGGCTTGTATCTCAATTCTATCGTATCCATGTCGTTGTTTCCTTGCTAATGCAATATAAACATTTTGAAACATTAACTGATTCAAGGTGGGTGCCGACAAAAACAGGGCAGCCGGTTTCCCAACTGCCCTGCGCATTGTATTTGATATATACTAAACTGCCGAAGAAGAGAACTTCGCGCCTATGTACTCGCGGTTCATACGTGCGATGTTTTCGAGGCTGATCTCCTTAGGACATTCAGCTGAGCATGCGCCGGTGTTGGTACATGCACCAAAACCTTCGGCATCCATCTGAGCGACCATCTTTTCGGCACGGATACTGCGTTCCGCCTGTCCTTGCGGCAACAATGCCAGCTGGGAAATCTTTGCCGATACGAACAGCATCGCCGAAGCATTTTTACAGGCTGCTACACAAGCACCACATCCGATACAAGCCGCTGCCGCGAAAGCGTCATCAGCCGCTTCCTTCGCGATAGGCAGCGCGTTCGCATCCTGCGCATTACCGGTATTCACCGAAACAAAACCTCCGGCAGAAATCACGCGGTCGAAAGCGTCACGATCCACCACGAGATCCTTGATCACCGGGAAAGCGGAGGCTCTCCAGGGCTCAACGACAATGGTATCACCGTCTTTGAACGAACGCATATGCAACTGGCAGGTTGTAACACCGCGCAGCGGCCCATGCGGACGGCCATTGATATACATCGAACAGGCCCCGCAAATCCCTTCACGGCAATCGTGATCGAATGAAACAGGTTCCTTTCCCTCCTCGATGAGCTGCTCGTTCAATACATCGAACATTTCAAGAAACGACATGTCAGGAGACACGTGATCCAACTTGTAGTTTTCAAACCCTCCTGCTGCATCTTTATTACTTTGTCTCCAAACTTTCAGCGACAAACTCATATTTCCTTCCATACCTATATTCTTTATTACTGATATTACTTTTTCTTATAAACCAAAAATTCACTGTCGTATACCAAATAGTTCTTCCCGTACACATTCACGTCCTTGATCTGTTCCTTCTGACTGAATGTACGTGCCAGCTCATAATGCTTTGCGAATTCACCTGCCTCCGACTCGGGCGCTTTTCCCAAATCCCAGGGTCTGAATACCACCCAGTTGGGTTGCAGATAGTTGATCAATGCTACGTAGGATTCTGTTTTTAGCTTCTTGCGTGCATTGATGACCACTGTATTGCACAATCCGGGGTAGTCGTACATCGTCAAACCTGAATAGAATCCAATATAACCCAATGGTTCCAGAAACACCGTCTCCTCTGGCGATTTTGCCTCGTCTTTAAGCCACAGCCCTATTTTCTTTCTCAATCCATTCTCGATAAGCTCCTGCTGTGATTTCATTTGCAGCAAGCCTCCCGTATAAACCCATAACTGGGCCACCAGGATAACACTTAATGCACTCACAGCGATAACGCCCCTGCGGCCATCCAATAAACCGCCTCTGGTGGGCTGTACCGCTGCACAGCCGATCCCGATTAACCCAATCACCATTACCGCCGGGATGTACCACGGATAGATAGTGGGCGAAAAGACATTCAAATACGATGCCACCAGGAATGCCGCGAACGAGAGAAACCTCGCATTCGCATTGATTTTGGGCACAACCCAGAGAAACACCGCTATATAAGTCAGGCACTTCAATACAAACATCAACACAACCGGCCAGCTTTCCAGATTGAAATAAGCCGGGGCGAAAATCCAAACAAACGGCGCTTCACTCGACACCAGTCCCATGAATACCGACTGCAGATAACCCAACACCCGATCGGCAATGCTGCTCAGCGTAAGCGTGAAACCTTTTGCCAGGATCGTGTTAGGAACCGGGTTTCCATAATACCACCAGGCAAAGAGCACCCATGGCAGATAAAACACGATACCTATTATTCCAGACTTAAAAAACAGCCCGATATAACGCCAGGAACCATTCTTAAACAGCAAATAGCCCAACAGCAGCGAGCCAATATGTATGAATGCGTCCGGCCGACTCCACATCAAAAAGGCAAAGATTGCCCCCAGCCTCAGTGGTTCCGGCGGCGTTGCCTTGAACAACTCCCTGATCAACAGTACCACACCGAGCAGCATAAATGCCGTTTCCATCCCGTTGATACTGAAATCGATACTCTTTTCATCAAACACCAACGCCAGCGTCACAAGCAATGCCGCCCAGGCCGGGGCTTTAATGGTGTCGCGGAAAAGATCAAAAACCAGCTTCACGACCAAACCGATCAGCAACATATTGATGATTCGGAATGACCATATCACCGCTTCGTCGTCCCTTGTTATGAAATTCAAAAGTGCTGGTATCAGCGTCCCCAGCGGCGACGTGAACGAATGCACCCGCTCATTCATGTTAAATGTAAATCCCAACCCCTCCGACAAATTTTTCGACGCCCTGAAAGTAATGTACCAGTCTTCCCAGCGGTGATCGGTAAACAATGCAAAAAACAATGCAGATCCGAAGCCAAGGGCAAAAACAGACCACGATATGATTCTCTGGGTAGAGTATGCCATTTATTCTATTATAGGGTGTATAACATAAGGATGCGGTAACCTGGATTACCGCATCAGTACTTTACGCTGCTTACTTATAGCTCCGCTGGGCAATCTTGATATTTTCGTAGATCAGCTCCTCCCTGTGAAGCTCCCATTCCTCGGTTCCTTTATTCTCCCAGGCAGACACGAACATATAATTCTCATCGTCACGCAGTGCCTCCCCTTCTTCTGTCTGGTATTCTTCCCGGAAGTGTCCGCCGCATGATTCGTTACGCGTCAAAGCATCGAGGCACATCAGCTCTCCGAGTTCGATGAAGTCGGCTACCCGGTTGGCCTTGTCCAGTTCAGGGTTGAAATAAGTAGCGGTACCCATTACTTTTACATCCGACCAGAACTCTTTCCTTAGCTCACGGATTTCGAGGATCGCTTCCTTCAAACCTTTCTCGTTACGCGCCATTCCGCATTTTTCCCACATAATCTTGCCCAATCGACGATGGAAAAGCTCTGGTGAAGTTTTGCCCTGAATGCGCAACAGCGTATCGATCCGGTCTTTCACTTCCTTTTCGGTTTTAACAAATGCCTCATGGTCGGTCGAGATTTTTCCGGTACGGATCTCGTTCGCCAGATAAGCTCCGATCGTGTAAGGGATCACGAAATATCCGTCGGCAAGTCCCTGCATCAGCGCGGAAGCTCCCAAACGGTTGGCTCCGTGATCGGAGAAGTTTGCCTCGCCCAGCGAATACAGTCCGGGAACGGTCGTCATTAGGTTATAATCAACCCAAAGCCCGCCCATCGTGTAATGCACCGCCGGATAAATACGCATAGGCACTTCATAAGGATCTTCCCCGGTGATTTGCTTATACATATCGAAAAGGTTTCCATACTTCTCTTTCACAACAGCCTTTCCCCAAATGGTAATGTCCGCATCGGAGGCATTGTGGATATTGTTCTTATTGGCTTCCCCGCGTCCATAACGTTCTACCGCAGCGGCAAAGTCGAGATATACCGCCAGTTTTGAACTACCAACGCCAAATCCGGCATCACAGCGTTCTTTCGCTGCACGCGACGCGATGTCACGCGGAACCAGGTTACCAAATGCAGGATAACGGCGTTCCAGGTAATAATCACGTTCTTCTTCCGGAATTTCATTGCCCGGGCGGTTGTCATTCTGCTTCTTAGGGACCCAGATACGTCCGTCGTTACGAAGCGATTCCGACATCAGGGTTAGTTTCGACTGATGTTCTCCGGAAACCGGAATACAAGTCGGGTGAATCTGAGTAAAACATGGATTGCCGAAGAAAGCACCACGTTTATGCGCCTTCCATGCCGCAGTTACATTGCTCCCCATCGCGTTGGTGGACAGGTAAAATACGTTTCCATAACCGCCTGTACAAAGTAGTACCGCGTGACCTCCATGCCTTTCAAGCTCACCGGTAATCAGGTTACGCGCAATGATGCCCCGGCATTTGCCATCGATGTTGACGATGTCGAGCATTTCGTGGCGGTTGTACATCTTCACCGTACCCATCCCTACCTGACGCTGTAAGCCGGAATAGGCTCCGAGCAACAGCTGCTGGCCGGTTTGTCCCGCCGCGTAGAAAGTACGCTGTACCTGAGTACCACCAAATGAACGGTTGGATAACAAACCGCCGTACTCCCGGGCGAATGGTACACCCGCAGCTACGCATTGATCGATGATATTACCGGAAACCTCCGACAGCCGATGCACATTGGCTTCGCGAGCCCGATAGTCGCCTCCTTTGATCGTATCATAAAAAAGACGGTAAACCGAGTCACCGTCATTTTGGTAATTTTTGGCTGCATTGATTCCGCCTTGTGCTGCAATGGAGTGCGCACGGCGCGGAGAGTCCTGAAAACAGAAAGCCTTGACCTTGTAACCAAGTTCAGCAAGAGTCGCCGCCGCAGAAGCACCCGCAAGACCGGTACCCACTACGATGATTTCCAGACTACGTTTGTTGGCAGGGTTTACAAGTGGTACGGAAGAGCGGTATTTGCTCCATTTACTTTCCAGCGATCCTTGTGGTATTTTGGCATCCAGACGAGATGAAGTTGCCATATATCAGATATTATTTAATCAAAAATTTTTGAAATGAAACTTTGACAGAGGTTAGTCAACCCAGCCGAGGTAAATAGAAAGGGGCATCAGGGCAAACAGGAGTGGAACAATGATCGAAAATGCCGTCCCGATGAATGAAATCGCTCCATTGTATTTGACGTGGTTCAATCCCAATGACTGGAATGCACTTTTGAACCCGTGCAGCAAGTGCCAGAAAAGAGAAACGCAACCCAGAATGTAAATGATCACCACTACCGGGTTCTGGAATGTTTCGAGCATCATCTGGTACAGGTTCAGCTCTTCGCCTGTCGCAAATTGATTGGAGCGGTTAGGTATCCAGAAGTGAGAAGTATGAATGACCAGGAAAATCAGGAGCAGGGTTCCGAGCAATCCCATACTGCGGGAATACCAGGTACTGTTGGCGGATGCATTGTTGACGGCATAATTCACGGGACGGGCGTCACGGTTGTTTTTCCAAAGCATCAGGCCATCGACAATATGAAGCAGGAAACCTGCTACCAGACCGATTTCAAGCGTACGTATAATAGGGTTGGTACCCATAAAATGCCCCCAATGGGAAAAAGTCTCACCGCCATCATTGTAAAAAATCATGGCATTGATGGTGGCATGAATCACCAGAAAGCTTATTAAAAAAAGTCCGGTAAGAGCCATCAGAAGTTTTTTACCGATAGAGCTCGTTAACGTTTGTGAAAACCACGACATAATCGAAACGAATGGTTTTAGTGCAAAAAAATGAGGTATATTTAGAACCTTTCAAAGGTATATCACAAACGTATGCTAGGCAAAAATTACTTTCATTTTTGCAAATCGCTTAGTCTATTTATAATCATTATTAAGAATTATTTAGACTGATTAGCATCTGTTCCGGAAACGTGCTGGTACACACCATTTATAAAGCATCGATGTAACCAGCTTACACACATTTTTGGTCTTCTATTTCGTTCACTAGCTATCAACACGACTACCAACTCTTCAACTCATGCGTTTAAATATACCCGTCCTGGCTCAGATCGTTCTTCTTTTGCTTTTTGTGTCGCTCACCGAAGCAATGGCTACGCATTTCCGTGCGGGTGAGATTACAGCAAAACGTATTTCCTCCCTGACCTACGAGGTCAAGCTCTCGGCCTATTTCGATGTATCCCCAAGAGGCATCGACGCTGCTAACGCGGCCAATTTTGTAGACTTCTACTTCGGGAGCGAAGGCCCGTTCAGGGTTGACCGCGTTCGAGGCAGCATCCGGAACATTGGCAACAATACCACTTATAATGAGTACGTGACTACCTTCACTTTTCCTTCGGCTGGTAAATATCAGATTTCCGTCGAGATGGATAACCGGAATGCCAACACCCTCAACCTCAACAACGGGGTCGGCACGGATGGACTGAATTTCTATGTGCATTCCATTCTCGAAATCAACCCGACATTTGGTCCCAACCAGACACCCGTTTTACTGAATCCACCGATCGATCTGGCAGCGGTAGGACAGCGGTACGTTCATAACCCCAACGCATTTGATGCGGACGGAGACAGTCTGGCATATAAAATGTATGTTCCGCAACTTAGTATCGGAGGTGGAAAAGGGCAGAATATTCCCTACCAGGACCCAAATAGGATTGGCGCCCCCGGCCAAACCGAAGCCGGTGCTTCTCCTGCTACTTTCAGCATTAACCCAACTACCGGCGACATCGTCTGGGATGCCCCTGCAAGGGCGGGACAATACAACATTGCATTTGTTGTGGAAGAATGGCGGGATGGTGTACTCATTGGGCAGATTATCAGGGACATGCAGATTCTTGTGGGCGACGCCCGCAACGACCGGCCATTAATGCAGCCCCTGCCCGATATCTGCGTCGAAGCGGGTACCCTCATCAACCAGCCCGTCACGGCTACCGATAAAAACGGCGATAAGCTCAATCTCACCTCCACAGGCGGGGTTTATGAAAGCTCGCTCGTTTCACCCGCACTGGCCAAGTTCACCGTCGCACAGCAGGGTACACAGGGGACCGTATCCGGGATCTTCTCCTGGCAGACCTCCTGTAACCATGTCAGGCTTGAACCTTATGACGTGCTCTTCAAGGTAGAGGATGCGCCCGGAACGGGAACACCCAACCCGTCCTTGTTCCGCAAGCTGGTCGATATGACGACCCTGAGCATTAAAGTCTACGGACCCAAACCCACCGGACTCAGGGCTACCGCCGCAACTGACCCCGCAGGTACCGCATACCGCCTCAACTGGGATGCTTACAAATGCCAGGTCGCAGGCGCCAAAATCGCTATTTACAGGGCTGAAAAATGTACGGATATACTGGAAGATGTTTGTATTACAGGCATTCCCGCAGGATCGGGTTACGAAGAGATCGCACGCGTCAATGTCAATGAAACCACTTTCCTGGATAATAATGGCGGCGATGGACTCCGGCCAGGCGTTTCGTACAGCTACCGCATTGTCGTGCTGTTCCCAAGGCCAGGTACTAATGTCAATGAGCCGGGAAGCCTGATCGGGGGCGGAGAGAGCGTGGCTTCTTCCGAATTCTGCCTCAATCTGCCACTGGTCATGCCGGTCATCACCAATGTAACCGTTGATTCTACCAGCACTACCAAAGGCGTCATCACCATCAAATGGACCAAGCCAGCCGCTTCATCAGGACTCCCCGCACAGTACAGACTTTTCCGCGCCACCGGCCAGAACGGCACCGCATTCACCCAGATCGCTGCCATTAATACCAATCTGGCTGCCGGTGCACCGGATACCATTTTTGTCGACAGGAACCTGAACACGGAAGCCAACGCCTATAATTACAAGCTCGAATACTACTACACACAAGGAGGCGCGCTCGTCAAACTCGATGAAACCGAAACCGCAAGCAGCGTAAGACTCGAACAGGCTGCGGCCCAAACCAACCAGGTTGGCATTAAATGGACCGCATTGGTCCCTTGGGATAATACCAACCGAACCCACAGGGTATACCGGGAGGACAAAACAAAGCCCGGCACCTTCAACCGCATTGCCGATGTGCCCGTGCAGGGGCCACAGTCTTTTACCTTCGTCGATGACGGTACAGACCGGTATGCCGCAGACGGCACGGTCAATATCACCATCTCCAAAGATTCCACCTATTGCTATAAGGTCGAAACAGTAGGATCTTACAACAACAGCCAGATCAAGCCAGCGGTACTTTATAACTTCTCGCAAATACTTTGTGTTTCCTCATCGGATACCACCAAGCCCTGCCCGCCCGTGCTCACCCTGGACCCGCTCAATTGCGATTCGCTCAGGGCACATCCGGAGGCTTTCTGTACCACCACAGGCTTTACAAACCACCTCGCATGGAACTATCCCGACCAGGTCGGTGGTAAGGAATGTGACCCGCTCGTGACCGCTTACAGGGTATATTACGCCAGGTATGAAGGCGATACCCCTGCGCTGATCGCGACCGTGACCACACCGCCATCCCCATTATCCACCACATTCGACCATCAGGGGCTGACTTCCTTCGCAGGGTGCTACTATGTGACTGCCGTCAACCGGTTCGGGGCTGAAAGTGCGCCAAGCAACACCGTTTGCAGGGACAACTGCCCTATGTATGTGTTGCCGAACGTATTCACCCCCAACGGAGACTCTAAAAACGATGTATTCCAACCCTATGAATGCCCTGCTTTCGTGCAATCACTCGAATTCAAAGCTTTCAACAGATGGGGCGCGCAGGTATTCTCCACCAAAGACGTCAACATCAACTGGGACGGAAAAACCAATGGTGGAAAAGACCTCGCGGCAGGCCAATACTATTATGAGGTAACTATCTATTTCGAGTCTTCTAAAAAACAAAGTGATGCCACTAACCTTAAGGGGTGGGTCCAATTGCTGCGATAAACCACTTTTTACCCTTCAGAGCCGCATACTTTCTGCTTCGGGACTTTATGAGAATTCATATATGATTTATAAAGTTGTTTTGTAAGTTTACAAACCGACATATTATATTATTCCCGAAGCACACATTTTACCTGAAATTTCGTTGATTTAACGTACCTGACAGGAGTTATGGCGCCTGCTGCAACCTCCCTATCATTATTAGCTCGACACGGATTTATGCGCTCTGTTTTACGAATTTTATCATACTTTTTGTTTCTGGCTTTGGTATGCAGCAGCTACTCTGCCATGGCCACGCACATCCGTGCAGGTGAAATCACTGCCCGCAGGATTTCCGCCACGACACTCACCTATGAAATCAAGCTTACGGCGTATTTTGATATCCAAAATGGCGAAGGCGCTGCGAATGCTCAGAACACCGTTTTTTTCACCATTGGCAACGTCACTTCCACAGGTCAGCCCGTCATTCTGGAAGCTCCGCGGCAGCAACCTATTCCAAACATCGGGAACAATACCACGCAGAACATCTACATTATCAACTACACATTCCCGTCTACCGGCAAATTCCGCATTTCATTCGAAGAGGATAACCGGAATAACAACATTCTGAACATCGGCCCCCCTCCAACTCAGAACCTTAACTTTTATGTAAGTACAATTCTGGAAATCAACGCCACCCTGGGCTTGAATCAAACTCCGGTTTTACTGAATGCTCCTATTGATCTAGCGGCCGTTGGACAGCGGTACATCCATAATCCTAACGCATTTGACGCAGACGGTGATAGTCTGGCATACCGGATGTTCATTCCGCAACGCAGCGGTGTAAATGGGGCAGGAATCAACCTGCAATATGTAAATCCGAACCAGATTGGCGCTCCCGGCCGTACCGAGGCGGGCGCTTCTCCTGCCACTTTCAGTATTAACCGCACGACCGGTGATATCATTTGGGACGCCCCTGTTACCAAAGGATATTATAACGTCGCTTTCATAGTTGAAGAATGGCGGGATGGTGTGCTGATCGGTGAGATCGTCCGGGATATGCAGATCATCGTCGATGACGCCCGCAACGACCGGCCATTAATGCAGCCCCTGCCCGATATCTGTGTCGAGGCGGGTACCCTCATCAACCAGCCCGTCACGGCTACCGATAAAAACGGCGATAAGCTCAATCTCACCTCCACAGGCGGGGTTTATGAAAGCTCGCTCGTTTCACCCGCACTGGCCAAGTTCACCGTCGCACAGCAGGGTACACAGGGGACCGTATCCGGGATCTTCTCCTGGCAGACCTCCTGTAACCATGTCAGGCTTGAACCTTATGACGTGCTCTTCAAGGTAGAGGATGCGCCCGGAACGGGAACACCCAACCCGTCCTTGTTCCGCAAGCTGGTCGATATGACGACCCTGAGCATTAAAGTCTACGGACCCAAACCCACCGGACTCAGGGCTACCGCCGCAACTGACCCCGCAGGTACCGCATACCGCCTCAACTGGGATGCTTACAAATGCCAGGTCGCAGGCGCCAAAATCGCTATTTACAGGGCTGAAAAATGTACGGATATACTGGAAGATGTTTGTATTACAGGCATTCCCGCAGGATCGGGTTACGAAGAGATCGCACGCGTCAATGTCAATGAAACCACTTTCCTGGATAATAATGGCGGCGATGGACTCCGGCCAGGCGTTTCGTACAGCTACCGCATTGTCGTGCTGTTCCCAAGGCCAGGTACTAATGTCAATGAGCCGGGAAGCCTGATCGGGGGCGGAGAGAGCGTGGCTTCTTCCGAATTCTGCCTCAATCTGCCACTGGTCATGCCGGTCATCACCAATGTAACCGTTGATTCTACCAGCACTACCAAAGGCGTCATCACCATCAAATGGACCAAGCCAGCCGCTTCATCAGGACTCCCCGCACAGTACAGACTTTTCCGCGCCACCGGCCAGAACGGCACCGCATTCACCCAGATCGCTGCCATTAATACCAATCTGGCTGCCGGTGCACCGGATACCATTTTTGTCGACAGGAACCTGAACACGGAAGCCAACGCCTATAATTACAAGCTCGAATACTACTACACACAAGGAGGCGCGCTCGTCAAACTCGATGAAACCGAAACCGCAAGCAGCGTAAGACTCGAACAGGCTGCGGCCCAAACCAACCAGGTTGGCATTAAATGGACCGCATTGGTCCCTTGGGATAATACCAACCGAACCCACAGGGTATACCGGGAGGACAAAACAAAGCCCGGCACCTTCAACCGCATTGCCGATGTGCCCGTGCAGGGGCCACAGTCTTTTACCTTCGTCGATGACGGTACAGACCGGTATGCCGCAGACGGCACGGTCAATATCACCATCTCCAAAGATTCCACCTATTGCTATAAGGTCGAAACAGTAGGATCTTACAACAACAGCCAGATCAAGCCAGCGGTACTTTATAACTTCTCGCAAATACTTTGTGTTTCCTCATCGGATACCACCAAGCCCTGCCCGCCCGTGCTCACCCTGGACCCGCTCAATTGCGATTCGCTCAGGGCACATCCGGAGGCTTTCTGTACCACCACAGGCTTTACAAACCACCTCGCATGGAACTATCCCGACCAGGTCGGTGGTAAGGAATGTGACCCGCTCGTGACCGCTTACAGGGTATATTACGCCAGGTATGAAGGCGATACCCCTGCGCTGATCGCGACCGTGACCACACCGCCATCCCCATTATCCACCACATTCGACCATCAGGGGCTGACTTCCTTCGCAGGGTGCTACTATGTGACTGCCGTCAACCGGTTCGGGGCTGAAAGTGCGCCAAGCAACACCGTTTGCAGGGACAACTGCCCTATGTATGTGTTGCCGAACGTATTCACCCCCAACGGAGACTCTAAAAACGATGTATTCCAACCCTATGAATGCCCTGCTTTCGTGCAATCACTCGAATTCAAAGCTTTCAACAGATGGGGCGCGCAGGTATTCTCCACCAAAGACGTCAACATCAACTGGGACGGAAAAACCAATGGTGGAAAAGACCTCGCGGCAGGCCAATACTATTATGAGGTAACTATCTATTTCGAGTCTTCTAAAAAACAAAGCACACCCACTTCACTCAAAGGATGGGTACAATTGCTCAGGTAATGGAAGATTATCAGAAAAAAGGCAATACCCGTTTACCTTTTTTCTTTCACATTCAAGTATTTCCTTTGTAGCCCGGTTTTTGTACCGGGCTTTTTGTTCCACCATGGATAACCATCAATCACCAATATGAAAACGGCATATGTTTTCCCCGGTCAGGGCTCGCAATTCAAAGGAATGGGTCTGGACCTTTACCAAAGCTCCGATTCGGCCAAAGCCTTGTTTGAAAAGGCGAATGAAATCCTGGGTTTCGAGATCACCAGGATTATGTTCGAAGGATCGGATGAGGAGCTGAAACAAACCAATGTAACACAGCCAGCGATCTTTATCCATTCGGTTATACTGGCGAAAATCAGCCCGGATTTCGCACCCAACATGGTAGCTGGCCATTCGCTTGGCGAATTCTCCGCTTTGGTAGCCGCAGGCGCATTGTCCTTTGAGGACGGCCTCTCCCTCGTTGCCAAACGTGCGGACGCTATGCAGAAGGCATGTGAAGTCCGTCCGTCGACGATGGCTGCCATTCTCGGCCTTGCCGACAATGTGATTGAAGAAATATGCGCCGGCATTACCGATGAGATCGTGGTACCAGCCAACTACAACTGCCCGGGACAGGTTGTGATTTCGGGAACGATCGAAGGTGTGGAGAAGGCTTGCGAATTGCTGAAAGCCGCCGGCGCGAAACGCGCATTAATATTGCCCGTCGGAGGCGCATTCCACTCTCCTCTGATGGAACCAGCCCGCGAGGAACTTGCATCGGCCATTCACGCGGCCCAGTTTCAGGCGCCGATCTGCCCTGTTTACCAGAATGTGAACGCCAAACCGGCCACCGAGGTAACGGTGATCAAGGAAAATCTGATCTCCCAACTCACGGCTCCGGTAAAATGGACGCAATCTGTGGAGCAAATGGTAGCGGATGGCGCCGAGATCTTCATCGAATCAGGCCCGGGTAAAGTTTTGCAAGGCCTTGTAAGAAAGATCGCTAGCCAGGTTGAGGTAAAAAGTATTTAATTTTTTTTCCAAAATACTTGACAACATAGGAAACCACCATTACTTTTGCACCACTGTTTACGGTTTTGGCCGATGGTGTAATGGTAACACAGGACATTTTGGTTGTCTTATTCAGGGTTCGAGTCCTTGTCGGCCAACAGTAATCTGAGAGCTCATTGAAAAATGAGCTCTTTTTTTGTGTCTTCTTATCCCCGTATCCAAATTTAGAATTCATCCAAATTCCAGCTCCTTTCCGCCATACAATAGGTTTTCAAACCTTTTGATCACAAACGGTTACATTAAGGAAACCAATTTAAAAAAATGGTTACTTATGTCATTTTTCTGCTATAAAATTTGGATATGAAATGTTACATTTACTATGTTTTAACCTAAACAGCACCCATATGAAAATTGACAAAGTGAAAAAACGCGATCGCGAGCGCACGAAGAGTAAAATACTCAAGGCGGTCGGCGAAGTAATCGAACAACATGGTACAGAAAAGGTCGGGGTCAATCTGATCGCCCGAACCGCCGGCGTAAACAAAGTGCTGATTTACAGATACTTTGAAAGTGTTGATGGCCTGATGGAGCAATATGTCAAGTCAGGCGAGTACACATCCACCCTCAGCACGGATTACATTGACAACATTCCAGAGCTATCGCCCGAAGAAAGGGCCAAGGCGCTCTCATCCCTCATGCACACTTTCACCAACGATTTGCGCGAACGTAAGGCCACCCGTGACCTGCTCCGCTGGGAAATCGGAACCGGAAAGTCGATGCTCTCAGATGCCCGCAATCAGATCGCTACGCGGATTCTAAGCAAAATAGGTGACCTGCCCTACTACAATGACACCAGCGCACTCGTCGCATTCATTTCCGCAGGTATATATTTTATGACCATCTCTTCTGATTATCGTGACAAAATGCTGGATGTGGATCTCCAATCCGACGAAGGCTGGAAACGTATCGAACATGTGATCAACAGTATTATCTCGGACGTCCGGGGTTAAAAAAATAAAAAAGAAAGGTGCCCTTTCCATTTCACGGGAAGGGCACCTTTCTTTTATTGGCATATGCGGCCCGCGATGACCTATATTTGCGGTTCAAAATCCTGCATGAATGAGTGTCTTAAAAAAACTGGCCAGTGAAACCGCCACCTATGGCATCAGTACGATGCTTGGCCGATTTCTGAACTACCTGCTGGTCGCACTGCACACCGACCTTTTTGAACCCGAACAAATCGCCGCACAAGGCCAGCTCTTCGCTTACGCAGGACTGGCTTTGGTTCTCTATACATTTGGCATGGAAACTGCATTTTTCCGCTTTGCAAGAGAGGAAAAGGATCGTCAGCAATACTACAACCTGATATTAAGTGCGGTGATACTGGTAAGCCTTACCAGCTCGGCGCTGATGTTTACGTTTGCAGAAACCATTGCCACACTCATTAAATACCCGGAAAGCACATCGCTTGTGCGGATGTTTGCCATTATCATGGCCACCGACGGGATTGTTTCGATCCCGTTCGCGAAGCTCCGGCTGGAAGGAAAAGGAAAGAAATTTGTCATCATCAGGGTTACCAACATCCTGATCACCATTTTCCTGAACCTGTTCTTCCTCCTCGTATGCCGGGATATCGCGGCAAATAAATACCTGACCTTTCTAAAACCGGCCATAGATCTGTTTTATGATCCGTTACGAGCGCCCGACTACATTGTCACGGCCAACCTCATTGCCAACCTGACATTCTTCTGGATGCTGCGCAAGGAGTTTGCTGAATTCCAGTTCGTTTTCAACACCACGATCTTCAAGCCTGTATGGGTATATGCGTTCCCAATTATGATCATGAATATTGGAGGAGTGGTAAACATGCTTTTCGACAGGGCTTTTATTCAGTTTCTGCTTCCGGAGAACTTCTATCCGGGCAGGAGTACCAAAACAGCCATTGGTATCTATGTCCAGTGCTACAAGCTTTCAATCTTCATGAATCTGGCAATCCAGGCATTTAAATATGCTGCGGAGCCCTTTTTCTTTTCGAAAGGAGAAGACAAAAACGCTCCTCCGGTCTTCGCCAAGGTAACTAAGTATTTTATCATCATCTGCGTACTGATGTGGGTGGGCATCTGCCTGAACCTCGACCTTTTTGCCGAATTGTTCCTTAAACAGAAAATTTACCACGAAGGACTGGGCGTCGTGCCCTGGTTATTGGCGGGATATCTTTTCCTGGGTGTATATTATAATCTGGCCACCTGGTTCAAGCTAACGGACAAAACGCAGTACGGGACCTGGCTGACCCTGACCGGTGCCGGCATTACCATTGCAACGAGCTTTCTGCTGGTACCTCATATCGGTTACCTGGGTTTTGCCATTTCGTTTGCATTGTCAGGGTTTACAATGCTTTCACTTTGTTATTATTTCGGGCAAAAATTTTATCCGGTGCCCTATGACGTGGTATCTGCTTTGGGTTATATCGGCGGAGGCGCCTTGCTCATTTACGGCTCGTCGCTGGTCAAAATTCCTGACCTGTGGGTTTCCGTGCCCATACATATGGGCGTATTCGCAGCCTGCCTGGTTGTGGTATTCCTTTTGGAGCGCAAGAACATTCCCGCATTGCGCAGGAAATAGACGAGACCTCCTAGGGTTGCATTTCCCGTAAAAGCTTGTTGGAGAAAAGAAATTCTTTCAGTTCAGGAACAGTGGTTTTGATAATCTCTGAATTGACGCCCTCCCAAAGCTTGCTACCCTGATAGAGGAACATAATGTTCTGCCCTATCTCCATTACCGAATTCATGTCGTGGGTGATGATAATCGTCGTTATCTGGTATTCCTCAGTGATTTCACGGATCAGTTCGTCGATCTTCACGGAAGTAAGCGGATCCAGGCCGGAATTGGGTTCGTCGCAAAAGAGGTACATGGGGTTCATCACAATGGCACGCGCGATGCCCACCCGCTTCTTCATCCCGCCGCTGATCTCCGACGGCATACGTTTGGCGGCAGCCTCCAGACCCACCCGCTGAAGGCAAAAAGCTACGCGCTCCCGCTTCTCCTCCGCGGACTGTTCCGTCAGCATATCCAATGGAAAACGCACATTTTCTTCAACCGTTTTGGAATCGAACAATGCGCCACCCTGAAAAAGTACTCCCATTTCACGGCGGATCGATTGCCTGGTTTCCTTATCGCAGTTATAAAAATCGCGACCGTTGTAAAGCACATTACCCTGATCCGGCGTCACCAGTCCGATCATGCATTTCAGCAACACACTTTTACCCGTACCGCTTCCGCCTATGATCAGGTTGGTTTCTCCTTTTTGAAATTGGGCCGATATTCCTTTTAAAACTTCCTTACCGTTGAATGCTTTGGCAATGTTGTTGATTTCAATCATTTGTTGGTCGGGTTGAAGACGAATCAGGGACCTTCTGAATGCTTACAGAAGCAGCTGAGCGAGCAGATAGTCAGCAATCAGAATAGAAATACAGCTGTTGGTAACGGCCTGGGTACTGGACTTACCCACTTCCAACGCTCCGCCTTCCGTAAAAAATCCCTTGAACGAAGATATGGAAGCAATCAGAAAGCCAAAAACAAACGGCTTTACGCACATGAAGAAGATATTGTACGGCACAAATGAGTCTCGGATTCCATACAGATAGTCACGTTCCGTGATAACGCCCGTCAACGTACCAGCCAGGTAGCCGCCCAGGATACCTAAAAACGCGGAAAAAATGACGAGCATAGGGAACGTCAGCATGGCGGCCACCACTTTCGGGAGCACCAGATACGACGAAGAATTGATTCCCATTACTTCCAGCGCATCGATCTGCTCGGTGATGCGCATCGTTCCCAGTTCGCTGGCAATGTTAGAACCGACCTTTCCGGCGAGCACGATACAGGTAATGGTGGGTGCGAGTTCGAGGATCTCCATGTCCCGGACAATCAGCGCTACCGTTGAGATCGGGATAATGGGGCTGACCAGGTTATAGGCAGTTTGAATGCAGGATACCGCGCCGATGAATGTGGAAACAATCGCGACAATGAATATCGAACTGACTCCAATCCCTACACATTCCTCCATGAATCGCCGCCAGTAGACCGATATTTTCTCTCCTTTCCCGAATAACGTCCCTAAAAAAATGAAGTATTTACCGATTACCGACATGATATCTTAATTGTATTCAATATTTTCGGGAAAATTAGGCAAAAAAAGAAGTAATCAGAAAAATGAATCCATTAGCGGTTGTAACCGGTGGCACAAAAGGAATCGGAAGGGCAGCCATAGCGAAATTTTTAGCACAAGGGTTCGACGTAATTACCTGCGCAAGAAGCGAGAGCGACCTCATCGAACTGCAACGAACATTCAGTGAGCGCTTTCCGCAGGCCAGGCTGTCTTATTTACCGGCCGATCTCTCGGTTAGGGCCGATGTCGATGCATTCATCACATTTATCCACAATCAAAACGGGCTGCCGGAAGTACTTATCAACAATACCGGCGTATTTATCCCCGGGCAAGTCCATAACGAGGCAGAGGGAACACTGGAAAAAACGATGGAGACCAATCTTTACAGTGCCTACCATCTCACCCGCGGCGTAATCCCCGGAATGATGGAGCAGAAGAAAGGGCACATATTCACGATCTGCTCCACAGCCAGTATCATCGCATATCCGAACGGCGGCTCTTACTGCATTTCCAAATTTGCATTGTATGGCATGACCAAGGTGCTGCGGGAAGAAATGAAGCCATTTAATGTGCGGGTCACCGCGATCCTGCCGGGAGCGACGTATACCGATAGCTGGCAGGGCACCGATTTGCCGGAGGACCGGTTCATCGATCCCGAAGACGTCGCCGACTCTATTTGGTCGGTATACGCATTGTCTTCCAGGGCGGTGGTAGAAGAAATTTTGATCCGTCCCCTACTGGGAGATTTGGATTGATGAGTGAAGAATAAAGCAATTTTACTAAATTGCCGCATTTTTAAAATTATTTATTAAACCCATATTTTCATTTCATGGAACAATACCTCGGTATAGACGTGGGCGGTACGAACGTAAAAATGGGGATCGTTGACGCTACGGATGGAAGAATCTCGAATTTTTACAGTCATGATACCGCCAGCTGGCGCACTTCTGGGCATTTTATAGAAAGATTAGGCGATGCAATAGCGCTCCAGCTTGTTGAATATCCCGAAGTCAAAAAAGTAGGGATCGGTGTTCCGGGACTCATTACCCGCGACAGGACCACGTTAATCGAAATCACGGCAATTCCAGAAATCGATGGGATTACCATTGTTCCCGATCTGAAAGCCCGATTCCCGACACACGATTTTTACCTCGAAAACGACGCGAATGCCGCGGCGCTCGGTGAATATTATTTCGGAGAAGACAAGCTTCCCGAGGACTATATATTCGTGACCCTGGGCACGGGCATTGGCGGAGCGGCCATTATCGACAAAAAAGTTTTCAAAGGCGGCGGCGGTAATGCGATGGAGCCGGGCCACATTCCCTCTAAAAACGGAAAGGTGCTGGAACGCAACATCGGTAAAAAAGAACTGCTGGATATGGCTAACGCCATGCGTGCTGCCTACACGGGCACCACACAGCTGCCTGCCGACGGAACGATCTCTACCACAGGCCTTGTAGCAGCAGCATCGGCCGGAGACGAGCTCGCAAAGGAAGTGTTTCATGAGATGGGTTACCTGCTCGGTGAAGGGTTGGTTTCGATGATCCGGATACTCGATATCACAACAATTTTGATCGGTGGTGGTATTTCTGCTTCATTTGAGTTTATTTTGCCCGCGATTAACGATCGGTTCAAGTATTGGCTTACCCCTTATTATCTCAAAACCGTTACAATCAAACGTGCAACCCTGGCCAATGACGCTGGACTTCTTGGAGCAGCTTCATTATGTTTTGAATAACTAATAGCCCCCAACAATCAAGATTCACTCTTAAACAGTCTTACTTTTAATTTTCCCTGATGAAGTTATCGGTTATCGTTCCTGCTTACAACGAAGAAAAGACAATCCGGAAAGTACTGGACAAGCTCAAATCCGTTGAATTGATAGGTAATTTTCAAAAGGAGATCGTAATTATCAACGACTGTTCTGCCGACAATACGGAGGCGGTTGCAAAAAAATTTATTGAAGAAAACCCATCGCTGGAAGTCAGCTACTTCCGGCACGAATACAACCAGGGGAAAGGAGCCGCATTACACACCGGCATACGTCGCGCAACAGGCGACTATATTATTGTTCAGGACGCCGATCTTGAATACGATCCCCAGGAATTCAATATATTGCTAAAACCGGTTATCGAAGGATATGCGGATGTGGTGTATGGCTCCCGCTTCATGGGCGGAAGACCGCACCGCATCCTTTTTTTCTGGCACACCATCGGGAACAAATTCCTGACTTTTCTCAGCAACATGTTTACCAACCTCAACCTGACGGATATGGAAACATGCTACAAGTTATTCCGTGCCGACCTGCTCAAAAATATTAAACTGGTCGAGAACCGTTTCGGCTTCGAACCTGAGGTCACCGCTAAAATCTCCAAAGTACCTAAGATACGCATTTATGAAGTAGGGGTTTCCTACTACGGACGCACGTACGAAGAAGGAAAAAAAATCAACTGGAAAGATGGTTTCCGGGCCCTGTACTGCATTGTGCGTTATGGGCTAGGAAGCTAGGCAATCCTGCCTTTCCTCCCTCCTCCGCTTCTCTCGGTTTCTTAACGCTTGATGAATTTCTGTGCAGCCGAAAATCCGTTTTTCTGCTCAACTTTTAACAAGTAAACACCAGCGGGCCACTTCGAAATATTCAATTCCCAGTCTTTCACAAACTTATATTCCGAACGGACGCGGGACTGACCGGCTGCATTAAAAACCTGGATTACACCCGACTCGGCATCTTTAAACCCTACCTTCAGTACCTCGTCAACAGGGTTAGGATAAATTTGCCAGGTAAGGTCCCTTCCGTTTTCCTCCACACCCAGAATAGGCGTCAGGTCCACGCGGGCCGTTGCGTAGGCAGATTGCGAAACGTCGCTGATCGCCTGAATGCGATAGGTGTAGGTTGCGTTTATTTCAATGTCCTTATCCTCGAAGATTAAAGTCTTGGAATCCAGGTTTTTCAACAATACATACGAACTATTGTCGGCTGTTTTCTTTTCGAGCACATAGCCTGTCGCGCCTTCGACCGCCTTCCAGGACAGGATCACCGAGTTGAAAGTACGATTGGTTGAAAGTTCCACATTAGGCAACAGCACACCAATGCCCACTTTGTCAAAGGAGAATGCCCCTAAGCCTCGTTTGTTGAGCAGGTAGGGTCCCGTGTAAATCGCGATATTAAATGAAAATGGCTCTATCAGAGGTAGATTATCAGGGTAAAAAGACGGCAGGTAGCTGATCGTTGTCGCAGTGGAAGGCTCTTTCAGCGTGAGCGTTACCTGATTGCCTTCCGCCTTCCCCGCAGAAAAGGCCGGCTTCTTTTCGTCCCCGTCCAGGTAAAAAAAGTTTTTGAGACTCAGCACCAGCGGCTTGCCATCCTGTCCCTTTACGGTGGAATCGGCTGGCCATTTCAAAACCTGCCCTTCATCGAACATCAGAATGATCTCCTTTTTCTCGGCGTTGGTATAGAATGCCTTCCTGATATCGGGTGTCCTTACATTATCAGAATCTTTAGATTTGTAAACAGATGGTGCGAAAAAGCGGTACATACGACGACCAAACTCTTCAAAGCCTGATCTTTCGTAATGCACCCCGTCGTAGCCGGGTGTTCCGATAGCTGCAAAATGGTCTGTTTTGGGATACAAATACTTGGTCCTCCGCAGGAAATCGCGGGTAACGCCCCCCACCGGGTTCGGTGTGTCGTTCCGAAGAATAATCAGATTGGATTGCACGACCACGAATTGATCCACCTGGGGATAATCCTCTTTCCAGAAATTATATAGCTGGTCGTATTCCTGCGCATAATTCCCGATGTTCTCAAAAACCTCCTGTTCTCCGTGCATCCATATAAATGCCCTTATGCGGCTCGCTTTGGACACGCGGACTCTTTTCAACAAGCCGCCGTAAAGCGAGAAGCTGGTAGGATCTCTCGGGTCCCTGCTGAGAAATTCGCTGAGCTTCTTTCCCGGAAGCGACCCATTGATCACGCAGGTCGGGATACTATCCTTTTCGATAATCGATCGCTGCATTTCGAGTCCCCATGCGCCCACGTAGGTCCACGACCATGCCGCAACCGTCCACAGCGTATCGCCCGGCAATATCGAAGGATTTCCGTCGGGCGTCCGGGCGATGGTACGGGCATACTTGCTGGACCAGCCGCCAAAAATAGTCGCGGCGGCATTCGACTGTCCGCTGATCACATAAAAATCGCCCGCCACCACTTCGTTGCGCCTTACCATCTGAACCGAATCCGCTTCATGGCAGGCATACACTTCAAACGAATAATCGGCCATTTCGGCCTTGATCCTTGCTGTCATGCTGAACGTTCCTGTCGTCTTACCCCCATAATTGATGGCGGATCTCTGGTAACCGATGCGCTCGTTGTTCCTGAAAACAACCACCGACATATGATCCCAACCGGGCAGTTCGATAATACCGGAAATAGGCACGTCGGCCATATTATCGTCACCTCTTGCGTAAAGCTGCATGTCCTTGGGCAGCTTATCGAAGACGACGGAATAAATGCGCTGTGCGCGGGAAATGCCGGCAGAACCCAGCATGAGAAGGAGAAGCAGTAAGAATTTCCTGTGTGTAAAGTTCATTTCATTAAAAGACTGTTTCTGATGCCCGATTGAAACCGTCCCGTACGTCATGCGCACGGGTAAGCAGATGGTTATAAATATATCTTTAATATTTCACATTCAATGCTTCGCGTTCGTTTTCGGTAGGCTTTGCCGATGGCAGCCAATGTTCGTCGTACATTGCCAGGAACCATAACACCATGATCATCGGTAGGGAATATTTATCCCAAGAAAGCTGCGCCTTCCCGAGCAGCAGGATATTCAGCAGGAAAACCCAGGTAGCCAGGTTGAACCGCGGCGGTACAAAACGGATCAGTGTGACAAGCATCAGCGCTCCGAACACGATCTGTTTCAGCAAGCCACTTATCCCGATCTTCATCAAAAGCTCATCGACATAACCGAGATAAGGCCAGGTAAAATAAGGGTTATAGGCCTGTTTGGCAGGAAATAAAGAAACAATGGCCGCTGTAATGAGCAGAAAGCCAACAAACATAGCCGGGTACTTCCGCGGGTATTCGATAAAATGTGAAAAGCGGCGGGTGACCAGCATTTCCGGAACAATATAATATACTGCCACGACCGCAGAAGCGTACATCAGGTATCCAAAATTGTACTGTACCAGCTTGTCCGAATCATAATGTTGATCGGCCATGACCGAAGCCGGCGCCGGCCCATCCCAGATCACCATCCAGGGCACCAGGGCCAAAACAGCCAGTAAGTACCAGATCCACGACGCGTCAGTGAAAACACTTTTTATTAAAACCACCGGATTAGTACTCCACTTCACGTTTTTAAACAGCTCATAGGCCACAATGGCCGCCGGGAATGCCAGCATATACTGCCGGCAGCAAACCGCAGCAGCAAGCGAAACGAAGCCTACCCAATGCCATTTGCGCAAATAAGCAATAACGCCGGCCAGCGTAAAAAACATGGCAAAAATATCCGTGTAGTAATAGACGCTGCACAAGTAGTAGTTGGGAAAGATCAACAGCCCTCCCAGACAAAGCCAGAAACGCCTGCTACGCGCAGGGCTGTACCAAACGAACAACATCAGCAGCGCAAAACTCGTGAAGGCTGTAAGCAGGCGAAGGCTCTGAATGTCTTCACCGAACACACGGAGCGCCCACCCTCCCAGAATAAACGGAATTGGCGTATTCAACTCATTGTAAGATTGCAGCAGGGTCAATGAAGGAATCGGCTCGGTACTGAACAAAACTGCCGTGGGCAGGTAGTGGTTCTCATCCTGGTAAAGACCCGCGGTAAACCGGTCCTTCAGGAAGAAAACAATGATGAATAGGGCGGACAGTGCTAATGATGTGTATAATTTTTTGCGGTGCATAAGATCCTATATAAAATTAACTTCTGCGCTGAGATGGACGCCGAACGTGTCTGCTACGGATTGCTGTATTTTTTCCGATAATTCCTTGATTTGAATGCCGTTACCTCCCCCATAATTGACCAGCACGAGTGCCTGTCGTGCATGTACGCCAATAGCGCCCTCCCGATAGCCTTTCCAACCAGCCTTTTCAATCAGCCAGCCGGCGGGTACCTTCACAGTTTCGGCATCTACCGGGTAACCTGGCACTTCCGGAAATGTTTCCCGCAATTTTTCAAACTGTGCAACCGGTATCTCCGGATTTTTAAAAAAGCTCCCGGCATTGCCGATCTCAGCCGGATTGGGCAACTTACTCCGGCGGATTCTGATAATCGCCTCGCTCACGTCGCGAATGGTCGGATCTGTAACGTTCATTTCCGCCAAAACCTTCTGCACATCGCCGTACCCCACATGTAATGCAGGCATTTTGTTTAACCTGAAAGTGGCCCCGGTAATCACAAACTGGCCCTTCAATGCACGCTTGAATATGCTCTCCCGGTAGCCGAACTCGCATTCTTCATTTGAGAAGACCCTCCGCTCGGCATTATCGATCCGAACCGCCTCCACCGACTCTATCACATGCCTGATCTCGATGCCGTATGCGCCAATATTCTGCATAGGAGCCGCGCCTACCGTTCCCGGGATCAGCGAAAGGTTCTCGATCCCGCCATAGCCCTGCCCTACGCAATGCATCACAAACTCATGCCAAACTTCCCCGGCACCTACCCTGAGTGAAACAACTTCTTCATTTTCAAACACCTTTTCTATTCCCCGGATGCCGGGATGAATAACCAGGGCATCGATATCCCGGGTGAGCAAAATGTTGCTCCCTCCACCAAGGATAAATTTCGGTGCGTTCTTCCATATCGGATCAAGCAAAATTGCTGTTAGTTCTTGTACTGATTGTACATGGACGAAGAACCTTGCAGCCGCATCAAGCCCGAAAGTGTTGAGGTGACGAAGGGAAACGTTGGATTGTACTTGCATTGAAATCGGAGATAAACCGGGCAAAGTTAGGTATTACATTCAAAATTAAGCGGTATGGTGATTCATCCATTTTTGATTAAGTTTGTGGGCTCGACCGCAACGATTCAGGATATGACGCTGAAAAAGAAATTTTTATGGGCTCTGCATCTTGGCATCATCCTGATTTCGGGTTGCAGCAAAAAATCGGTTGTAAGTTCTTCCGGCTCTGAATACAAGGAGGACCTCTCTGCAGTGCGCCCCCACTATGAGTACGTGGAACCGGCAGTTGTGAGCAAGGCTGAAACGAAACCTGCGAAAAGCAACACCACGCCGAAGACCGATGTTGATAAACCACTGTATATCAACAAAAAACTCGACTCCGTTCTGGATACGCTCGCGAAGCAGAACAAGTCCATCCGCTATATCAATGGTTTCAGGATACAAATTTATGTAGGAAATGTAAGGCAGGAGGCCGATGGGGCAAAGTCCTATATATACCAGTCCTTTCCTGATCTCAACCCCTACGTTTCTTATTCTCAACCCACTTATCGCGTCAAGGTCGGAGACTTTATGTACCGCAGCGACGCGGAACAATACCTGGATCTGATCCGGGAGCAATATTCATCTGCGGTCATTCTCGCCGACCGCGTAGATATCAAAAGAAGCCTGCTGGTTGGTCCGGCTGCCGACCATAATTAGGGCAATGCCGCAATTTTGTACATTACTTATTAACCGGATAACATTATCCACATATACATACTAAAATAGAATGAAGAAAGCGCTAATCACAGGGATCACCGGCCAGGATGGCTCCTATTTGGCAGAGCTCCTGTTGAGCAAGGGATATGAAGTACATGGTGTCAAACGCCGCAGCTCGCTGTTCAATACACAGCGGATCGACCATATCTATGAAGACCCGCACGAGAAAAACGTACGCTTTCACCTGCATTACGGCGACCTGAGCGACTCTACGAATATCATCCGCATCATTCAGGAGGTACAACCCGACGAGATCTATAACCTCGGCGCGATGTCTCACGTGCAAGTAAGCTTTGAAGAGCCTGAGTACACTGCCAATGTCGATGGAATCGGGACTCTGCGTATCCTGGAAGCGGTACGTTTGCTGGGCTTAACCCAAAAAACCAAAATCTACCAGGCTTCCACCTCCGAACTGTACGGATTGGTGCAACAAGTACCGCAGTCGGAGAACACCCCATTTTATCCACGCTCCCCATATGCGGTTGCGAAGCTGTACGGATACTGGATCACCGTCAATTACCGGGAAGCATATAATATGTTTGCAGTGAACGGTATTCTCTTCAATCACGAATCTCCGCTGCGTGGCGAAACCTTCGTAACACGTAAAATAACCCGAGCCGTCGCCCGCATTGCATTGGGTCTTCAGGACAAAGTATACCTGGGTAACCTCGACGCGCAACGCGACTGGGGGCATGCCAAAGACTTCGTCGAAGCCATGTGGCTCATTCTTCAGCAGGAAACGCCCGAAGACTTCGTGATCGCGACAGGCGTCACTACCCGCATCCGCGAATTCGTGAGAATGGCATTTGCAGAAGTAGGCATTGAAGTGGAGTTCAGCGGAGAAGGTGTGGACGAAATCGCGAAAGTGACCAAATGTAATAATCCGGATTTCCAGATCGAGATCGGTAAAGAGGTTGTGGCTGTTGATCCACGCTATTTCCGCCCAACCGAGGTAGAACTACTGATCGGCGACCCGACCAAATCGATGACCAAGCTTGGCTGGAAACCTAAATACGATTTGAAAGCACTCGTGAACGACATGGTAGCCGCCGACGTGCTGTTATTCCGGAAAGATCGCCTGCTTGAAAGCAGCGGACATCGCGTTCCGAACTACTACGAATAAGATGGATAAGTAAAAAGAAACCCCTCGCAGAGAAGTCTGCGAGGGGTTTCTTTTTGGAATACCAATATATCAGATGGCCGGAGCTTTTTGAACCGCTTTCGCAGCCTTGATCAACTCTTCAGGTTGCTGGTAGCCAAGAAGCTGTTTCACCACTTTCCCTTTGCTGTTAATAAAAAATAATGTCGGATACCCCTCGATCGGATATTTCTTGACCAGCGCCGGCCCTTCCCCGCTTTCCATGTCAAACTTCACATTGATAAAATTATCGTTAAAGACCTTGGCCACGTCTTCGCGGGTGAAAACGTTCTTTTGCAGCAGCTTACAAGGGCCGCACCAGGTCGTGTAAGCATCAAAAAATATAATTTTGTTCTCCTGTTTCGCTCTTTTCAGAATGGCTGCCCAGGATGCCTCCGTAAATTGGATTCCCTTTTCGGCAGTCTTGGCTGCTTTTTTATCTCCTTCCCCGGCCATCGTAATTGAAATAGCCAGCAGCCACGCCATCATCACTAAACCGAGTTTGCGTAATTCTTTCATTTTTCTAATATGATTTATGATTGCAATATTCCACTAACGAAAATACGTCATAGTTTTATTTTACACAATTATGGCTTACACGCCACGAAACCTCTTTTGCTGGTTTGAACAGTAAAAAAGGTAACTTCGCAACCTCATTAACACCAGAAAACAATGAAAGTTCAGGAAGCCAGATATGTGATGAGCAATTCGGACTACCAGAAATGTCCCGAGCCTATCCTTCCCGAATATGCGTTTATCGGAAGATCAAATGTGGGTAAGTCATCTCTTATCAACATGCTTACCGGCAAAAAAGCATTAGCCAAAACTTCACAGCAGCCCGGCAAGACCCAGCTTATCAATCACTATCTGATTGATAACAACTGGTATCTGGTCGATCTCCCGGGCTATGGTTATGCCAAAGTCAGCAAGGTCGAGCGCGAAAAGTGGGAAAAAATGATCCATGACTATCTGTATCATCGCGAGAACCTGCTTTGTACATTCGTGCTCGTGGATGTGCGGCACAGTGCCATGGCCGTCGATCTGGACTTCATGGCGGCACTCGGTGAGGCCGGTATTCCATTTCATATCATTTTCACAAAGGCCGACAAGCTCAAACCCGGCCAGGTTGCGAACCAGGTACAAGCCTACCAGCAAAAGTTAAGCGAGCTTTGGGAAGAAATTCCTCCGACGTTTGTTACGTCCGCGGAGAAAAATGAGGGCCGCGATCCCATTCTGATGACAATAGAAACTTATAATCAGTCGTTTGTGAAGACTAAATAGGATATCGGTTGTTTCCCGGGCAATCTTTCCGTTATTTTGCGCAAAAATTGATTTCATTGCCGCATCCAATAATAACATCATTTAAGATATAACCAATAGTAAGAAAGGATGAGTGAAAAAGTAGAGTCAACAGGAATGGATTTGTTGAAAGAAGTCGCCAACGTATCTGGTAAGCCAGGATTGTTCCGCATTCTTAAGCCGAGCCGTGCAGGTGTGATCGTGGAAAGCCTGGATGAGAAAGGTGAAAAAACGCTGATCGGCCCTACTGCCCGTGTTTCAGTGCTGAAAGACGTTTCGATCTTTACCGACGGACCAGAAGAGTCCGTTGCCCTGTCGGACGTGTTCCTGAAAGTGCGCGAAATCCATGGAGAAGAAGTAACATTGTCCGTCAAAACTTCGTCAGATAAAGATCTGATCGAGTTCCTGGCGAAGGTACTTCCTGATTTTGACCGTACGAAAGTATATGTTTCGGACATCAAAAAGATCATTACCTGGTATAACCTCCTGGCCAAATACCTCCCCGAAGCATTCGTTTCCGGAGAAGGCGCAGAGGCAGTAGCTGCGGAAACTGAGGAAGCGACGGAAGAACCGGTAAAAAAAGCCGCTAAAAAAGAAAAAAGCAAAGCTTAGTCAAAGCTTACCCCCATATAGAACCCTGTCTTTCCGGCAGGGTTTTTACTTTTCAAAAACGACACACTAATGGAGAACCTTTCCTCCTACATCGACCATACGCTGCTGAGCGCGGTGGCCCGCGAAACGGACATCCGCAAAATATGCGAAGAAGCCTGGGTGCACCGGTTCAAGGCGGTATGTGTGGCGCCCGTGTATGTGCCTTATGTGATCGAAATGCTGGAATTTTGTCCCATTAAGATCGAGGTAGCGACAGTGATCGGTTTTCCGATGGGCTATTCAACGACTTCAACCAAACTTGCAGAAGCAAAAGATGCGCTGCAGAACGGTGCCACGGAACTCGATGTCGTGCTGAACATGCCGCTGTTTAAATCCATGGCGTACCTGAGTGTACGGGAAGAACTGACCCAACTCAGCACACTTGTCCACGAACGTAATGCATTGCTGAAAGTCATCATTGAAACTGCCTACCTGGACTCTTTCGAACTGTATACGGCCTGTGAAATCTGCTCGGAAGCGAAAGTTGATTTTGTGAAGACATCCACCGGCTTTGCCCCAAGCGGTGCCGATGTCGAAATCGTACGTAAAATGAGGTCCATTCTTCCCTCTGATATCAAAATCAAGGCGTCGGGAGGGATCAGGACACAGGCCGAGGCCATTGCGATGATCGAAGCTGGTGCAGAGCGGATAGGGACTTCCTCGGGTGTTGCCATTGTAACCGGTGCATGAAACGCGTGTTGCTCCTGAGCACTGTACATCCATCGCTGGATCCGCGGATTATGCATAAAATTGCCCCTGCACTACAAAAGCATTATGAGGTGATCTGTGCTATGCCGAACGCCAAAAGATCCGGAGCTCCGGACGGTATCAGCCTGGTCTCCCTTCCGCATTTCGACCGCCTATTCTGGCGATTGCTGGTTACCCATCCCATCACACTCATTAAATGCGCCGGTCTCAGGCCCCACATTGTGCACATATTCGTACCCGAGTTGCTACCTATCGCCTTTTTATTCGAATGGCTGGGTGCGCATGTGATATATGAAGTGCAGGAAAACCTATATAAGAAATTCGCCATCAAGCATTATAACAACAGTCCGGTATTCAGACGCTTGTTTACTGTTTTTGATCAGGCGGCGCGGCGCCGGTTCCATTTTATTTTCACAGACGCCGGCTATCTGTCGGAGTACCAGAAATTGACCAGGCCCTTTGCCATTGTCCGCAACTACGTATCGATACCCTTCGTGGATGCTGTCGAACAAGCGCCAAAAGCACCGGAAAATCCTGAGTTCTTTTATCTGGGTGTCATCTCAACCGAGCGATGTTTGGATACCTTATTAGTAGCCCTGGCTCATTTGAAAAAAGTCTTTCCTGGTTTTCACATGCATTTATTCGGCCCGCTTCGGCTTAATGCCAATCAATTGGCTGCACTTCCGGGTTACCAGGATGTGTCGGCAAACCTGACGTTTTACGGTTATACCGATCAGCAGTTCGCCTTTCGTGTAGCGGGGCGTGCGTTGGCAGCGATTGCGTTGTTAAAACCGGTTGCCGACTACATTGAATCGTATCCCACCAAGCTGTTCGAGTACATGGCGCTCAGGCTCCCTTTCATTACCTCCGATTTCCCTATTTATAAAGAGATCGCCGAACATTCGGAATGCGGGTTTTGCATTTCTCCCTACGATCCGGACGCTTTGTACGAAAAACTGGTGTGGTTCATTAAAAACGACGCCCAGAGAGCGGCCATGGGAGAAAGAGGCCGGATTGCAGCGGAACGACTTTATAACTGGAAATCCGAGGAAACGACGCTGCTGTCCTACTACGCCCAAATTCTGAGTATGTGATGCCAAAACAGAATGTCACACATATTATAATTTTATAAATTTATTATTGAATTGTTCAAATATTGAGTGCTATGATTTCTACGAAATATTTAACTTTCGGAATTAAAAAGAATTGTAGCTTGCGAAGTCAACTTCTCAATCATGTATATTAATACGGTTAGTCATTATCTGCCAAGCGAAGTTATTGGTAATGAGTATTTTACAAACATCAACAATCTGTCAAACGAGTGGATCGTAGAAAGAACGGGAATATCCGAAAGACGTAAAGCATCAGCCGAAGAAAATACCTCCACCATGGCCATGAAGGCAGTGGAGTCCTTGCTTGAAAATATCCCTTACAGCAAAAATGAAATAGATCTGATCGTAGGAGCTACCTATACGCCCTACGACACCATTGTAACGTTGGCCCACGCGGTACAACATCAGCTTCAGATCCCGGACATCCCGGTTGTGAGTATCTCCTCGGCTTGTTCGTCATTGCTGAATGCCATTGAAATCGTGGAAGGCTACTTTGCTATGGGTAAAGCTTCCAAAGCCCTGGTGGTTGTTTCAGATCACAACACGGCCTATTACAACGAAATGGACACGGTTTCGGGGCATTTGTGGGGTGACGGCGCTTCGGCTATGCTGATTTCGAAAGAACGGCAGACCGAAAAGGACATGAAAATCAAGAAGCTGATCACAGGCGGCGCCGCTACCAGCGGCAAAGCGATAGAAGCAGTGGTATTACGCCCCAACGATCGCGGTGTAGTGATGCCCTTCGGCCGGGACGTTTTCCAGAATGCATGCGTTTACATGCCGAAAGTCAGTCAGCAGGTTTTGCAGGAATGCGGCCTGACGATCAATGACCTCGATTACCTGATTCCGCATCAGGCCAATCACCGGATCAGCCTCAATGTGATCAACACGCTGGGCATTCCTGCTGAAAAACTGATTTCAAACATCCAGTACCTGGGTAACACCGGCTGTGCAGGATGTGCCATCGCACTTTCAGAAAACAAGGAAAAGTTTAAAAAAGGAGAAAATATTGTCATTACGGTATTTGGAGGCGGCTATTCTTACGGCGCCATGCTGATCACCATTTAGCAGTCCGGAGCTCATATCACAAAAAAGCCTTCCACCGATCGGTAGAAGGCTTTTTTGATAGAACAATACGTAACCTAGTTTACTTCTGGTTCACTAAACATCGCTGGTTTCCAAACGTTGTTCTCCGGGTTGAGATCAGGCAGACTATGCTCGGGATCAATCACTACCGAGCGGATAGGTTGCTGGGTAGCCGCCTTGAACGTCCAGCTGCCCCCTCTTTGCCAGATTTCCACCGGCAATTCAACCCGTGTTTTCTTACCTGATACTTCTTCGATATCCACTTTCACAGGCATTGCGAGCTGATCCAGGTTTTCTATTGTGATGTAAGATCCTTTCTGCGGATTCTGCTCGACATAGCTAACCTCTTTCACGGCTTGGTCCAGCTTATAATTTTCAAAGAACCACCCCTTCCAGAACCAACCCAGGTCCTCACCGGCCGCATCTTCCATCGTGCGGAAGAAATCATACGGAGTGGGGTGCTTGAATGCCCACCGCTGCACGTAGAGGTGAAATGCGTAGTCAAAACGGTCCTTGCCCAGAATCTGCTCGCGCAGCATTTTCAAACCAAGCGCCGGCTTATAGTAAGCCTCCCAGCCCAGGTTTACCGCCTGAACAACATCAGGAATCGTCATGATAGGGTCCGCTTTCGGGCGGAAAATCATCGGCGCCAGACGATGCATATCGTTCATCTGCGTCGTTTTATACTCCCCGTTATTGAAATTGTCTCCCGAAAGAAAGTTGATAAAGGTATTGAACCCTTCGTCCATCCAGGCATATTTGCGCTCGTTATTACCGACGATCATCGGGAACCAGTTATGACCGAATTCATGATCGGTTACGCCCCAGAGATCTTCTTTCCGGCTTTTACTGCTGCAAAAAACGATGCCCGGATACTCCATTCCACCTACAATACCCGCTACATTAGTCGCAACCGGATAAGTATATTCATGCACATAGTTGGAATAAAACTCGATGCATCCTTTGACGTATTCTGTCGAACGTCCCCAACCATCCAGTCCACCGTCTTCTGCCGGATAAACCGACTGTGCCAGCGCTGTTTTTCCTTTGGGCAGGTTCATACGCGCGGCGTCCCAAACAAAAGCCTTCGACGTAGCCCAAGCGATATCCCGTGCCTGAATGCAGCGGAACCGCCAGGTCAGGGTGCCCGATTGCTTAGGCCTGGTAGCAGGATTGGTAACCTCCTCCGCACTGCGGATCACCACAGTCTGATCGCTCTTCGCCGCGTCCGCAAGCCGCTTTCTCTGTTCGGCGGTCAGTACATCATTCGGGTTCAGCAGCTCACCTGAGCCTACGACGATATGATCCCAGGGTACAGTCACATTGTATTCGAAATCACCATATTCGAGGTAAAACTCTCCCGCACCCAGGTAAGGCAGCAGATTCCAGCCTTCAATATCATCGAAAACAGCCACTCTCGGATACCATTGGGCCATTTCATAAACAATCCCGTTTTTAGTTTCGAGCGTCCCCATACGATCGGAGCCGTACTCCGGAATTTTGAAGGAATAGGCAATTTTAATTTTGATCACATCACCATTTCCCTTCACAGGTGTTTTAAGCCTGATCTGCATTCGTGTATCGGTGATCTTATACTCCGCATCTACAAATTTGTCTTTGCCCTGCTGAATGCTGACCGCCTTAATGGAATCACCACCCTCGAAACCGGTATTGCCGAAGCGTCCGCCGGAAACGGGTGTTGTTTTACCGCCCCGTGATTTGTCGCTGAAAGCGTTCTGGTCCAGCTGCAACCAGATGAATTCCAGATTCTCCGGACTGTTGTTTTTATAGGTAAGCTCTATTTCCCCGCTTACAATACCTTTGTCTTCTTCCAGCGCGACATTGATCTTGTAGTCCGCGCGATTTTGCCAGTACTTGGCCCCCGGTGCACCGCTTCCACTCCTGTATTCATTTCCGGGCTGGAAATTGAAGAGGGGATGAAAAAGGACATGCGCATCATATTTCCCCTTCTCCGCCTCCTGTGCGATAGTGTTGTTGAAGAAGCCCAGGCTACCCATAGCGATGAGGCCCAGACGAAATATCGAAATTTTCATTATAATGATTAAAAATTGAAAATATTGGGTTGTAAACGAGCAATATACACCTTTTCGCCTTTTTTAAGACAAAAAGTTTCAATTTTGCCGGTCATACTGCTTTCACATCGAACCGTCATTTCAGCAACACCCATGCGCCAACGTCTGTCCGTCGAAACCTATATACAAGGCATTCTTGCCGGCGACAGGATGACGCTCAGCCGTGCCATTACCCTGGCGGAAAGTACCCTGACGGATGACCGCGCGCTGGCTGCCGAAATTCTCAAAAACGTGCAGCACAACGCCGGAAAATCGCTCAGAATAGGCATTACCGGAGTCCCCGGCGTTGGAAAAAGCACTTTTATAGAATCATTCGGAGGATATGTTACCTCGCTCGGCAAGCGCGTGGCCGTGCTGGCTATTGACCCCAGCAGCAAGCGGTCGGGTGGCAGCATTCTCGGCGATAAAACCCGCATGGAGCAGCTTTCCAGAAATCCGCTTGCGTACATACGCCCGTCCGCGGCGAACCTTTCCCTCGGCGGAGTGGCCAGGCATACGCGCGAGGCCATATTGTTTTGTGAAGCAGCCGGCTATGAGGTCATTCTCGTTGAAACCGTTGGGGTCGGTCAATCCGAAACACTGGTTAAAGGTATGACCGACTTTTTCCTGCTACTCATGCTCGCCGGCGCCGGAGACGAGCTTCAGGGCATTAAAAAAGGGATCATGGAAATGGTCGATGGTGTGGCTATCAATAAAGCGGACGGCGGAAATGAAACAGCCGCCGCCAATGCCGCGACTGAATACCGGCAGGCTTTGCACCACTTCCCCAAAAACGATTCCGACGTACCGGTGGAGGTGGTGACCTGTTCTGCGCTGGAATCCAAAGGAATGAATACCGTCTGGGACATTATTCATGCACATTACCTTCAAACAACGGCTAACGGCTACTTCGAAAAAAACCGGCGGTCGCAGCAGATAGACTGGCTGCACGACGCGATCCGGCAGGCATTGGAGGACCGCTTCTATGCCAGCGAAATGGCGAAGGAACACATCACAGCCATTGAGCAGGACATCAGAGACGGAAAAAGGTTGCCGGAAGCAGCAGCAGGGCATTTGATAGACCTGTTTCTGAAATTTTTCCGCTAAGTCATAAAAATTTCCGGTAAAAGCATTTTTAATCTAAGTTTGAACGTTAAAACTAACGTATTACCAACTCTATTGATCTCAACTTTTCTCCTGAACTTATGAAACATGCCTACG
>CBFGMV010000033.1:0-77131 GCA_965649915.1 uncultured Dyadobacter sp.
GACGCTTCCGAGAAAATTACGGCGTTTCATAAGGTTTAAGGTATCTAGGTAAGGTAATTGGTAAAAAAGAACGCGCTCATTGCAAGGGTGATGCCTTACAATGAGCGCTTATTATTGAATTTCAAACTGCTACACCACTTTCCCCATCACATACATTTCCTCCATCGTCGGGGTCGGGTTGCCGCCTTCTTTTTCCAAAGTAATGGCAAATGCGGCGGAACCGGCTTTGGTGTTTTTCATTTTCAGGACTTTGCCTGCAAACTCGTGGTCGATCATCCCGATATCAACCGGAACCCCATTCACGATACTCCACAGCTGATATTGCTTCCCCTGCGGTGCTGTCGGCAAACTTTGCACGTCCAGCAACACTTCGTTGGTCTGTCGGTTCCAAAAAGCCGACACCGAACTTGCTGGCGACTTTGGCATACCCGCCAGATGGACATGCTTGTAATCAGGACTACGAAGGAGTGCGGCCAACGCCTGGGTATATTCGCTTTGCTTTTTCAGCCCTTCTATTTCCGTGTGCATCGTCCCGGCTTCCGCTACCATCCGTTCGTTGCCCTTTTTCAGGTCGGACATCTGCATGGCCGACCATCCGGCAAACAATGCAAGCAGGACCGACGCCGCTACGGCTAGTTTCGCCCAGAACGGGGTTATTTCACGAACCTCAACCCGCTCAAAGACATTTTCGATGACTTTCGGCTCATTCACCTGCTGCGTGGTCGATGCCAGGTCTTCTGTGGCGGCACCGCCAGGCACTACCGACTCATTTTCAACTCCTTGGGCTCCTTCATCCGCAGCACCGGTAAAATCCATTTGTGCGAAAATCGATTCTTTCAAAGAAGGAGGCGGCAACGTCTGATGTTTCAGCGCATATTCCTCCAAAGCGCTTTCGGTACGCAGCAGTTCTTCCCTGATCTCCGGATAAATATGCGACATACACTCCACTTCCTGCTTCTCCTGAGGAGAAACAGTGCCCAATACATATTCCTCTAATATACCGGACTCTATATAGGCTTGGATATTCATACTGCAAAGTATTGTTTTAACTCTTGTAATGCGGTCCGTATCCTCGACTTCACGGTCCCTAAGGGAATGCTCAGCTCCTCCGAAATTTCTTCATGCGTATAGCCCTGGAAATAGGCCATATCGATCAGGATCTTTCTTTCAGGCCTGAGCATCTCTACAATGGCCTTCATTTCCGAACTGACGGTTTGTGAATCGTCGTACGTATCCTTTTCATTCAGGACTGCTGTGTCTTCTATATCATTCATGGCAGGTTTCCTACCTTCCGCCCTGACTGCGTCTATCGCCCCATTTCTCGCGATATTCATAATCCATGTAAACAGTCTCCCTTTTTCCGGATTATACGAAGCGATATTCTTCCATATCTTCAGAAAGGATTCCTGCAAAACATCCGCGGCCTTCTCCTCATCCTTCAACGTTTTTGAAATGATATTAAACAAAGCTCCCGAGTAATGGTCGTACAGGAATTCGAAGGCGTTTCGCTCGTTTCTTTTCAGAGCTGACACCAATTCCTCTTCCGAGTATTTTACCTTGCTGGTAGCCAAGAGTCGCTTAACATTTAGTTGTAAATTACTTACCGGCAATCTAATGAAATTTCCCAAATACCGGTTAGAGCCGCACCAAATTATTGCCTGCTCTTCGTGTGAGAAGGATATGATCAGAGAAGGGGGTATGTTCGGTGCTCCGAACCGTCTGTCTGAGGTTATCATCTTAGTGTGTTTTTTAGTCATATACGACAGCCACACCAGATTGGATTAACAGATCCGGCACTTCACCTCAAAAGCAGCCTTACTTTCGAAGGCTTTCTACCCGCCAGAGTGTCAGGAAGATAAAAAATACGATCAGACTGAGCAGATAGGTTACATTCCGGGAATCGACGAGTCCTTTGCCCAACGCCTGGTACTGGACATCAAGCGCTAATCCCGACAGCAGATTGGCCGCGGCACCATCGCCAAACATCCCCGATACGGCGCTGAACCCGATATACCAAACGAACGCCAGGAAAACACCCAGAATAAAGGCCACGATCTGATTATCGTTCAGAGACGAGGCCCAGATGCCCATCGACACCAGAACACCGCTGAAAAGCAACAAACCGATGTAAGATCCCAGCACAGCGGCCGAGTCGATGTCGCCAACCGGGTTACCCAGTTGGTAAACGCTGTAATAGTAAATCAATGTAGGCAGCAAAATGAGGACTACCAGCATCCAGTTCGCAAAGAATTTGCCCAGGATGAGGTCGATGTTCCGGAGGGGCTTCGTAAGCAGTAGCTCCATTGTTCCGTTACGCACCTCTTCCGCCAATGAGCGCATGGTGATCGCCGGAATGAGGAACATCAGCACATAAGGAGCCAGGCCGAAGAAAGAACCCAGATCCGCGTAACCGTAATCCAGGATATTGGAGTCAGGGAAGACCCATACGATTAGCCCGACGGCAGTCAGGAAAACCGCCATGACGATGTAGGCGATCAGGGAATTAAAAAAACTCGCTATCTCTTTACGGAAGATTGCTAACACTATTCAGGAGATTAAATGTCCTTTCAGGAGTACTTATTCGAATACCGGCTTTTCCCGGCGCATAATGGCTGCGATGATCAGCGACACGATAAAACCCATCACCAGATAACCCAGAATCACTGTCACAAACACGATACCGGGCGACATGAATTTTTGAGAAATTTCAATCGCTTGCTCGATTTGTGCATCGTCTTTGCCCTGCCTTTCCATGTCCTCGCGAACCTGGTCCAGCCCTTGTGCCAGCAGGGTATTGTCAATAAATTGGATATAAAAGAGTGTAAAGGCCGAGCTTAACACCCCCAGCACTGCCGCAGTGAGCGAGCCGAGGCCCAGGCCCTCTCCGTAGCTGATGAAGCCGTTGTTCTGTTCGCGAAAATCTTTCATTGCCCACACGATTGCCACGATCATAAAAATGTAGGACATTGATGAGAGCCATCTGTTCTGACCGAGTCCGGCCACATACAGGATCGTTGAATAAACGATGGTCACTACGGCAGCGAGGACGCCATACTTCAATGCAACACGGGCGGTAGATGTTTTTTCTTCCATGAGTTAAGGTTTATTCTGGAATACGCTGTAATCCTGCTTCCTCAATATCAAAGAAATCACCAGAATCGGGATGATCGCCATGAGAAGTCTTTGGCTGATTTCGTTGCTTATCAGAATGGATGGATTGTTGGCTTTCACTTTTTCGTACAATGCTAAAAATTCCTTGTCACTGAGATAACCTGTTTGGGTTTTACGGCCCTGGCTCAAAACTTCAAGCGCATTCGAAATGTAATCGGAGAAAACCGAGGGATCGACATAGGATACAAAAAGATATATGAGCCAGCCATTAATGATCGCCGCCACACAGGTAATAACATATCCCATAGTAAGTGCTTCCCACAGATGCAGGAAACCACCACCGTAGTTCTTGCGGTAATATCTCAACCCGCTAAAAATCAAGATTGCATAGATGCCCATATCTAGCGACCTTACGCCTCCAAGTGGTGTAACCTTCAATAGATACAATCCTATAAAGAAGAAAAAAGCAAATACTCCGGTGGCAGCGCCAAACGAAAGGGAAACTTTTAAAATAGGTTTATTAAAATATTCGATAATTGACTTCATCAGTACCAATCCTGTTTTCCGTTATTGATCACCCCTCTTACCCTGCCTTTCAATGTTTGTCCCAGGAACGGTGTATTTTTTGATTTAGAATAACTCTTCACAAAATCCCATTCGCTGTCCGGTTCGAAGAATGTAAGATTTGCCGCAGCGCCCTCTGCAATGCTTACTTCCGGAAGTCGCAGGATGCGTCGCGGTGTATGGGTCAGTTTTTCGATGACCTCCTCTATACCTAGCCCACTGTGCATCAATGCCAGCGAGAAAGCCGTTTCGAGACCGGTAATTCCGAAATCGGCATGGTCGAATTCCAGGTTCTTACTTTCTTCATCCTGGGGATTATGGTCGGACACGATCGCATCGATCGTTCCGTCGGCCAATCCTTCCCGGATAGCAGCGGCATCGGCCGCCCCGCGGAATGGCGGATTTACTTTTAGGTTCGTATCAAACCCGATCAGGTCCTTGTCCTCATATGCCAGCTGATGCGCGGCTATATCGCAGGAAACCGGCAATCCCTTCGCTTTTGCTTCCCGGACCAACTCAACCCCGCGGATTGTTGATAACAGGGAAATATGCAGCACGGGAGCCGATGTATCGTAAGTATTTTTTTCCAATGCGTATTCCAGCAATTTCAAGTCGCGGATCAGCATCATTTCCTCCGCCAGAGAAGGCATTCCTTTCATTCCGATCAATGTACTGGTAACACCTTCGTGCATCTGCCCGTACAATGTCAGCTGCCGGTCTTCGGGCCGGTTCATAAGCAGCGCATTCAGCGGCCGCAGGTACAAAATCGTTTTCAAGAGCAGGTCGGCATTCTGGACCGGGTGTTCTCCGTCCGTAAAGGCAATCGCCCCTGCTTCATGCAAGTCCATCATTTCAGTGAAGTCCACGCCGTCGGCCTTCCTGGTGATCGCCGCCGCAGGATGCAGCGTAACCAATCCTCCCCAACTGCTGTGGCGGACGTAATTGAGCGTATCCTTGCTGTCTACGACGGGTTGCGTATTGGGTAGCAGCACGATTTCCGTAAATCCGCCACGCGCCGCAGCTTCCCGCACCGATCGGAGATCTTCCTTGTGCTCAAAGCCCGGGTCGCGTCCCTGCACACGCATATCGATCCATCCGGCCGACACACTAAGCCCTTCCCCGCCGACCACTTCCGCATCACCGGGTTCAAGACCTTCACCGATTTTAACTATTTTACCACCGTCGATCAGGATATCTTTCACCTGACCATTGAACGGCGATTTCTTATCAATTACCCGAACCGAGCGAACTAACAATTTCATATTATTTTCACAAACTAAACGCCAGTACAAAGTGGTTGGAACCGGCTTCAAAAAAAAAGCTCCGGATGGAGCTTCAACCTAATATCAGGCACCTATAAACTTCTGGTAGTCCTCAGCTGACAGCAAGCCGTCTTCATCGCCCGGATTAGCCAGACTGATCTTGACCATCCAGCCCCGGCCATAAGGATCGGTGTTGACGAGCTCAGGTTCTGCATCCAGTTCTTCATTTACTTCAAGAACAGTTCCCGGCACGGGTATGAACAGATCCGACACTGTTTTTACTGCTTCAACAGATCCGAAAACTTCTCCTTTTTCAAGCTTGTCTCCAACCGTATTAATGTCCACATATACAATGTCACCTAACTCGTTCTGCGCATGATCGGTAATGCCGATAATCGCTGTATCTCCTTCAATGCGAATCCATTCGTGATCTTCTGTGTATTTAAGTTCTGATGGAAAATTCATGATAAAATTAGGTAAGTAGTGAACATCTTTGAAGCGCAAATTACACGATGTAGACTGTATTTTCCAAATCAAAAAATTATTCAGCCAAATTGAACTTCAGCTGCACGCCTCCCGCTGTATTGGCCCGGTAAAAAGAGTTGGATACCAGCGGGTCGTTGAATGTGCGGTCGAAGTAGAACTGTACGCTCAGACGGTTGTTAACCATGTAGTTAATGGTCGGTCTTAGCTGGAAATTGATGTTTCCGGCAATGGGTATGTTTTCTCCGTCGAATTTCCGCTGGATCGACCTGGTGTCCCTGAATGTCATCGCAAGCTGCATCGTCATGTCATTTTTAAGCTTCTTTTTCACCCCGTTGAGCTTGAAGGGCAGCGGCACATTGTTTTTTGTAAAGCCGATATTGACAGTAATGTCCTGGTTGAATAGCTCCGCCAGCTGCGAATTGGAAAGGTTCAGCGCGATGGTACGGTCGCGGTTATACTCGATCCTGGCGGTAATGCGGCTTTGCGTACGCATTTCAACGCCGACCAGCGGCTGGAACTTCTCGGAAAGTGTAATGGTACTCATCGCGAAAACAGGGATATATTGGCCCAGATCATTCAATCGGGACGACAATGGATAACCCGTCACGGCCAGGTTCACATACAGCGCCTCGTAGTCGAGCGAGGAGGTGAAGTTACCTACACTGTAATTGGACATGTATTTATGCCGCAATGTAAACGAACTGAAAAGCCTTTTGAATGCGGGAATATTGGAAAGGCCCGTATAGCTCAGATCCCAGTTGGGCATCGGGAATTTCAGGAACGGGTTCGTGCGTACTGTTTTAGGGTCCTTGCCGGTGTAAGCTGCGAAGAATGACGAGATCAATACGTCCTGTGATGTTTCGTTGTACTCCCCGCCGCTCGGGTTCTCGGCATTCAGGCGGTCTCTGAGAATGGCGCGGTAGGCGCGGAACTTGTCGAATACCGGCGAAGAATTATCGCGGCGCATCTTCGCGAATGCAGTTCGGAACGACATGAACGACATACTGAACTGACCGTTTCGTAAAGGGCTTTGTGAAACAAAATTCCCCGTGGAGTCGGGTCGGTAGAATTCCTGGTAAGCATCCTGACGCGTGAGTCGTGCTTCGATGATCAGCCTGAAATCCTTGAACGGTTCCAGCGTAGTGTTGGCAGAAAAGTTTTTGGCAATGGTTTGCTGGAACGGCATATTCTGCTGCTCGCTCCTGGTAATCCAACCCTTCTGGGCCGCTTTCACCTGGAAATTCCTGTCCTGCTGCCCGAGTACAAAACCAAGTCCGGGTGCATTCGCATTGTCCAGACCAAAGTACTTGGGAGCACGCAGATAACCCGGCAATGCGGTAGTTTCAAGAACCGAATAACTCACATTAATGCCTCGCACCGTCATCAGGGCACGGGTAATGTTCTTGACGAAATCCGTTGTACGCATATCGATCTCCTCGATATCCCCCGGGCTCCTCGCGAAGTTCTTCCGGGCGGCAGAAGGTGTATTGGCAAATTTCAGATAGCGGAGCTTGTTATAGAGCAGTACAAAGTCGACCTTACCCGTTACGCCCCGTTCGCGGCTGTTGCGGATAATATCTCCGAACGGCAAGCCCGTGGTGTCCTTTAATCCCAATGCATTGGCCTGGTACTGATAAGCGACCGAATGCTTGTAATCCGCCGACATCCAGTCCAGAACTGGTATTTTGTCCAATGGCAAACGGTAGGTCAGGTCAATCTTCTGGTCGAAGTTCTTGATACGCCCCAGCTTTTTGAAGTTATTCCAAAGCGAATCTTTCTTTTCGCCTGTGTTGATATCCCCTTCCGGCTCATCTACAATGGAATTCGCCGAGGCCGCGTAGGTGAGCGTCATGTTTCGTGTCAGGTTCCAACCAAAATCGTAGTACCTGTTGAACCAGAAATACTTTTCGTAAAGTGGTTGAATACCGTCGGTGGTCAGGTCCGCATTCCGTAGCTGTGTTTTGAGGAAACGACGGTCTACATCAGTCCGGAGCGCCACCATGTTGGGTAGCAAGGTTACATTGAACTCCTTGACAAATTCTGCCCAGCGGCTGGTGGCCTTCCACTTCTTAAACGGTTCGAATGCCTTGGGCTGACTGCTATACATGTAAGAAATCCCGGCTTTGTACATCCGCTGATTGTACTCTTGAGTCAGGACGTTTCTCCGTTTGTCATCACTGAATGCATAGGTAAAGGAGAAGTTCTCAAAATCATAAAAGTGGTTTTTGGCACCTGGCCTGGTCTTGATCTTCCTGACATTGGAAAAATTAAACCCTCGTTTGACCGCATTCTCTTCCACCATTCGCCTGTACCCGTCCCGTGCTTCGTCCGTCAGCAGATTATCCAGGGAAGTGCTCAAAGGCGTATCCGGGTCCAGCGGGTTGAAATGTGGTTTTACATTACGGCGGTCATAGCTTACGAACAGCGGAATCTGGAAACCCCAGTTCGCTGGCAGGAGCTTATCCAATGCGATGTTGGACGATACACCATATTCTGTCGTGAGATTACGGGAACGTTCGCCGATTCGCTGCTGTACGGTTCCAAAACCGAAGGTCTCTAACCTTCCCGAGGCCGTTACCGTGGCAAAGTCAGCCAGCTTGGCGTTCAGTTGGGCAATGGCCGCAATCCCTCCCTTATCGTCGAAGCCCTCGACGTGCATCTCATCCACCCAAAGGCAGAATGATTTCGAGCGTTCGTCCACCGATTTCGGGTTGCGCATACCGATCATCATCACCCGTACGGCGCTCAGATCCGGATTACCAACCACGGTCAGTTTAAAGCGCCCGTCGGCCGTTACAATGGTATAGGGTACACTCAGGTTTTTATCGAGCTGCCGGTTCCGTTGCGCCTTGGCCTCGATCAGGTCTGCCAATGCGATATTGATTTCATTGCTTTCGGGCCAAATCTCCTCCCTGGCTGCGGGCCCCGGGCGTGTTGCTTTCAAAGTCGACAGGTCGATCTCATAATAGTTTTGTGTAAGATCGGTACCGATGCGCATGAATGTACCCACCATGTTATCCTCGTTTTGCTCGTTCTGCATGTGCACATACATACGGAGGCGTTTGCGGAAAAGCAGGTCGAGGTTCACATTTTTGAACACCGCGCGTGAATCGCCATCGCGGAGGTCAGTTACGCAGAGGCTCATCGATTGCTCGTTCAACAGCAGCGGCGGGCGCTGGGTATTGTCCTGATCGCGGATCCAGCCCGGAGGAATGTCGTAACGATACTTGTCGCTGTTTGCCTGGCTGTTTTCTTCAATACTAACCGTTCCCACGGTAAATTTTGCATCATAAGGTTCGGGGACCTCCTGCAATCCAGGCGCATCGAGGTTGTAGGTATACTTACGGTATTGCTGACCAACCATTTGCAGCTGTGCAAATCGGAGGACTACGGGCTGCTGGAAGTCCGTCATATACATACGCATGAAGCGGATCGATTTGAAGCCGTTCATATTACCCACGACTCCCGAAAACTCCTTGATCGGAACCCGGAAAAGGTACCAGGTTTGTTTGTCCTCCGTGTTTACGGTTTTGTCGACTACGTAACCGCTGCCTACGGCGAGTTGGCCCGGTTTCAGATCAATTTCGTATTCGTAATACGATTCATTATCGTTGATCGTATTATCGACATTCATATCCTCTCCGTCAGGAATGTTGGTAGACGCTGGCGTGACGTCCACGGAACGGCCCTGGCTTTCGGGGGAGTTGTTCTCCATCCCGATGTAATTCTTGTAGCGTTCCAAAACTTTAAGCTTCGCGCTATCGGCCTCAGCACCGAGGAAGAATTTGAAGTCATCACCCGAAGGATCGGAAAGGATCTTCTCCCTGGCTTCCGGTGTAAGATTGGCTGGCAGGCGATCCAGGTACTGTTTGAAAAACCTGCGCTCTTCCTCATTGGATAAACCGTCTAAGCCAACATCCTGCTTTTGCCGCGCCCCGGTTTCATTACTGAATGCATTGATGAGGTACTGCGATTTGGTCGCATAGCCCCAGGCAGTCGAATCGACATTCACGCCTACCTGCTTGGGCACAAGTGGAAGTCCATTCTCAAAGTTGTAACGCTCGTCGGGAATAACATCCTCTGAAATATCTCCCAGGTTAAAGACCAGCTTACCTCCGGTAGTGTTCGAAACACCCGAGAAGCCATCCCGCACAACCCCGTATTTATCATTGATAAAAGGATCCAGCATCCAAAACTCGATGCTTTCGATATTCGCATTGTCGAAGTCGTTGTCCGAAGTAATGGCTCTGCTAATGGCCCCGAAGTTCGCACGGGGCGTTTTCAGGCGTCCATTGGCGTCGAGATCGGTATTGTAGTTGTACATACCGCGTTCGCTGGGGTAATAAGCAATATCCAGCACCTGCTGCGGATAAGTTACCAAGCCGGCAATGGCCCTGTTCGGGAATATCTGGTTTGGCAGATAGAGTCGCTCGTAATAATTTTTCCGGTCCTCATCGTCGAAATTCGCCGGTGGCTGATAGCCGCCCCCCAGTCCCTGAGATCCGCCGAAAATATTGTCAACGGTGTATGCCGAAACCTTGGCGCGTTTATAGGCGTAATTCAAATTTTTACCATCAAAGCCATCCCGAAACTTGGCCGGAACAGCCGCCAGTCGCCATTTCTGGGGCTGTCGTGCGAGGTCGTATACCGTTCGGGCAGCTTCAAAGTCATCTACGAGCGACCGGTTATTGACATCTTTCGTCACACCCGGAAGCAGTTTCGCAAACTCACCCTTAAACTGAATGCTTGACATTTCCTTGGTTTGCAAAAGCGGCAATGCATCAAGCCATTTCGTAAGGAATGGTACATCCTTGCGTAGGTTGACGTCGAAGCCAAGCATTGTATTGTTTACAGGTTCGTTACCTATCGATACGCGGGACAGGAAGCCTGCTGTACGCTCTTTGTATTTCATGGCAGTGAACCCGAGACTCAGGTCACGGTTTACCATGTAGTCGAGGCGCGTTCCGAGTAAGGTCCTGATCTGGTTCTGGAACATGTCGGGCCGCTCATACTCGATCACGATCTCCCGCCCCGAGTTCAGTACGCTGCTGTTCAATATACGTACCCGGCCTATCTGCGCCTCTACGATATAATCAGAGCCCGGCGAAAGAGGGACGCCGCCGGAAGTGACGGTTACAGACGTTTCCAGAACACCAAACGGCAATTGTACCTCAGCACCACCACTGGATTGGTAGGCACCCTTGATAAAAAACTTGTTCCGCTCCGACACCTGCTGTGCGTCGATCATCGTTGTCCGGTACAGTTCATTGAACACATACTTGTTACGATACTGGTCTTCCCCCGGCCCGAATTTTCTTGCCAGGTTACTGCCGAACGGTTCCAAAACCGGGAAAATAATACGGCCGGTCTTGCTGTCCACCGTAATCCCTTCCACGAAGTCAAAGTTACCATCGGGTTGGAGGTCATTGACCGGGTTCAGACGGTCGAGACCGGAAAGGCGGATGAGCGGGATGTTGGCAATGCTGCTTTCCTGCAAATTGGGATTATCGATACCGGTCTGGTCATCTTTGTAAATAACCCTCAACTGGAATCCCTGCTTATCGATCTGGCTGGTTCCGAGCGAGTAAACGTTCTTCATCATCAGGTCCCACATCGGCAATTTCGTGTTATTCCGGATGGTCGACGATTTCAGCAATTTCAATGCAATCACCTCATTATCCTTTCGCGCCTGATAATCTTCCGTCAACTCCCCTACTTTGAACGCCCGGCCGTTCAGTGTATATTCATAGGATACCGCCAGAACCTCATCATTTCGAAGGGCATTTGTCAATGAGATATACCCCAGTTGCGGATGAAATGTGTAATCCCTGTCCGCGATCAAGCGCTTCGCACCGCGCAGCAACTCGTAGTCAACAGCCCTCTCCAATCCTAATCCTGTAATGGAGGTGTTTGTATTGTCAACCTGCCGGAAAGCATCGGTGCTTGTAAGCGTTTTATAAAGATTGTTCGCTGCATTGTCGGCCGGAGAAGTTGAGCGCACCGGCTGCAAATTAGGATTTCCGGCACGATAGGGCGCCGGCTCACCAAGGTCCGCAAAACCGACCACGTTACGCAAAGATTCGGTAGTCGTGGTCCTGTTGGTAACATACACCTCGATACGGGTTACCGTTACACCGGAAGTGATGGTAGGTGTGTTCTGAAGGGAGCTTTCGTAAATATTTCTGAAATACTGGGAGAGGAAGAAGTTGCGGTTCTCGTCGTAAGTATCCGCCCGCAATTCAAAATCCCTGCTTTGCGCGCCGCCACGCAGGGTGATTCTTTCCTTGCTTGACTTCTGCTGAGAAGCGACAAATGTAGCGCTGAGACGACCGAACTGGAAGTCCGTTTTTAAACCAAATAAGTTCTGAACACCGGGTATGAGCTGGCTGTTGATCGCCCAGTTGATATTACCGGCTTCTATTTTCCGGATGAAGCTTTCCTCCGGATTTTTATAGTTCAGCTTGATCGCATTCTCGAAGTTGAAATTCGCTTTGGTATCGAAATTCGTCTGAAAGCCCAGCATATCGCCCAGCTTCGCGTCGAAGTTGATATTGATCTGTTCGTTGAAAATAAACTGGGTATTTCTGCGCTGGCGAATCGGAATAGATGGGTTGTCCAGGAACTGGTGCATTAGCCCCAAATCCAGAGACACAAAACCGGTCGGCTTGAAATTTACAAAATCATCCCCCAGCAACTTGGACAATCCCGGAGGCAGATCCAGCTTGGGAAGCAATCCCCGCGCCCCCATTGCGCTATTTCCATCCTGCCTTCCGGCGTATTCTCTCAGAAGGCTTTTGAATGCCCTGTCTTCCTGAATTTTATCATAGGTTTCCAGGTCCATTCTTTCAGGTGCCCGGTAATTCAGGTTTCCTGTTGGCGTCTGAATTTTTTCTGTTACTGCAACTTTGCCCGCACTGTCAAGCGTAATAGTAGTGGAGATATTTGAAGGATCACGAAGGTAAAAGGGTGACCGGGGACGGGGTTCGGAAATACGGTTGGAATAATAATCCTTCCATCTCATGATCAGCTGGCTGCCCGATCGATCGATGTTTTTCTTGGTGCTGTCCTCTCTGAGCGTGTCCGCAAGCATGGCCCATTCCTGCGTCTCACTTGAATATGGCTCATCCCTGTCAGCCGAAACGTTTACGAGTAGAACCGCTCCTGCCGAAATGCTTAATACCTTAAAAAGGAAAGAGTAAATCGTTGATGACAAGGTAATATACTTATTTAGAGAAGGTTGTATTTACAAAAAAATCCATCAACACGATTTTACCATTGTAAAATTTTTCACCCGATATCATTTTTGGTTTCGGTTATCGTAATGCCAGTTTAATCAGATTTTCAACGGAAATAGACTGTCCTTCGCGTTTGATGATCGCATCCAGGCTTTTCTCGGCCGTTGCTTTGGGTATACCCAGGGTTACAAGAGCTGCCAGCGCTTCACTCCTTAGGGTACCAGATGACGTTTCAGCAGTTTTTGTACCTGTTGAAACCAGTTCTTCCTTCCGAATTTTGTCTCTTAGTTCGAGGATTACGCGTTGAGCCGTCTTCGACCCTATGCCCTTTATCGATTGAATGAGGCGGAGGTCTTCATCAATAATCCCCTGCCGTATTTCTGAGGAGGAAAGTGAAGAAAGCATGACGAGCGCCGTGGAGGGCCCTATCCCGGAAATCCCTACCAGGTCCAGGAAAAGCTTTTTTTCATCATTTCCCCAAAAACCATAAAGGACATGGGCATCTTCCCGTATATTGAGATACGTTACCAGCTTGCAACGTGCACCGATTTCCGGCAGGGAAGTGTAGGTCTGCAATGATATGCGAACCTCATAACCGAGCCCATTGACATCGATGATAGCGTACGCTGGATCTTTATAAGCTACAATCCCGTTAACGTAGGCAATCATAAAAATAGTATGTGTATGTTAGGCGTAAATACTAGGTGGAAATAATCAGCTTCTGACCGGGCTTGATTGCATTGCCTCTGATTTTGTTTCGCTTTTTCAACTGACCTATTTCCAGACCGTAACGCTGCGAAATGATCCATAATGTATCCCCTTTTTGTACCGTATGATAGCGCTTTCTGGTGTGTCGCTGCTGCTTGGCAATTTGCTCTTCCTGCTGCTGCGTTTTCCGGGCCGAGGCCACGCGTACCGCCGGCACAGTCTCCTTCACTTCTTTGTAAATTACCAGTCGCTGCCCTTTACGAATGCTGTTGCGGCGGATGTGATTCCATTTTCTAAGTGAGGAGACAGTCACACCGTACTTCCGTGCGATGGACGACACATTATCCCCTCTGCGCACCGTGTATGAAACCCTTTTCGTTCTGTTACGCTGAACAACTTCTTCCGAATCATAGTCGGACTCCTCGTCGGACACCTCCTGAACATTTGAAGCCAGTACATATGGGAATGAACCGTTGACTGCCGATGAGTCGGTTCTTGTGCTGTCGGCTTTCGCAACCATCACACCGGAAGGCAGAAACCTTCTCGTGCAGGAATCCATAATAACCGAGCGGTTACTCACAAAGTAAGTAAACTGGACGCTGGGAACCTTCAACACAAAATCACGGGTCTGGTCGGGCAGGATAGTTTTGGTGATCTGTGGATTGAGTTTCTTCAAAACCTCCAAATCGATGTCGGTGTTCTTGCAGAATGTCAGCAGATCTATATATCCATTAATGTGTATGGTGTCATTGGGAATCTGAAATTCAGTGACTTCCGGAAAAATACCATGATCGTAACCATAGTTCATCATGTAATTCATCGCTACATACTGAGGCACATACGATCTTGTTTCGCGGGGAAGTACATTGTAGATGGTCCAGAAGGTGGTCCCCCGGGAGCGGCGCATGGCACGTTTCACATTGCCAGGGCCTGTGTTGTATGAAGCCAGGGCCAGCTCCCAGTCGCCGAATATTTTGTAAAGCTGTTTGAGATACAAGCAGGCGGCTTCGGTGGCTTTCGCCGGTTCGAAGCGCTCATCAATGTATTTGTCCTGATAGAGACCAAACTCTCTTCCCGTTGCGGGCATGAATTGCCAAAGACCTCCTGCCCTTGCATGGGAAATCACTGTCGGGTTAAGCCCCGATTCGATCATTGAGAGGTATTTAAGCTCAACCGGCAAGCCGTGTTTCTGGAGTGCTTTTTCGAAAAGGGGGAAATAGAGCGGCATGCGCTCCATCATCGTCCTGGTGAAATTTGCTTTTTTGTAGATAAAATACTCTACGAACTCGTGAGAAGATTTGTGATAGGTAAGTGGAATTGATTTTTCAAGTTTTGAAAACCGTTCCCTTAAAAGCTCTTCCGGTACCGCGGGGTTAACTCCGATCTCCTGAACTTCCGGTAATGATGGCATCAAATCATCTTCTTCCTGAGCAATAGTCTCAACTGTATCCTGCCCGGATGTCAACTTCTCCTGTGGAACAAACGCCACGACCGGCGTATTCCAGAACCCAGCACACATGGCTCCGAGCCACAATACTCTTTTTGAAATCCTCATTAATAAATGTTTTTTGAAGGTTAATCAATTCACGGTTTTCAATGGCTTATACCTGCTGATGAACTACTTACAGATAAAAAAGTCCTTTTCAGTTTGAAATTGGCCTGATGAATCAGAATAATCTCTAGTACATTTCTTTTATAGTGCTCACACCGGCTCCCAAACCCCAACAACTTTAATCGGCTATCTGTTATTCCGGCACGATAATTTTCTTAAAAACTTGGTTGAAAATACGTCTGCGGGACATTCAATGGCGCGAAAAAAAGACAGCCTGAATGGTTTGCTTGGTATTCAAAAGCACCTTTCTAGTTCAATTGGGTAAGGTAATTGGCAAATGCCAGCATCTTTTCCTCTCCGAAATAAGGAGCCATAACCTGTATACCAATCGGCATTCCCTGATCGTCTTTCCCATTCGGAATCGAAACCGCCGGATTGCCCACAACATTCGCCTGGACTGTGAAAATATCCGCAAGATACATTTGCAACGGATCTTCGGTTTTTTCACCAATGGTAAAAGCGGTGGTAGGCGTTACCGGTGAAACCAGAAAATCGAATTGTTCGAAAAACCGGTTTGTTTCCTCACGCACCAATCTTCTAACGCGTTGTGCTTTGGTATAGTATGCGTCGTAATAATTTGCGCTTAATACGAAAGTACCCAGCAGTATTCTTCTCCTCACCTCCTCGCCAAAACCTTCAGTACGTGTCTTTTTATACATACTTTCAAGATCTTTGGACTCAGGGCTGCGATACCCGTAACGAACGCCGTCAAACCGGGACAGGTTGGAACTGGCTTCCGCAGTAGTGAGGATGTAATAAGTGGGTAAAAGTGAATCCAGCAAAGGCAAATCGACCGGCACGACTTCGTGTCCTTCTGTGCGCAGGCGGTCGAGCACTTCGGAGGTCTGCCTCCGGATCTCGGGCGCTATCGCTTCGTTTTCGACCGCGTCACGAAGATATCCGATCTTTGCTTTGCCTTCCCAGGTGATCCGTTCCGAATAAGCAGGTACAGGTCTTGTGGAAACTGTGCTATCGTAATCGTCCGCGCCCGACATGACTTCCAGGATCAAAGCAGCATCAGCCACGCTTTTGGTGATCGGACCAATGCAATCGAATGAAGACGCATAGGCGATCAATCCATAGCGCGAAACTCTGCCGTAAGAGGGCTTCACGCCGATAACGCCGCAGAAAGCTGCCGGCTGACGTACCGATCCTCCGGTATCACTGCCCAGAGAAGCATGGCAAAGTCCCGCCTGCACGGCCACTGCGGAGCCACCCGATGAACCGCCGGGGACTTTGGCGTGATTAATAGCATTCAGCACCGGGCCAAATGATGAATTTTCATTGGAAGAACCCATCGCAAACTCGTCACAATTCTGTCTCCCAATGACGATCGCGTCCGCATCCAGCAATCGCTGAACGGCCGTCGCGGTAAAGGGAGCCTGATAGGATTGAAGGATCTGGCTTCCGGCCTGCAGACCATGGCCATTCAGGGAAAGGACATCTTTAAGTCCGATCACCAGCCCTGCCAGTTTCCCGGCGGTTCCATTGGCGATCTTGGCATCTACGGCCAGGGCGGCCTCTTTCGCCTCTTCGGTATATACTTCGACAAAAGCATTGAGATGCATGCTTGCCTCAATTTGTCGCAAATAGTGGTCTACCAACTTGACGCACGTCAAACCTTCCTCACGTATATCTTTCTGAATTTCGGCCAGCGTCAGATACTCTTTCAAGGTAATTTCTTTGTGGGGTTGTAAATAAAGAATCAGAGCCGTTAAGTGCTAGCTTAATGGCTCTGGTCAGACCTTCGATAAGATGGAAGCGTTATTTGGGGTCCTCCATGCTTTTTTCAATATTTTCCTTAACGTCCTTAGTAGCGTTCTTGAATTCATTGATACCTTGCCCCAAACCGCGCATCAACTCAGGAATTTTCTTCGCACCGAAGAAAAGTAAAACGAACAAGGCAACCAAAAAGATCTCTTGTCCACCCAATCCCATAAATGCCAAAACGGTTACTGATTCCATATCTGTTTCTTTTTTAATGTTTACAAAAATAATTATTCTTTTTTACAACAACTAGACCTGCGCCGGGTTTTATCCTATATTAATTGTCTTGGCAGCCTTTTCCCACTCCGCAAATTTACGCACATCGTCGCCCAGGGTCTTGATGAGCCACACCACCAGCGCCACATCGTCGGTGATGCCTATAACCGGTAAAAAGTCCGGGATCAGATCAATGGGAGATACGAAATAAACGAGCACAGCGATGATCGATACGAGACTTTTCCAGGGTAGGTCCTTGTACTCGCCCGACGCATAGGCCTTCACCATCCGGATGAGCAGTTGCACGCTGGTTTGAAATTCGCCCAGATTACCTTTGAAACCGACGGTCTGCAGCTTACCGACCACCTCCTTCACAAGTTCAAACAGCCGGGTCGAATTCCGTGCATACCGCCCCGCCTTTCCCTTCGCATTTCTAAAAAAGATGGATTGCAGGATCCGAGAAATCATTGACTCATCATTCATTATACAAAGCAGGAAAAAGTGGTTTATAAAGCCATTATAACTATCAACTTACGGAAAAAATTGCATTCGGGATGCCTGCCCGGACATTTGCGGCAAAAAATCAAATTCCGCTTGGTTTAAACAAATTATGTATCATACTTTTAGGGGAAAATATAAAAAGCATCAATTTCTATACAATTAACCATATTTCCCTATGAAGATTACTGTTGTAGGTGCGGGTGCGGTAGGCGCAACCACTGCCGATAATATCATTCGTCGTGAGCTGGCAGAAGAAGTGGTGTTACTGGATATCAAGGAGGGTGTCGGTGAAGGCAAGTCTTTGGACATGTATCAGACGGCCGCCTTGCTGGGCTTCAACACCAAACCCATCGGCTCGACCAATGATTATGAAAAAACCAAGGGATCCGATGTGGTTGTCATCACTTCCGGTTTACCCCGCAAACCCGGCATGACCCGTGAAGAGTTAATTGGTATCAATGCAGGAATTGTAAAGGGTGTTACAGAAAACATTCTCAAATATTCGCCCAAAGCGATTATCATCGTCGTTTCCAACCCTATGGATACGATGACCTACCTCGCACTGAAAGAGTCGGGTATCCCCAAGAAGCGCCTGATTGGCATGGGCGGAGCGTTGGATAGCGCCCGTTTCAAAACTTACCTCGCCCTGGCCATGGACGTATCTCCGCTCGACATCCATGGAATGGTCATTGGCGGCCATGGTGACACGACCATGATCCCGCTTACCAGGCTGGCTACCTACAACGGTATTCCCGTCAGCCGTTTCCTTTCCGCCGATCAACTCGAAAAGGTAGCCGCCGACACAATGGTAGGAGGAGCAACACTTACCAAACTGATTGGAACTTCCGCCTGGTATGCGCCCGGTGCTGCAACCCTGCTGCTTGTCGAAAGCATTGTCCGCAACCAGAAACGCATTGTGCCTTGCAGCGTGTACCTGAATGGCGAGTATGGCCAAAAGGATATTTGTATGGGTGTCCCTGTCGTATTAGGTCGAGGCGGCTGGGAAAAAATTGTTAACCTTCGCCTGAGTGATGCAGAAAAAGCTGCGTTTGAAAAGTCAGCAGAGGCCGTTCGCTCTATGAACGCTGCATTGAGCTTGTAAACAGCTTCTAATTGCTTAAAATACAGGCCGGTCCGGTTATCCGGGCCGGCTTTTTGTTTGCCTGCCATTTGGTTTTAACCGCTACTTATCCTAATTTAAGTATATATAATATAAAAAATAGTCAATATTATATCATACAAGAATACTATTCACCTTTAAACACACTGTTATGAAAACAACACTATTACTGATGCTCCTGACTTTCGCTTCCATTCATGCAATCGGGCAATCCGTCAAAGGCCACGTTACGGAGCAAAAAAATGGGACCGCGCTTCCGGGTGTTTCTATTCTGATCCAGGGGACCAATACCGGCACCGTAACCGATGCCGACGGCAATTTCGCACTGACGTTGCCCGACGGCAATTACAATATTGTAGTTTCATTCATTGGCTACACGTCGAGGACCATTCCCGCTGTCGTAAGCGCAGGGCAGTCGCCGATGATTAACGTCGTTTTAGATGAATCGTCCGAGGTGTTGGGAGAAATCGTGGTGACCGGTTCGCGGAGCGGTGGCCGTTCCCGCATCGACTCCCCCGTTCCGGTCGATATCATTCCGGTTTCACAGATCACCAACAGTGTGGGCCAGGTGGATATCAACCAGATACTGACTTACGTCGCTCCTTCCTTCCAGTCGTCCCGCCAAACAATTTCAGACGGCTCCGACCACATCGACCCTGCGCAGCTCAGGGGCCTGGGGCCCGATCAGGTGCTCGTACTCGTGAATGGCAAACGACGGCACCAGTCGTCGCTCGTGAATGTGAATGGCACCGTCAACAGGGGAACGGTCGGAACCGACCTGAATGCGATCCCCGCCACTGCCGTTGAAAAAATCGAAATACTGCGTGATGGCGCCGCAGCCCAGTATGGTTCGGACGCCATTGCCGGGGTGATCAATATCATCCTGAAAAGCCGTACAGGGTTTAGCGGCAACGTCTCGTACGGCCAGAACGTGACAAGCTATGACAAAAACTATATCATCAACCAGAACAGAGATGCTTCCGTGCATATCTCCGATGGCGGCACAGCCCAGATCGGGCTCAATTACGGATTGAAAGTAGGCCAGAAAGGATTTGTCAATATCACTGGCGAGTATGTGCGGCGGGAAGCTACCAACCGGACCGGGACTTACACGGGCCAAATCTTCCCTTCCGTGAATGGTACTGTCGTGGACGAAGAACTTCTGAAACAGAAAAACCTTACCCGCAATGACTTCGATATGCGCATAGGCAACTCGGAGGTAAAAGGCGGAGGCGTGGTCCTCAATGCAAGTATTCCCCTGAACCCGCAACTCGAACTCTACGCATTCGGAGGCTACAACAACAAAAAAGGCAATGCAGCAGGGTTCTACCGCTATCCAAATTCGGTTCCAGCAGCAGTACGGACTAATGTCTTCGCTGTCTATCCCAATGGTTTTCTGCCTGAAATCAACAGTGATGTCACAGACATTTCCGCGGCTGCGGGACTGAGAGGAAAGCTGGGGGAATGGCGCTATGACCTGAGTAATACTTTCGGCAAAAATGATTTCGACTACATCATCAGCAATTCCGTCAACTACACCCAAGCCATTGCCAATGCTGCTTTCCAGCGCGAGTTCAAGGCAGGCGGAAACGCATTCATGCAAAACACGATCAATCTTGACCTCGGGCGGAAATTCGATGTTCTCTACGGATTGAATGTAGCGCTCGGAGCCGAACAACGCACCGACAAATACACGATCACAGCAGGTGAAGAAGCCTCTTATAAAAATTATGATGTCGCGGCGGGTGTAGCAGCGGGCGCTCAGGTTTTCTCCGGCTTTTTTCCGCAAAATGCCGGGTCGCATTCGCGGAACAGTGTGGCAGGATACATTGATCTTGAACAAGATTTTACCAAATCGTGGGTACTGAGCGCGGCGCTTCGTTTTGAGAACTATTCCGATTTTGGCAATACACTCAATTATAAGGTATCGACCCGCTACAAAGTGACTGAGGGGGTCGCGCTGCGTGCTTCGGCCAGCAGCGGTTTCAGGGCTCCGTCGCTACAACAGCGCTATTACGCCAAAACCAATACACTTTTCGTAACGCAAAACGGCCAGCAGGTAGCACAGGAAAGCGGAACATTCACGAACGACAGCAAACCGGCCGAAATTCTCGGCATTCCGAAGCTTAAACAGGAAACGTCACAAAGCTTTACCGTCGGGACAACAATCCAGATCAGCAATGCATTCGAACTAACCGTGGATGCCTACCAGATCGACATCGATGACCGGATCGTGCTCACCAACAATTTCAACGACGGCGGCAATGCAAATCTGAAAGCGCAACTTGCCGCGGCGAACGCAACCACCGCCAACTTTTTCTCCAATGCGGTAGATACGCGCTCGAAGGGCATAGAAGGAGTATTATCGTACAATACCAAATTCGGACGAAACCAATCACTGCGGGCAGTACTGGCAGGAACATTCATTCAAAATAAGGTTAAAAAAGGAGCGGATGGCAAACCGAATATCCACGCTTCGGAAATTTTGATCCAGACCAATCAGGTTAATACCTATTTCAACCGGGAAGATCTGAGCCGCTTCGAAATAGCGAGCCCACGCAACAAGCAAAGCCTCACCATCAACTACAAAGCAGGAAAGTTGGGGGTAATGCTTCGCGGTGTACGATTTGGAGAAGTTACCTATTGGGACCCGACCATCGATCCGACTAAGCCGGATTCCTGGCCGGTCAATACACTCACCGGTCAAAAAGAGTCCCTCGACCAGACCTTCGGAGCCAAACTGGTGACCGACCTGGCCATCAGTTACGATGTGGTAAAAGGGATCGGGCTAACCATCGGAGCGAATAATGTGCTGGATGTGTATCAGGACAAGCATACGCACTCCGGCAACGTAAGCCTGGGCCGGTTTGTTTATTCGCGTCGTGTTCAGCAAATGGGGTTTAATGGCCGCTACCTGTTTGCAAGGTTCAATTTCAACTTCTGAAAAAGGCCAGCCGTTCCGGACCGAAATCCGGAACGGCTGGTTGCTATATCGAAATCTGGTATTGCAAAGTCCACGAACCCCTCCGGCCATTTTTTTCAAGCTCATTCGGCACAGACGCCGCCCGATAGACGGGACGATTCTCATAGTTCAGCGACATTTTACCATTGTGACCCTTAATCAACCAGTTAACTCCCAGGTTATAAACGTTAGCCGCATCCCTCACCCGGTCATAATCGCCGCGCTGCAATGAGCCATAGGGCATTAATGTGCCCTGGCTACCCAGTAAGCCGTCTTTCAGTTTGTAGCCCGCCTGCGCATATACTACATTACCCGTACCGAACATGGGGTACGCATTGCCCTGCGTTCCGCTCACGCCCGATATAGGTTGTGTCGTGCCTGTCGCGGGGTTCATAATGCCATTGTAGCGCAGGTAGCCTTTCCCGTAGTTAGTATCAAAATAGCCGAGGTATGCCGACAGGGCCGTTCCTTTTTCTTTATTGAGAGGCATGTCCAGGTATGCGGCGACCGACCAAAGGGTCACATTACTGTAAAGCGTATCCACCGCTTCCTTCCGCCACATAGCATCTTTCTGAGAGGTAATGCCCGCCTCGATATTCAAGACCTTCCGCTTCCCGAGATAAGTTCCGGTCATGTAGCCGGGTGTCGTATTGTCTTCGGTATCGAAAAAATTATAGATAAGCAGCCCCTGGAACTGTTTATGGTTCTTTCGTTGCGCAAAGACGGAGTTCTGATTGAGCGCTGGTGGCGTCGCACCATTTGTCTCGATCGGAAATGGGTCCGAAATACCCACCCGATAGTTGAGCTTCCCTACCTGTCCTCTGCTGTACACCGTGAGTTTTCTCGCGAACTGGTCTGTCTGATCCACCGTCGCCTGGGCAAACACCGGTACATCCATTGTTAAAATAGTGCCGATACTGGGCTGTGAAAAGCGTGAAAATCCATTGATGATCGTCAGCCCGCCTCCGAAACGTATAAAACTTGTCCCTTTACGTTGAATTTCGTATTCCCCTACTGCATCGTGAAAAAACGCGGCCACTTTCCGCTGGCTGTGGTTCCCTGCCGTATTATACGAAGGAGACGCACTGGCCTTGTTGAAATTGTTCATCCCAAACTGCGTGTAGAAAAAGATACGGTCCGTAAGCTGCCCGAAAAGCTGGACCCGCGTACGCCTCAGGCCGATATCGAAAGTGTTCGACTCCGGGTCGCTCAGAACGGTAGTTCCCGGGTTGTTTTCATTCAACCGGAGCCAGACCTGATTGGTGAAAGTGAATTTTACATAATGTGACCCGGATTCGTTAAGATTGTAGCGGATATCATTCCTGGTATTATCATCTGATGGCTTCACTTGTGCGATCGCTACCGATGTTCCGAGGATGATGAGGGAAAGGATTTTTATCATTATAAGTACTATTGAGTTACACACACTAATATCGCTGTAAACCCTTCTTAAAAGAGCTAAAACGCATTAACAGCTAATTGAAAATGATATCGAATGCGGCAGAAAAACGACTTCCGATAAGTCATTCCCCAAACCGTGCCTTCAAATATAAGGCCGGTTACTGTACCGCCATACTCTTTTTCCTGACAATCTTCTCCCCCGCAATTGCCCAGGAAACCCCTCCGCTGATCAATTATTCCTCGTCATTATACAAAGCACATAACCAGAACTGGGACATTTGCCAGAGCACCGACCAGATGATTTATTCTGCCAATTCCGACGGTCTGCTGGAACATGACGGTGCTTCCTGGAAACTCTATCCCCTTCCCGACGGACAGATCGTCCGAACTGTACTCTACGATGAACAAGCCGTAAATTCAATCAATGGAAAGGTTCTCAACCGCGAGCCTCAGCTGGAAGAAAGGATCTACGCCGGGGGCTTTTCAGAATTCGGCTACTGGAAGAAAGAAGCCGACGGGCAGCTGAAATATTATTCCCTGAGCAAGAAAGCCAACCTGCCCACCCTGAAAACGGAAGAAATATGGCACATCCTGAAAACGCCGCGCTACATCTACTTCCAGTCGTTCTCGATTATCTATCGTTACGACGGTAAAAACCTGGTCGAGATCAAAGGTCCCGGCAACTTTATGTTTATGAGATATGTGCAGGATCGCGTGCTGGTACAATTGATCGGCAAGGGACTGTATGAATTGAAAGGGCAAAAGTTCGAGCCATTACCCGGCACATCTTCCCTTGCGCCCGCGATCGTATCGTCTATTCTGCCGTTCCCGGGCAACCGCATTCTCATCACAACTACCAAGCATGGGTTATTTATCTGGCAAAACGGTGTCCTCACGCCCTGGAACATCAGCATCTCAGAGGAACTGAAACGGAACATCATTAACCGGGTTATTGCCATGCGCAGGGACAGCAGCCTTGTTTTCGGGACCATTCAGAACGGTATATACGTCGTTTCCAAAGAAGGTACATTGCGTTATCAGTTCAACAAAGAGACCGGATTGCAGAACAATACCGTCCTGGCACTGGAAGAGGATAGTCATCAGCAACTCTGGATCGGCCTGGATCAGGGGATCGATATGGTTAAAATGTCGTCGCCCATTATTGCTTATCAAACCAGTGACAATCCGTTGGGGTCCACGTATGCAGCCGCCATCTGGCGCGGCCGGCTTTACGTGGGCTCGAATAAGGGTGTATTTGTTAAAAAATGGCTCTCGCCCGAACCCTTCCGGCCTGTCAACGGATTGGAAGGCCAGACCTGGACGCTCAAAGTGATCAACGACCAGCTGTTGTGCGGCCATAATGACGCCACCTACCGCATTGGTGAGCATGGGATCACGAAACTATCCAATATCAACGGAGGTTGGGTTCTGCTGCCGATCCCGAATGGCAAGGACACATTGCTGCTCCAGGGCGCTTACGTGGGCCTGCACGTATACAAGCGGGACGCGGCCGGCGCGTGGACCTATGCGTACCCGGTAAGAGGAGCTGCCCCGATTCCCATCAGGCAGATTGTCAGGGATAAAAACGGCCTATTCTGGCTTGGACATGCCTACAAAGGCCTGTTTCAAACGAAGCTTACCTCCGCGCTGGACTCGGCGCTGTCGTGGCGGGAATTCAGTTCACCGGCTGACCTGCCCAGCGAATTTTCTGTGGAGCTGACGCAATGGCTTAACGGTCAGGTTCGCGTCAGGGCGGGTAATGCATTTTTTCAACCCGACCAATCCGGCAGACTCGTACCCAGCAACGATTTCACCCCCGAGGAGGAAAATTACAAGGTACGAACCGGCCTGCAAGGTGACTGGTTCAAAGTGTTTATGAACCGCGTATCGTTCTTTTCACAGGGGAAAGAACCTAAAAATCTGGCTTTGGCCCTGGTACGGAATAGTGAAACGATTGTGCCGCTCTCCGAACGATATTATTTCTTCTGTCTCGACAATGGATATGCCTTGTACGACCGCACCTCTCCTGACGAACACAATGACGCCGCGGGTGCGCCAATTATCCGGAAAGTGGCCAACCTCCGTAACCTGAACGAGACTTTCAATATTTCCGGCAGCCCTTCGCTTCCCTCGGAAGTACGGGCGCTTCGCATTGCCTTTGCACTACCAGCCTACGGCCAGAACGTCCAGTATAAGTACAGGCTCAAAGGTCTGACAGACCAGTGGTCGGAATGGACCGACCAGAGCTTCGTCGAATTTACCAACCTGGAATCGACAGACTACATTTTCGAGATCCGAAGCAGCCTGAACGACACTGTGACCGCCTATCATTTCGGCGTGAAGCCTTACTGGCGCGAAACCCTCTTGGCCAAAATCCTCTTCGCGATCATGATCGCGCTGGTTTTCGCAGCGCTCATCATCTACCAGGAGAAACGCCTGGCCCGTCACCGCCGCAAGCTGATCGAAGAGCAGGAGGAAAAGTTGCGCCAGCAAAGGTTGTCGAGTGAGCGGCAGATCATGCAGATCCAGAACGATAAATTGCAAAGTGAGATCCAAAGCAAAAGCCAGCAATTGAGTAATGTAGCCATTAACGTCGTTCGTAAAAATGAAATCCTGGAAGAGATCCGGGATGAGCTCAAACAGGTCAAAGCTGAAATGGGACAACAGCTACCAAATATCCATTATCAGAAACTGCTCCACAGCATTGAGCGTAACGTCGCGGGCAAGGACGACTGGGTATTGTTTGAGCAGAACTTTGATGAGGTACACGAACAGTTTTTCAAACGCCTGCGGCAAATTTACCCCACTATCTCACCTTCCGAACTCCGGCTCGCGGCCTGTCTGCGTATGAACCTTTCCACGAAGGAAATGGCCCCTGTGCTCGGAATCTCCGTTCGCGGCGTCGAAATCAAGCGATACCGGTTGCGGAAAAAGCTTGGACTCGGTATCGATGCCAACCTGGTACAATTTATGATGGACATTTGATCCAGTTGCACTAATCCGCTAGTAACCCCCTTTTTATTCAAGCAAACCTTGCATTATTCTCATTGATGTAGTGGTGATGTAGTGCTTTTTTTGATTCCTCCCCAGCTTCGAACTTAAATTTGAAGTCAATAAAATCTTATAATAATTCAATCAACTAATTTATAACTGATGAAAACTACTGTACGATTGCTGTACATGCTCGTTTTCCTGACATTAGGGAGTGTCTCTTACGCACAGGAAATAAATGTGACCGGCAAGGTTACTTCGAGTGCCGACAATTCGGTGCTTCCGGGCGCCAGTGTGCTGATCAAGGGAACCACCAGCGGTGTACCCACCGATGCAGAAGGTAACTATTCCATAAAAGTCCCCTCGCCCCAATCCGTACTCGTATACTCCATGATCGGTATGGCGGCGCAGGAAATCACCGTTGGGACACAGACGGTGATCAATGTAGCGCTGCAAGAGGATGCAAAAGCATTGACCGAGGTCGTGATCACAGGCTATGGTTCTCAAAACAAGCTCGACGTTACCGGTGCTATTGCCCAGATCAAAGGCGCGGAAATTGCCAAGCAACCTTCGATGAATGCTGTTTCGGGCTTGCAGGGAAAAGTAGCGGGGGTTCAGATCAACAATTCCGGTAAACCGGGAGAAGCACCGCAGATCCGGGTTCGCGGTGTCGGTACAGCTTATGGCAGTGCCAACCCTCTCTATGTGGTCGACGGTGTATGGTTCGATGATATCAGCTTCCTGAACTCCGGGGATATCGAAAACATGAGCATTCTGAAAGATGCATCCAGCCAATCCATTTACGGGGTGCGCGCCGCGAACGGTGTTGTTCTCATTACTACCAAAAAAGGAAAATCAGGAACACCGGTTATCGATTATAACGGCTTTGTCGGTTATCAGAAAGTGACTAATCAGGTCAAAATGGCCAATGCGCAGGAATATGCGACGATGACCAATGAATTGAGTAACATCAACGGCAAAGGCAATGTCCTCGATCCGAGTCAGTATGGCGAAGGAACAGACTGGTATCACCAGATCCTCCGTAATGCATTCGTGACCAATCACCAGCTTTCGATCAGCGGAGGCGGTGAAAAATCGACCTATAACTTTTCATTGGGGTATCTCAATCAGGATGGTATCGTTGAAAAGAACAACTTCAAGCGCTACACGGCCCGTGTCCAGAATGATTTCCAGGTATTGAAAAATCTGAAAATCGGCTATACGGCCACGGGATCATTCAGCAAATCAAAAGATGAAGCTGGTGGTATTTTCAGACAACTATATGCCGCAGGCCCTGTCGTGCCGGTTTACTATGCGGACGGTACTTACGGCGACCCTACCGATTACAACCTGGGTGATGGCAACAACTTCAACCCGCAGGTGACCGTCGATTTCTACAATCAGAACACGAAGAAAACCCTGCTTACCGGTAATGCTTATGCGGAGCTTTCCCTTTTCAAGGGCCTGACCTTCAAAACAAGCCTTGGGGGGCGCTACGGACAAGATGAAACCCGAACTTACGTGCCTCAATATGTGGCTACGTTCAAGCAGCGTAACACCACCAGCTTCCTGGAATTCGTCCGTCCGCAAACACGGTACTGGATTTTTGAAAATACATTGACCTACACCAAGGATTTTGGCAAGCACAGCCTTACCGCTCTTTTAGGGCAGTCTGCTCAGCGCGACCAATCCTACAAACTCACTGCGAACGCATTGAATGTTCCTTACAGCAGCGAGGGCGACCTTTACCTTGCATTAGGTAGTGCCGATGGCCGTAATGTAAAGGATGAAGGCGACCTGGGCACTTATGCTTCCTACTTCGGCCGTATCAACTACTCTTTTGATGACCGCTACATGCTGAATGCGTCCCTCCGGGCTGATGGTTCGTCCAAATTCTTCCAGGGAGGCAATGCCTGGGGTTACTTCCCGTCGATCGGAGCCGGCTGGGTGATCAGCAACGAGGAGTTCATGAAAGGGCAGAGCATTTTTGATAACCTGAAAATCCGCGGGAGCTGGGGAAAGATCGGTAACGCATCAGTACCGTCGAACCTATCGACACTGACCGTTGCCACCGGTGGCGGCCTTGCAGCGATTTTCGGTGGCCAGCTCAACACAGGAGCCAGCATCAATACGATCATCCCTCCCACCACTTATTGGGAACGCGGCGTAGGAACGGACGCAGGTATCGAAGCATCCTTCCTGAAATCACGCCTGACCGTGGAATTGGATTATTACATTAAGAAAACAGAACGTGCGATCTTCGATATTCCGGTGCTTACGTCAATCGGTACCGAGTCGGGACGTATTGTAGGCAACCAGGCCGATTTTGAGAATAAAGGTTTTGAGTTTGCATTGAACTGGCGCGACGATATCGGGAAAGATCTTTCTTACAGCATTGGCTTCAACGGAGCTATCAATAACAACAAAGTTCTGGCTGTATCATCCGGGGCCAACCCGATTTATGACGGCGGCGTGGGCCTTACCAGCGGCGCATTGGCGACGCGCACCCGCGTTGGTGACCCGATCGGCTCATTCTACGGATATGTTGTCGACGGAATCTTCCAGAATCAGGACGAGATCAGCAAATCGGCGCAGCCCAATGCAAAGCCCGGTGATTTCAAATACCGCGATATCAGCGGTACCAATGGCACACCCGATGGCACGATCTCAGGACTTGACCGTCAGGTCCTCGGCAATCCGAACCCGAAATTCACCTACGGTATCAACACGAGCTGGAATTACAAGAACATCGACCTGATGCTCGACTTCCAGGGTGTAGCCAAAGTGGATATCTACAATGCCAATATGGGATGGCGGTACGGTAATGAAAACTTCACCAAGGACTTCTATGACAACAGATGGCACGGAGAAGGGACTTCCAACACCTACCCTTCCGCGAACATAGGCGGTGGTCAGAACTATTTGCCCAACTCATTCTTTGTGCAGAGCGGCAGTTATTTCAGGGTAAGGAATGCCCAGATCGGCTACACGTTCCCGCAGGCATTCAATGAAAAACTGAAAATCCGCAAACTGCGCTTGTATGCGAATGCACAGAACCCATTGAATTTCTTCAAATACAAAGGCCTGTCCCCTGAGGTGAGAGCCAATGAGAACAAGCCGACGCAAGCTAGTATTGACGCCAACGTATATCCGCTTTCAGCGACCTACAACTTTGGTATTAATGTCACTTTCTAAGATCAGAACCGATATGAAAAATATAAATCTTAAAAACAATTTGAAGCAGACAGGTCTGTATCTGGGGCTCGCGGCGCTCCTAGTCATACCTTCTTCCTGCAGTGACAGTTTCCTGGACACCGATCCGCAGGGCAAACAGGCCGGTACTGTTTTCTGGGAAAGTGAAGCAGATGCGACCAAAGCTGTCAATGCCATGTACGCCAATCTCCGCGGCTGGAACAATACCGCTTTTGCGGCCATTGCGATAGAAAGCGTCGGTTCGGATGATGCTGAAAAGGGCAGCACGGCATCGGATGCGACATTCTTCAACCAATACGACAATTTCTCGGTAGGCTCCACCGATGGCCAACTCGGCGGCTTCTGGCAGGGGCAATATCAGAATATCAACTACGCAAACCAGGTACTGGATAACATCCCGGCCATCAGCATGGATGAAAACCTGAAAACGAGGTATCTGGCCGAAGCCAAATTTGTGCGGGCCTATTCCTATTTCAGATTGGTGAGAGCATTTGGTGATGTCCCATTGAGATTGAAGCTACCCAAGGATGCAACGGAGTACAACCTTCCCCGCACACCGAAAGCCGACGTGTACGCGGCCATTGAAAAAGACCTGACAGATGCCGCGGCGGTATTGCCGCAAAACTATGGTCCGACGGATCTCGGCCGGGTTACCAAAGGAGCTGCATTGTCCTTGCATGCAAAGGTTTCTATGTATCAGCAAAAATGGCAGCAGGTTTTCGATCTGACAACACAAGTGATCAATTCTGGTCAGTACGCACTCTTTGCGGACTATGAATCACTGTTCAGGATACCGAATGAGAATTCGAAGGAGTCTGTTTTTGAAATTCAGAATGAACTGATCCCCTCCAATAAAGACGCTTCCAACTCTCAGTACTCACAGGTACAGGGCGTGAGAGGCGTAACAGGAGGCGGCTGGGGCTTCAATGTTCCCACCGAAGAATTATCCAAAGCATTTGAAGCAGGTGACCCGAGACGGGATGCCACCATTATTTTCCGTGGTGAAACTACACCCTCAGGGGACGCCATCGCAGCTACGGGCGATAATCCGATGTATAATCAGAAATCTTACGTACCCTTCAAACTCTACGTGACGGGCTTCAATGAAGGCTCTCAGCAGAATGTAAGAGTGATTCGCTATGCCGATGTCCTGCTAATGAATGCCGAAGCTGCGAATGAAATCGGCAATGCAACTGCGGCCCTGGCTTCCCTGGAATTGGTCCGCGCACGGGCAAGAGGTGCGAGCAAAACCATTCTTCCGAAAGTGACAACCACTGAAAAAGTCGCATTGCGCACCGCTATCTGGAATGAACGCCATGTAGAGCTGGCTATGGAGTTTGACCGCTATTTTGATGTCATTCGCCAGGGACGCGGTACTGCCGTCTTCGGACCCAAAGGCTGGAAAGCGGGTAAAAACGAAGTATGGCCGGTTCCTCAGACCGAAATTGATCTCAGTGCAGGCGTCCTGACCCAAAACCCAGGTTACTAATTTCAAACCGCGATCTATCGATGAAAACTTTTAAGAATAAACTGGCCGTAGCATGCTGCGCACTGACGGTCATCGGAGTGAGTTCATGTTATGAAAAATTCGACCCGGAAAGCTACGCTCCGAGCGTAACCATCGGAGGCTATACCAGCTCCGATGAGATCGCGAAAGAAAATCTGGTCGCATACTTCCCATTCAACGGGGACTATGCCGATGCAGTTTCTAAAACCGCAGGCGTCAATACCGGCACCACTTTTGCGAACGGGCTGAAAGGCCAGGCGATGAAGGGGGCTAAAAACGGATATGTTCTGTTTGATCCTACTGCCGCAATACTAGGCTTGAAGAGCTTTACCCTCACCTACTGGGTTAACAGCCAGTCGACCAAAGCGGCAGGTGGCATTATCGGACTCGTGGGACTTTCGCAAAAGGATGGATTCTGGGGAAACATCGAAACTTTCTTCGAGAATGGCGGTACAGATACGGACGGCATTTTCAAGGCACATATCCAGAATGACAAAACCGATACATGGGTTACCAAGGAGGGGATTGTCAACCTTTATAATTCCTGGACCCACATTGCATTGGCTTATGACGCTACTTCATCCACTTTCTCCATTTATGTGAATGGGTCCAAAACCGCAACGAGCACAGTGGCCAAGTTTGGGGACCTGAAATGGAAAAGCCCGGGCAAAATGGTGTTTGGCACAGTGCAATTCCAGACTACTCCGAGCCTGACGTCCGAGTCGGAAGCGCAATCCTGGGCCAGTTACCTGACCGGCTTACTCGATGAAGTCAGGATCTACAACGTTGCCTTGAAAGACGCCGATGTCGATGCACTCGTCAAATTGGAATCAAGAGGAAAATAATGCCTTTGAGATACCTTCTTTTTCTTGGTTCAATTATCTGGCTCGGGGTTTCCTGTCAATCCGACAAGGCCCCCGGGCCATCTAATCCCGGAGTACCGTCGTCATTTGGCTTCAACAGCCTGAAAGTTAACGACGGCTATTCAGGCTTTAACTATACCGATGTAAACCTGAAACCAAAGGTCAGGTTTACATTTTCCGCCCCGCTGAACAGCGAAACCTCCGCAAGTGGCATTACGTTCAAATCGGCCTCCGGAGAATTAATTGCCTTTACAACTGCTTTGGAGAACGGCGACAGCTCGGTAGTGATCATTCCTTCTGCCAATCTGGAATACCTGACCAACTACTCGGTTGTTGCTACCAAAGCATTAAAATCAAAAGCTGGCGGAATGCTGCTGAGTGAAGTCAATGTCAGCCTTACCACTGCCCTGGACCCAGCTGACAAATTCCCGGTCATTTCAGACGACGCACTGCTTACGCTGGTCCAGAAACAGACATTTAAATACTTCTGGGACTTTGGGCATCCGGTAAGCGGCCTCGCCAGAGAGCGAAACACTTCGGGCGATGTCGTTACTTCGGGCGGCAGTGGTTTCGGGATCATGACCATACCCATTGCCGTTGAACGAAAATTCATCACCCGGGCGGAAGGACTGGAGAGAATGCAAAAAATAGTCAGCTTCCTGAGAATGGCGCAGACATTCCACGGAGCATTCCCACATTGGCTCAATGGCGCTACCGGCGTTGCGGTACCTTTCAGCCCGAAAGACAATGGCGCCGACCTTGTAGAAACTTCTTACCTGATCCAGGGACTGCTTACGGCCAGGCAGTACTTTCAGGGGACTAATCCGGCAGAAATCGCTCTTAGGGCTGAAATTACAGCTATTTGGGAGGCAGTGGAGTGGGACTGGTTCAGAAAGGGAGATGGAAACTTACTTTATTGGCACTGGAGCCCCGACTATAACTGGGATATGAACCTGCCGATCAGGGGATGGAACGAATGCCTGATCACCTATGTCCTGGCCGCATCTTCGCCAACCCATGCCATCAGCAAAGCGGTATACGACAATGGCTGGACGGGGAATGGCTCTTTTGTCAACGGAAAAGAATTTTACGGGATCACCTTACCACTTGGAGAAACATTGGGAGGCCCTTTGTTCTTATCCCAATATTCCTTCCTCGGTTTGAACCCAACCAACCTGACCGACCGCTTCACGAATTATCTGACGCAAAACAAGGCCCATACCTTAATTAACTACAATTACTGTAAGGCCAATCCACAGTCGTATTATGGGTACAGCGAGCAATGCTGGGGACTTACCGCCAGCGACATCCCGAATGGATACAGTGCCAACTCGCCCACCAACGACCGCGGCGTGATCACACCGACCGCAGCGTTATCGGCCTTTCCCTATACCCCGGTAGAATCGATGCAGGCATTGAAATTCTTCTATTACAAACTGGGAGACAGGCTGTGGGGAGAATATGGTTTCCATGATGCGTTTTCGCTCGAAGATCTTTGGTTCGCGGACTCATACCTCGCGATTGATCAGGGGCCCATTATAATAATGATTGAAAATTACCGGAGTTCGCAGCCCTGGAAGCTTTTCATGAGCAATTCCGAGGTGAAAGCCGGGCTAAAAAAACTTGGATTCAGTAGTCCTGAAATCCAGTAAGACTTATCCCACCATTAAAGTTACTCGACTATGAAGATATCCTTCCAATCCATACTATGCTTGCTGCTGCTCCTTTTTTCGATGCATGTGAATAGCGAGGCACAGAAAAAGAAGCCAGCAGAAATGAAACCTGCGGCATTCAACCCAGCAAACCGCCCCAAAAATCTCTCAGATACCGCGTTGCTCGAATTGGTGCAGAAACAGACTTTCCGCTATTTCTGGGAGTTTGGGCATCCAGTGAGCGGCATGTCGCGCGAGCGCAGTAACGTCGCATATGATTACGGCGACGAGGTAGTTACAACCGGCGGTACCGGCTTCGGTATTATGGCGATGATCGTGGCAGCCGAAAGGAAATGGCAGCCCCGCGATTCCGTAGCCGCACGACTCCTCAAAATGGTTAAATTCCTCTCGAAAGCCGACCATTACCACGGCATTTTTCCGCACTGGCTGAACGGCGCGACAGGTAAGATCATCCCGTTTGGCCGTAAAGACGACGGTGGCGACCTCGTGGAAAGCTCGTTTCTCTTCCAGGGACTGCTAGCCGCCCGGCAGTATTTCGACAAGGACAATGACCTGGAAAGGGACCTTCGGAACCGTATCCAGTGGATATGGAGCGAAGCCGAGTGGGACTGGTACACGCGGGGCAATCCCAATCAGCTCTACTGGCATTGGAGCCCTAATAATGGCTGGGCCATGAACTTCGAGTTGCGTGGTTATAATGAAACGCTCATCACTTACATTATGGGTGCAGCTTCACCGCGCTACCCTATTACGCGGCAGGTTTATGACAAATGCTGGGCTCAGAGCGACCATTTCAAAAATGGAAAGGAATATTACGGCATCAAGCTTCCATTAGGTTTCGAATATGGCGGGCCGTTGTTCTTCACGCATTATTCATTTGTAGGTCTGGATCCAAGAAAGCTGAAAGATCAATATGCGGATTACTGGGAGCAAAACGTCAATCATTCGCTGATCAATTACAAGCATTGCGTTGCAAATCCCGGAAAATTCAAAGGTTATGGAGAAAACAGCTGGGGCCTGACTGCCAGTGATACCTACAATGGCTACAATGCGCACTCGCCCACCAACGATTTCGGGACGATCACCCCAACGGCCGCATTGTCGTCTTTCCCCTATACACCCAAAGAATCCATGAAGGCGCTGCGGCATTTTTATGATGACCTGGGTGACAAAATCTGGTCGGAATACGGCTTTACCGACGCTTTTAATGAATCACAGAACTGGTATGCCAAATCACACCTGGCCATCGATCAGGGGCCCATTATCGTCATGATCGAGAACTATCGTACAGGCCTTTTATGGAAGCTGTTCATGAAAGATCCGGACGTTCAGAATGGGTTAAAAAAACTGGGTTTTGAAAGTCCGGCGCTTGAATTATCGAGCAAAAATTAACAGCTGTTTGACAAAAATTGTCAGAAAGACCGGCTCATGGCCGGTCTTTCTGTTTTATCGAATATATTGTACCTTAATATTGTTTTTGAAAGCGATTTACGCGTATCCAGCCATTTTAACCGTAATCAACATGAAACCTCTCTACAAAAAGGCAGCATTACTGATTGCACTTCAATGGGCCACATTACAAGGCTTCGGGCAGATATGGACAGTGTCGGAACCCGAAAACCTTCCTGAAAAGCGGCATGAAAATGCAATGGCGACAGCTAATGGGAAATTGTACCTGCTCGGTGGCCGCGGCGTCAAGGCGGTAAATGAATACGACTTCAAAAAAGACGCGTGGAGTGCATTGGCACCGACACCGATCGAGATGAGCCATTTTCAGGCCGTAACTTATAGGAACGAAATCTATGTCCTGGGTGCATTCACGGGCGGCTATCCGCATGAGATCCCCATTCCCGATATTTACATATTCAATCCCGTCAAAAACGAATGGCGGAAAGGAGCTTCCATACCCGAGAACCGTCGTCGCGGTGCAGCCGGCGCATTCGTACTGAATGACAAGATTTACCTGGTTTGCGGCATTCAGGACGGTCACTGGGACGGGCAAGTAATGTGGTTCGACGAATTTGACCCTGCCACAGGGTCGTGGAAAACTTTAACCGACGCGCCCCGCCCACGGGATCACGTCCAGGTAGCGGTTCTGAATGGCAAGCTCTACGTGGCCGGCGGACGACTGTCTACTGCACGCATCAACCAGGTTTTGAACACGGTCATCAAGGAGGTGGACGTATACGATTTCAAAACAGCAACCTGGGCGACGCTCGAAGCCTCTAATAACCTGCCGACATTACGGGCCGGCAATACCACCGTAGTTTACAACAACAAGATCCTGGTGATCGGAGGTGAAAGCGACGCGCACACGGAGGCGCACAGCGAAGTGGAGGCTTTTAACCCTCAGACGCAAAAATGGGAACGCTTACCTTCCCTGCACCAGGGGCGGCACGGTACACAGGCGGTTTCCCTTAACAAGAAGATTTACATAGCAGCCGGTTCAGCCAACCGCGGAGGCGGTCCGGAGTTGAACGACATGGAAATTCTGGATAAATAATGCACTTCATTTTAACAAAAACTCAAATGCTCAGGATCATCGCAAGCATCTGTTTACTGACCATTTCAATCCACGCCTTTTCACAAAAGAAGGAATTTACACATGCTGACACGCTCCGGGGCTCCATCACACCGGAAAGGGCATGGTGGGACCTCAGTTACTACCATCTCAATGTCAGACCGAACGAGAAAGACAGCACTTTATCGGGCAGTACGCTCATTGCCTACAAGGTGATTAAGCCCAATCAGACCATACAAGTAGATTTGCAGGAGCCGCTGCTGATCACCAAAGTCGTTCAGGATGGAGAGTCGCTTTCGTTCCGGCGGGACGGCAATGCTTTTTTTATTACATTAAAAAAGAAACAGGAAGCGGGCAAAGCCGAAGCCATCGAAGTATTTTATGCCGGAAAGCCGAGACTCGCAAAGCGGCCGCCATGGGACGGCGGCGTTCAATGGGTCCCGGACGGTAAAGGAAACACGATCATTTCTACTTCCTGCCAGGGACTTGGGGCCAGTGTTTGGTGGCCTTGCAAGGATCATATGTATGATGAGCCCGACAGTATGCTGATCAGCATTACCGTTCCTAAAAAGCTCATGGACGTTTCCAATGGCGTGCTGAGATCAGTTGTTGAAAACAATGACGATTCCCACACCTTCAACTGGTTTGTTAAAAATCCAATCAATAACTATGGGGTAAATATGAATGTCGCCAATTATGTGAGCTGGAAAGAGACATTCAAGGGGGAGAAAGGGGATCTGCAATTAAGTTACTACGTACTTCCGCAAAATCTGGAAGCAGCCAAAAAGCAGTTCAAACAGGCCCCCAGTATGCTGAAAGCTTTCGAACATTGGTTTGGCCCCTACCCGTTTTATGAAGATGGATACAAGCTCGTAGAAGTTCCTTACCTGGGGATGGAGCACCAGAGCTCTGTGACCTATGGAAACGACTATAAAATGGGTTACCGAGGCCGTGACCTTTCCAACACTGGTTGGGGCCTGAAATGGGATTTTATTATTATCCACGAAAGCGGCCACGAATGGTTTGCCAACAACATTACTTACAAGGATGTGGCAGATATGTGGGTACACGAGAGCTTCACTAATTATTCGGAGAATCTCTATACCGAATACTATTTCGGCAAACAGGCCGGTGCTGATTATGTCATTGGAACAAGGGAGCTGATCGCTAACGACATTCCCATCGTAGGCGTGTATGGGGTTAATCAGGAAGGTTCAAAGGATATGTATTACAAGGGAGGGAACATGCTCCATACGATCAGACAGATAGTCAATGACGACGAGAAATGGCGCCAGATCCTGCGTGGCCTGAACAAAACTTTCTATCACCAAACGGTAGATGGCTCGCAAATAGAACAATATATGAGCGAGCACGCAGGGAAAGACCTTTCGAAAGTGTTCGATCAATACCTGAGAGACGTTCGGATTCCCGTCCTCGAATATGCATTTGGGGGTAAGGGACTGCAATATCGCTGGATCAACACGGTCGAAAATTTCGAGATGCCCGTCAAGATCAAACTGGCGAGCGGGAAGGAGGAGTTGCTGCTTCCGACCAATGAATGGAAAACGCTAAAGGTAAAAGGAGAAAAATCCCTCGCGGTTGACCGCAACTTCTATGTGGAATCAAAAGAAGTCAATTCATCGTCACTATAAATCCCAGCATTCCATAATCAGAAGATCCCCTTTTTGCGCTGAAATCCGGACCATTCCGTCCATTTCAGCCTCATTACTACTGCCAGTCCGGTGACCCATTGTCAGCGTTTCGTCATTTAGATTGTATTTCAAACCGCTGGTTTCAATGCCTTCGACAGTTCCTATGGGGATCAGGGAGATCGGGGTGCCGGCGGTGTACCACTTTTCAAATGGCCCTGTAAGCGGAAAAATTTTAGAATAATCGTCGAGCAGAACAAGCTTGATTTGCTCCTTATAGCGTACCAGGTCCGTAATATTGGTAATCGCGTGATCTGCACGGCGGCCTGTCGCCCAAACGATATTAGCTGCCGGAAAACCTCTTTCGATCAGAAATTCGATCGCCTTATTGAGATCCGTCTTTTCCTGATCGGGAGTGTTGATAATTTCCAGCGGATGCTGACGGCTCCGGATTGCTTCCACATCGTGCGGCTGATCGAAATCACCCATCCACACATCAATTTTGATTCCCAGATCCAGCACCCGGTAAATCGCGTGATCCAGCACCACAATGAAAGGGCTCCATTCCAGTAGCTGTCCTAATAACTCAGAACTACACGCTTCGCCATTGGCAATGATCAGCGCCGGCTCCTGTTTTTCCTTGACGATATGATGAGAAGACATTAATTCAATTTAGTTCTTAGCAGCAATACCAGGCTTTCAACACCCTCTGTCATTCTGGTAACCTGGACACTCAGACCGTCCATCTTGACGTTCATCTCCGCAAAACCAATTTTTAAAATTTCCACGTCATGCTTTAACACACGTATATCACTTTTTACTGTTATCATATCTGACTTCAATTCTGCCACATCGGCTTTCAGAACAGCAACGTCCGCTTCCAAACTATCTAACCTCATTTCGACACGTTCCATTCTGGAGTCGAGTTTATCTACCTTTCCTTCAAGGCGATCCATTCTAGTGTCAAGGCTATCCATTCTAGCGTCAAGGCTATCCATTCTAGTGTCAAGGCGATCCATTCTAGTGTCAAGACTATCCATTCTAGTGTCAAGGCGATCCATTCTAGTGTCAAGACTATCCATCCGCTCGTCTTGTGCTCTGAGGTCGCTACGGACATCCTGAAACCCGCTATTAACAGCACTCGTTAATGCCGCCAAACCTGTTGCTATCATTTCGATCTGTTTTCCGTGTTCTACTGTAATGTGCTCTAATTGTCCGACTCGCTCTTCCAGGTACATCTTCCGAATGTTTAAAGTTGAATAAATGAAACCCTACTCCGACAGGCTCAAAACATGATCGTATCAAGATTCACCTGTCCGTCTCATTTAGACGTAACATTCGCCGAATGGTCACACAAAAGTGGAAGATTTTTTATACACCCAATGCCTTCGCCTGGTTCCAGTAAAAGTCCATTTCATCGAGAGACATGTCCGACAGTAATTTTCCGTCAGCCTTCGACGCCTCTTCAAGGTACTGAAAACGCCCGATAAACTTTTTATTAGTCCTTTCCAAAGCAGTTTCCGGGTTAATGTCCACAAATCTGGAATAATTGACCAATGAAAATAACAGATCCCCAAACTCCCCCTCAGCGGCTTTCCGGTCGATTACATCAGTGGTTTCGATATTGAAGTGATCTTTAAATTCCTTCAATTCCTCCTCCACCTTAGCCCAGACCTGCTGCTTCTCATCCCAGTCGAAACCAACACCACGAGCTTTCTCCTGAATCCTCATGGCCTTTACCAAAGCTGGCAAAGATGTCGGCACCCCGGCCAGAACCGATTTGTTTCCCTCTTTCAATTTCAGCTTTTCCCAATTCTGCTTAACCGCCTCCTCAGAATCCGCCACAAAATCACCATATATATGCGGATGTCTCGAAATCAGTTTGTCGCAAATGCTATGCAGTACGTCGCGGATATCAAACTGATAATCTTTTCCTTCCTCCTGTTCAGACCCTATCCTGGCATAAAATACGATATGCAATAAAACGTCGCCGAGTTCCTTCTGAATTTCCCGGAGGTCATTGTTCAGGATGGCGTCAGAAAGTTCGTAGGTTTCTTCAATTGTCAAATGCCTCAGACTTTCCATCGTCTGTTTCCTGTCCCAAGGGCATTGCTCCCGCAACTCATCCATGATGGTCAACAGCCGGTCGAACGCCATGAGCTGTTGCTGGCGACTTTCCGGCAGGTCTTTAAATTGTTTTTCCATATAACAAAGATAAGCCGAAACCAATTAATGCCCCGGAACTTCGGGTAATTTAAAGCTAGTCTGAAAGAGGTTACTAGTGCATTTAGCGATAATACGACCCTGTTCATTCACCAACTGCCCCTCCACATGGATGATATTTTTCCCAGCTCTGACAACCGATGATTTAGCACGTAAAATATGTCCCGTGAGCGCAGGATTCAGGAAGTCGCAGTTAAGATTGACGGATGTATAGCCGAACTCCCGCCCCAATGCATATACCATCGTCCCTACCACATCATCCAAAATCGTAGCAGCGATACCGCCGTGAAGAGTTCCCATTGGATTACACATATCCTCCCGCACCTGGTACTCAACTTCCATTTCCCCCTCTCCGATAGAAAGCAATTTACCATTCAACCATTTTGCCACTGGTGAAAAATGCTGGCTCATCGGCTTGCCTACCAACTCCTGAAGAAAAGTAAGACGGGTGTTTTCTGTGCGGGGATCTGTATTCGTGTGTGAGTTCATGGCACCATGCTGATTTAGAAAGGCTGAAAGTAATTTTTTAAAAATAGTAATTATCGTAGAAAAATATCCGCCCGGCAGGCAATGCTATGGATTTTATTGTTACGTATCGAAGGTTATTACTACCTTTACCGGAGTTTTTGCCAGAGATAAAAGTGTACTCATATATGAATTTTACGTTATCGCAGGTCCCCGATCGCTCCCAGAAACCCAGATCAAAAGGACTTACCATGGTGATGGACAAAGGGCTCAGTGTTAGGGAAACGGAAGATATGCTGTCGATTGCATCACCTTACATTGATATCGTAAAACTTGGTTGGGCTACGTCGTTTGTAAGCCCCAATTTGGACGAAAAGCTTGCCGTTTACAAAAGTGCCAATATTCCGGTGTATTTCGGAGGCACATTGTTCGAAGCCTTCGTGGTTAGAAACCAATTTGACGACTACCGTAAATTGCTCGATAAATATGAGTTGAGCCACGCCGAGGTTTCTGATGGTTCCATTGAAATGCCCCAGGACGTTAAATGCGAATATATTCATACGTTATCCAAGCAGGTGACGGTCCTGTCGGAAGTCGGCTCGAAAGATGAGAACAAAATCATTCCTCCGTACAAGTGGATTCAGCTGATCAAATCTGAATTGCAGGCAGGGGCGTGGAAGGTGATCGGCGAAGCCCGGGAATCAGGAAATGTGGGATTATTCCGCGCAAGTGGCGAGGTACGCCAGGGGCTTGTAGAGGAAATACTTACGGAGATCGCATTTGAGGACATGATTTGGGAGGCTCCCCAAAAATCACAACAGGTTTGGTTTGTAAAGTTACTGGGTGCTAATGTCAACCTCGGCAACATCGCACCAAGCGAGCTCATTCCACTCGAAACAATCCGTCTCGGACTAAGAGGTGATACTTTCAATCACTTTCTGAACACCAAAACCAGGCAGAAGTGGAAAATCGATTCCAAATAATTTCAGACTAAACAAAAAATATTTGTCAACTTAAAGATTAGCTATGGAATTTTTAACTCAGTTCATTGATTTCTTCCTCCATTTAGACAAGCACCTGTTTAACATCGTTGAAGAGTATGGTACACTCACTTATGTCATTCTGTTTTTAATTGTTTTTACTGAAACAGGCCTGGTCATCATGCCTTTGCTTCCCGGGGATTCGCTGTTATTTGCTGCCGGTGCCATTGCCGCCAACGAAACCACTGGCCTGAATGTGTGGCTGATCATCATCATCCTCATCATCGCCGCTTTGCTCGGGGACAACGTCAATTACTTTATTGGAAAAACATTTGGAGGTCAGATCAAAAAACGGGAAAAGATACTATTCCTGAAAAGGGAATACCTTGAAAAAACCGAGGCGTTCTATGAAAAACACGGCGGCAGCACAGTGATTATGGCGCGGTTTATCCCGATCGTCCGCACCGTGGCTCCTTTCGTAGCAGGTGCAGGAAGTATGAATTATTCGAAATACATCATCTACTGTGTCCTGGGCGCATTACTTTGGGTACCCAGCCTGACGCTGCTTGGCTATTTCTTCGGAAATATGGAAATCGTTAAAAAGAATTTCGAGCTCGTCATTTTCGGTATCATCGGTATTTCCATTCTTCCCATGATCTTCCAATACCTGAAAAGCCGTTTCGCAAAACCAAGCGCGGCTTAGGACTTCGGCTATCGGCGCTCGGCCGTCGGCTTGTTTCCAGGGATATTGAATTAAGTATAAAAAGATAAGGCGTTGCAGGTGAATGCAACGCCTTATCTTTTTACTATAATAAAAAAAGTTCGATTGCCGATAGCCGACAGCCGAAGTACTCCTACGATCTCGAATAGTTTGGTGCTTCCTTCTGGATCATGATATCGTGGGGATGACTTTCCTTCACACCTGCCGATGTAATTTTGACAAACTGCGCATTTTGCAGTGATTCAATGCTGCCTGCGCCGCAATAGCCCATACCAGCTTTCAAACCTCCAACCATCTGGTAAACGATCTCGGAAACCTTGCCTTTGAACGGTACGCGGCCCACGATACCTTCGGGAACGAGTTTCTTCACATCGTCCTCCGCATCCTGGAAGTAACGGTCTTTGGAACCATCTTCCATAGCCTCCACCGATCCCATTCCGCGGTAAGCTTTAAACTTGCGACCTTCGTAAATCACAACCTCACCCGGAGCTTCGTCGCTACCGGCGAGCATCGAACCTATCATGATTGTGCTTGCACCACCGGCCAATGCTTTGGTCATATCACCCGAGAAACGGATACCCCCATCGGCGATGACCGGAACGCCTGTACCTTTCAGCCCTTCTGCTGCCCACATAACGGCGGTCAGTTGAGGAACACCGATACCCGCGATAATGCGGGTTGTGCAGATACTACCAGGACCCACGCCCACTTTCACCGCGTCCGCGCCGGCGTCAGCCAATGCTTTGGCCGCTTCGCCTGTCGCGACGTTACCAGCGATCACATCGAGCTTAGGAAATGCTGCTTTGATGGATTTCAATGCGTCGATAACACCTCTCGAATGTCCGTGCGCAGTGTCGAGGCTTACTACATCAACACCTGCTTTTACCAATGCTTCAACACGTTTCAGCACGTCGGGTGTAACGCCGATAGCTGCACCTACCCGTAGGCGACCGTATTCGTCTTTACACGCATTAGGATGTGATTTGCGTTTCAGGATGTCTTTGTAGGTGATCAGGCCCGTCAGACGATACTCTGAATCTACGATCGGTAGTTTTTCAATTTTGTACTCTTGCAGGATTTTCTCCGCATCGTCCAGTGAAAGTCCTTCCGAAGCAGTAATGAGCTTGTCCTTCGTCATGATCTCAGTCACCGGCTTGCTCATTTCGCGTTCAAAACGAAGGTCGCGATTGGTAAGGATACCTACCAGCTTGTGATCTTTGTCTATGACTGGGATACCTCCGATCTTGAACTCGCGCATGATTTGGTGCGCCTCTCCAAGCGTCGCAGTGTCGAGCAACGTAATCGGATCGAGGATCATACCACTTTCCGATCTCTTTACTTTCCTCACCTGCTCAGCTTGCGCTTCCAGGCTCATATTTTTATGGATTATTCCGAGACCACCTTCCTGCGCCATAGCAATGGCCAGCTCAAACTCTGTCACCGTATCCATAGCAGCTGAAACAATAGGAATGTTCAACTCGATGTTGCGGGTCAGCTTGGTTTTAGTTGTTGTGTCACGAGGCAGGACTTCTGAGTAACCAGGGATTAACAGAACGTCGTCGTAAGTGAGTGCCTCGAAGAGGACTTTGGATGGGTCTGTGCTCATAGCAAATAAACGATTGTTATTTGCCGGGCAAAATTAAAAATAAGTTTGGAGTAAATAAAATAAATTGCACTTTTTTTATGATACCAACACCCTGACCTTTTTAATCCGCTTCTTATCTGCGGATTGCACTTTGAAGGTAACTTCACGGTGAGTTGCGATTTCACCTGTCCGGGGCAAACGTGAAAACAATTCCAGGAGTAGCCCGGCGAGCGATTCGCTGTTTCCTCTCACCTCATCGAAATAATCGGTCTCGATGTTCAGGATACGGCAGAGATCATTGATCAGCACCTTTCCTTCGAAAACATAGGTATTCTCGTCCACCTGCGTGTAGTTGACCTCCTCGTCTTCGTCATACTCATCATTGATATCCCCGAAAATCTCTTCGATAATGTCTTCCAGCGTGATCAATCCGCTGGTACCGCCGTATTCGTCCACTACAATGGCCATATGGACGCGCCTGTTCTGAAAGTCCTTCATCAAATCATCCAGGCGTTTGCTTTCCGGAATAAAATAAGCCGGCCGCAGCAACTTCTGCCAGTTGAAATGTTCGTCGAGATGGATATGCGGAAGCAGGTCCTTTACATTCAAAATACCCTCCACGTGATCCAGATCATCCCTGAAAACCGGAACACGGGAGTAGCCCGACTTGTTGATCCGATCCATGAGTTCATGGAAATCCAGTTCGATATCGAAAGCTGTGATCTGCAGACGCGCCTGCATTGCTTTGCGCGCATTCGTCTGACGGAAATTGGCCAAGCCGCGCAGCAGGTCCGTTTCTTCCTCGCTCTCGGCCTTTGCTTCCAGCATCTCGGTTGTTATTTCCGCACCCTCCGGCGTCAATATGCCCAAAGAATAACCGAGCTTCATAATAGGCTGTGTGAGCGGTTTGCAGATCCGGATCAAAAACTGGGTAAGGCCGGCTATCCTGGGAATAAATTCATGTGCTTTCCGCGCACTGTTATAACGGACCAGCGCATCGAGCCAGATCCAAACCACCAGAAAGGCTAAAACGGCCCAGCGGACCGCTTCAAGGGAGCCGGCCTGCATGTGTAACCATGCAAATCGTGCCGCCAGCAACAAGGTCATTAAGGTAATTCCCCTTTGTACCAGAGAAAGCGCCAGCTGTTGAATGCGGGAAGGCAATTGGCTTTCGCCTTCATGCTTGCGGTCCCAGGGGTTTTCCATCGCGCCAGAAGCCGCATATGCAGCACGTACACCCGATAAAAAAAGGGAAATAAAAAAAAGAAGGATGACGAGAATAACGTCGTAAGGTGCAAGGAAGTCAACCGGTAAGATTACCCCGGCCAGAGTGATGTGCGTACTTTTCTGGGGAATAACCATCCCCTTACGCGTTCGGGAAAGGGGATCTTCGCCGTCTTCAGTTTCTTTCACAAAAATTCAGGAAATTTTCACTTTAAGATTTCTATAAGATAAATGTAGCGAATCCCGCTCAAAAACAGCATCAATTTTACAATTAATCCGTTTTCAAGACTGATTCGCCACATTACTTATCGGACTGTGTCAGAACGGCAGATCGTCGTCGTCGCTGCTGCCAGCTGCCATCGATGGAGGTATCGGATCCGAAGGCCGGGGTGCATTATTGCCCCTTGGTGCATTGTTCGGCTGCTGTTGGCCCTGATTATAGTCACCTCCTGAACTGGTCCCCGAAGGCCCACCGAGCAATGTCATACTGTTGGCACGAATCGTTACTCCAGTTCGTTGCTGCCCCTCTTTATCCGTCCATGTGTCTGTACGAATGCGCCCCTCGATATAAACCTGGTTTCCCTTTTTTAGATATTTCTCAGCTACTTTGGCAAGGCCCTCCCAAAGCTCGATCCGGTGCCATTCTGTATTATCGACCCTTTCGCCATTTTTGTTGGTATAGGTCTCCGTGGTGGCTATGTTGAACTTCGCTACTGCCGAGCCGCTTTCCAGATAACGTACTTCCGGGTCACTACCCAGATTTCCAATTAGTATGACTTTGTTAACGCTTCCTGCCATGATTTTTTATTGTGGATTTTGTTTGTTGCAGTTTTAAATATAGGAATATTAAATGAAATGCTTTCCCTAAATATCCTGCTCCGTAATTTTCCCGGTAGCCTTATCTTTCAGTATTAGCTTATTACGACCGTCGTGCGTTACTTCCTGCTTGATGAGGTAATGCGTTTCATTGTAAGAAACATAGTTGGAAGGCTTCGTTACCCCTTCCCTGCCACGCCAGACCGGCAATTCCACTTTTTCCCAAAGTTTGGATTTCGCAGATCTGTATGCCGCGTCGATCACCGCATTGACGATATAGCCATCGTAGAATGTCTCCGCAGGCTCTGTTCCCTTTTCAGCAGCGTTGAACATGTCCGTAAACATGTGATTATACCCTAAATCGTTTACCTCGTCGCCCACCGGAAACAACCAACCTGTATTGCTTTCTGCCTTTTCGGCCACATACTCTTCCCCGGCTCCGTCCGGGTTCTTCCCGGTCGTAAACATTTCAAAACCGGTGCGAAGAAAGTTATTGATCCAGATGGTCCCTTCCGTGCCCATCACCTCATCCCTCAAATCCATCCCTCCCCTGAACGTCCAGCTTACCTCAAACTGCCCGATGGCTCCATTTTCATATTTCACCAATGCAATCGCATGATCTTCCGCATCGATCGGCTTCACCTGCGTGTCCGCCCAGCACATCACTTCCACCGGCTTAATGTCCTTTCCTATAAAATTCCGGGATATTTCAATGCAATGGCACCCCAGATCCAGAATGCAGCCGCCCCCCGCCTGTTCTATATCCCAAAACCATTCGCTATGCGGCCCTGGGTGCGCCTCCCTCGACTTGGCCCAAATAATTCGACCCAGTGAGCCATTTTTAACACTTTCCAGGGATTTTAAAAACTTAGGCGTGTAGCAGAGATCTTCCAGATAGCCTGCAAATATCCCAGCCTCTTCCACCGCCTTCATCATACGCAAGGCCTCTTCCCCATTACGGCCCAATGGTTTCGTTGATACCACCGCCTTCTTGTGTTTCGCGCAAAGCAGGACTGCCTCTTCATGAATATTATTAGGCAACGCAATACAAACCATATTCACGTCGGGATGAGCGATAACTTCTTCCATATCCGACGACCAGAAGTCGCAACCATAGTCTGTCGCGAACTTACGGGCACTTTCCTCCCGCCGCGCGTAAATGGCAACCACCCGATCGCGGCTGCGTTGGCCGTGAATGGATTCTGCATAAAAACGTCCGATAAAGCCGGACCCAAGCATGGCTATCTTCTGCATAAAGGCTATTTAAGATTAAGGTTTGTTCAGGAACTGTATTCTGTTATTTGGTTTTCACTTCGTTCTCCCAGCCAGTCGTTTTCAATGCGGGATCATCTTCTTTTTTGAGAAAGTCCACATTACCAAATGCCTCTGCATTCCATTCCATCAAAGCGTGATCCGGCACGATGGATACCGGTACACGCCACGAATTGGACGTTTCGCTGTAAGCGATGTTGGATTGGGAGTTGTAACAGGATATAAGCGACCACCTTGGATGGTCCGACAAGTTGGCCTCGGACCGATGCATTAAGTTGCTATGGAAAAACAATGCATCACCGGGCTCGATTTCGCAGTACACCAGATCCATTGTTTTCAATGCATGGTTCACCATTTCCATGTCCGCGCCCACCTGCTCGCCAGCGAACCCGTGATTGACGCGGCCCATTTTGTGAGATCCTTTGATTACCTGCAGGCAGCCGTTTTCCCGATTCGCCGGTGTAAGCGCGATCATGACGCTCATGAGCTGGTCCGGAAAAATGAATTGATTTTTATACCAATAACCATAGTCCTGATGCCACTCCCAGGCACCGCCCACTTTGGGCTCCTTTTGCATTAGTTTCGTATGAAAATGGCAAACCGGACTTTCCTCCTGCAAAAGCTGCCACACGGAATTGACCATCCGTTCGCTACGGATCAGGTAACCAAATACGTCGTCTCTCGGTGTAAACCACAGCGATAGTTTGGTTTTCTTCCCCGACTGATCGTTCAGGTCCATCGCATTCTTCTGCATGACCGAATTTTCCAGCGCCGTATGATACAATTTATCTATCTCCTCGGCTGAGAACAGGCCTTTAACGACCAGATAACCATCGCGGTTATAGTCTGCAACCTGACCTGAGTTTAAATTGAAATTACCCATGAACTGTCGTAGTTAAGTGTTTAGTACAAAAATATATTACTTAAAACACAATTCAAGCCATTCCCATTCACCATTTCAACCGGCACTTCTGGTCAATGACGCGGAGGTCAAAGGTAGTTTTCCTCACGCAGTACAGTGTCAATCAGGATTGGCTTGGGAAGCACTTCAATCTGTTCATGATTGTAAAAAGCCATTCCCGGTGGTAAATCTATTGTCTCGTTTTCAGGAATCTCAAGCCACCAGAACCGGACCTGGAGCCTTTGATGAGTCAGTATATGAGCATATACCTTCGTAATCTCAGTCAGTCGGCCGTGACCCAACCATACGCTCAACGCACCATCTGCATCCAGATCGTCGGGCGACAATGCCGGTACTTTCGACTCAACCAGATAAAAATCGTACAGTCCCGTCCAGATATCCTTGCCCCTGCGCTCGCGCATGGCCAGCCTGTCGCCTTGCTTAATGATAAAATAGTTGAGAAACCGCTGGCGGATGGTCAACTTCTTGATCTTGACCGGGAGTTGCCCCTGCATTTGCCGGAGACACGCAAAGCAATGGTCATTGAAAATACAAACTGCACAATTGGGCGACACAGGAACGCATTGCAAAGCACCGAACTCGATCATAGCCTGGTTATAGGTCGCCGGGTCTTCTTGTGACACCAGCTCTTTTGCCAAGGCCGCAAATTCCTTTTTTCCCTCATTGCTAAGCATATCCGACTGCACCCCGAAAATACGCGCCATGACGCGGTACACATTCCCGTCAATCGCCGCAACGGCCTCGTCGAAGGCAAAAGAAGCGATCGCCGCAGCGGTATAATGCCCGAGTCCTTTGAGCCTGGCAAGCTCTGCAGCTGTTTCCGGAAATTTTCCGCCAAAGTCGGCAACCACCTGGCGGGCCGTGAAGTGCATGTTCCGTGCACGCGAGTAGTATCCCAATCCTTGCCATAGCCGGAGCACATCCCGTTCATCGGCCGCCGCCAGGTCAAATACCGTCGGATACTGATCGACAAAACGCTCGTAGTAGGGCATTCCCTGAGCGACGCGTGTCTGCTGCAGAATCACTTCTGACAACCAAATTTTATATGGGTCTTTGGTTTCCCGCCAGGGCAAAGGGCGGTGGTTTTCAACATACCAGGATTTCAGCTTTCTGTTAAAATCAATCACCTCAAAATGATCCGGTATCATATTATTTTCACTTATGTGCACTGTTTTTTAATGAATTATATAAAAAAGGGACTGATCATACTTTTAAGTTTTAGTAAAATTACCGTACCTTTGTGTTCCCAAAATTTACAGGAGTAAGTAAATTAATGAAATAATATCCACTTAAAGTAAACAATCAAAGTGACTAAGGCAGACGTAATCGCACAGATTTCCGAGAAAACAGGCGTAGACAAGGGCGACGTTCAGCAAACGCTAGAATCGTTTTTTACCGTGGTAAAGGACTCACTTTCTGATGGTGAGAACCTTTATGTAAGAGGTTTCGGTAGTTTCATCAACAAAAAACGTGCGCGCAAAGTGGCCCGCAATATTTCAAAGGGAACTTCCATGATTATTGACGAGCACTTTGTACCAAGCTTCAAGCCTGCAAAAGTTTTTGTTGAGCAGGTAAAAGAAAGTGACAAACTGAAAGCAGTCGCTGAAAAGTAATTTACCTGAACAAGGTTGGGTTATAAGAGTATGAAAAAGTCCATTCTTCTTTCTTGTGTATTTGCGGTCGCATTGGTCGGAACGCTTTTCAGTCTCCCCAAAGTGGTCGTTAACAACAAAGGGAAGGAGATGGAAAAGGGGGGAAGTCAGTCGGCTGCTGCTGCGCCCGCAACAGCTTCCGCACCGGAATCCTCTTCCAAATCGCATGATGGAGCCGTTTTATCCCCTGATCAGCAGAAAATGATTGATCAGCTGAGAAACGGCTTCAATCAGGCGGGAGAAAAAGAAAAGGTTAATGCAGGAATCAAGCTTTCCGACGAGTTTGCGAAACTTCAAAAGTTAGATAGTGCCGCATTCTATGCCGAAAAAGTGGCGTCCTTATCGCCTTCCATCGAAAACCTCGTCAGAACGGGTGACCGTTACTATGAAGCATACGGATTTGCGGTGGACGAGCAGAAGGCTAAAAACCTGGGTGTCAAAACCCGCGAATATTATCAGAAAGCAATTGACCAGAATCCTGGACTATTGGCCGCAAAAGCCAATATGGCAATGACATACGTTAACACCGAGAACCCCATGCAGGGTATTCTGATGTTGCGTGAGGTGATTGACACAGATCCTACCAATGAGTTGGCGTTATTCAACTTAGGTATCTTGTCCATGAGGTCCAATCAATATTCAAAAGCTGCTGACAGGTTCAGACAGATTTTAACCAACAATGCTGCCAACACAAAGGCCAAGTTTTACCTGGGTCTTTCACTGGTGGAATTGGGTGACAAGGAACAAGCAAGAAAGGTTCTGTCGGAGGTTAAAAAAGAGGAAAAAGATCCGGTGATACAACAAGCCATCGGCGAGTTGGAAGACCGTCTGAACAACTGATCATCAGATCGATAGAGGAATTAATTTTTATTTATAAACGACATAATCATGCCTTGCGGAAAAAAGAGAAAAAGACATAAGATCTCCACTCACAAGAGAAAGAAAAGACTTAGAAAAAACAGACATAAGAAGAAATAATTGGCTATGACCGGGTTTTAAACTATTAAGATCCGGTCATCCTTATTCCCCACGTTTGTATCCCGCTAACAGTCTGATCAGCGGGGAGTTAAGTATCAACATTATCGAGCCATTCAGTTGGTTGAACATTGAGTAACGAATTACTAATCAATTCTACTCAAAAGGGAGAGCGTATAGCCCTTTTGCAGGATAAACGTCTTTTAGAATATCACGTAGAAACACCGGATCAGAGCTTTACCGTAGGCGATATATACCTGGGTACTGTTCGGAAGCTGGTGGCAGGGCTCAATGCTGCCTTTGTAGACGTTGGTTTTGAAAAAGATGCATTTCTGCATTATCTTGATCTGGGTCCCAATATCAACTCCCTGAATAAGCTTACCAAGGACGTTATCGCCAAACGCGGAAATTCCGGCAAATTGAATAATTTCAAGATGGAGCCGGAAATAGAGAAGCTTGGTAAAATTGACAAGGTCCTCTCCAAAAATCAGCCTATCCTGGTCCAGATTGTCAAAGAACCTATTTCTACAAAAGGTCCGCGACTCTCCTGCGACATATCGATTGCAGGACGTTACATCGTACTCGTCCCATTTTCGAATTCTGTCAACCTTTCCAAGAAAATCACTGATAAGCAGGAAAGAAACCGCTTGCAGCGGCTGATGTCTTCCATCAAACCTCAGAATTTCGGGGTGATCATCCGTACCGTCGCAACGGGCAAGGATGTAGATGAGCTCAATAAAGATTTACAGGATTGCCTCGACAAGTGGGAAAATGGTATCAAAGCGCTTCGTGACGCCAAACCCCGCGACCGGGTTATCGGTGAAATGAACCGCGCATCCTCCATTATCCGCGATATGCTGAACGAATCTTTCGACAGCATCACCGTTGATTCCAAGGAAGTTTACGATGATATTAAAGCGTACATCCACAACATTGCACCGGAAAAGGAGAATATCCTGAAGCTGCACAACGGGAAGAATAAGTTATTTGAACAGTTCGGCCTTGAGAAGCAGATCAAGTCATTGTTTGGGCGCTCGGTAAGCCTGCCTAACGGCGGTTACCTGATCATTGAGCATACGGAAGCATTGCACGTGATCGATGTTAACAGCGGGAATAAATCCAATTCCGAAGAGGATCAGGAGGCAACCGCATTGAGCGTTAACCTTGAAGCAGCCAAAGAGATCGCCCGCCAGCTGCGCCTGCGCGATATGGGGGGGATTATCGTCGTCGACTTCATCGACATGAAAAAAGCGGAGAATAAACGTACGCTTTTCGATGTCATGCGGGACGAAATGAAGGGAGACCGTTCCAAGTATACGGTGCTTCCGCTTTCGAAATTCGGTCTTTTGCAAATTACGCGCCAGCGTGTCAGACCGGAAATGAATATCGTTACCCGGGAGACCTGCCCAACCTGCGGTGGCACCGGTACGATCCAGGCCAGCATTCTCGTTTCGGATGTGATCGCCAACAACCTCGACTACATTCTGACCAAGCAGAATGAACGTGGTATCACCATTTCATTGCACCCGTTCCTGCATTCGTATTTTACGAAAGGTATTATGTCGGAGCAGGTCAAATGGTTCTTCCATTACAAAACCTGGGTAAAACTCATCAAAGACTCGTCACTGGGCGTTGTTGATTTCAAGTTCCACAACCGCTACGGGGAGGAAATCGAAATTGTACCGGTGAGCTAAGAAGTTATCGGTTTTTCCACACAGGTTTCCGTTTTTCCGCAAACGCTTTTGCGCCTTCTCTGGCATCTTCCGATTGCAGCAGGTAGTCCAGCTCTGTTTTGAGATAACTATGCTTTTCGCTATCCGGAATAGCCTGGATATGCCGCATGGCCTGCACTCCTTTTTGAATGGCTAATGGCGCGTTTTCACAGATCTGGTCAGCAAGTGCACCGACTTTGGAAGCTATTTCTTCTCTCTCCACGACCTCAGTCAGTAAACCCATTTGCAATGCCTCCGCCGAGCTGTAATTACGGCCCGTAATGGCCATTTCGAGGATTTTTCTCTGAGGTATAACCGGCAGCAATGACGCCATGACCTGCATCGGCCAGATTCCCCTCTTTACTTCAGGGAGACCGAAAACCGCCTCCGGAACGCTGATCACCAATGTACAACCGCAGATGATCAAAAATCCACCGGCGAGAACAGGACCTTCCACTTGCGAAATGCAGGGCTTTGATAACGCTGCAAAAGCATCACCCAACCGAATCTCCTCCCAGGGTGCCGGCAGTGAGGTATTGACCTGATCCATCGTGGGGTCATGGAACGCATTCAGGTCCGCGCCCGCGCAGAACACCGGACCTTCTGCATTCACAATCACACAGCGCACGTCGTCGTTGTAATGCGCATACGCAAGCGCAAATGCGATCTCAGCTGCCATTGTGGGCGTGAATGCATTTCGCTTTTCGGGTCTGCTTAATGTAAGGGTAAAAATATGTCCGGCCAATGTAGTTTTGATATACATAAACCGGACTGAATCGAATGCCTGAATGGCATCTCTGGTGTAGAACTGCATGCCGAAACCTGTTTATTTAGCTTAGGCAATTATAGTGAATTATCGGGTTAAGACCCCTTCCAGCATTTCAATATACTGAGCGATGCCCTCTTCTATTTCATGCAGGTAAATAAACTCATCGGCGCTATGCGACCTGGCAGAATGCCCTGGACCCATTTTGAGCGACGGGCAATCCAACAATGCCTGATCTGAAGTAGTGGGCGAACCATATGCATTACGTCCCAATTTCAAGCCTTTCACTACGATCGGGTGATCGATTGGAATGCTCGACGGGCGCAAGCGGATCGAGCGCGGTACTACTTCCGACTGGATATTAGATTGAATCTCACCAATCACCTCTTCCAGCGTATACTGATCTGTCACACGCACGTCGATCGTGAATGTGCAGGCATCGGGTACCACATTATGCTGGGTACCGGCATTGATGATCGTCACCGACATTTTAATCGGGCCGAGGGTTGGTGAAACTTTCGGAAATTGATGCGATTTAATCCACCGGATATCTTCCAGGGCCTTGTAAATGGCGTTATCCCCTTCCTCACGGGCTGCATGACCGGAAATTCCCTTAGCAGTGCAATCGAGAACAAGTAAGCCTTTTTCGGCCACCGCCAAATGCATTTCCGTCGGTTCTCCGACGATCGCAAATGCAATTTCCGGCAATTCAGGCGCTACGATTTCGAGGCCTTCCTTTCCTGAGATTTCTTCTTCGGCAGTTGTTGCGATAGCGACGTTGTAGGTCAGATCTTCCCTGTCATAGAAGTGGCAGAATGTGGCAATCAATGATACGAGACATCCGCCTGCGTCGTTGCTGCCTAATCCGTAAAGCTTCCCATCCAGTTCAATGGCTTTGAACGGATCGAGCGTCCAGGATTTATTCGGCTTTACAGTGTCGTGATGGGAATTCAGCAACATTGTAGGCTTACTTCCATCGAAATGCCGGTTGTACGCCCACAGGTTGTTCTTTTTAGTATGAAAAGGAATGTTCCTTGCGATAAAAAAGTCTGCTATAAGCTTAGCTGTATTCTCCTCTTCTTTGCTGAACGAAGGCGTTTCAATGAGGTTCTTTAAAAGCTCAATGGCCTCCCTGGAGAGCATCTGTATGTTTTCCAAAGCGTTGTTTACCATCTTACTTGTCCGTCACCTTTAACAATCCATTTCTCGGTCACCAGTTTTTCCAATGCAAATGGTCCTCTGGCGTGTAATTTCTGGGTAGAAATCCCGATTTCCGCGCCCAATGCAAAAACACCGCCGTCCGTAAACCGGGTAGACGCATTGGCATAGACCGAAGCTGCATCCACCTCTCTCAGGAATATTTCAATAGCTTCCTCGTCGGTCGATATAATGGCTTCCGAATGCCTGGATGAATAGTTTTCAATCTGTTTCAATGCATCTTCCAAACCGTCGACAACTTTAACGGAACATTTGAAATCCAGGAACTCTTTGCCAAAATCACCCTCGGTCGCCTTTTGCAAATAAGGATATCCCGCCTTTTCCAGAATCCCATAAGATTCGTCATCTGCAAAAACCTCTACATTCCATTTGATAAAATCATCTTTCAGCAAAGGCAGAAAACGACCAGCCACATCACGGTCGACCAGCACAGTATCCAGCGCATTACAAGCGGCAGGCTTGGAAACCTTTGCATTCACCACAATGCTGGCGCCTTTTTCCAGGTCACCTGTTTTTTCAATATAGGTATGACAAACGCCCGCCCCGGTTTCGATGGTAGGAACCAGTGAGTTTTGCCTCACAAACTTAATCAGCCCCTCTGAGCCGCGTGGAATAATAATGTCGACATACTGGATCGCGGTCAGCAACTCCGAAACAAATTCGCGACCGGTTGGCAGCAGCGTAACGGCAGCAGCCGGCACACCGAATTCAGCCAAAGCTTCATGGATGAGGCTTACCAGATAAGTATTGGAATACTGAGCTTCCTTGCCCCCTTTGAGCACACATGCATTTGCCGAGCGAAGGCACAGCGAAGCCACATCAATCGTTACATTGGGCCTCGATTCATAGATAACACCTACAACACCGAGCGGCACAGCGATTTTCTTTAAAGAAAGCCCTTGCTGAATTGTTTTTTCCACAAAAACCTCGCCGGTCGGGTCCGGGAGCTCCGCTACCTCGATCAGGCTCTGTGCAAGTTCGTTGATCCGCTTATCGTTCAGAAGTAAGCGGTCCTTTTTGGGATCGGCATCATCCATCAAATCCAGATCTTTCCGGTTCTCTGCGATGATGTTTTCGGCATTAGCCAGCACTTTTGCAGAAAGCGAGATCAGCAGATCAGCTCTTTGCCTGTCTGACAGCCTGCGCACGGCGGCGGATGCCTCGCGCGCTTCCTTTAACTGAGGTACTATCGATTCCATTATAATAAAACTATATCATTGGCATGCGCCACTTCAAAATTCAATGTTTTCAGGTTCGCGCGTATCGCATAAGAAGTCTCACGCGCACGCGCCACCGCGATCATCTCTGCTTCGGGTGAATAAATTTCTATAATCTCGCCGGTTTCAAAATCGCCCGTCACTTCGATGACTCCCACCGCCAGCAGACTTTTCCGTTTGAGCAACGCTTTTGACGCGCCTTCGTCGATCTGTAAGCTTCCTGAGACCAGTCCGCCACTCCCGAGCCAACGGTTACGGGCCGATAATGTACTTTTCCCCGGCGTGATCAGGGTTCCGGCGTTTCCTTTCAACGCTTCCAACAGTTCGTTGGGCTGATTCATGCCAAAGATCACCACTCGAATGGCCATTCGGGCGGCCAGTTTGGCAAAAGTCAGCTTCGAAGCCATTCCACCAAGTCCTAGAAACGATTTATCAGTCTTGACAAACTTAAAAACCTCATTAACATTCGATACGTTCCGCAGAATTTTCCCATCCTCATCGAGCAGCCCTCCGACCGAGGTGCAGAACATCAGCGATTCTGCTCCGAAACCGACAGCCAGCAAGGTAGCCAGTTCGTCATTGTCCGAGAATTTCAGCTCACGATCACTCACCACATCGTTTTCATTGACAATCGGGATAATGTCGTTCGCCCAAAGCTCCTGAAAGGTTTCTTTGAGCTGCAAAAATTTGTTCCTGTTCGCAAAATGCTGGCGCTCGCACAAGCTCTGCGCGATGAAAATATGGTTTGGGCCGAAATAGGACGCATACAAACCGACGAGCAGCGGATTACCCACCGACGCCGCAGCCTTGCGCTGGGTCATCGTCCCTTTGTAATCATTAATATAGGCTTTACCCGCCCCTACCGCTCCGGAAGAAACAATGATAATGCGATACTGAGCATGTATTTCCGAAACCTGCCGGGCTATTTCCGCAATGATCCTGACATCAGGTTCACCGGAAGGAAGCGTGATCGAAGCGGTTCCAAACTTTATGACGAGAATAGGTTTTGACACTTTGGTATTCTGCTAAGCGGCATAACTGTAAAAAAAATTTTATGCCCGGTAATCAATCTGAGGCCCAAAAATACGTGATTTCGAACGAAAACGAATGCATTATGCAAAGACCGCCGGAAGCCATTCATGGCAGATCCTCCAAAACAGCGGCGGTGAACCTCCTTTTCAACCTTAATGCTTTCTGAAGCTGATCCAGATATTCTTCCCTGGGAATCTCTATTGCTCCGTAGCGCAGCACATTATCGTTGATGAACTGCGTATCCAGGAGTGTAAAACGATTTAGCCGGAGTATCTGGATCAGATAGTGGAATGCTACTTTCGAAGCATTGCTTTCAATGGTAAACATCGATTCCCCGAAAAACACGCCATTGATGGATACCCCGTACAAACCACCCACAAGGCGCTCCCCGCGCCACGCTTCCACGCTATGCGCATAGCCCAGGCGATGCAGCGCTGTGTAGGACTCGATGATTTCTTCCGAGATCCAGGTTCCCGGTTCGGCGGTGCGCGGCAATGAACACCCACGCATTACACCCTCAAAATCGGTGTTGATCCTGATCTCGAAATGTTTTTTGTTGATGACCGGCCTCAGCGATTTGGAAGGCTTGTAGGTATCGATAGGTATCACCGCCCTCGGATTGGGCGAGTACCAGTAAATAGTACCGTCCGCCTCTGCCATGGGGAATATTCCGTTGATATATCCGTTAAGCAGATCGTCGGTACTGATTGCAGACATGAAAGCCACTGAATTAGAATAATGTTGTTGATTGAAGGGGCAATAGCACGATGTGATAGCGTGCGTAAGTTCCATCTTTAAAACTTTATAAATGTAAACGAACCATAAAAATATATCTTCTGTTTCTTTGGAGTAACATTTTTTTTTCCAAAATTTGCAGCCTCTTAGACGCACAAGCAAGTCAATGAATCACAACGGCATACATACTGTTCTGCATACTACGCCTTTCCGATTCAGGTCCCCCCGGACCGCATAATCTCCTTTTACCTACGTGGTAAATATCTAATACCCGCAACTTTCTTACAATTTCTAGACGTCCCATCGTTTTCCTCTGGGTTAGTTAATTATTGTCTTGAACATTTTGTCAGCATAGTCATCAATGAAAAATACCGAAGTAGTGGGCAGTAAGTTTATCGTACAGACTGCCAATGAAAATCATCTCCATTACGCCGAACAAATCTGCGCGGAAATGGAGGAGAGCGCCAAAAAGCGTGGTACCGGTATAGCCAAACGTTCCCCAGTGTACATCATGGAGAAAATGGTGGAAGGAAAAGCCATCATTGCCACCACCGATACCGGAGAATGGGTAGGTTTTTGTTATATAGAAACCTGGGAGCACGGAAAATTCGTAGCGAATTCGGGCTTGATCGTTCATCCTGATTTCCGCAACAGCGGCATGGCGAAGGCTATTAAAATGAAAGCCTTTGAACTGTCACGCCAAAAATATCCTGATGCCAAGATTATCGGCATTACCACCAGCCTTCCGGTGATGAAAATCAACTCGGATTTGGGTTATGAGCCTGTTACATTCAGCGAACTTCCCGCCGACGACGCATTCTGGAAAGGCTGCGCGAGTTGCGTGAATTACGACGTATTAACCCGGACCGGCAGAAAACACTGCCTTTGCACCGGGATGATGTATGATCCCGAAGACAAAAAGCCCGCAGCTACGGTTGTGAACGGCAATGCAGCTGCAACCGAACGTCATACCTGGGATTTCTTGAAAGAATCGAGCCTTTACGAACGCTGGATGCGTATCAAACAACGTATTTTGCTGCGAAGGGAAGAACGTGCCAAAAAGAAAAACGCCGGGGCCGTGCTGGTACACTAATGTACTGCATACTTTAATAGATATCGTATCTCATTTTAAATACCCCGCCCGGCAACCCAAAAGGACTGCGGCGGGGTATTTTTTTGTAGTTTTGCACCGCAAATCAAGCTTTTAATCAGAATTCATATATAATGTCACAGCCCAAAGTAGTATTAGCGTTTAGCGGGGGACTTGATACCTCCTTTTGTGTAAAATATTTAGCCGAAGACAGAGGTTACGAAGTTTATTCGGTTTTGGTTGACACCGGTGGTTTTTCGGACGAAGAGCTGAAAACGATCGAAGCGAATGCCTATGCTTTGGGCGTGAAGCAACATGCCACGGTTTCAAAAACCAGGGAGTATTACAATGACTGTATTAAATATTTGATCTTCGGTAATATCCTGAAGAACAACACTTACCCACTTTCAGTGAGCGCAGAGCGTATTTTCCAGGCGGTTGCGGTAGCTGAATATGCCAAGGAAATCGGTGCGAGCGCGATTGCACACGGTAGCACAGGTGCAGGTAACGACCAGGTGCGTTTCGATATGGCGTTCCGTATCATTGTCCCGGAAGCCGAAATCATCACGCCGATCCGTGACCTGAAACTTTCCCGTGAAGCCGAAATCGAATACCTGACCGCGAAAGGCGTTTCCCGCGACTGGACCAAAGCTGCATACAGCATTAATAAGGGCCTTTGGGGTACATCGGTAGGTGGAAAAGAAACATTGACCTCCGACCAATATCTTCCCGAATCGGCATGGCCTACCCAGATCACTAAAACAGAACCTGAGCGCATTACACTGGAATTTGTGAATGGTGAGTTGAAAGGCGTTGCTGGTGAAACTTTCGAAAATTCAGTAACCGCTATTCAGAAGCTGGCGGAAATTGCACAGCCATTCGGGATTGGCCGGGATATTCACGTGGGCGATACGATTATCGGTATTAAAGGTCGCGTTGGTTTTGAAGCTGCGGCTCCGCTGATCATTATCAAAGCGCACCATACGCTTGAAAAACATGTTCTCACAGAGCAGCAACTGTACTGGAAAGAACAACTTTCAAACTGGTATGGCAGCCTGCTGCACAAAGGGCAGTTTGTTGAGCCGGTTATGCGTAACATCGAAACATTCCTTGCTGATACGCAATCGCATGTGACGGGTAAGGTGCACGTTTACCTGGCTCCGCACCGCTTCCATGTAGAAGGTATCGAGTCTGCATATGACCTGATGTCATCGAAATTTGGCAGCTACGGCGAAATGAACAACGCCTGGACTGGTGATGACGTGAGAGGCTTCTCGAAGGTGGCTTCGAACCAGGTGATGATTTATGGAAAGGTGAGTGATTCGGTAGATCAATAAGTAAAAATATGACGAAAATAGAACTCCAGACCCAAATCCAAAAGAAGGTCCAGGGATTACCTGCCGACGTTCTTCAGGAGCTTTATGACTATCTGGAATCTATTTTGGAAAAAAGACAACAGCAGTCTGAACTGAAAGACGGGCTGCAAGAATGGTGGAACGGCATTGCCGATTTTTCCGACGACTTTTTAACTCAACGTGTCCAGCCTCCACTCGATAAATCTGAAAATTTATTCGAATGAAATATCTGTTGGATACTAAATTCGTGGCCTACATCATTAAGAAAAGGCCGATTGAAGTCTTACACAAATTGCAAGCGATTGATTGGACAGAGATTGCGATCTCTTCCATTGTGGTTGCGGAATTATGGTATGGCGTTGAGAAAAGTCAGTTGAAAGAACAAAACAAGGCAGCGCTGGAAGCTTTTCTGAAACCGTTTGCAATACTGGATTTCGACACCCCTGCGGCCGAGGCGTATGCTTCGATTCGCGCGGATCTGGAAAGTATTGGAAAGATCATAGGAGCTAACGACCTGCTGATTTCGGCACATGCATTAAGTCATGGGTTAATCCTGGTCACCAACAATGTCAAAGAGTTTGAACGGGTTGGTGGCTTGCAAATCGAAAACTGGATTACAAATGAGTAACATTAATATTGGAATAGTAGGGGCGGCAGGTTATACAGGCGGAGAATTACTCCGGATCTTGATCAACCATCCGAATGCAACCATCGCATTCGCGCATAGCAAAAGCCAGGCGGGTAAGCCGGTGTACGCAACGCATACGGATTTGCTGGGCGATACCGAATTGGTATTTTCCGGTGACGACATTCAGCCGCTATTGAGTCAGGAAGGTTTGAATGCGATTTTCCTTTGTTCGGGGCACAGCGAATCGAAGAAATTTCTGGACGAATACCAATTGCCGGAAACGGTAAAGGTGATCGACCTGAGTACGGATTTCCGGAATGAGTCCGCCGGCTTTGTATATGGCCTACCAGAATTGCAGAGAGAGTCAATCAAGGGCGCGACGAAAATCGCGAACCCGGGCTGTTTCGCGACGAGCATTGAGCTGGCTGTTTTACCGCTCGCTAATGCAGGTTTAATCAAAGACGACGTTCACGTGAGCGCGGTGACGGGCAGCACCGGCGCCGGACAGGCGTTGAGCGCGACGACGCATTTCACGTGGCGGAACAACAACATGTCGATCTACAAGGCATTCTCGCACCAGCATTTGACGGAGATTAAAATGACTTTCGGCAAGTTGCAGGCGGGTTTCGACAAGCCAGTGAACTTCGTGCCGTACCGCGGCGATTACACGCGCGGCATTATCGCCAATGTGTACACGCGTTTTGAAGGCACTTTGGAAGAAGCAAAGACACTCTACAAGGAGTTCTACGCCTCGCATCCGTTCACGCACGTAAGCGACACGCCGATCGATCTGAAGCAGATTGTAAATACCAACAAATGCTTCGTCCACCTGGAAGTACACGATGGCCAGTTACTGATTACGAGCATTATCGATAACCTCACGAAGGGCGCGTCGGGCCAGGCGGTGCAGAATATGAACCTACTGTTCGGTTTGCCGGAAGATGCAGGGCTGCGGTTGAAAGCGCCGACGTTTTAATTCATTTTTCGAATCTTAAAATATCAGACAATGTCACACCTCTTTGACGTCTACCCCATCTACGATATAGAACCCGTGAAAGCCGAAGGGAGCTACCTCTGGGACCAGCATGGCACCAGGTATCTCGACCTTTACGGCGGCCACGCGGTGATTTCAGTCGGCCATTGCCATCCTTATTATGTGGACAAGCTGACCAATCAGTTGAATGCAATCAGTTTTTATTCCAATTCGGTCAAAATTTCTTTGCAGGAAGAACTGGCAGAGAAATTAGGTGAGCTTTCAGGCTATCCTGATTACAAGCTGTTCCTCTGCAACTCCGGCGCGGAAGCGAATGAGAATGCATTGAAACTGGCGTCTTTCCACAACGGCAGAACAAAGGTAATCTCCTTCACCAAATCATTCCACGGCCGGACTGCCGGTGCCGTAGCAGCAACAGACAACCCGTCCATTGTTGCCCCTGTCAACTATAAGGAGCACGTTACATTTCTACCTTTCAACGACGTTGCTGCGGCAGCCGAAGGCATTACCGATGAGGTCTGCGCGGTGATTGTGGAAGGCATTCAGGGTGTGGGCGGTATCAATGTTTCTACGGATGAGTTTTTACAAACATTGAGACGCAAATGCGACGAAACCGGCGCTATCCTGATCCTCGACAGCGTGCAATGTGGTTATGGCCGGACCGGGAAGTTCTTCTCTCATCAGTTCAGCGGCATAGAGCCGGACATAATGTCGATGGCCAAAGGAATGGGTAACGGTTTCCCGATCGGCGGGATCCTGATTTCTCCTAAGTTCAAGGCGAGCTATGGCTTGCTAGGCACTACTTTTGGCGGCAATCACCTGGCCTGCGCAGCCGGGGTGGCTGTTCTGGACATTATGAAGGAGGAAAACCTGATCGAAAATGCCGCACAGATTGGTGAATACCTGCTCAATGGCATTCGCGAAATCGGCGGCTATAAAGAACTGAGAGGACGCGGCCTGATGATCGGCATCGAATATGATTTCCCGGTAAAAGATCTGCGTAACAAGCTTTTATTTGAACACAAAATGTTCACGGGCGTTGCCGGAAGCAGCACGATCCGTCTCCTGCCTTCGCTGGCATTGGGCAAAACGGAAGCGGACCTGTTCCTGCAAGCTTTGAAAAAAGAAGTAGCTGTTGCCGTCGCTTGATATTTTTTGAACTATTACCATCCTTGCCATAGTTGAGAGAAGGAACACCTATCTCCGAAATAACCTAATTGAATGAAACACTTTCTTTCCATTAAAGACGTTACCGATCTCCCCCAACTCATTACCAATGGCATTGCAGCCAAAAAGGACCCGTTTGCGGACCGTGAGCTTGGGAAAAACAAAACGATAGGCCTTCTGTTTTTTAATTCCAGTTTAAGGACCCGGATCAGTACGCAGAAAGCTGCTCAAAATCTGGGCCTGAATGTGATTACGATGAATGTAGGCCAGGACGGCTGGGGTTTGGAAATGGAGGAAGGTGTGGTCATGAATGGCGACAAAGCGGAGCACGTCAAGGAAGCGGCCGCAGTGATCGGGAGCTATTGTGATATCATAGGTATCCGCTCTTTTGCAGGACTGAAAGATCGTGATAAAGACTATTCGGAACTCGTTTTCCAGCAGTTCAAAAAGTACGCACAGGTACCTATCATCAATCTGGAGTCGGCTACGCGGCACCCGCTGCAATCCCTGGCCGACTGCATTACCATCGAGGAGTTTAAACTAAAAAAACGTCCGAAAGTGGTCCTGACCTGGTTACCGCATTTCAAGGCATTGCCCCAGGCAGTAGCCAATTCATTCTGCGAATGGATGAATCCGATGGATGTGGAACTGGTGATCACACATCCCGAAGGTTACGATCTGTCTCCCGAATTTGTCGGGAAAGGACAGATCATCTATGACCAGGACAAAGCACTGGAAGGTGCGGATTTTGTATATGGCAAAAACTGGTCGTCATATAATCAATACGGCCAGGTGATCAACACAGACCCTTCCTGGATGATTACGGAAGCGAAAATGGCTTTGACTGACAATGGTAAATTCATGCATTGCCTGCCGGTTCGCCGCAATATGAAAGTGGCCGACGAAGTACTCGATGGTCCGCGTTCGCTGGTGATCGAGCAGGCCGCTAACCGTGAATGGTCCGCACAGGCAGCATTGCGGGAAGTTCTGTTAGGAATGTAAGTATTATCTTTGCCCGGCGAAATAAAAATTACGGAAACAGCGACCCCGGCTGCCTGTTTCTTTCATGAAATCTAATTCGAAATGAGTACCAGCACTTTGGCTCAACCCTCTGACTCAACAAGCCTGGAATCCGTCCGTAAAACCGGCGTTCTGATCGTTAACCTCGGCACACCTGATAGCCCTTCGGTGCCAGATGTCCGCAAATACCTCCGGCAGTTCCTGATGGACGAGCGGGTAATCGATATCCCCTATCTCAATCGCTGGTTCCTGATCAATCTGATCATCGCGCCATTTCGTGCACCAAAGTCCGCGAAAGTGTACAAACAACTGTGGCGTCCCGACGGCTCACCGCTCAAAATATACGGTTACTCCGTGAAGGATAAGTTACAGAAAGTGCTGGGTGATGATTATGTGGTTGAGCTGGCAATGCGATACCAAAGCCCGAGCATTGAAAACGGCCTGAATGCATTACGCAAAGAATGTCTGACGGAAATCATCGTCGTGCCGTTCTTCCCGCAATACGCCTCCGCATCGACGGGTTCGGTATATAAAGAAGTAATGCGGGTGGTCAGGGATTGGGAAGTTTTACCCGAAATCCGTTTCGTAAACCGCTTCCTTGAACATCCCAAGTTTATCAAGGGTTTTGTGGATCTGGGAAAAAAATACATGGCGACGCATGATTATGACCATTTCGTGTTTAGCTACCACGGCTTACCTGAACGCCAGATTACCAAAGGCGACGTTACCGGCAGTTTTTGCCAGTTCGGCGGTTGCTGCGACAAACTCGACCACCGCAACCAGCACTGTTACCGCGCCCAGTGTTTTGAAACGACACGTTTGCTCGTTAAAGGCATGGGCATTCCCGAAGGCAAGTATACGACGTGCTTCCAGTCGCGATTGGGCAAAAACCCTTGGATCAAACCTTATACCGATGAGGTAATACCTGAACTGACCAAAAAGGGTGTAAAAAGTGCATTAGCGTTCTCCCCGGCATTTGTGGCCGACTGCCTGGAAACGACAATTGAAGTTGGAGAAGAGTATAAAGAGATTTTTGAGAAAGAGGGCGGGGAGCATTGGCAGCTCGTCGAGAGCCTCAACGACAGCGATATCTGGGTTGAATGCCTGGAAGATATTATTAAAAACCCGGCCTCCTGATTCAGGGGCCGGGTTTTGGCTTTTATAGCGTAGTGCCTGCTATTACAAGCTGACACTCTCCTTTTTATAAAGACCGATCAATGTCTCGGCAGCATAATCGATTTCCGTTTCGGTATTATATTTCCCGAATGAGAAACGCACATTAGCCCTGCTTTCATCGATCCTAAGCTCATTTAGCACATGTGAACCAATGTCGGTACCGCTCGAACATGCGCTGCCGCCAGACACCGCTATTCCCGCGATATCCAGATTGAACAGGAGCATATCGCTGATATCCGACGGTGGCAGACTTACACTTAGCACTGTGTACAGGCTCTTATCCAGCTCGCCTGAATTTCCGTTGAAAGTCACGCCCTCAATTCCATCTTTCAGCTTTGCAATCATACGTCCTTTCAGGCCTTCAATGTGCTGCTGGTGGGCATCCATGTCGCGGTAGGCGATTTCCAGCGCCTTTGCAAGCCCCACAATGCCGTAAATATTCTCTGTCCCTCCCCGCATGTTGCGCTCTTGTGCGCCCCCATGTACGAGGGGATTGATCTTAATCCCAGGACGCACATACAAGAATCCCACACCTTTGGGGCCATTGAACTTATGCGCCGCACCCACGATGAAATTTGTTTTCAGCTTTTGCAGGTCATGCCGGTAATGGCCCATCGTCTGCACTGTATCACAATGAAAAATAGCATCGTATCGCTCGCAGAGATCGCCCACTGCATTCAGATCGAGCAGGTTACCTATTTCGTTATTTCCGTGCATCAGGGATACGAGGGAACGTGGCTTTGTCGCCAGTAGCGATTCGAGATCTTCCAGATCTACCTCGCCCCTTTCATTGAGCTTTACAAAACTCAGCTCGATCTGCCCGAGCTTTTTAAGGTGTTCAAGCGTATGCAGTACCGCGTGGTGCTCGATGCGGGAAGTGATCGCATGTTTCAGGCCATATGTCTCAATGCTGGAACGGATGGCAGTATTGTCCGCCTCAGTACCTCCGGACGTGAAAAAAATCTCGGCAGGTGCCGCATTCAATATGCCGGCAATACTCTTTCTGGCGCGTTCGATAGACGAGCGTACCGCGCGGCCGTACGAGTGAATGGAAGAGGGGTTACCGAATTGCTCGGTCATCAGCGGCAGCATCGCTTCCAGCACCTCAGGGTCTAGTTGCGTCGTTGCAGCATTGTCCAGATAGACTTTCATAGGGATATAAAATTAGAAAGATCACTCATTGTCCAATTCCGACAACGAGTGACCCAATGACTCATGCAACAGCTTTACTACTTCTTCGGTTCCGAGATGATTTCTTTGATATCCGAGATAATCTTGTTAGCGAGGCTGGTAGCTGTCGTTTGTGTTTCCGATTCGGAGTAAATACGGATGATCGGCTCGGTATTCGACTTTCTGAGGTGTACCCATTCGCGGTCAAATTCGATCCGGACGCCATCGATCGTATTCAGCGGCTGCTTGGAATACCGTGTCTGAATGCGGTCCAGGATGTTATCCACGTTGATATCCGGCGTCAGTTCAATCTTATTTTTCGAGATATAGTAATTCGGATAAGATCTCCGCAGCACCGAAGCCGTTTTTCCAAATTTCGCAAGGTGCGTCAGGAACAATGCGATACCTACCAGCGCGTCGCGGCCATAATGGCTTTCAGGATAAATCACCCCTCCATTGCCTTCGCCGCCGATGATGGCAGCATTGGCCTTCATCATATTCACCACATTCACCTCTCCTACCGCCGATGCAAAGTATTTACCTCCTGCCTTCACCGTTACATCCCGCAAAGCGGCAGTGGACGAAAGATTGGAAACTGTATTACCGGGTGTATTTTTCAGCACATAGTCGGCCACGGCCACCAGTGTATATTCTTCTCCAAACGGCGTGCCGTCTTCGCACATCAATGCAAGCCGGTCAACATCCGGATCTACAACGATCCCCAGATTAAATGAACCGTCGTTCAGTTCCTTGCTGATTTCCCGCAAATGTTCAGGAAGTGGCTCCGGATTGTGTGCAAAATTACCGGTTGGTTCGCAATTCAGTTTTTTGATATTTTTGGAAGCGACGCCTAATGCTTCGAGCAACATGGGCACTACGATCCCGCCGGTGGAGTTCACAGCATCGACGACAATCCGAAAATTGGCATTCCTGATGGCATCGACATCCACGAGCGCCAGCGATAGCACGTGGTCGATGTGCCTTTGCAGGTAAGTGTCGTCGGAGGTGTAGCTTCCGAGTTTTTTGACGTCCGTAAAAATGAAGTCTTCCTGGTCTGCAATCCTCAAAACCTCCTCGCCTTCCGACTCAGAAATAAACTCCCCTTCATGGTTCAGCAGTTTGAGGGCATTCCATTGGATAGGGTTGTGGCTTGCAGTCAGGATAATTCCACCTGATGCATCCTCTGCCTTGACAGCTATCTCAACCGTCGGAGTCGTAGACAGACCCAGATCCAGCACATTAAGTCCCACTCCCTGCAAAGTACCGGCCACCAGACGGCTCACCATTTCACCTGAAAGTCTGGCGTCTCGGCCAATTACAACCTTCAAATTCTGTGGATTACTACGCCTCAACCATGTTCCGTATGCAGCGGCAAACTTAACAACATCAATCGGAGTCAGCGCCTCACCCGATTTTCCACCCACGATTCCCCTGATTCCTGAGATAGATTTAATTAACGTCACGATCTAGAATTCCTCTTTTTGTTTGGTTGCAAAAGTACTAAAATTCCCTCTCCACAATTAGGTTTTTCTACAAACAAAAAACAACAATTGAGTTTCTGGACTTATAATCTGCATTATTTCCACCCTCTCAGTGATTTGCCGGAAAGTCCTCCGCAAAATGTTTCCTGTGAGTAAAAATCGTTTACACTTTCGAAACTTCTCCCATTTTACTCAGCACAGGATCCATCCATTCGAGCGATAGTTTCTGCACGGAGTTGCTCAAAAGCGCACTCCATTGCTTCCCCACATAATCCAGATCATCCTTTTCAAAACGATGCTCCAATAGCTGGAATGAATCTTTTTCATACATCACTACATCGATCGGGTAGTCCACATCATTGGAACTTACCCTCGTCGAATCGAATGACAAAAATCCTATTTTAAGAGCGTCCTGCATTGATGACTCAAATTTGAGACTGCGGTAGAGCAATGGCTTTCCGTAACCCGAATTGCCGATGATGATAAACGGAGAACCATCACCTACTTCCACCCAGTTGCCTTCCGGGTACAACAGGAAAAGTTTGTGTTCCGAATCATTCTGAAGCTGCCCGCCGACAATCGCAAACAGATTGAATACAAGTCCTGCATTACTCAATGCATGCCTGTCTTCCTCGGCGACCCGCCGCACCTGCTGCCCCAACGCATTTACTGCTTTGTAAAGCTTGTCGAATGAAGTGTCCCTTTCTTCCAGGACTTCTTTGAAATAGGTAATGGCTTTGTCCCGCACCGACCGTAAACCCGAGGTCATGACAAAAATCGAGTGCTTTTCGGACTGGTAAACGGATACTTTTTTATTGGTAGAAACCTCGGTTCCGGAAGTAAGTCGCGTATCAGCAATGGCCACCAGGCCGGATGCTACTTTGATACCCAGGCAATATGTCATGTATTACGGCTCAATGGTGATAGAGTCGCTAAGATAGGAAAGTTTTGATCAGTTCATCCACTGGCTCTTGAAATGCCCCGACGTCTGCCCCATCGACTGACTTTGTGACTGACCGGTTTCCAGACCGAAATACATATCGAAGATTTTGTTATCCACTTCGTTATTCTTGATCTGAAACTTATCCAGATATTCGTGCAGTCCCATTTTAAAAACATCCTCTACGTCAGTGAATTCCAACTCACTACGGATTTTGCTCAATGCCCGTTCGGCCGGATTGGTATAGCCACGCTCGGGAATGGATCCGGCTATGGCGTACAACGAGAGCTCGGCCTGGCGCACACAGTATGCGATGGACCGCGGAAAGAGCTTATCCAGGATCAGGAAGGCCACGATGTTCATCGGTGTCAGCGCACGGTGCGTTTGCCGGTACATATTATAGGCGCTCACCGATTTCAGCACCGCCGTCCAGAGCATCAGATCGAGTGTAGAGCCGGAAGTACCCGCGTCCTGCATCAGTGTGAAATATTTCACATCCAGGAAACGAGAGCATTTGTCCGCCCGTTCGATATGCCGCCCCAGTCTTCCGAAATGCCAGGCCTCATTTCGCGTGATAGAGGCATCCACTACGCCATGGAATAGCTGGCAATTTTTACGGATGTCGGTAAAGTATGCCTGCATATGGTCCATATTCCGGAAATCGTCCGGCGACGTCGCTTTAATGGCAAGGTAAAATGTGTTGATACTCTCCCACATTTCCTTAGAGATCGTCTCCCGGATCGTGCGTGCATTCTCCCTCGCCTCGTAAAGACAGCTGATGATCGAATTCGGATTGCGCTTATCGAACGTCATGAAATGGATGACATCCTCCTTAGTAGGCTTGTCATAATATTTATAGAAAAGAAAATGGTCAGCCGTCGCGATCAGAAGTGGCTCCCATTGTTCATCCACATCAGGGGGAAGGTCCAGAGCCAGGTTGAAATTAACTCCCACGAAACGGGCGTAATTCTCGACCCGTTCCATATAACGATTCATCCAGTAAATAGAATTCGCAACTCGGCTCAGCATAAACAAAAAGTAATGTCTGTAAAATGTTAAATCAGAATAATCATTAGGCGATCATACCAAAATACCTAATAAAATTTTGCAAATACAAGGATATACAAAAAGTAATATTATTTCCCCAAAGAGTTTTATTCCATTAAAAATCCGCTGCCCGGCTTGGAATCTTCCCGAAACATTTAATTTTTGTAACTTATCACATTGTAAACTATAACCCGTATTTCCTGTGTCAAAGAAAGAACAATTTATTGCAGCAATTCAGAAATCTTATCAAACTGACAAACCTGTAATTCATTTGGGGTCCGCCATACTGGACGGAGAGGTCATTGGCGAGGCGCGTGTTAACCTTCCCTTGCGCATGATGAACCGTCATGGCCTGGTTGCCGGGGCCACAGGATCGGGAAAGACGCGTACTTTGCAAGTCCTTGCCGAGCAGCTTTCCGCGGCCGGCGTGCCGGTTTTTATGTCCGACATCAAGGGCGATCTCTCCGGGATCGCACAGCCCGGCAAAACCAACGCCGCCCTGGAAGAACGAGCCCAGGTACTGGGTACAGTCTTCGAACCGAAAGGCTTCCCGGTTGAATTATATTCATTGAGCGGGCAAAAGGGCTCGCAAATGCGGGCTACCGTACTCGAATTCGGGCCTATACTTTTGTCCAAAATCTTTGAACTGAACGAAACACAAGCCGGCGTTCTCGCTATCCTTTTTAAATACGCCGACGACAAGGATCTGCCGATGGTAGACCTGAACGACCTGAAAAAGGTATTGAACTACCTCGCCGAGGGCCCCGGCGCTGCCGAGATCAAGGCCGACTACGGCACCATATCAGCCTCGACAGCCGGTACGATTCTCCGCAAGATCGTTGCATTGGAACAGCAGGGTGTAGGCAGTATTTTCGGCGAGAAATCCTTTGATATCGACGACCTGATCAGCAAAGTCGACGGCCAGGGTGTCATAAGCCTTCTGAATGTTTCAGACGTGCAGGATAAGCCAGCCCTGTTTTCGACATTCATGCTCAGCCTCCTCGCCGAATTATACCATAAGCTCCCCGAAGCCGGCGATCTGGACAAACCCAAACTGGTGTTTTTCCTTGACGAAGCGCATTTGCTGTTCAAAGACGCACCAAGGGCATTCATGGATCAGATCGAGCAGGTAGTGCGCCTGATCCGTTCCAAAGGTGTCGGTATTTTCTTCTGTACGCAGATGGCACAGGACGTGCCGGTGTCGGTGCTGGGCCAGCTGGGTAACCGTGTGCAGCACGTGTTGCGCGCTTTCACGCCGCAGGACGCCGACGCATTGAAGGCAACCGTGAAGACGTATCCGAAATCCGACTACTATTCCATTGATCAGGTACTGACCACCCTCGGTATCGGCCAGGCGCTAATCACCGTTCTCAACGAAAAAGGTATACCGACCGAGGTCGCAGCTACTCACCTCATGCCGCCGGCATCCATTATGGGACCTATGGTGCAGGCGGACTACGATAAGCACGTCCAGCAATCAGATCTGTATACAAAATACAAGGATCCCATTGATCCCGAGAGCGCTTACGAGATCCTGACCAGGCGTATGGAAGAGCAGGCCCGCAAGGAAACAGAAGCTAAGGAAGCGGAAGTACAGGCGAAGGTCGAGGCTAAAAAGGAGAAAGAGCAATCGAGCATGATCTCCGACGCACTCAACTCGCCACTGGCGAAGCAAATCGGCCGCGAAGTGGTGCGTGGCGTTTTCGGAATGTTATTTGGAAAGAAAACCGGCACACGAAAAAGCGGAGGCGGGTTATTTGGATTCTAAACATCCAAATGCCGGGGTGTTGGAGTAGAATAACGTCTGGCGCAGTAAACGTTCGGCGTGGTGAACGTTGGGCGTAGTCTATGACTACGTCGGAGCGAATGCCGGTCTCCGACCGGCATTACAAGATGTGAATTTTCGCTGGTCAGAGACTAGCAAACGCTCGGACGTAGTCACAGACTACGCCCAACGAACACCAACAAACCCAACCAACACCCTCAAACATCCGTATCGTAGGCGATCAGGCAACGCTGATCTGCGAGTTTATCAAGATTATCCTGCACATCAAGGCGTGTTTTGGCATTATCAAACGCGTCTCGATACTTTTCTTTCAGCTCCCGGCGCTTAATCGCTTCCAGGAAACGGCGGGCGTCGTCCTCATTTTCCAGCACCAGCTCAGGCACAACGGTCGGTTTGTTGCTATCGTCTTTGGCCACCATGGTCACGTAAGAAGTATTGGTATGCCGCACAGTGCGGTTTCTTACATTCTCGGCCACCACACGGATACCGACGACCAGCGAAGTCCTCCCCACATAATTGACCGACGCGTGCAATGAAACGAGGTCGCCTACCTCCACCGGTTCGAGGAAATCCACCGCATCCACCGAAACCGTCACGCAATACGTCCCCGCATGCCGCGACGCACATGCGTACGCCACTTTGTCGATCAGCGAGAGCAATATGCCGCCGTGGATTTTCCCGCCGAAATTGGCATAGGACGGGATCATTAATTCGGTGAGGGTGGTCTGGGAAAAACTGACGGGCCTGGGCTCCATGTGCAAGGTTTATTTTTTCAGAAAGATAGTCTTACCGGTTCTGGCAGCCTCCTTGGCTGTTTCCAGTATCTCCACGACGGTCACATTCACCGGCAACCCGTACAAATCATTGTGATCGAGTTTGAGACGTCCCTGCACGACGTCGGCCAGCACGGAAAACGGGTCAGTGTATGGCGCGGGACGAGGATCCAGTTTAAGCGTTTCTTCCGGCGCCTTCTCCTGTAGACGCTGACGCACCACTGTCGGGTTCACCGCGATCGCATATCCTTTGTTGCCGTAAACCTCCATATCCTTTCGTGCAAACGACCAGTTCCATGAGCCTTGGATAATGCATTGGGCCTTCGGGTATTGCAGGATGATGGACGCCTCGTCATCTACGTTCTTGTAAATATCCGGCTTGTTTTGATGTGTCACCGCAGTGATCGAAATAGGGCGCTCACCTTTCATCAACCAAGTCATCAGGTTGGCGCCATAACATCCGAAATCGACCAATGCACCGGCACCATTCTTGACCGGATCGGTCAGAATGGCGAAGAATTCCTTGCTCACTCCGATCTCCCTGGGGCCCTGATGGCCATCGTTCACCATTACTTTCCGAATGTCGCCCAGCTTACCTTCTTCCACCAGCTGGTTGACGTGCTGATTGCTGGCATACCAGGATGTTTCATAGTTAGTCAATACCTGAACGCCATTTTGCGTGGCTAGCTTCTGAATTTCTTTGGCGTCGGAAAATGTGGTTGCCAGCGGCTTTTCAACCATCACATGAATTTTCCGCGGCGCACAAGCCCTTACGATCACCACGTGCTCGTTAATGGCTCCGAATGCCGATACAGCTTCCGGTTTCGCTTCGTCCAGCATTCTGTTGAGATCTGAATAAAACAATTTAGGGTCCAGTTTGTATCGTTCTGTAAACTGTTTAACCAGATCGGGATTCGTCTCATAGATTCCCACCAGTTCGATATCCTTTTTCTCTTTCCGATTAAAAATCCAGCCAACATGTCCGTGGCTCAACCCGGCGACAGCCACGCGTACCGGTTTTTGCGCAAATGCCTGTACACTCATCAATGCAAGGCACAACAATACAAATGTTCTCATAGTAGTTACGGTTTAGGATAATTTATCAATAATGTCTTTGATCACTTCCTGCAAATAGGCCCCGTTGTACGGCCCGTACCAGTTCATCGTCTTGGTCTCGTAGAGATCGCGGTCGAAATACTTGTCATGGGTAATGTACCCGATATAACCGCCATTGAAACTGGTTACCATCAGGTTCAAGCCTTTTGTTTTGGCATAAGCGTCCAGTCCGGCCACCAACTCGCCCGAAAAATCACATGGCATTCCAACCATCAGGATATTGCCGATACGCAACGCTTTCACAAAAACCGGGTAGTCTCCAAATGCTTTTTTAAAAGCCCACGAGCGCAACACGATATTCATCGTTAGCCTCGGAGAAGGTTCGCGCAGCGGCAACGGCAATGTAAGCGCTTCCACGACAGCTCCCTTCGATTCTTCTTTCAGCGTATTAGGTGAAAGCAATGCATTCTGCACTCCGAATGCCTGGTTTTTAACTTCATCAAAGTCGTCGCTGCCTTGTTCGATCGGGCCCATGCTGCCTACCGCTCCGGCCATGTACATCGCAAAGTTATACCGGCCCTTTTCCAGCGAATCCACCAATGCACCCGGATAGTCACGCGACAAGACGATATTCTTGGAATTGAGAACTGTGGAATGCGCTGCAAAAGAGCTGAGAATGGCCTTTTGCCCATCCTTCGTGACCAATGCGGCCGAACGGATCTCCGGGTCGATCCCGCCTTCCTCACCAACGAGGCGGTTCCGGATATCGATCGAATCCAGGGATTCCATATAAGTAAGCTGAACAGGCTGCACTTTTTTCTGCGCTTCGGTAATGGCGGTATGGAATGCATCGGCCAATCGGTCGACAACGGCCGGGTCGTATTTCCCCGAAAAGAACAAAGACGAAATGCCGGTTCCCCAACCGCCCACACTGTTATGACTGTGTGTAGCGCCAAAATAAATATTTTCAAACGGAATATCGGTTGCAGTCAGCCGTTCGCGTAATGCTTTGATGACAGTAGGCGGGATAATGAGCAAGTCAGCCGCAACGATAGCGGCCCGGGTGCGCCCGTTGCCGACCACCATGGCCCGCACAAAGACCGAGTCGTGAACAGCGGTGTACAGTTTTCCCCGGCGATTGCCGTAACCGGCCGTGGGTGTCGGAGAAGCAGGTGTGATATTGACCCGCGCCCAACCCGCCTGTAAACCGGCCGAGGCGCCGGAAGTATCCGTCTTTACGTCGCTTATGAGCTTTTTCCACTCCTTATAATAGGCCATATCCTTGTAGGGCGTATGGTCCATGGTAGTGATCATCGTGGCGATAGCCGCTATCAGCAACAGCAGGAATATCCCGATCACTTTTAACAAAATGCGCAGCAATTTCATGTAATGCGGGTAGACAGGTTAGGTTTGTTGGAAAAGACAGAAGGTCCCGTTTTCTATTGATATTAAAAATACCCGGCAAACCTGTATTGGGTTCATGCCGGGTACACTATACGAGATACGAATTGTTTGCAAAGCGTTTAATGCAGATCAGGGTTGCTTCACCAGCTGGATATTGGCGATCAGTTTTACGTCCTCTCCGATCACCAGACCACCGGAATCGGTAAGCTGCATATAATTCAGCCCGAATTCCTGACGGCTCAACCGGCCCTCTACTTCAAAACCAATGCGCACATTTCCATCGGCATCCTTTTCAGCTCCACCGTATTCTGCGTCCAGTTCGATCGGTTTGGTGATTCCTTTCAGTGTCAAAAGCCCCGAGAGTTTGTAATGATCGCCCTTCACCTTGTGAAAGTAGTTGGATTGAAAAGTGATATGCGGGAATTGTTCGGCATCGAAAAAGTCCGCGGAACGAAGGTGCGCATCACGCATTTCCACGTTGGTATCGATACTTTTCACATCCAGCGAGAAGTGGATTTCTGCGTTTTCGAAATTATTTAAATCCGAAGTAGCCCCTCCTTCAAAGTTGTTGAAGGAACCTGTAATCGACGAGATAACCAGGTGTTTGATTTTAAACTGCACTTCTGAATGCGCCGGGTCTACGATCCATTTTGTAACTGCCATAGATGTATTATTTAAATTCACTTACTACTACTACCTGCCTAAATTAACATTTCTGTCCTGAAAACGTGTATTCGGGTGTTTTAATTCTGGTCTTTCACCAGCTTCACGATAAAATAAATGGCACGTAATTTTTAAGTAATTAAGCATCATTACATTTACTCCAAATATTAATTCCACTATTCGATGAAAATGAAGGGAAGAAGCATATTTACGTATGACGTGTATGCGCCCACAACCGTAACGACCATGTTACGCCCCCGCCGGCAGGAAGGCCAGGCTATCATTCAGGAAGGTTTTAACATCGATCCCTCCGTCCCATTTTCAGAATATACGGATCTGTATGGAAATCCATGCCAGCGTACCATTCTGCCGGTTGGCAGGGTTACTATTTCCACAGAGGTAGTAGCACAGGTGAATCCCACCAAGCCCATTCCTGATCCTGCGCCCGCGTATATGCTCGTAGGTGACCTTCCCGACGAGGTAATGCATTATATCCTGCCCAGTCGCTACTGCCAGTCGGACCTCCATGAGATCAATATGCTCGCGTTGGAAATCGCGGGGAACCTAACGCCCGGATATGCACAGGTCGAGGCAATACGCACCTGGATCCACCAAAATGTCCGCTATCAATATGGTGTTACGGACGCCAGCACAACCGCTTTCGATACCGCACGCAGCCGCACAGGCGTGTGCCGTGACTTCACGCATCTCGCGATTGCATTATGCAGGAACCTCTGCATTCCAACCCGGATGACAGTGGGTTATCTCGATAAATTAAAGGATATGGACCTGCATGCCTGGTTCGAAGTCTTTATCGGCGGTGAATGGTACACATTCGATGCAGTGCAGGAAAAAACGGAAGGTTACCGCATTGAAATAGCCCACGGCCGCGACGCCGCAGATGTGGCGATGGTTACCCAATACGGCAATGCGGCGCTGCTATCGCTGCATGTGGAAGTGGAGTTGCTGGAAGCGGAAAAGTAGGGTGGTCAGGTGTAGTGAGGTATAGTCAGAAATCGCGTAGCGATGTAATATTGGTAGCAATCGAACCGGGTGATTTTTTCGAGAAATGCCGTTAGGCATGCGACAACAAAGCATTGTTGTTACATGCCTAACGGCATTTCGACGTAACGGACCCAGTTTTCTACCAGTATTACATACCTAACGGCATTTGCCTCCGGGCCATATTTGACTACATCCTACCGCCCCTGGCCACTTCTAATTATCTAACAATAACTGACCACGACTGACAACCCCTGACTATATAACGCCCAGCTCGCGGCCTACCTTCGTAAACGCCGCCACAGCCTTTTCCAGATGCTCATGCTCATGGCCTGCCGATATCTGAACACGGATGCGTGCTTTACCCTGCGGTACTACTGGGTAGAAGAAGCCGATCACGTAAATACCTTCATCGAGCAATCTGGCAGCAAATTCCTGTGCGAGCTTTGCCTCATAGAGCATGATCGGAACAATGGGGTGCTCTCCCGGCAGGATGTCAAATCCCGCCTCGGTCATTGCCTGACGAAAGTATTGCGTGTTGGCTTCCAGCTTGTCGCGCAATGCGGTCGACGAAGAAAGCAGGTCCAGCACCTTGATAGACGCTCCGACGATTGACGGCGCGAGGGTGTTTGAGAAAAGGTAAGGACGCGAACGCTGGCGGAGGATCTCGACAATCTCTTTTTTTGCCGCCGTGAATCCACCCGACGCACCGCCCAATGCTTTACCGTAAGTACCCGTAATAATATCGATACGTCCCATTACGTTCCTGAATTCATGTGTGCCGCGGCCGGTTTTGCCCATAAAGCCGGTAGCATGGCATTCGTCGATCATGACCATCGCTTCAAATTCCTCAGCGAGGTCGCAAATCTGATCGAGGCGGGCTATGGTGCCATCCATAGAAAACACGCCGTCGGTCACAATAAGGATTCGCCGGCTTCCTTTCGCATCTTCGAGCTGCTTGCGCAGGTCGGAGAGGTCGTTGTGCTTGTAACGGAAGCGCTTGGCTTTACAAAGGCGGATTCCGTCGATCAGCGAAGCATGGTTCAATTCGTCGGATATGATCGCATCCTGCTCGTTCAGCAGCGGTTCAAACACACCACCGTTCGCATCGAATGCGGCCGCATACAGGATACAGTCCTCTGTGCCGAGAAATTCCGCCGTCTTCCGTTCCAGCTCCTTGTGGATATCCTGCGTCCCGCATATAAAGCGTACCGACGACATTCCAAACCCGTGGCTATGTATCGCCTCGATTCCGGCCTGGATCACATCGGGGTGTGAAGACAAACCAAGGTAATTATTCGCGCAGAAATTGAGCACATCCGCGCCGTCAGTCGTAGCAATATGTGCCGACTGAGGCGTCGTGATCACACGTTCCTTTTTATAGAGGCCAGCCGACCGGATCTCTTCCAGTTCGCCTTGCAGTTCTTGCTGAATAGTGCCGTACATTTTTAGTTTTGAATGAGTGGATGATTGAATGAGTGAATGTGTGAATGAGTGAATGA
>CBFGMV010000034.1:0-77013 GCA_965649915.1 uncultured Dyadobacter sp.
TTAGTTTCCAATGCTTTATGATCACTTTTGTTATTTGAATGGCAGCCCGCGGCTGCGACCAGCATCGCCAACATGACCGGATAGTGTCTCTTCATGCCTATTCTTTGAGATAGTTACCATAGCCAACGATCAGAACCGACAGCACGATGACCAGGATCCCGGTGATAATGGAAGTGATGGTCTTTTTACTTACTCCTTTCCACTCTTTGAGGACTAGTCCCCACGAGTTTGCCACCAGGATAATGAAGGCCATGTGCAGGATCCACGAACTGGGCCCATTCCCTAACTTGCTCTCTCCCATACCGTAAAAAAAGAACTGCAAAAACCAGGTAGTGCCAGCCAGTGCGGAGAAAATGTAGTTGGAAAGCAGCGGCGTGGACGAATCGGTGTAGTTGCCGAAAGTCTTGTTGCGCGCATTGAGCAACATACACCAGATAAAGTTGGTGGTTAACCCTCCCCAGAGAATGACGACATAGGTGACATTGTTTTGGAATAAAAACTCACCTTCACCCGGATTCGCCGCCTTCCAGATCTCGTTCGCTTCCTGGGCCATTACTTTACCGGCATCGATACCGAATGCGAAGCAGGCGCTGAGAATACCCGAAATAATGGATACCGTCAGACCAAGTCCTATTTTAAACTCCGTATTATCCGCCGCCCCGTGGCCTGTTTTCCGCAAATCGGCGTCTTTCATCGCGCCCGACTTGCCGCAAATGATGATCCCGATCACACATACCAGTAACCCGAGCAACACCATCTGTCCCCAGCTTTCGCTGAAAAGCATCGAAATGGTATCCTTACCGGGCTGCGGGTTGAATTCGTAATAAATGGAAGGGATCAATGCGCCGAACACGGAGCAGAGCCCCAGGATGATCGAACTCCCGAGCGCGACGCCCAGGTAGCGCACGCCCAGCCCGTAGGTAAGGCCGCCGATACCCCAGAGCACGCCAAAAAAGTAGGTAAGGAAGAGAATGCCGCCGTTGGTATGGGCGATGATCTCGGTGTAACCCGGAATGGTGAGGTAAGCCGCCAGCGGGGGGACGATGAGCCAGGAAAAAAGCCCGCCTACGATCCAGTAAGACTCCCAGGCCCAGCCTTTGACCTGCTTGTAAGGAATATAAAAACTGCCGGAGGCAAAGCCACCGATGAAATGGAAGATAACACCCAGAAGAGCTTGCATGAATATTTTTTGGATTTTATCATGTAAGGGCCTTCATCAGGGTATCTACTGCTAAACCGGGCAAGTCTTACGGACTTACCGGGGCTAGTTGCCTACAACCACCTTCCGTACCACCCGGCTGTTACCGGCTTTCCATTCAACCAGGTACAGGCCGGCGGGCCACTGCGCCGTCCCGATCTGCTGTACCTCGCCGGCACGGATGCCACGGTTTCGGAGTACCTTCACGCCACCTGCCGTGAGCACGTCGAAGCTACCGGCTTTGGAAGAATATACCCTGAAAAAACCAACCGAGGGATTAGGGAAGACCTTCACTTCACCTGCATTGCCCGGCTCGTTTCCGGTGATCGTCACCGGCAGGATGTTGCTTAGCAGTCGCACGCCGCCCGCATTGGTACCAATGGCGACGTCGGGCTTGTTGTCTCCATTCCAATCGGCGCCCGCAATGGACAGGTAGTTGCCAAAATTGGTATCGGCTGCTTTGCCATTGACGCTTACCAACGCTCCTTTGCGCTCCGTCCATTTGCCCCAGTCGGCATTGCTGAAAATACGGATGCTGCCTGTATGATCCACGGTAGCCAGGTCGGGCTTGCCGTCCAGATCGAAATCGGTTACCGCGACCTGGGAAAAGCGGCCGGCGAAGTTGATCCCGACGCCTGCAAAAGCATCGGTTACGAGCTTGAAAGCGAATTGCTTGTTGGTTCCTGTATTGGTATAATAATAAATATTGCCCTGGGTTTTTCCTACGAGCAGGTCCATATCGCCGTCGCCATCCGCATCATAAAAAAAAGGCGAATCGCCGGTTTGCAATTCTCCCGGCATGGCGATGGTCACCGCGTCGGCGAGGTTCAGCTGTGCTGCTCCGCCTGCCGGGCCCTTGTTGGGAATGTAGCGGTATTCGAGTTTGAGGTTAGCCGAAGAAGTGGCCGCAAAGCCAAGGTCTGCAACCCCATCCCCGTTAAAGTCGGCCCATTGTGGTTTGATGTTATAAACCGACAATTTGGAAACCAGTTGCAGGTAATCCTCCGACTCGACTGCAAAATCGGGTGCGGTGGCGGTTCCATTGTTTCGTAAGAGCCAGAAGCTGCCTTTGTACCCGCCCGTGACGGGCATTCCGCCGGTGCCGATGAGCATATCCAGGTCACCGTCGCCGTCGATGTCAAAAAAGGAAGGCGCTGCATTTTCCCCGACGTCGATCATCTGATCTTGCAGGAAATTTTTCCGGACCAGTTTGAAAACCGGCTTATCGCTGGTGCCGCTGTTTTGATAATACCAGCCCGAAGATTTGAAATCGGTGAGATTGATATCGTTGGCGGGGATACTGGGGGCTATCAGCAGGTCTTTGACACCATCAAAATCGACATCTTCGTAAAATGCTGCCGGGAAAATGTGGAGCGAAACCGGATCTGCGGCCGGGTAAGTGTTGGTAAAACCGGTAAAGTTGGCGATGATACCTTTGGCCGAGTTGGTCAGGAAGGAAATATGCTCATTGCTTACGTGGCCGGCGAGCAGGTCCTTTGCACCGTCGCCGTTCAGGTCGTGCAGCAGGATGGAGTTACCGGCATGCATAATGCGCGCCGGTGCGGCCGACGGGTCCGACACGACACCGCAGTCGATACCTACGACGAAGTCCTCGGCATCGCCTTTGCGAAAATTGCCCCAGCAGTCACCATTGCGCTGAAACGCCGGGCTGGCCAACGTCCCCAGGCTGTCGGGCACGCCGAATTTCTCCATGCTGAGGTTCTGGTGCAGTTCAATGTAAGTTCCCGAAAAATCAAACGTCAGCAGATCCAGGTCCCCGTCATCGTCCACGTCGGCAATACCGGGAATATCGGTACCGGATACCTGCAAATTGATATTTCCGGAAAAACCTTTGGTGTACAATGCATCACGCATCAGCCTGAACGACCAAGTGTTGCCGGTTTTCACCTGCTTATACACGGTAATACCCAGCGAGGTGCTGGTGAAAAGATCTTTGAGGCCATCGCCATTGTAATCGGCGAGGATCATCCAGTTATCGGCCCTGGGAAAGAGACTTTCGTAATAGGGAGTGTGGATAAATGTTTTTTTCCCGGGTTGCACCGGATCCGGGCCCGCCAGAAATGTGGTTACCTTGCTGTTGGTCCGGTCGTACACCACCAGGTCTTCATCCGCGTCGTTATTCAAATGCATTTTCAGGTATTGGGGGGCATTGAGGCCGCCTCCCCATGGATTGGTCAGTTTTCGACCGCCGGCCGACACGGTGGTCAGTGTATCCATTTTGAACCAGGCTTGCTGGGCACGCAATACGGGCAGGTTGATGAGGCAGATCAGGCAGAGGGTAAATGAGGTAAATTTGGTTCGCATCGTTGAGGAATATTCTATTAGTTTTGCAGGTTTCCAGCAGTCCGCCGCGCAGACTCCGTATGGGCTGTTTGTCCTAAACCTAACGAAATAAGCCCGCATTACTTTATAACGACCGGTCAATTCATGTATACTTCCATAGAAACCATTTACGGACTGTTCCGCCAGCATTCCAAAGTCTCCACCGACACCCGTCAGATCACCGAGGGCTGCATTTTCTTCGCATTGAAGGGCGATCAATTCGACGGCAACCAATATGCCGCCGATGCATTGGCCAAAGGCGCCGCCTATGCCGTCGTGGACGACGTTGCCGTTGCCACCTCCGACCGCTACCTGCTCGTGGAAAATACGCTGGAAGCCTTGCAGGATCTGGCGCGTACGCATCGCAAAACTTTTGAATTCCCGGTCGTAGCACTCACCGGCTCCAATGGCAAAACAACTACCAAAGAGCTCATTGCCAAGGTACTGTCCATGAAATACAACACCTATGCGACGCGAGGGAATCTCAACAACCACATCGGCGTGCCGCTCACGATCCTGTCCGTGGACCCGGCCCGACACGAGATGGCCGTCATTGAAATGGGCGCTAATCACCAGCAGGAGATCGCATTACTCAGCAGCATTGCACTACCAACCCATGGCCTGATCACCAACATCGGCAAGGCCCACCTCGAAGGCTTCGGCGGTGTGGAAGGCATTATCAAAGGCAAGGGCGAGCTTTTCGATTTTCTGTCTAAAAAGAAAGGGATCGTATTTGTGAACTCGACACAGGATGTGATCATGGAAATGGTCAGCAAACGCCGTGCATTCGGCGAAATCGTCTTTTACTGCTCGGAAAACAGCGCCGTGAACCCGACGCTGCTGGAAGAAAACCCGAGCGTAAGTTTTAGTAATGGAGGTAAAAAGGTCACTACCCACCTGCCGGGACGGTACAATTTCGATAATATCTGTGCAGCCCTCGCGGTCGGCAAGCATTTCGGGGTGTCGGATGCGGATGCGTACGAGGCGGTTGCAAATTATGAGCCGGACAACAACCGGTCGCAGCTTGTGAAGAAGGGCTCCAACACCGTGATTATGGATGCTTACAATGCCAACCCGTCGTCGATGGCAGCAGCTGTGGCCAACTTCGGCCGAATGGAAGCGCCCCGCAAAATGCTTATTCTCGGGGACATGTTCGAGCTGGGTGATGCGGCAGCGGAAGAGCACCTTGCATTAGGAAAGCAGATCGCCGGAGAGCAGTTCGACGTGGTGATCCTGGCCGGTAAGCTCATGCAGCACGCATTGCCTGCCCTGCCTAAGGCTTATTATTTCCCGGACAAATTTTCATTGCACAATTGGGTGATGGATAATCCGCAGGAAAATACATTGATCCTCATCAAGGGCTCACGGGGCATGTCGTTGGAAACAGTGCTCAGCGTGATGCCCGGCTGATAATTTATAATTACAGTTATTATTAATATAATTATATTGCAGAAATTTATAGCATTATAAGTGCTATCTATAACTTCTCCGTTCCGATAAATAAAACTAAATTCATTTGATTAAATCAACTCTTTCCTGGCATAATACCAGGTCGGAGGTTGTCCTGATTACTCGGCGTTCGTAGTTTTGTAACACTAAAAAATACAATTTATAAACAAACGAGCAATCATGGCAAATAGACTGTTATCTGTGGGATCGGTTTTCCCTGAATTCAAAAAAACATCCGTAGTGTCTCTTGAAAAAGGAAACGAATTCTACGATATTACCTCAGAAGATCACAAAAATGCCGAGAAATGGATGGTGATGTTCTGGTGGCCAAAAGATTTCACTTTTGTATGTCCTACCGAGATCGCAGAGTTCAACAAGCACACTTCAGACTTCGCTGACCGTGACACGATCCTGATCGGTGCTTCTACCGACAGCGAATATGTGCACCTTGCATGGCGCAAAAACCACGACGATCTGCGTGACCTTCAGTTCCCGATGCTGGCCGATACTTCCAAGTCTCTTGCAGAAGAACTGGGTATCCTGGAAGCGAACGAAAAAATCGCTTACCGTGTAACTTACATCGTCGATCCACAGGGTATCATCCGTTGGGTATCCGTAAACGACCTTTCAGTTGGCCGTAACGTATCTGAAGTACTTCGTGTACTGGACGCGCTGCAAACTGACGAGCTTTGCCCTTGCAACTGGCAAAAAGGCGAGGCAACGCTTGCCTAACCGACCAGACGAAGCAGTTCACGGCAGGTAGGCAGCATGTGTGCCCGCTTCGTGAACTGCTTCTTTACTTACACCACCGGGAGTCCTTCCCGATCAACAAATCACAGACATGTATCCATTTGCAGCAACAGGGAACACGAAAGAGTCCCTGTATAAAGAAGTCAATTTGCCCGCGGAATTCGAAAGCGTGCTGATCAACAAGCTGGCGGCACTTGACCACCGTTACCTCAAAGACTTGAAAATCAATGTAGGTAATGTATTGAAGTCGCAGACACTGAACCGGAAAGAGGCATTACTGCTGGCTTTGTCGGTTGCAATCAATGAAAAGAATGCGGCGCTGATCGCGGCCCTGGAAGAACTGGCTGCGCAGGAAGGTGCCGACGAGAAGGAACTGGCAGAAGTAACTGCCTGTGTGTCATTGATGAATGCGAACAACGTATTTTATCGTTTCCGTCACTTTATGCACAAGGAGTTTTATGATAATGCACCTGCGGGGATCAAAATGAGCATTATGGTGAACCCTGTCCTGGGCAAGGAGTTTTTTGAATTGCTCAGTCTGGTCGTTTCAGCATTGAACGGCTGCGAAATGTGCGTAACCTCGCATGAGCAATCGGTACTTAACCACGGCGGCTCACAGGCGCGTATATTCGATGCGGTGAGGCTTGGAGCGATCTTCAAAAGCTTTTCCGTTCTGGTATAAAAACAAAACTAGCCAGGTCTTAAAGATCTGGCTAGTCCCAAATTATCCATCCTATTTCTCTATTGTTTTCTCTTTTGAACCGCTTCGCCCTACACTATTCCGTGTAAGAGATGAAGGCAGCGTTTGAACCCCACATCGTGGAAGGCTCGAAATCAATGACCAGCGTATTTTCGAACTCGTCCTCTGAAAAATGGTTGCGTAATTTGAGCGGCATCTTGCCATTCTCCCCATTGTAAAAGGCAGTCATTTCATACCTCCCCAGCGGGATGTCGACCAGGTTGCCATAGTCCTTTGAATACGGCTTCCCATGCTTCATTTTCAAAGTACTTCCTTTGGACCCGTCGATCAGCGCCCCTACCGGTATGAGCGTAAATTCGATGTTTTCCGAGTCGTAAATTGCGCTCATCACCGACTTGTTGATTCCGATCGTAGCACCGTAGTAGCCCTCCCCTTCCGGGCGATCGCCGGTCATCTTCCATTGAAAATTCCGCACGGCCCCATCGATGCTGAATGCTTCGTACACATTCGGGTCAAGGTCCAGCTCGTACCGCTTGCCATTATACTGCCTGACCAGCTGCGCCGAGGCCATGAACGTGCCGACTTTGGGAAGCTGGATCTCATAGTTGCCCTGCTCGTCGGAATTCCCGATCGAGTAAGACGCGTGGATCATCGTGTTGTCGATCACCACCTCCACGCCCCTGATCGGACTACCGTCGGCAGCCGTCACCTTTCCTGTGGCATAACCTTCCTTTGGTCCGGGTTCCTTTGTCCCGGGATCATCGTCGCTGCTGCACGCGGCAGCCAGCCATGCTACCGCCACCCATTGCAGTATCAGTACGCACTTTCTCATACGCCGCCGGCTAGTCAATTTTCTGCAACTCGGTAGTCGAAGTAGAGTCTTCCGACTTTTCGATGGTTTTTACAACACCCACGCCCGGCGAAGTCCAGAGTGACACGGTGTACACAACTGTCTTTTCTTCAAGCGGGACGATCTCCGTGTCCATTTTGGTGTACACCTCGTAGGTATATTCCCATTTGGTACAGTCGAAAGTTCCTGCGGGAGTGGTAACGCTTTCTTGTTTGGTAGCCTTTCCCGATTTGTGCGTGATTTTGGCTTCCAGCTGCGCATTCACGATGTCATCCTCCCCGACGGGAATTTGCAGCTTCATTTTCAGCTTGATCGGATCGCCCTTGTAGGTGAGCTGGCTGTTCACGGTCCCTTTGTTCTCAAGATTCTGAAATTGAGGAAAGCCGGTAACACTCAGGTCCTCGATGTATGCCATCTGGCTCATTTCGTTGACCATAGCGATCAGCGCGGGAGGATAGGACAGTTCGTTGGTCGTAAGGCCGTCGTGGCTATAAGCTTTATAGTCTATGTCAAAATCCTCACCATCCTGCGTCAGGACCTCGCGGATCTTGTAAACCTGTAAACCTGCGGAATCCTGGACGCTTGTCACCTTGGTTACGGAAGTACTTCCTTCACCCTCGGAGTCCGTCGTCTTGTAGCGATAGACCTTGTCTTTGGTAGGGATAAACGCTTTTTCATTACCGTTGCTTCCGCCGTCGGGATTCGGGTTATCGTCGTCCTTGCAGGCAGTGAAGGACAGGGCAAGCACCGCTAGGGCCAGTACGGATTTCGTACATCTGCCAATGATCATTGAAGGTGTTTTCATTTTAGTTAACATGGCTTTTTTGGATTGGATTAAAACTTACTTTGCAAAATCAAATGGACCAGCAGGATCACAAAGCCTGACACCGACAGATAACCGCGGATGAAAATAAACTTCATCCATTGGCTCCGCGCATTCGTATAGCCCTGCTGTGTGTTCAATAAGTCACTGTTGATCAATTCATTCACCGGCTCACTGAATTTCAGAATGAGCACCAGGTCGGCGACAAGCAGCAGGAAGGCGATCAGGACCGGCCCGTAGGAAAGGAATCCGCCAGATTTATCCGTCAGGACCAGCCATATGAACATGATCGCCAATGCCGAGAGGTATAATCCCCTGAGCTTACGCCGCACCATCGGGTCAACCGCTTTCCTCAGCTGGATAAACTGTTCACCCGGAATATGGAACATTGCTCTTCCGAAGCCAATGTGGTAGAATGCGCCCTGTGCCGCGATGAAAAAGTAGAGCACCACCCCGAGGAGACCGACAATGGAAATCATATCAGCGGATTTCATATAGCCTGATGGCGGCTTGCGCCGTGGTGTCCTTTTCCAGCTCCTTTCTGAGCTGTTCATTCAAATACTTTCTCACGGAGAGCTTCGTCACATCCAACTCACCTTTTGTGGTTACTTCCGAAACCAGGTAATTGCTGTTAGCGTAATATCTGATCGTGGTAGACTTGTGGTCCGGTGCTGTTTCGGCGACCCAGAATCCCCGTCCCGGAAAGGGCTGCCGGGCGGAGCGCGTCGCTTTACCTACCGCAGGCGGTTGCAGGCCGGCGGACATCAGCAATGCCGCAAGCACCATATGATTCAATGTTTTCATGGCTGTAATATGCTTTCTCAGCTAAAAAAGTGGTTGATCACCGCTCTGCCGACGTGCAATGCCCTGGTTTCCTGCCAATGCGTTCTTACCAGATTGCGGACCACCACGAGGTGAGCGCAAAGGATGATCGGCACGACTACGCCCGGCAACAGGATAAACGGAAACTGAAAAGCCAGGATATTCGGCTGCTCAAACCCAAGGGTCTGAAAGGATAGCGGCGTGGATAACACCGATCTGAAAATTGCATTGATCAGCAATCCGAGACAGGCAAAATTCCAGATCACCAGCACCGGCCACCGCACCCCGTTCTTCATCACTCCCCAATAGTAAATGCAGGGAGCTGAAAGCCCGGACAGGATATCCAGATTACCTCCGCCGAATGTCATCTCGTGCGGTACCATCCCGTCGATGAACGACCAGTACAAGACCAGCTCGATCGGTGCCCGTACCACGTGGATCATCGTCAGCAGGTGAATGTCCATCTTCTCCATTAAGGCTTTCCCTGGCCTGGCGAGAAACAGCCAGGCCAACAGGATCGCAGGTGGGACCACTACTAACAACAATCTGGAAAATATGGTATCGGTATGCTTAAAATATCCGGCCAGGGCAGCGGCACTGAGCATGGCTATCCAGATAACCGTCATCACTGAAAACGTTCCGGAGCTTCTGAGCGCCTGGTGGAATGTAAATACCACCAGGAATGTGATCAGGCCAAATATGATACTGGTACAAAACGCAGAGCTATCCATTACTCTTTCAACAACTTAGCCTGCGCATTGTCTTTGAATGTATTGACTGTTTCTACGTCGGCATTGATCGTAGCCTGGTAATTCACAAATATGCCATAGCCACCGCTGGCGGAGATGACCGATTTCCGGATCGTCATTCTCGACTGGCCCCCGTAGATAGCGATATTGGCTTTCTTGCCCGACACGATCGCAATATTTCCACCACCCGATACTTCGGCGTTTTCGATGATGTTCTGGTCGCTGGTAGAATAGCAGATCATGCCTTTCCAATATGCGGCCGAATTTTCAGCACCACGAATGATGATTTTGTTGGCTTCGGTCCCTACCGCATTGAAATAACCGTCATCGACAGATATGTAACCTGCACGAGCGATTTCGATGATCACGCCCGGCAACAGTTTCCAGTTGGCATCGGAAGTCACGTTTTCGAGAATGCGGTACGGGGTTTTGTCTTTGAAACCTTTCCAAATCACCTCCGCAGTTGCGTTTTTAGGCAGGGACGATGCGAAGATCTCCACCACATTGCGGCCATTGCCATTGGTGAATTTAGAATCTGTGTCCAGTTTTTTCACGTTTTCGGCGCCCATGAGGATGCCCGCTTCGGTATTGTCTTTGAAATTGTTCTTTTCAAATGTACCGAGGACTACTGCATGTTCCAGGTAAAGTCCGTAACCCGCATTTTGTTCGAAAAGACAATTCTTGATATTCACCTCGGCACGGTTGCCACCCAAAACGGCCATACCGGCTTTGATAGCAGCGTAAAGCGGTTTGCTGCCGGCGTGCAATACCTGCACGTATTCGAGCGTGTTAGCGCTGCTCGACGACCGGAACGTGACACCGGCCCAGAAGCCTTTGGTCGTTTCTTTTCCAATGAAGCGGATAGGCTTCGCAGAATCGCCCTTTGCGATGAGGATACCACCGTTGTCGTTGATCTCCAGACGTGCGTCACGTGCAAATGCGATCACAACACCCGGTTTGATTTCAAGCTCCGCATTGACGGTCACATTCCCATTGACGATGTAGTCGGGAATCGCCGGGTTGTCGATACGGTCGGCAAGTGTTGTTTTGGCCTTGATATTCGCATCGATGACGATCGGCTCGATAACCGTCGCGGTGATCAGGACTTTGTCTTTGCTTTGACCATTGGCATTGCTGATGGTCAGTTCCACTTCGTAGTCACCGGGAAGGTCGGCGGTAAAGGTCGGCTTGGCTGCCGAGGTGGAGCTCAGGTTGGCAGTACTGCCGGTTGGTTTTTTCGAAATGGCCCAACTGAAGTCGAAGGGCTTGTTTCCACTGTCTGTGGATCCGCTACCGTCGAGTGTAACGATGGAACCGGCGTTGACGGTCTGGTCCGCGCCTGCTTTGGCGGTCAATGTGTCGGATGGTTTTACCTCTTCGTCCTCCTTGCAACTACCCAGCAACAGGGCAAAGGACAAGGCTGCCCAAAGAATTCTTCTGCTTTTTAACATGGCTAACGATTCTGATGACTTGAAAATGATTTCCTCCATTTTTCAATGGCGGTGCAATTTTAAACCGAAATCATGATCATCAGAAAGCGAAAGAACCGTGTGTCGATCAATAGCGGGTTTTGTCGACAAACGCCTTTTGCAGCATCGTTTAAAAAGTCAGTTTGAAGCGGCGCTGGCAATCATTCCGGAAGTTACGTCCGATGGGCAGCTCTTTTCCGGCGATTTCCAGTTTGTGGGAATGATAGCTTTCCACCTTGTCGACCGACACGATGAAGGAGCGATGAATGCGGATGAAACCGTCCTCGGGAAGCAATTCTTCAAGCAGGCTTATTTTTTGTTTCGAGATCAGCGATTTCTCTCTCAGGACCACCTTGATATAATCCCTGAGGCTTTCGATCCAGTAAATGTCGTTCACATTCACTTTCACCATCTTACGGTCCACTTTCAGGTAGAGGAACACGTCCTGGTTGGCAGGCGCCGTTTTTTGCGACACCGAAACCGATTGATTGGTGATGTTGAGCCCGGTGAACACCTTGTCCATGGCCCGCAAAAACCGCTCGAACGGAATGGGTTTCAGCAGGTAATCCACGGCATTCAGGTCAAATCCCTCGACGGCATAGTCCTGGTAAGCAGTGGTAAAAACGACTTTGGGTGGATTTTTGAGGCTGCGCAGGAGGTCAGTGCCTTTCAGGCCGGGCATTTTCACATCCAGGAACATCAGGTCGATCTTTTGCTGCTGCAACACCTGAAAAGCCTGGATCGCATCCTGGCAGCGTGCGGCAATTTCGATTTCGGTGAAATTGGCCAGGTAGTTGTCCAGTACTTCGATGGCATGGGGCTCATCGTCCACCAGAATGGCTTTCAGTTTCATAAATATCAGATTTCCAAACGTTTGTCAAGTTCAATATCAAGGATCACGGCAAATACATCGTCTTCGTCCATGATTTTCAGGTTATGGGCCGACGGATAGAGTATTTCCAACCGTTTACGCACGTTGGCCAGCCCGATGCTCACGTGGTGCGGACGGTCGTCGCGCTCGGCGGTCTCGGGTTTGCTGTTCGAGATCTTGAACTTCAATGCATTGTTTTTGACCCTCAGGTCCATATTGATCCAGGCTTCCCCGATCTGCTCGCTCGCACCGTGTTTGAATGCATTTTCAACCAGCGGCAGGATCAGCAGCGGGGCGATCTTGAATTCCGGCGACAGGCCATTGATACTGAAATTGATGTCGAGCCGCTCCTCATACCGGATCTTTTCGAGTGCGATATAACTTTTAAGAATACTGATATCCCTTTCGAGCTGAACGATCTCGGTATTAGCCTCGTAAAGCATATACCGCAATATTTCGGCCAATCCCATCACCACCGACGGTGACTGGGACGATTGCGTCAATGTGAGCGCATAGAGGTTATTGAGTGTATTGAACAGGAAATGCGGGTGAAGCTGCCCTTTGAGAAAATTCAGTTCAGCCTCCATGGCCGCCTGCCGGCGATCGAACCACATTTTGAAGAACTTGATCGACAGGGCGATCCAGACAAATATATTCGTCTGCTCGAATGCGCTGATCAGATATGCCGGCTTGGCCAGCTGCTCCCGGAACGTCCCTTCCAGTTTGCGCCAGACAAACGTAGGGTCCTTACTCTTCACGGCGTTGTAGATGATCGGATCGGCGACACATATTTCCATTAACCTGAAAGCCAGCGTCGAACCAACCACGATCAGGACCAGGCAAACTGCAAACTGCCCGTACTGCTTCCGATCGAAATAACGAGGGATAATCACATACGCGATCAGGTAAAAGTAGCCGATGTGAATGGGCAGGAACATGCCTACGATGCCGATCGTCAGCCAGTAATCGGGCATACCTGCACCGTAAATGATCGTCAGGATCGTCAGGACGGCGAGCCAGAAGAGAACGTGCAGTAAGATTCGTTTATGTTCAGGATAATTCAGTACTGTTGCAACAGGGCGCATAAACAAAGATAAATAATTCGCAGGCCAATACAGGCTCAGAACCGCATTGTCGACCAATGTCACGCAATTGTCGACAAACGGCAAAAATCGCTAAGCCTTTGTAATACAGACAAAATATCTCCGGCAAAAGGATAATACCGGCCGTATCACCTCACATTCCGCACAGAACAGCCGTTTAAAAGATAAATTATCCAAATTCACGCCGCATTCCACAATTTGTATCTGCATTTATTCCCCCTGGTGGTTTTTCTACTTAGTTTTGTGTTAAAATCAAGATATTAACTAAACTGTAAAATAATGGCAACGTCAACCGAAACGTACATCCCGTACAAGGTAAAAGACATCTCGCTGGCCGAATGGGGCCGTAAAGAAATCACATTGGCAGAAGCTGAAATGCCTGGTTTGATGGCGATCCGTGCCGAGTACGGTCCTTCACAGCCTTTGGCAGGTGCGCGTGTGGCAGGTTGCTTGCACATGACGATCCAGACAGCCGTTCTGATCGAAACACTTACCGCATTGGGTGCGGAAGTTACCTGGTCTTCCTGTAACATCTTCTCTACCCAGGACCACGCGGCAGCGGCTATCGCAGCAGCGGGTATCCCTGTTTATGCTTGGAAAGGCATGAACGAAGAGGAGTTCAACTGGTGTATCGAGCAGACTTTGTTCTTCGGCGAAGAGCGTAAGCCTCTCAACATGATCCTCGACGACGGTGGTGACCTTACCAACATGGTGTTCGACGACTATCCTGAGCTGATCGACGGTATCAAAGGTCTTTCGGAAGAAACTACAACCGGTGTTCACCGCTTGTACGAGCGCTATAAAAACGGAACGCTCCACCTGCCTTCCATCAACGTAAACGACTCGGTTACAAAGTCTAAATTCGACAACAAATACGGCTGCCGCGAGTCACTGGTTGACTCTATCCGCCGCGCGACTGACTTGATGCTGGCTGGTAAAGTAGCGGTAGTAGCAGGTTACGGCGACGTAGGTAAGGGTTCTGCCGAATCACTTCGTGGCGCGGGCTGCCGCGTGTTGGTTACCGAAATCGACCCGATCTGCGCATTGCAGGCTGCTATGGACGGTTTTGAAGTAGTAACCATGGACGAAGCTGCCGACCGCGCTAACATTTTCGTTACAGCGACCGGTAACTACAAAATCATCACCGACCGTCACTTCCTCAAAATGCGTGACAAAGCGGTAGTTTGTAACATCGGCCACTTCGACAACGAAATTGACATGGCTTGGTTGAACAAATCTTACGGCAACACCAAGTCGCAGATCAAACCACAGGTTGACATCTACAATGTGGAAGGCAAAGACATCATCGTGCTGGCAGAAGGCCGTTTGGTGAACCTGGGTTGCGCAATGGGGCACCCGTCATTCGTAATGTCCTGCTCATTCTCGAACCAGACTTTGGCGCAGATCGAGCTTTGGACCAACACCGCTGCTTACGAGAAGAAAGTATACGTACTTCCAAAAGCACTGGACGAAAAAGTAGCTGCATTGCACCTCGCACACGTAGGCGCGAAACTCGACGCATTGAGCGAAGAGCAGGCTGCTTACATCGGCGTGTCGGTTGAAGGTCCTTTTAAGGCTGAGACTTACCGGTATTAATATTAGGATTGCTATTAAAAGCCCGGCTGGTTCGCGTAACCGGCCGGGCTTTTTTGCGCCTTACATTCCGAAATCAGGCTTGGGATCTCCCAAATCCAGGTGGCTTCAGATTGGCAGGCCTCACAAGATGTAAAAGAAGACTTATTAATGCGCTCTCCCTATCGAATTAATAAGTGACCGACTTTCCTTTAAACAGGGGAAAACTCGGAAATGCCGAGTGGCTTATAGAAACACCTACCCAAAACAACGGCCTGCCACCAAACCCTTTTTTACCGCAGGCTCTTTAAGCCGTACCATTTACGCATCGCATTTTTCGCAATTCGGCAACGCTCCTATGTTTGATCCAGTTCAAAATCTACCAATTCACACTTAAACATTATGATTATGAAACTATTTCGAAGCACCCCAATTTTCATCAATGGCATCCTGATAGTGGGTATGCTAAGCGCTTGCCAGAATGAGACGGATATTCCTGTAACGCCAGAAGCCTCGACAGAGACTACCGATCAAAATGCAAGAACTAATCTGGCAGCTGGAACGCTGTTAACGGATGGAGACATAAGTTTTTCATATGATAGCCAAAATCAGAAGCTCAAGAAAGAGTCACATACCGGCTATTATTATGACATTAGTTACACACCACAGCTTATTACGGCTACTAAAATAAAATATGGCTCTCCCTCGACAGATTGCAAATATACGCTCGATGCCAACGGGCGGTGTATCCAAACGACCACAAGCGCAAACACTTTCATATATCAATATAATGCTGATGGTCAGCTGGCCAGCTATTACAACAAAAATTATCCGGAGCAGCAAGTAATTTTTACATATACAACTGACACGGATGGCTGGAAGAAATCTCTAACCAAAGTAACGTTCCACGATGTGTATGGCGTAAAAACAATAGAAATAAGATACTCATACGGAGCAGCGGCAAACTTTATTCCAGACAAACATCCTTTGGCACCAGATGTTCTGCCGGCCGAAGTTAGCAAGTATCTACCGATATTTGGATGCTTTAACACCAACCTTCCAAAAATCCGAGAGGAAGACGTATTCCTTCCTGGCGGGCAAATAGCATCAAGCACTAAGCACCTATACACATATACGTTAGGCATTTCAGGCAAAGCCACAAATATTACTGTTAAGAAAACCAATGGAACACTGGTTTCCTCAACCGATAGAAAATACCTCACGCCATCATTTAGCATGTAGCGCAACTTATTAACCAGAGTTAAAAACATTTTATCAGAATTCTCGGCGGCATTCAGGGGAACCAATGTTGATTCGATTCATGTAGAGGCGAAAATTATTTAAATGTTAATTTGTTATCATTCCTAAATTCAATTGAAAATAAGCTGGCTCGCTAATAAACGGGCCGGCTTTTTGTTTATGTCCATTAAATCTTTAAAGCTACCTAGAGTATGATATCTGATCGACACGAATGGACGAGCAAAGACAATTACCACTAAAAAACCATTTCTTGTCGAAATCGCCTCGGTAACAGAAAGAATTTACTCCGACCGGGCTGTAAGCTGGAAATATTTAATAGCTTGGCGTTTCCGATTTTCCGGGCAACTCTATAGCCCTTGCCGGCGTAGGAAAAGAAACGTTGTTTTCGTCAAAAACGCGCTTCACTACTTTCATAGCCGCACTTTTGGCTGGCCCGGGGCCTATTTTGTTCTGTCTGATCCAGAACAGTATTTCAAAATCAATGCTTTTTTCACTGAAACGAAGGAAATTAAATTCGATCACCTTAAGCGGATCGATAAAATCCAGCTCCTTCATTGCGCCCAAGGCCAGATGTTCCACCAATGCAAGGTCGTCCTTATAACCGATGCTACCCTCCATCCTTACACGCCGCTCGCCCGAATGCGTAAAGTTCACGATGGGTTTTTGAAAAATGTCCTTACTCGGCAGCTCGACCTGCTGTCCCTCGAAATTATCCAGCTTCACCGAGCGCAGCCCGATCGACAACACCTTGCCTGTAAAACCGTTCGTTTCGATCACATCTCCTACCTGGATCGGTCGCTGGATGGCTATGAAGGCCCCGGAAATGAAGTTCGTTGTCAGGTCCTGAAACGCGAACCCGAGCGCCAATGCAAGTACGCCCGCGCCCGCGAGGAGTGAGGTTACCGTTTTATCGAGCCCAAGGACGCCTAGTGCGAAGAAAAAACCGGTCGCAAAAATCGTTATGCGCGTAATGGTCGATATCAATCCCACGAGCGCGATATTCTGCGATGCATGCCCCAGTATACGCTCTATAAACTTACCTCCAAATCGCGCTAAAAACCTGAAAACAATCAGAATAACTACCGCAATGACCAGGTTGGGAAGCAGGCGGTATATTTCCACCGTCCATCTGTCGAGCTTGACGGCAATGGGGTCTACAATTTTGGATATCTGTGCGAAAATCATGGATGCTAAATGAATACTGCCGGTACGTCCAACTAGTAGACGACCGTCAACTTTAAACACCGCAAAACTCGGAAATGTTGTGCGCTCCGCAAAAATTAAGAAAAAGCTACGCGGCGAAGAAGTTCGCTCTACTCGTAACCGGCAGCTCTCCCGGCCCCACCATTCAGCCATTACATTTTCATACGACCCGCTGGCCCGCTATGTTGAGCGAAGTTCAAAATCAATCCATTCACCCATTAAACAACGCTTATGAAACTAGTTCGAAACATCACCATCGCGACCAAAGGGATTTTGCTCGCAGGACTGTTGGGCGCTTGCCAGACAGAAAATGACAATGCGCCTGCACCGCAAACACCTCCGACGGTGTCCGATCGGAATGCGAAAACCACCCAACAGGTCGGTCAATTGATTAAAGACGGAGCTATTATTCTGGCTTACAATGACCAGGTGCCAAGTGCTTTATGGAAGGAAATCTATGATAACGGCGCATACCATGAATTTACATACGGGACGCAATTAATCACAGGCAAAAGATATATCAATGGTTTCCCTAATCCAACAAAAGTCTTCACATATACCCTGGACTCCTATGGACGCTGCATTGAAACCGTTGCAGACAAGACACATCTCTACGAATATGATGCTAACGGGCAGCTCAAGAAGTATTACAACAAATCGCAACCCAACGAACGAACTGAATTTACCTATAAAGCAGATGCCACCGGAACTGCAAGTTCGCTATCAGCAGTAACGTTCTATGATGCCTCGGGTGCAAAGACCAGGGAATTAGGGTTTAATTATAGTATCACGGAACCTGTTCCAGACAAATCTCCCTTGAATCCCAATGTCTTTGCAGCCGGTATCAGCAAGTATCTCCCGGTATTCGGAAAATTCAGTACTAATCTTGTTCAGTGCTCCTCCGACAAAAAGTTTCAATGGAACGGGCAGCAAGTATCCTCCACCAACTATTATTATAGCTACACATTCGATTATGCAGGTAAAGTCAAAAATGTTACCGTCAAAAAATATGACGGGACATTAGTATCCACAACGGATAGAAAATACACGGTACCATCATTTAAATAGCGAATTATCAAAACGGCCCGGGTAATTTCGGGCCGTTTTAATAATTTGCTATGCGTTATAATCTCCCCAGCAATTCCTCCTTCTTTGCTTTAAACTCCTCCTCTGTAATCTGCCCCTTCTCCAAAAGGATATTTAATTTGCCGATCGTTGCAATGATGATGTCTTGCGGACTTTGGTCCCCGCTTCTCAAGTCGGCCGTTCCGGTGACGTCATAGGCCATTTCAGGCGTAGGCTGGGCTGGTTTGTCAGGGTCCGAAACTATGCTCAGACTACCGAGATCCACTGTACCTTCCTGACTCGTGAATTTATAAGAACCAGTTGTGCCCTGTTGCTGGGAAATCCCGGAAATCTGATGATGCTTGGTATCATAAATCGCGCGTTTTCCATTTTCCTCGATCACCAGGCGATGGACAGGAGCAAAATAGGCATAGCGGAAGTTGTTCTGCGAGCCGGTGGCGGTGGGGTTACCGAAAACAGAAGGCCAGGGCGTGCTGACACTGCTTCTCAAATTACCAACATCCTCTTCTGCCGTATTCCTTTCTTCCAGTAAGACTTTCGAAACAATTAGTTCGGCTAATTCCGCACAAAGCTTATCCACCGTTGCGCGCAGTGAATTATTAAACATATCGCCCACCATCGTCATGCCGCCTTTCATCCATTGGCCCTGACCACCTAGCTCGGGAATGTTGAACTGGGCCATCGTTCCGCTTCCACTAACCACCGCGCGGAGGAGAGTTTCGACCGATTGTGACGTCACATTATATTTCGCAGCGATGTCGTCTACATGCCGCTGCCCGTCTTGAGTCAATGCTTTCATAATGGTTTTCATTTTTCGCAAAACCAGCAAAAACAATGCCATTACACGCTTTTATCGCCCTACATGTTTATTTACAGGCAATGTCTTTAAACTTCTTCGATTGCTTGTAGATGTACTTTATCCTTGAAAAACCGCCCGCCGAACGCTTTTTCAAGGCTGCCGTTGGCCCATCGGATTCTTAACCCCTATGGTTTGTAGGCTATGTTTGACCCAGTTAAATTATTATTCAACCTATCAATATTTGTTATGAAACTTCAAACCACTACAGCAAAAATGCTAGGCGGGCTATTACTGCTGGGCATGCTTGGAAGTTGCCAGAATGAGGATGCATTGGTACCGAAGACATCAGTCACGCCCTCCGGCCAAGAAACGAATGCCAAAACCTCCGCGTTGGTACCCAAGCTCACCGAAGATGGTGACTACAAGCTAAAATACATTACATCAGGCAGGTACGAGGGCCGCTTGTCACATGTGATAGAGCCAACCGGTCACACCCTATACTACGGCTATAGTGATGGCAGCGACGGAGATCTCTGGATAACTGCAAAACGTCAATCCAATACGAGTGGAGCCTACACGAGTCAGATCAGCTACCATGTCGTAAATGGCAGGTGTATTAAAAGCACGGATATCACTAACAACAAAACTTACACCTATCAGTATAATGAGACCGGTAGATTAGACAAGATCTTTCAGGATGGCAGTTCAAACAAGCGCGAATTTACTTACGCATACAATAGCACCACCCAGGCAGAGCGTCTTACCAAAATTACCTATTCAAACAGCAGTGGGAAGTACAAGGAAATTTCCTTTACGTATGTAGGGGGAGGTGGAGCTGGGGCTGGCGCGGAGCAAGTAGACAAATATTTCCTCAATCCTGAACATACAGAACTAGATAAATATCAGCCTCTGTTCGGAAAATTCAGCGACGTTTTGGTTCGGCAGGTTGATGTTAAGCCGTTTCCTTACAATGGCCAGCTTATTCCTTATTATACCTTCGAATACTTTTTCAATGCAAATGGATATGTAACATCCAGATGGAGACAGAATTACCCATTCGGATACGGCAATCTTACAGGGATGACAACTAATATATTTGCATTAAAATATGGCTATCCGGGTCAGGGAGTATAATGAGTATAACCAAGGCATACCGCTAAATCACACAATGAATATCATTGGCATGCTTTGATAAAAGCGATAATCACCCAGTGAATTATCAATAAAAGCGATGCATCTCATATTGACGCATCGCTTTTGCTTTTATTTACAATACTACCTACTCAAAGCTACTTCTTGCAGAAACGTTATTTTTCTATCGCTGACAGGGGATATAGTTTTTGATCATTGTCAATGACTAAATCAATCAACAATACCACAAACTTATCCGCGTACACCGATAGTCAAAAGCATTTTCACTCCCTATCACTAAATGCTAAGTTTGGATTGAAAATCATTTATTCATTTAACTATCAGTTCAAATCATGAAACAATTTAAAATGACAGGAAGTTTATTCAAATGTTTTCTTTTGGCAGGCCTATTAACGTCCTGCGAAAATGATCAAGCAGTTGCGCCAACAGGTACAGACGGAATTACCGTTAACGAACGTAATGCAAAAGCATCATTACTACTTAGGCTTACAAAAGTTGATAATAACAACATTCAATATGTCAAAAGTGGAAAGTTTTTTGGCAGAATAGCACGAATTAACTCCACTTTTAATGGTGTAGATCAATAAACTCAAAATAACAATAATAAAAATAATCCAGCAAACACTCTTTGGATCAGTGCAAAAACGTATAATCAGGTAACTAAGCAACTGGGCGTTGAAACTAAACATCAGGTTGCGAACGGGCGTTGCGTGGCGAGTTCAACTGTAACTAGTTTTTCTACATATTCATACGAGTACAAGTACAACGCAGTAGGTCTTTTGGAGGAAATCAAACAGCTGCCGCCGTATGCAGGAAGCTGGATTTCCAAGAAATTCACTTATCTGTTCAATCCAGCAACATCAACGCATCGTCTTGACAAAATTTCGTCATATTCAACCAATGGTCTAGTTACTCAGATCAAATATACTTATTCCTCAAAAAAGGACAACTACTCGCTTAATCCATCGGAAGACCAATCTATTCCGTTGGATACATATTTACCAATCTACGGTTATTTCAGTGACGTATTGCCCGAAAGTGTTGAGCATTCAAATGTGAATAGTGGTGTAAATATTTATAACAAAGTTGATTACTTATTCGACAGTGATGGTTATGTAATTTCCCGTACAAGAGAACTGCATCCCTTCGGCAAAGGAAGCAACATAAATGTATCGACATCCACTAGCACTTTCCAATACTCTACCGGGTGGCAAGGGATATAGTCAAGAAACAGAGATGAATAGGCAAATGAGCCATACAATCTGCAATATTGTGGAATGCGGGACGTCTCATCAACGGCCCGCATTTTATTTCCCAGCATTCAGAATCGCCTTCTATTTTCTCTCTAATTCCCGGTCCTCATCACCTCCTTCTGGTGCATCAACATCTTCTCCACCAATTGCAACCTCTCCCCAGTCAACGGATCCGTGCTCAGCATTTTCAAACTCCCCACATCTCCATGCTCGCTTTGGTGAACAAATCCACAAAACCTTTTAAATCAATTCCGTCAGCCTGGAAAATGGCCATGGCTTTTTGGTCGACTTCGGTTTCGAGCTCGTGGGAGTAGGTGCACAGAGTATACGCCTGTGAAAGGCCCGTGACGTTCGAAAGTATGATATTGAAGTATTCTGAAAATCGGCAAGTCAACAATTAACTAATCGAAATTCAAAATAGTATAATCCAAAGATATAAAGCCGCTAGCTCGTTCATTTGCACCTATCGATTATCGGGTTTTTCAAGCTCATCCCTTCATCCTAATTTCGATTCAAAAATATTTTAATCTCACCATTTTTTTCCAAAAATTCATGAAACAAGTCAAAATTATGGGCAATTTATTTAAATGCCTTTTGCTTTCTGTTTTGTTGGCAGCATGTAACAATGACGAGGTTGTTACACCGGCGGATCAGGCCAGTACCGCAGTAGGTGATCGAAATGCCAGGCTTGACCCATTGACCAGATTGGTTAACGATGAAGGGTTTCCAATTCAGTATAAAAAAAGTGGTAAATTCTTCGGAAAAATATCAAAATTAGGTAATGCACCGGTAAATTATCAATACGTTACCTATACTTACGACGATAGCAATCCAGCTGCCCTGTGGATAAGCAAGAAAACGTATAAGTCTTCTAATAATTCACTTATTGGTGAGCATAATTTCAAAATTATTAATGGTTTGTGTATTGAGAGTATAGATAAAAAAGGAAACTTATTTGAATACAAATACAATCCACAAGGATACTTGGATGAAGTCAACAAGTCCGACACAGCGTATGTGTTAAAAGAATCATGGAAATACCAATATGATTGGATCTATCGTCTGACTAAAATTAAACATCAAAAAGATGGAAAACCCTATCATACTTACAATTTCACATATACGCAAATCGAAGATAAATACCCCCTAAATTTCCCAACCGACAACATCGACGATATTAATTACAACCATATTGGTGGCAGTTATATTGGTGGCATCAATGATAAGTACCTGCCATACTTCGGAAAGCATACTAGTCCCCTGATCGATGTGATGATTGACAACAATGATGTAACAGGTCAAATTATGACCGGCGCAAGCATATACTTCTCGGGGTATGTAGTGGACGGCGATGGGCTGGTACTATCCAAAAACCTTACACAGTATAGCGTTGGTTGGACGGAAACGTTCAGCTATTCTGCTACCAGCTGGCAGGGCATTCCTTGAAATATACCTTTGTACCAATAAACACTGGCGGGCCGTCAAACAACGGCCCGGTTTTATTTCAAGGCAGTCTCAATTGCCTGCCATTTCCTCTCCAACCCCGCATCCTCCCTCACTCCCCTCTGCGTCCGCGCCATCTCCCCCGCCATCCTCAACCTCTCCTCCGTCAACGGATGAGTGCTCAGTAATTTCAAGCTCCCCACATCCCCATGCTCGCTTTGCAGCAATGCGAACAAGTCCACAAATCCCTGCAAACTGATTCCGTCGCTTTGCAACACATCCATTCCCTTCCGGTCGGCTTCGGTTTCCAGTTCGCGCGAATAAGTGAGGTTTGCCAGCGCATTCGAATTATCGGCAACTACTGCCGCGATGCCATTGATATCGTTCAGCAGCAATGACAGAAACAGATACCCGGCCAGGCTTCTGAAAATATTGCGAAGTGAATGCTTGTAATGCACATGGGCTACCTCATGAGCGAGAAGCGCCGCCAGTTGTTCCTTGGTTTTCATCTGCCGGATGATCTTGTCAAACACCACGATGTGCCCGCCAGGCAATGCGAATGCATTGACCTCATCCTCCTTCACGACCGTTACCCGTATCGGATATTGTGTTTTGAAATCAATGGATTTCGCGAAGTTATTCACCGCGTCGGTCAACGGCTGGTTCACGTCATAGGCACGAATCATATTCTCGTACATGGTGTCCCCCATTTCGATCTCCGCACTTACAGGAATGCGTGCTGCAACAGCGCCGGCCAGCCACGGGAGGCCATACCAGTACGTGGCGCCCATCAGCGTTAGCACGAGCAAAGCTATCCCCACGATGGCGGTGTTGCTCAATTTGAAAAAATTACTGATCCGCTTCCGGAAGAACACCTTCCCCGGGTACCGACTCCTCAGCGCCCCGGGCAGGCTCTCATCCCTGCATTCGATCGTCTGTTGCGGGAATTCCCCGTATCTGAAAATAAATAGGCCACTGAAACTCTCGTCCGTCACAATGCCAGGCAATGCCCAGCGGACAGGCACCAGTTCCTCCGAAGGATCACGGTAATGGATAAGCCAGTGATCGGGCATGAGCGAGAGCGTCGCGTCGTGCGCGATGGAGAGCCGGCCGTCGTGGTAACGGACACTAAAATGCTGCATGAAAAGAATCGCGTCAGTTAAACGAGGCCAATATCGATCATATCCGCGAGATCTTCACCGGTTGCGTCGGTGTAATCTGCTTCGGTTTGCACGATGGCGTTCACATCCAGCGGGCCTTCGATCACGATATTGGAGAACACAAACTTAAACGCGCGGACAATCGCCCAGGGCGTGCCCAGGCCCAGTGTCAGCACGATGATCAGCAAATTGACGATCACCAGGCCAAAATAACCGCCCGCAGTGGCCGTAGAACGGAAAGCAACCTTCTTGTCGCCCTGGTACATCCGGATATTGTCCACATAATAGGCAAACAGGTCTTTGGCATACCAGAATGCATAAACGCCCAAAGTGAGAATGGACAGGAAATAGCCTTTTACATTAAGCCAGAAAAATGCTGCTCCTTCGCCTTCGTAGGAAAACGTGATGTTCCCGAAACGCAGGTGCTTGAAAATATACTTCCGCATTTCGATGATCAGCCAGAAAGAATAGATGCCCAGCGTCGCAAGGGTGATAAGACTGCCTACGATAAATATGTTCACAAATTCTTTCCGGTCACCCCGATATCCGAAATGGATTCCCCGCCACGACGAACGCGAAGTTCTGTACCGGAGCGCCCCGTGGATCGCAACCGGGATCAGGAGCAGCAGCCCGATGTAAAACACCGCGACACCAAGCATGGTAATCGTCAGGTTTTTCGACAATGCCGCAGCAAAAAGGATGCAGTACAAACCCAGGAAAATACCGATCGCTTTGATAAAGCCTTTGAACATTTCCTTCCCGGTGCCGTGAAATGTAAAACGGCTTCCTTCAAATTCAGACTCTTCATAATAGTATTTCAGCAGTGCCGCTTTGGCCCAGGGATAGTAAAGCCCGAGGGTCAAGAACGTCAAAAGGATATTGACAATGTAAATGCCAAACAGCTTGGCGCCTTCGCCGTGAAAAGTGACCTGGCGTGTTTCGGTGTACTGTGTTTCCATTTGATTTTGATCTGATGTGAGGATAAAATCAAATATAGATATTTTATTGAAGCATTGAATTATTCATTGAATCCCCAAACGATAATGCCGGAGGATGAACGATCCTCCGGCATATATTTAAACACAACCCTAATCATAATTTGGTTTTACGAATCCGATTAAATGAATTTCATGGCCTATAATTCATTGCGAACGGCGCCGGTAACCCGGTCGAGTTCAATTTTAGCCGATAGATAATCGAATACCGATTCCAGGTAATTAGCCTTCGCGGTTGTCAATGCGAATTCGGAATCCATCAATTCCAACCGCGATGCAACACCCTTTTCGTACCGGTACCGGGTAATGGAATAGCTCAGCTCCGCCGTTTCCGAAACGCCGCGCTGGGTTTTGATACGTTCCGAAGTTTCCACCAGATTTGCGATCACTTGCTTCACCTGCGTTTTCAATTCCTGCTGTGCATTGTCGTAGATCACGTCAGCCTGCTGTCTTTCAATTTTACCCAAAGCAATGCGGTTGATATTTTGTTTACCATTAAAGATCGGGATCGAAAACTGCACGCCTGCGAAAAACACCGGCGGATAACCTGCATTACCAAACCGGAACTGGTTGGTTTGGGTTTGCAACTGGTACTGACTCACAAAATTGACGACCGGGCGGCGTGCCGCCTTGTACAACTCGATATCCCGGTCGTTGATCTCCTTGTTCAGCGTGAGGAGCCGCAAATCGGGCCGCTGCCGTACCGATAGCGAGTACGCGCCGTCTTCCGATGGAATGGAATCGCCGGGATTCAGTTGCAGTGAATCCGACAATGCATATTCCGTTTCCGAAAAGTCCCCCACGAGTGTCCGCAATTCCTGTTGGCTGATCTGCAATGCATAGGTCAGGCGCTTCACGTCCGGTTCAAGGTTTTTTACCTGCGTATAGGCACGTAAGGTATCCACGCGCAGCGCCCGGCCCTGGGCGAGTAGAAAACGTGAGTCTTTCAGGGCCTTCTCGTTCCGCAGAATGCTTTCCTTTTGCAACCGGAGCCTCTCGGCGAGTACCAGCTGGCGGACATAATTCTGTTTCACCCGCGCTACCACATCCACCTCTCTTTCCCGGAAATATTGCGTACTGCGCTTTTCATGGAGTTTGGCTTTGGCGATCTCCTGTTTGAGCGCCGGGTTGTAAATGGGCTGTACGAGCGAAATCTGGGCGGAAGCGACATCTTCGCCTCCAAACCGCGCATAGTCGATCCTTTCGGAAGAAGCCGACGAATTTCCACCCAGGCCGAAGAAAACCGGTCTTTGAAAATAATGCTGAACCGAGCCGGTTACACCGATATTCGGCATCAGCAATCCGCGCGTGATGGCGGTTTGCTGGGTTGATTTATGGATATTCATCGAATCAATGCGCAGCTCGCGGTTGCGCGACCGGGCTTGTTCCACGGCCTGTTCCAGCGACAGCGTCTGGTGTTGCGCCCGCAAGAGCGCGGGTGCGAGGGTCAGGACAACGGCCCATGCGGCCGCTATCCTGATGTATCTGTTCGAAATGTTCGTTTTCATGATTGAAATGTGTAGTCTGAATGGGACCCGGTTTGCTTTCCGTGGGTCAGTGTGCGTGCGCCAATGCTTCTTCGGCCTGTGGCGCGTGGCCCTCTTCCTTGCGGTGACGGAGCGGTCTCGACAGATAAGAATAAATAGATGGAATCACATAGAGCGTCAGCACACCGGCGAAGATCAGTCCGCCCACGACCACGATCCCAAGTGACTGCCGGCTACCGGAAGCCGTTCCCAGCGACAATGCAATGGGTAATGTACCGAAGATCATCGCCAGGGTGGTCATCAGGATAGGCCGAAAACGGGATACCGCCGCGAGTTTAGCCGCTTCGAACACCGAGCTCCCTTCTTCCTTGCTTTGATTGGCAAATTCGACGATCAGGATACCGTTTTTAGTGATCAGCCCGATGAGCATGATAATGCCGATCTGGCTGAAAATATTAACCGTCTGCGCCGTGAACCAGAGGCTCAGCAATGCGCCGGTCAATGCCATAGGAACTGTCAGCAGGATAATGAACGGGTCGACCAAGCTTTCAAACTGTGCCGCGAGTACGAGGTAGATCAGTACGATGGCGAAAATGAATGCGAAAATCAGGCTCGAACTGCTTTCGGAATAGTCACGGCTCTGGCCGGCTAATGCGGTGCTGAAACCTTTCGGCAATTCCTTCGCCGCTATTTTGTCAAGTTCGCCGATCGCCTCTCCAAGGCTTACACCCGGCGCAGGCGTAGCAGCGATGGTCGCGCTGTACGACTGGTTGTAGCGATAGATGGCCGGCGGACTAATTCCCTCGTTCTGGCGCGTCAGGTTATCGAGCGACACCATTTCCCCGCTTCCCGATTTGAGATACAATGATTTCAGATCAAATGGAGCCGAACGATCCTCGCGGTCGAGTTGCCCGATCACCTCATACTGCCGGTCGTTGTGAATGAAGTAGCCATAGCGCCGGCTACTCAATGCCAATTGTAATGTCTGGCCAATAGACTGGGTTGAGATGCCCAGCTGAGCGGCCCGCTGGCGGTCGATACTGATGCTGATCTCAGGTCGGTTGATCTTAAAATCCGCATCAGCGAAAACAAGTTTTTTATTACTGCCCACCGCAGTCATAAGCTTCGGCATCACGTCGATCAGACCATTGAGGCTCGGTGCCTGGACAACATACTGAACCGGCTGTGCATTACCGTAGCCACCGATCGTAGGTGTCTGTACGGGGATAATGAGCACGTTCCTGAACTGCTGCGACGCCACCACCAGCTTTTGGAAGATCTGCGCCTGCGAAAGGCCGCTCTTCCGGTCTTTGGGTTCTTTTAGAAATATCCATTGAAACCCTCCGTTCACCGGCTGGGCCAGATTACCCAAACCCGCTGCGACGGCTGTATAAGTTCTTTCTGCATTCAAATCGGGGACGGAATCGGCGATGTAAGTGCCGATCTCCTTCATACTTTGTTCCATGCTCTCGTAGGAAGTTCCCTCCGGCGCAATGACGGCCAGCCCGATCATCGAGCGGTCTTCGAGCGGTGCCAGCTCGGAAGGCAGTTTGGGCGCCAGCCAGTAGGCCACTCCGAATGAAACCAGCAGCAACGCCACGCCCAGCCACCGCACTTTCATAAATGCGGCCAGCGAACGTCCGTAGGCATTGTTCAATGCTACAAACCAGCGTTCAGTCTTCTGGTAAAACCAGTTGTGTCCCGAATTGGATTTGAGCAGATAAGCGCTCATCATCGGGGTGAGCGTTAAGGCGACAAAAGCGGAAATGGTCACCGAACCCGCCACCACGATCGCAAACTCCTTGAACAAACGACCCGTCAGGCCGCCCAGGAACAGGATCGGCAGGAACACGGAAACGAGGGTAATGGTGGTAGAAATCACGGCAAAGTAGATCTCATCGGAACCGGCCCTGGCCGCCTGTATCGGCGACATGCCCTTTTCGACTTTGGCATATATATTTTCCAAAACAATGATCGCATCGTCCACCACCAGCCCGATGGCCAGTACCAATCCAAGGAGCGTCAGCACGTTGATCGAAAAATCGGCGACGTACATGATGAAGAATGCCGATATAATGGAAACCGGGATCGCCAGCAACGGAATGACCGTGCTTCGCCAGTCGCGCAGAAAGATGAAAATGATCAGCGAAACCAATGCGAATGCAAGCAGCAGCGTTTCTTCCACCTCCGCGAGCGAGTTTCGGACCGGTATGGTAAAATCTTTACCCAAAGCGATTTCATATTCTTTCGGGGCTGTCTTACGGATCTCTTCAAAACGTTTGGTAAACTCGTCCACGATCGCCAGCGAGTTGGCACCACGCTGCGGGCTCACACCCGTTCCCACACCATACTCGGCTGTCGGGCCATTGTAAATGATCATGGAAGTCCGTTCGTTCTGCGACGACATGACCGCCTGCCCTACGTCTTTAAATCGTACAATCGCCCCCGCACTTTCTCGGATGATCATATTGTTGAAATCGTCCTCTGTCACAAGGCGGCCCTGCGTACGCAAGGTGACTTCGGTGTTCTGGCCTTCAATGCGGCCGCTGGGCAAATCCACATTCTCCCGCTGCAAAGCCGCCTGGATATCGAGCGGTGTCAGTCCGTACGCAGCCAGTTTCACGGGGTCCATCCGCAGGCGCATCGCACGCTTGCGACCCGCATAGGAGTCCACGAGCCGCACGCCGGGAATGGATTGCAGCCTTTCCTTGATATTGATATTGACAAAATCGGTCACGTCTTCGAGCGTTTTGGTTTTGCTCTGCACGGTCAGGAAGACCAGGATATCCTGCGGACCGGCTTTCTCGACGATCGTCGGCTCAATGTCCGTCGGCAGCTGCTGGCGGGATTTGGAAACCTTGTCGCGCACGTCGTTGGCGGCCGCTTCCAGGTCGACATTCAATTCAAATTCGACGGTAATAATGCTCACCTGCTCGCGGGAAGTAGAAGAAACGGAACGGATGCCGTTGGCCTCCGCAATGGCCTCTTCCAGCGGCTTGGTTACCTGGGAGGCAATAATGTCGGCGCTCGCGCCGGGGTACACCGTCGTTACCATCACGATCGGGGAATCGGTCACGGGATATTCCCGCGTTCCCAGAAAATTGTAGCCGACTATTCCGAAAAGTATAAGCAGTACGGACATAACCCCGGCCAGCACAGGCCGGGAGATACTAACTTGTGAAATCGCACTCATTGTGTAGTAGTATTAATATTTAATGGACGGAAACCAGCTGTACGGCACTGCCGGGAGCAAGCCGGAGCATATTACTGGTAATAATGGTATCGCCGGGCGCCAAACCTTTGGTCACATGCACTGAATAGGCATTGCGCTGGCCCACTTCGATGGGTTTGAAACTCGCTGTGTTGTGGTTGACCACAAACACGCTGTAACCTTTCGAGGACGGAATGAGCGCCTGGTTAGGCACCATCAATGCATTAACGGTATTGCTTAAACGCAACCTCAGCCGCGCACTTTGCCCGGGTAGCAGTTCGCGGCCGGCGTTGTTGGTTACGGCACGCACCAGCAATGTGCGGGTGTTCTGGTCGAGGCCGGCCTCGTGCGCGATAATGCGGGCCTTATAGACTTTGTCGTCCGATTCCACATTGTATTCCACCTCGTCTCCGGGCCTCAATGTGTTGGCATGTTTTTCAGGAACCGCAAAATCAATTTTCAGCCGGCTGTTATCAGTAAGCAGTGCGAGCGGGCTGCCCGGCGTCACATACGCGCCCGGATGCACGTTCACGATCCCCAGGTTGCCGCTGAACGGCGCCCGGATGCTCGTTTTGCCGATCGTCACTTTGAGTTGCTCTATTCTGGCCTGCAACACTTTCAGGTTGGTGAATGCCTGGTCATAATCCTGCTGAATGGCCGCCTCCTTATCGATCAGGTCTTTCAAACGCCTCTCGTTGAGCAGCGTCAGCTTTTCCTGTTGTTTCAATTGTTCAAGCTCGGCGAGCAGGTCGGCGTCGTCCAGTTTGAAGAGCAGCGTGCCCGTCGAAACCGCTTTTCCTTCCCTGGCGTAAACCGCCACCACCTTGCGGCTCAGCTCGCTGCTGATGCTCACTTCCTGGTAGGCCAGCAGGGTACCCGAAACAGCCATTTCATCGTTCAGCGACTGTGAACGCAGCACTTGAACGTCTACCGGAACGCCCGCCGGTTTCGCGGCGGGTGCCGTCACCTGCTCCGGTGCGCCGTCTTTCCCATCCTTTGATGTATATCCCTTGATGAAAACCGAAAGCAGGATCACGCCTGTAATCACCAGGCCGGATACGATTTTGGCAGATTGGATTGTCTTTTCCATGATTTATATATTTAAATATTTGAATATATTGATTTATTAATGCAAATGATCCCCGGAATTTTCTGATCACCAGGTTACCATCGGATACATATTAATATATAGAAATGTATCGATGCTTTTAGGTAAAAAATTTTAAACTTTCAACGTGTTCAGAAATTCTACAAATTCGTCCAGTACCAGTTTATTCAGCTTGTACTTCACATTTCTGCCTTCTTTCTCCGTGATGATCAGATCCGCATCCGCGAGCTGCTTCACATGATGTGAAATGGAAGGCTGAGTCAGGTCGATAAAATCCGAAATTTCGTGACAATACAGGCAATCCTCTTTCTCTCTCAATTGCTGTAAGATCAAAATCCGGCTGGGGTCACTCAACGCCTTCGATATCCGCTCCACTCTCCTCGCCTCCATGTCCGTGATATATTGATGAACTTAAATATATTGATTTACTGCGCAGTGCAGACAATACAATTACTGTAAACAAATAATTCCGCGACAAAGCAATATTTTCTCACAAGCTCCGCTAGCGTCCTCAAAATGTGCCTGCATACGGCAAAAATGAAGTTTTGTAGTCGTCTCAATTCCTCCGGAACGGCTTTCCCAGCGCGCCTGTCCTGCTCATCTGGCCATAGAAAAACTGCGAAATTCCTACTGTATCAGGTCCCGCATTTCGGCGGGGTGCAGCAGAAATAGCGCAATCACTTCCACCGGCGCTCCCGCTGGCAACATCTTATAAATGGCACAGTTATTTTAAGCCTCTTATCAATTCGCATTTCATCAAAAAAACTGGAAATCATGGATATCTATCAATTGGCAAACGAATACCAGGACATTATTCAGGGAGGCGGTGACCCGACCGGCCCGCGCGAGACACCTCCATTCGATCCGCGCCCGGAGGTGCCTTCTCCCGACGTTCCCGAAGAGACGCCGCCGTATGAAAAGGAACCGGAAACTCCCCCGGTCAGGCCTGAACCTGAACTGCCTGCTGTGGAACCGGTCGTCCCGGAAATAGAACCGCTCCCCGGCGAAGAACCCGGCATTCCTGCATTCAAGTAATTCCTTTGCCGCCGGTTATGGAAACGCATGGCAGTGCCATGCGTAGTAGTTTTGTTATGGGTAGCTCGTAGTTCTATGCAAAGCAACCTGCGTATCGTATTACATTGACAGCAAGAAAATTAGCAGAACAATCCTCCGGGCTGTGATTTTTTTTGAAGCTATATTTAAAAATCATTTCAAAAATTAGCGAAGAACGATGATTCTGCTTTGAAGTTATTTCAGAACAACGACATCACTTTCAATCCAGGATCTCAAAAATATTCTACAAAATTTGTAGCTATATCTAAACTAGTTGTATCTTCAATAAATTTTTGTAAACCCCGGGGAATGAAAAAAATTCTAGCTCTTTATTTATTAGTATACTCCTTCTCTATTCAGGCTCAGTCTAATATACTTCTCCCCGGAAAGATCGAGGCGGAAAATTATACTGCCATGCATGCCGTCGACACCGAGTCTACCGCGGATACGGGTGGCGGCCAGAATGTAGGCTGGATCGCCGATGGCAGTTGGATGGATTATGCCGTACAGGCTCCATCAACGGGCTACTACACATTCCGGTTCCGGATCGCCAATGGGTATAGTCCCGAAGCGGCTCTGGTCGTAAAGTCGGCCGATGGCCATACGCTCGGACGCATTGTGTTGCCGCAAACCGGGGGCATGCAAGGCTGGCAGACGGCATCACTCGTGGCCTTGCTTCCACAAGGAAATCAGACCCTCCGTATCTACGCCGAAAAAGGTGGCTGGAATTTCAACTGGTTCGAAGTTACCACATCAAGAAACGCCTCCGGGAAAGTCGAGGCAGAGAGCTTCGACGCCATGCGTGAAGTCCGCAACGAAGAAACGGGCGACGAAGGCGGCGGACAGAATGTCGGCTACATCGACGACAACGACTGGATGGAATACAATATCAGCCTCGCCAACGCACGCGATTACGAAATCCAGTTCCGGGTAGCAAATGCTTACGGAAACGGCATCATCGAACTCCAAAATGCTGCGGGCACCGTGCTAGGCCAGGTGCATGTGCCACAAACGGGCGGCTGGCAGAGCTGGACCACGATCACTACCACCGTTCCGCTCCCCGCGGGCAGCCAGGTACTGCGGCTTTTCGCCAGAAGCGGCGCTTATAACCTCAACTGGTTTGCATTCGTACCAGCCAGCCAGCGCATTACGGGCGTGGTGTTGCCTGCGAAAATCGAGGCTGAAAGCTACGACGACTCGTACAGCGTTCAAACTCAGAATACAGCGGATACGGATGGCGGGCAGAATGTGGAATGGATCGTTGACGGCAGTTGGATGGCCTACGATGTCCATGTACCCACAGCCGGGATATACACTTTCAATTATCGCATCGCCAATGGTTACAGTCCGGAAGCGACGCTGGCGTTGAAAAACAGCGACGATCAGACATTAGGCAGCATTATACTCCCGCAAACAGGTGGCATGCAGGGCTGGAAAACGGTGAGCATGATAACAGCGCTTCCTGCCGGAAATCAACGATTAAAGGTATTTGCAACCAAAGGTGGCTGGAATTTTAACTGGCTGGAAGCGAAAGAGTCCAGGCCATTGACCAGCCGCATTGAGGCGGAAACATTCGATGTCGCCTCGGATGTTCGCGTAGAAGCCACCGGCGATGCGGGCGGCGGAGAGAATGTCGGCTACATCGACGACAACGACTGGATGGATTACAATGTAAACGTCCCCGACGCCGGCGTTTACACCGTCAATTTTCGCGTCTCCAACAGCTGGGGTAACGGCAATATTCAGTTCAAAAACACCAGCGGTGCAGTGCTGGGTAATGTGGATGTGCCTCAAACCGGCGGATGGCAAAACTACACTACGGTACGGACCACCGTACAGTTACAAGCAGGAAGCCAGGTATTCCGCATCTATGCCAATCGCGGCGCATTCAATTTAAACTGGTTTGAGGTAATCCCCGGTTCGGTTCAGGGACAATCCATTATTACTTTCGATGCCATTCCCGACAAAAGCCTTACCGACGGCGCATTCAATCTGACGGCAGGCAGTACCAATTCTGAAACGCCCATTGCATTTACTTCCTCGGATGCCTCCATTGTCTCGGTTTCCAATGCCAGCGGTGCATGGAAAGCGACCATTCATGCGGCGGGCCAGGTGACCATCACCGCTTCCCAGGCAGGGAACAACAATTACCTGACGGCCGAAAACGTAGCGCGGACATTCACCGTTAGTAGTAATTCAAATCCGAATAACCCGACCCTGGGAACCAAAATCCCTATCGACCCCAAACGCTGGTACCAGCTCACCAATGCAGCCAACGGCCTGGAAGGCCTTTTTGACGGCAACACACAAGAGAATGTACTCACCGGCTGGGGCAAGATCATCAACAATTACGAGGCCTACTACCCGTTGCAGGAAGGAGAGCAGATTACACTCAACGGCATCAAATTCTTCGATTTTACGGGTACGGCGCAGGATTTCCCCCTCACGCTTTCCGTTATTACCGACCAATGGGAGCGCATCCCGGTCGCCACTTTTACGGGTGAGGTCTACAATGGCTGGGTGGGTCCTTACCCCGACCGCCAGCTATCCGGTGACGCCCAGTTTAAGCTCGACCAACCCCTCAGCAACGTTCGGTACCTGGTAATGACGATGTCGAACACCTTGCCGACCGAAATCGAGTTTTATGGAAGCTACACACCCGCCACTCCAACCGGCCACCCGGCCCGGAACAAGCATATCAGGCTGAACGACATGCTTGGCGTGAACGGATACGAATGGAATTTCCAGGACGGCGCGCATATCGAATCGCTGGTCGAAAGTAAAGTCGCTGTCGCCAAAGCCTTCACAGGTCTTCGTCATTATATGGATTGGGAAAAACTAGAATCCTCCGAAGGGGTGTATTCCTACAATCCGACGTTGAGCGGCAGCTGGAACTACGACCTCATCTACGAACGCTGCAAGCAGGAAAACATCGAAGTTCTGGCATGCTTGAAAACGCTGCCCAACTGGATGCTCAATACCTACCCGGCAGACCAGCGTGACAACGAGAATGTTCCGCTCCGTTACGGCAAAAGTTTCACTGAGCCTGTTTCCTATATCGAGCAGGCCAAAGTCGGCTTCCAGTATGCGGCCCGTTACGGCAGTAATACGAATGTCGACCCCGCACTGCTGAGCGTTTCAACTACGCCGAGATGGCACGCCGATCCACCAAACGAGATCAAAATAGGCCTTAACCTGATCAAATACATCGAATGCGACAATGAACGCGACAAATGGTGGAAAGGACGGAAGGGCTACCAGACCGCCCGCGAATACGCCGCCAACATGTCGGCTTTTTATGATGGCCACAAAAACACAATGGGTGCGGGCGTAGGCATTAAAAATGCGGACCCCAATATGAAGGTGGTCATCGCCGGCCTGGTAACCGGCCCCGATTACGTGAAGGGAATGGTAGACTGGTGCAGGGAATTCCGTGGCTACAATCCCGACGGCACCGTTAACCTCTGCTGGGATGTAGTTAATTTCCATCTTTACACCGATAATGCGTCGTCGAGCCAGAGCGGGACATCCACCCGTGGAGCCGCGCCGGAAGTAACCAATGCCAACCTGATCCTGGACAATTTTGTGAAAGTTACCCGTGAGTTGTCGAACGACCTCCCGGTCTGGATCACCGAGGCCGGATACGATGTTCACCAGGACAGTCCGTTGAAAGCTATTCCCATCGGTAACAAATCCGCATTGCAGACACAGGCCGACTGGATTCTCAGGACTTCGCTGTTTTCAGCACGACATGGAATAGAAAAGCTGTTTTTCTATCAGATGTATGACGATAATGGCGGTGGTGGTATGTTTGGTTCTTCGGGCTTCGTAAACAACAACCAGACCCGGCGACCTTCTGCTGACTACTTCGTGCAGACCCAGAAACTCTTTGGACAATATGAATACAAGGAAACGATCCACAACGACCCGATCGTAGACCGCTATGAACTGAACGGGCAATCGGTGTACATTCTGACGGTTCCCGATGAAGTCGGAAGAACGGCGGAGTACACGCTGGACCTCCATCAGGCCGGGATGGCGAACATTTACACGCCAACCGCCGGAGCCGACAACATGACGATGACCCAACTTGCGATCGTCGATGGAAAGGTTACCGTGACGGCCGGCGAGACTCCGGTTTTCGTCATGGCCGCCGCCGGTCAGAATGCCAGGCAGGCAGCTGTGGAAGTGCTTGCTCCTGCATTATCCGAACCTGAAATGCCCTTGCATGCCGATGTGAATGTATACCCGAACCCAACCTCGGATTTCATCAGCATCGATCTGGCCAACAACCATACAGACCAGATCGAGATCCGTGTTTTTGACGCGAAATCCGGTACGCTTTTCAAAGATGTGCGGGTTATCAAAACTGCAAACCGTTTCTCACATAGCCTGAACATTACCCAGCTTCCCGCGAGCATGTACGTGGTGGAGATCAAACAGGGGAACGACCGGGCTTTCCGGAAGATCGCCAAGGTCAATTAATCATTAAAAAACCCCGGAACGTCGCGTTCCGGGGTTTTTTAATGATTAATCCAGATAAGAAGCTCCCGTCATGCGCCTGTCCAGCCGGCCGCCGCTTTCCAGTCGGCCCATATTGAACTTGTCTCGGTATTCCTTCGGCGTTACGCCCGTGCTTTTCTTAAAAAGCTGCCGGAAGGATTTCAGGTCGTTGTAACCTGAATTGAGCATTACCTCCAGCACGCTCTGGTCCGTTTGTGCAAGCATTTTCTTGGCAGCCTCGATACGCGTCCTTTGCAGGTACTCGATCGGCGTCACGCCGATGGCCTGCTTGAACCGCCGCACTACATTGCGTCTGCTCGCCGGGATGTCCTGGATCAATACTTCGATGGTGCTGCCCTCCTGATATTCCTTCTCGATTTTCTTCTGGGCCATGTTCACCAGCCCGTCGCCATGGTTTTGCGGTGGTGCAAATGTTCCGAAATAGGTCTGCTGTTCCCGGTCCATATCGATCGCAAACATCTTGGCTGTTTTTAATGTGAGATCTTTACCGCAAAAACCCTGGATCAGATAGAGCATCAGATGGAAACTGCTGGTAGCTCCGCCGCTGGTATAAATACCCTTATCCTCGGTCACCACGGCGTTACTATTCATGATGACGTCCGGGAAGTTAGATGCCAGTGTCTCTGCGGCATCGATATGCGTGGTGGCGTGGCGGCCATTCAACAGCCCTGCGGCAGCCAGAAGAAAAGCGCCCGTGCAAAAGCTCGCCAGTTCTGCTCCGCTTTTATACTGCTCCCAAAGCCAGGGAATGCACATTTGGTTGCTCATGACAGAAAGCTGCAAATCGCCGGCGCCAAATGCAGGAATGAGTATCAGATCCTGTTTGACAAATTCGCTGATCGGCTGCATCTGGTAAGCGCCATAAAATCGTCCTGGTTCCGGGTCAGGGGAAAAAAGTGTGATCTGGAAAAAATGGGGCTGATCGGCCCGTTCGTAAAAGCTGTTCACCGATTCGAATACATCCAGAATCGCTGCTACGCTCAATAAGCGGTGCCGGTTGCTAATTAAAAGACCTAATTGTATCATGTTGTTGATGGTTAGACTTTTGTCATTTGGACAAAGAGGCCGCCAATATAGATATTTTTGTCCCAAATACCCCTCGCAATCAGGATTTGCAGCATACTTTTCCAGTTAACGGATTCTTATTTTTGTTTAAAATTAAAACCTTATTTTACTATCACTATCCAGTGTATGTGTTGTCCTGAAATGCATTCGCCGTGATCCATTGAACATTTAAAACAAAATCACTATGAGCAAGAACAAATTTGAAGTATCTCTCGAATCGGGTGTCCATCACGAACTGCAATTGCTGACCGGTACGTGGGAGGGAAAAACGAAAACATGGTTCGAACCTGGTGTCCTTGCGGATGAATCCGATATGAAGGGTACTATCAGGCAGATTCTCGGAGGCCGTTTCCTGCTGCACGAGTACCAGGGCAGCCTAAATGGCAAATCGTTCGAAGGTGTTGCCATCATGGGCTTTGATATACCAAACAATAATTACCAGTGTGCGTGGATAGACAGTTTCCATATGGGAACAGGCATTATGTTGTCCGGCGGGACGCCTGCTGGCAACGGCTTTTCGGTATTGGGCAGTTACAGCATGCCGGAGTTCCCTGAACCGTGGAACTGGCGCACCGTCGCCAAACTGACCGACTCCGATACATTGGTCATCACAGCCTACAACATTTCACCCCAGGGCCAGGAAGATAAGGCCACCGAAACCATTTATCACCGCGTTTCGGCATAATGCTTTTCGGGCGGTTCGCGTACTTGTCCCGAGGATCGGCGGAGGCTGTGGCATAACTTTATTACGCAGGGTTTGTCAAACGCTGCACACATGAAAATCCTGCAACAAGTCACAGCAACCGCCTTTTTTCTAATTGCGTTGGCAGCCTGCAAGCCGGTGCCCGTCTCGCATTGGTTTCCGGTTACACCGCAGGAACATTATGAGAGAGCTTTATACAAAGCAAAACTGGAAAAGACTGCGGCTGGGCAAACCTGGTTACGCATGAGCACCGCTGTACTTTCCGATTCACTCATCACGGCAATGCCCCACCAGGAGCGGCTTTTCCTCGGCGATTCACTGCCCGCACAGGCATTCCGGCTGAACGTTCCGGAAGGCCGCAGGCTGGTTATTACGCCTCATCGGGCGGATCAGGACAGCACCTCGAGGCTGTTTATGGAGCTCTTTAAGATAAGGCGCAATGGGAAACCACAACGCCTGGAATATTTGAAAGATCATGCATCCTCCATCTCCTATACCAACTTCCACGGGGATACGCTGCTGCTGAAAGTCCAGACCGGCCTCAGCGAAACGGCAAACGTTTCCATTTCCATATCAACCCAGCCTAGTCTGATTTTCCCAGTAGCGGGGCAAGGCATGTCGGCCGTGATCAGCTACTGGGGTGCAGACCGTGACGCAGGCGCGCGCTCGCATGAAGGCATCGACATCCGCGCCAAACGAGGCACTCCGGCCATAGCGGCCAGAGAAGGCCTCATTACGCAAGCGGGGACCAACAACCTGGGCGGGAAAGTAGTTTTCCTTTCGGCAAACGACAGCCCATACGCACTTTACTATGCGCACCTCGACAGCCAGTTGGTCAGCACCGGGCAGCGCGTGTCGGTGGGTGATACGCTCGGTTTGGTTGGTAATACAGGTAATGCAGTCACCACTTCACCTCATCTCCATTTTGGGATCTATGCAGGTGGTTCGGGAGCGGTAAACCCGCTGCCATTCATCGACGACAGACCCGAGAAGCTGCCGGGCCTGCCAGCGCATTCCAAATGGCTGGGCGACACGGTAATCATCAAAAAGAAGGCTAATCTCTATGCTTCTCCCCGTTTCGGGTCCGATCAGAAAATCGCCACGATGCCGGGCAATGCGGTGGTTCGTGTGATCGGTGAAATGGCCAAAGGCTACCGGGTGCAAATGCGGGACGGAACAAAGGGATACATTCCCACAGTACCCCTTCAAAAGCATTCCGATACGGCAGCCGGTATCAGCAAAGCCAATTGATCAGGGATTGAACTTCGGCTCAAACCCTTTTCCCTGATTGATCTTCGCCCAATCTTCAACACCAACACTCCCGGCCCATTGATCATACAGGCCTTTCAATTCTGCGGCGATGCCAGGGTGCTGTGCGATGACATTGCTGGTCTCACCGCGGTCTGCCTGGATGTCGTAAAGCTCCCAATGATCACTGCGAACCGATATCAGTTTCCACTTGCCCTTCCTGACCGCCTTATTTCCCGCACGCTCCCAGAAAATAGGCTTGCTCCGAACCCATTCTTTACCCGACAAAACCGGCAGGAGACTTTCCCCGGCCAATGGATGAATGGTATGGCCATGATACTGAGCCGGATACCTTGCGCCCGCCACTTCATACAATGTAGGCGCTATATCAATCAGGTGCGCTGTTCCATCAACCAATGTTCCCGGTGCGATTTTACCCGGAAAGCTGGCTATGAACGGGCTGCTCACGCCTCCCTCATACTGGAATCCCTTAAATGATTGCAATGGTGTGTTGGAAGCGTAGGCCCAGTTGCGGCGGTAGGAATCGTAAGAGCCGGCAGTACCTAGCGGGCCCCAATTCCTGACCGGCTGGTTGATCAGTCCGCTGGTTACATCTTCTCCTGCCGCGCCATTGTCAGAAATGAAGATGATCAGCGTGTTGTCCAGTTTCCCGAGGTCTTTGAGCTGTTGCACCACGCGGCCAATGTTCTGATCGAGATTATCGACCTGCGCTGCGTAAACCTCCATCCGTTTGGCCCAGAGCTTCTGCTCCTCGTAGGTCAGGTTTTTCCAGGCAGGCAGGTCTTTGTTTTTAATACTGATTTTCTGGTCGGCACCTGTGATGTGAAGTTCCTGCTGTTTCTTAAAACGCAGCGTCCTGAGCGAATCCCAACCGATGTCATACTTTCCCTCGTACTTTTTGATATCGGCCGGCAATGCCTGCAAAGGCCAATGCGGGGACGTATAGGCCAGATAGAGGAAGAATGGTTTATTTTCGGCGCTCTGTTCTCTCAAAAAGTCCGTTGCATTCCGGGTGATCTCGTCGGTATAGTAAAAATCCGCGTTGTCATCGGGCCGGAATTTCGTATCGTCCTTTACAAAGAACGCCCGTTTGCTTTTCGGCTGCTGTTTTACAACGTAGTAGTCGCTGGCACCGCCGATGTTTCCGTAAAACCGGTCGAAACCGCGTTGCCGGGGCCAGCGGGTACTGTCGTCCCCCACGTGCCACTTACCGGCCATCAGCGTGCTGTAACCCGCCGTTTTCAGAACTTCCGCCAGTGACACGGTTTGCTTACTGAGATATCCCTGGTAAGCCGGAATTCCAAAATCGATATTGAAGTAACCCATTCCGGCGGTGTGCTGGTACTGCCCGCTCAGCAGGCTGGCGCGCGTGGGAGCGCAAATGGCATTGTTGTAAAACTGCCTGAACCTGATCCCGCTCGCTGCCAGCTTGTCGAGATGAGGCGTTTCGATTTCGGAGCCATAGCTGCCGATATCCGAAAACCCTAGGTCGTCGGCCATGATGAGCACGATGTTGGGTCGCTGCACGGGAAGTGCTTTCTTTTTCTGGGCTGATAAAGTGGTTGATATCAATAAAAACAGGAGCACCGGGCTCCAAAAATCTGCGATCCGCATAAGGTGGTTGACTATCAGATGGAAAATAAAAAAGATGACCATCGATTGAATCAATGGCCATCCCGATTTATTGAATTTTAAGCGACTGCAACAGTAGTAGTAGTATCCGGTTTCAGGATAATGGGCTCCGCCTCCGGCAGGGCGTCACCTACCACGGGGCCGTTGTGAGCGAGCTCACTGCCCTCCTTTTTGGATTTGAAGATCGGCCACATAAATTGTGCGTACCATTCTTCTTCCTTGTAATGTTTGATACCAAAAGAAGTAGGATATCTGCGGGTGATGATGCCTGTCCCGAAGATCAGATCCCAGATAAAGAACATGTTCCCGAAGTTCCCTTTGTAATTACCTACCCCATCATCGCTGGTATCGGCATGGTGTGCATAGTGGGTGGCGGGTGTCGAGATGAGCCGTTCCAGCACCCAGCCGACCGGATTGAGCCATTTGATCTCATACAAAGGCTTGTCCCAGGGAATGCTCGAATGCGCGCCGGTCGTGATCAGGGATTTGATGACTTTCACAAACAATGCGGCGTAACCCAATCCCAGGTAAGTCAGCGCGACCGTCAGGTAAGTCTGCGAAAAGAACAGTGTGTAGATAATGTTCTGCCGTCCGGCCATCGCCATTCCCATGTAGGGCGCTGAATGGTGCGTACGGTGGAAGCGCCAGAGCCAGGGCACCTGATGATGCAGACGATGGTACCAGTACTGGGTCAGGTCATCGGCTACTGCGATGATCAGGAACGCCCACCAGAACGGCACCCAGTTGAAGCCATCTTTGGCGTGGGGCAGAAGTGCAGGCAGTAATTTCAGCCCAAAATAGGCCACGAAAGGCTTTACCACCAGCTTGGGCACCACGAAGCAAACAATATCCAGCGTCCGCTCGTTTTTGGTCCATTTGTTTTCATACAAACCCACGGCAAATTCGATCACACCCAATACCAGCACGATAACGGGCAGACCCCAGCTGCTGAGGTTCTTGAAAACGGCTTCGACGAACCCCGGAGCCTTGAATGGAAATTCGTTGCTCCCTTCCCAGGGCCGGTACCCGAACACCTGAAAGCTCGCAAACATCAACACAATGGGCGTAAGATACAGCAGAATGCTGATCAGCCCGTCTCGGGAGATTTTCCGGGCCAGTGCATTGTCCAATTTCATGTTTAAAAGGTTTTGAAGGTGAAAAAGAGCCGTTATCGAAATAGCTGCCATGCGAGCCAGATACCGCCGGCGATCAGGACAAATGGGATGAGCGTGAGCAGTATGCCGACGGCAATCTTGCGTGCGAGCAATACAACATCCGAAAATGTGATCATATGAAAAGGTTTTATAAAACCGGTTACCTATAAACGCAGTGGATTTTATAGTCACGGAAATACCCCGGGGCAGGACAGCCGGCATCTGAAATCGCCAACCACCGAAAATTTCAGACGATCAGCCATAACTGCCTGGCGGGATATTTCCGGAAAAAGACTGAGGAAATTAGCCGTTTAACAACAGCTTTCGAAATGAAAACGGAACACACAAAGCGAAGAAGTATCCGCTACCCTGCCCCTGTCTGCCGACGGGACCCTACAAAGTAAATTAACCGCTCTCATATCAGAATGCCTTGGATTAATACTCAGCTCAGGGTGGTTCAGAAGCTTTGCTTAATAGTATAGTTATTTGATAGACAAAGTAAGTTTAATGTTTTTGAAAAAGCAATACACTGCTGCAAATTTCTTTAAAATAAAAAAATGTGGCCGGCAGCAATGTGCTACCGGCCACAAAAACAGACAAAAAGGAGCCATTGACCCCTTCTGTCGATTGTATATAAACCAATTTATTTCAACTCGGTCAGCCATTGCTGTGCAAAGGCGCGTGCTGCATTCGTGGGTGTGGCGCCCATGCGGTAGCAAAACTTCCACACATCACTTTTCGCCTCATAGCCTGCATTCACAAATTTCTTCCTTCCGTTCATGTCCTTCGTCTGCGCAGCGAAGTCCACGCCTTTGCTCTGGTTGAGAAACTCCGTCAGGCGTGCGATCAAGACCTTTTTGGGATCTTTCCACTTGTCATATTCAGCTGCATTCGCTTTGTTACGCCGGGCGATGGTCTCTTCCGATTGTCGGATCTCGTCATTAGCCAGGTAGGTAGCATATTGCTTTTTAAACTCCTCCATATCTGTTTTCAGAAGCGGCTTGATCTTTTTGAAGAATGCGGCATTGCGCTTTCCATCTTCAATCTGCTTTTTAAGCTCCGCCCGCTGCTCGGCTGGAAGGCTGGTGAGCATGCTTTCCATTCCCGCAAATGTCTCGCCCGACTGGATCTGCATGTCGACCGCCGGCTCTATATCTTTGGCATTCAATCCCTGCACCCCTTTCAGGCGATTGGCACGGATCTCTTCCTTTCTTTTCTCCGTCACCGCTGCCTCAGTCTGGCCGAAACTCTTTGTAAGCCAGTCATTGTAACGCTTTTTGAAATCTTCCGAATTGAAATAGGTCTTTGCAAATGCGCCGGTTTTCTTAACCGCGGCCGCCTGTCCTTCCCCTGAGATCGCACGGCAGGCCGTTTTCACGGAACTGCTGAAATAAGGGACACTGGTTGTCTGGCTCTGAAGACCATTCCAAACGCGGTTCTGAATATCATTTTTCGAAATGCCATACTCTTCGAACTCATCTGAAAAAGTGAAATTCAGGAAGGAGACGCAAACGACGTATAACAGGATGGGTACTATTTTATTTTTCATGGCTGGTAATTGTAAAAAAGGTATGCTTATTGTTTTTCGGCTATCATTTCCAGGTCTTCCCCTTCGTACACGACGAAAATGCTCATCTTGCCCGATTTGACATTCCCTACTTTGTCGGTGCCCTCGTAAATGTCGATCCCGGTGCTACCCGCATTTTTAAGGTTCAGCGTTCCCAGATTTTCGTCCGGCTCCGCGTCACCGTCAATTTTCACCTTCATTTTCCCGGTCACGATTTCTGAGGAGAATTTGTTGAGCTGAACGACGATCACCGCTTTGGCTGCTTCCAGTGAACGCTCTTCCCCATCGACGGTGAGCTTGGTAACCTTGTAGCTTCCTTCAACCTGAGAACTCAATTCCGGGGAAGGGTCTTTGTCCTTGTCATCGCAAGCGAACATAAAGATTGCGAGGATCATCATAACGAAAATGTTTTTCAAAGCATTGATCTTTTTCATGGCTGTTTTGATTTGAATGTGGTAAAACTGGATGTGATAATTTGCCTTTCGACATCACAAAGGTAGCCTGCCGGGGAGGCCTGGATCAATCCTGTAAAAGCACGATTTTTCGAAAATCATACTTTTATAGGATATTATTAAAAGGTTTTATTTCAGAGCTTTGTCACCGTAATTTTCCAGTCCATTCTACTCTCCGGATCCGATGAAGCTAATATTCCGAACAATTTTTCTATTCATTTTACACACGCAACTCTTCGCTCAGGGCACCGATCCCAATGCGATCCTGGAACGTATCCGGAAAAGCAAACAGGACACCAACCGCGTGCTGGCTTACATTGAATACGGACAATACCTGGAAAACCAGAACCTTGACAGCGCGGCTAAATACTATCTCAAAGCCGATGTATTGAGTGAAAAGCTGGATTACCAGCTCGGCAAATTCAAGTTCCGCTCCAACTATACCTACATCCTGAACTTGCAGGGTAAGTTTGAAGAAGGTCTGAAACTCAACCGGGAAAGCCTGGAAATCGCCAAAAGGATGAACCACCTGGTCAACATCGGTAAAAGCCTGAACAACATCGCCGCCAGCTACACGTACATGGGGAATTTTACCGAGGCCATCAAGTACTATCAGCAATCGGCCAGCGAGTTCGACAGGCTGGGTATGAAGGAATTCCTGCCGAGGCTTTACATCAGCATAGGCACCGCATTTGAGCATGCCAACCTGTTCAACAAGTCTCTGGTTTACAAACAAAAAGCATTACAGCTGTCGCGACCGATGAAAGACAGCCTGCAACTGGCCGATGTACTGACCAACATCGGCGGGTGCTATTTCAACCTTAAACGGTACAAGGAGAGTCTGGCGCATTTCAAGGAGGGGCTGGTGGTAGCCGAAAAAATACATTCCGACATCTTCGTGACGCAGGCCTATGCGGGCCTATGCCGGACCAACAGACTTTTGAAAAACCTCGATGAAGCATGGATTTATGGTAAAAAGGGGTTGGATCTGGCCAGAAAGACGGGCAATGTATTTCTGGAACTGGACTGTCTGCGGGCGTTGATGTTCCTGGCCGAAGACAGCAATAAGCCGGATCTCTCGGCCCAATACACCAAAGAAGCCCTCACCATTGCGGAAGCGAACGACATGACCGACCACCTGGTGGAGCTTTATGAAGATTACGCCACTGACCTCGCACGGCAGAACAACTACAAGGCCGCCTACGACTACCTGATGAAATACGTGATCCTGAACGACTCCATTCAGGGAATCGACGTCCAGAAACAATTACAGGAACTGGACACCAAGTACCTCACGGCTCAAAAGGAGAAACAGATCGTGACGCTTGAAAAAGAAAAACAAACCCGCAATACTTTAATATATGGCCTCATAGCGGGATTGGTCGGGTTGATGGCCATTGCCGTGCTGGTATACCGGAACATTGCATTCCGCAAACGGGTCGCCGAGCAGGAGGTATTACAGCTGCAACAGGAAAAGCAACTGGTGGCAACCAATTCCATTTTGAAAGGACAAGAAGAAGAACGCACCCGCGTAGCCCGTGACCTGCACGATGGTCTGGGTGGTTTATTATCTGGTATCAAATTAACTTTAAATTCCGTGAAAGGAAACGTAATTCTGCCCGAGGAAAGCGCCAGGACGTTTACCAGGGCCCTGACCCAGCTGGACGGCGCCATTAGTGAAATGCGCCGCGTAGCCCATAGCATGATGCCGGAAACACTTGTACGGTTTGGCCTCATCGACGCGTTGAGCGATTTTTGCGAAGGAATCAGCGAATCGGGCACACTGAAAGTGACAATGCAGTCATTCGGTTTCGAGAATCGTCTCGATTCACAGGTAGAAGTCGTACTTTACCGCGTTGTTCAGGAGCTGTTGAACAATGTGCTCAAATATGCGGATGCCTCCGAAGCACAGGTGCAGCTCACCTGGGTAGAAAACAATGTAAGTGTTACCGTGGAAGACAACGGAAAGGGTTTTGACATGAAAAACCTGGAACAAAACAAAGGCGCGGGCCTCCGGAATGTGCAGGCGCGGGTGGATTACCTGAACGGTACGCTCGATATCCAGTCCAAGCCGGGTGAAGGCACCTCGGTCCTTGTTGAAATCGTACTCTAACCTGATTATACCGGCGAACGGTTTAACCTATAAAAAAGAACTTTATGAGTGTCAGAATCCTGATCGTAGACGACCATCCGCTGGTATTGGAAGGACTGAAGTCGTTGCTTGCAGACAGCGAAGGAATACAGGTCGTAGGTACCGCCACCAATGCGATCGACGCCATTGCATTTCTCAAAAACAATGAAGTCGATATCGCATTTCTGGACATTAACCTGCCGGATATTAGTGGTATCGATCTTTGTAAAAAGGTGAAGGACCAGTTTCCGGAAGTTAAAACGCTCGCATTGAGCACATTCAACGAACGCGCCTATGTGTCGCGGATGATCCAGAACGGAGCCTCGGGTTACCTGATCAAGAGTTCGGGCAAGGAGGATATCCTGGAAGCCATTCAGCAGGTACAGGCCGGAGGATACTTTATGAACGTCCAGTTTGAACCGGTGACACCCGCGGTTGCACCCAAATCGGTGCCCTTCCTGACCAGGCGCGAAAAAGAAGTGCTGGTACTCATTGCCGAGGGGATGACCAATCCACAAATCGCAGAACAGTTGTTTATCAGCGTCACGACCGTCAACAGCCACCGCCAAAACCTTTTGATGAAATTCGAAGTTTCCAACACCGCCTCGCTGATCAAACTGGCTGCCGGGTTAGGTTTGATCTGACAGGTGCTATTTCGAATAATGAAAACGGCATTGAACAACGACAATCGTACTGCCTCTGATCGCATATACCAATCGATGTTCGTCATTTATACGTCTTGACCAAAAGCCTGATAACTGATGTCTGAGAGGTTCCGGCTTACCTATTCCTGAAAATGGAGATTGCGCTATTGATTCTACAACGCGAATCTTTCGAAGGATGGCTTCGTTTCCTGCCTTCTTCCAGTATTCAAGTTGAGCTAATGCCGTGGGGGTAAACTCTATTTCCATACATCATCGAGGCCTAATTTTCGGGTATTACCATCCCGGGCCTCTTTGATAGAGTTTAAAAGTTCAGTTTTATTAGAAGAATTGCTGAGCAGGTAATCGGTCGCATCCTGCTCCGTCCGGAAATTAATCCCGACCGATTTCAGAAAAGCCTTTACAGTTGCGATCTGATCGTTATCGCCTTCGATAATCAATGTTGCCATATCGCATTCATTTGAAAATCAAATGTACCAATTTTAATGCAATCAAATTGATATACACTACCTGACTATTTGGTGATTAGCCAGGCAGTGTTGAAAACTCAATTTGTCGCCAAACTGCCAAACGGAAAAATAGCCGATGAAACATGCGCCCGGTTCATGATCTGGCCGAGTTCTTTGGCTTTATCAGGAAACTGGGGTGTAACATTGGTTTTTTCCTGCGGGTCTTTTGAAAGATCGTACAGCTCCACCAGGGCATCCGGATTTCCAGCCGCTTTCAGGCGTACGGCCTTCCAGTTTCCCTGCCGTACGGCCTGCCGGCCGCCCTGCTCATGAAATTCCCAGTAGAGGTAATCGTGTTTCTTTTGAGTCGGCCGGCCTCGCAATGCATCCGTGAAAGAAATACCGTCGATGCGGGCAGGAGCCTGTGCATTAGCTAATTCGGCAAAAGTGGGCAGAACGTCCCAGAAAGCCCCGATGAAATCACTCTTCGATCCGGGTTTGATCACGCCGGGCCACCGGGCAGCAAACGGCTCCCGGATACCACCTTCGTACAGATCTCTTTTCACTCCCCGGAAACCAGCGCTGCTGTTGAAAAAATTCGGATCGGCACCTCCTTCGATGTGCGGGCCGTTGTCGCTCGTAAAAATCACCAATGTATTTTTGTCGAGTCCCTTTTCTTTCAGTTTTTCCATTACCTGGCCTACATATAAATCCAGCCTGGCCACCATCGCCGCGAAGGTCGCACGTGGAAACTCCTGCGATGCATAACCCCCATCGGTTGCACGCGGGCCGTAGTCGGCACCTTTGTAGGGTTTCTCCTCAAATTTGCCCTTGTAATACCTGAACAGGCTATCATCGGGGACGATCAGTTCGGCGTGGGGAAGAATGCAGGGTAAAAACAAAAAGAAAGGCTGCTTGCCATCCTGTGCGTTAACGAAGCTCAATGCTTTTTTCTGGATCAGGTCAGGAGCGTAATCTTTGTTGTAAATCAAATTCTGGTTGCCTTCCAGCACCACTTTACGATTATTGTCCCATAAATGGCTTGGGTAATAGCGGTGTGCGAGGCTCTGGCAGTTATAGCCATAAAATTGGTCAAACCCTTGCTTTCCCGGTTCGCCCTCGGACCCTACCGGCCCAAGGCCCCACTTACCGAACGCCCCTGTCACATAGCCCGCCTTCTTCAATACTTCGGCGATCGTCACCACGGAATCGGCAATGGGCTGCTGCCCCTCCGGCTCCACACTCTTGTTTCCGCGGATGTAGGTGTGCCCGGTATGCTGCCCGCTAAGCAACGAAGAACGCGAGGGCGCACACACTGAAGTACCGGCGTAAAATTGATTGAAAATCATCCCCTCCTTCGCCAGTCGGTCGATATTCGGAGTTCGGATGAGTTTCTGGCCATTGAAGCCGACATCCCCGTAGCCCAGATCATCGGCCAGGATAAAAATGATATTGGGCTTCGCAGGCCGCGGAGCTTGTGCGAACGAATGGTCTTTAACGAACGAATGGGTCAGGAGGGTAATCAGCAACAAATACTTTTTCATCGGGGAGTAGATTAATACAATTCAGAAAGACATTGCAACCATAAGATTACTTGAATCTAACGCGCTTCGTACCCGGAAAATTGGCAAAAACCGATGGTTTGGATGCTACCGAGACGTGATTTATAAAATGCAGGAACCCGCAGCGGGAAAAAGGGAGATTGAAGTGTATCTTTGCTCCCGATACCCTGTGACAGCCCGGACGACCGGCATGAATTGACAACCACCGAAAATTCCGGCAAGTCGAGCCAAGGCTGTCCACTAGGGTATCGGAAAGCAGATACGTTCTGAAATATTGCGAATCGGAAGACCGATATAATCTACTTGTTTGATAGACAAAGTAAGGATAAAATGTTTGAAGAAGCAAATGCGTAGTAAAAGAATTTGTGTTTTTTTGACGGTTAATCCATTCGCTATTTCAGCAACCTGACGGTATAATCTGCAAACTTGCTATCATCAGTCAGGAGCCAGAAGTCTTCTACTTGCGACTGGGCGATAAGCAACCGGTCAAAAGGGTCTTTGTGGATAAATGGAAGTTGCTGATATGCGCCCAAGTGCGGGATCTTAATATCAATCAGCTGCACCTCCGCCGGCACCAGACGCTCAATGGGCCTTGGGATTGAAAGTTTCAGTAAACCGGCTTTAATGGCGATTTCCCAAAGAGAGCCAATGCTGAAAAACAGCTCGTTTTGCTTATTCTCAATCAGTTCGATGTGTGTTTGGCTCAGCCTTTCATCGTTAGTCAGGAACCAAAGAAGGATGTGGGTATCAAGGAGTATTCTCATTCAAGTGCGTCAATATCTGTTAGTTCATCCGTGAAATTATCGGGAACGCGAGATATAATGCCTTTGCCGGCGCCTCTTTTGAGTTCTAGTTTTGGTGTCTCGGAAGGTTCGTGAAACAGGTGATAAGCCCATTCGATTTTGTCCCGAAATTCTTTATCACGCAGGGTTTTCAATTGCCTTCTAAGCAATTCGTTTTCCTTTCTTAATGCGTCGAAATCCTTTTGAGAGATAACAGGAGTACTCATGGTTTTGCATTTACATGATAGGTAAATTTAAGATAAGTACTCCTGAAATCCAATCCTTATTTCCGAACGGCGCGTCCTATCTCCCGAACGTTTTTACCGGCCTTTTGCTGCAAATCATCCCCCATATCGTCCCGCGCCGCGTCGGCGATCTTTTCCAATTCGGCTACGATTTCCGGATTCTGTTCCAGCACGTCGTAACGCTCGCTTGGGTCACGCGCGAGGTTGTATAATGCTTTGGGGAATTGGTGATCCTCCGGCGCCGGGCCCGGCTGGCCATTTTTGCCGGGCAGTGAACCTTCGTAGGTGCGTCCCGGGTGTGCGAAGACGAGTTTCCAATTACCTTTGCGAACAGCTTCAAGGCTGTTTTTACGGTAATAGTACAGAAAACTCTCACGCGGTGTCTGGCTTTCGTCCCCTTTGAGCAATGCGCTGAAATCAAGCCCATCGATTTTCTCTTTGGGGAGTTTACCGCCGGTCAGTTTGGCAATGGTAGGCAGGATGTCGAGCGTCGAAAGGAGCTTGTTGGAAACCCTTCCTGCCGGGATCACACCCGGCCAGCGCATAATGCATGGCTCGCGTTGGCCGCCTTCGAACGACGTTCCTTTTCCTTCACGGAAACCGCCCGCAGAACCGGCGTGATCGCCGTAGTTGAGCCAGGGGCCATTATCACTGGTGAAGATCACGAGGGTATTGTTGTCTAATCCCTGTGCTTTGAGCTCTTTCATGATCTCACCTACCGACCAGTCGAGTTCCATCATCACATCGCCGAAAATCCCTCTTTCGCTTTTTCCACGGAACTTCGCCGATGCGGCCAGGGGCACGTGCGGGAGCGGGTGCGGTACGTACAGGAAGAAAGGCTTGTTCTTATTCCTTTTGATAAATGAAATAGCTTTTTCAGTAATTACCGGTGTCAGTTCGCTGGCATCTTCGAGGTTTTTGATCTCCTTCACCGGCTTGTTCCCGTCGATCCAATGCAGCGGCGGATATTTGGCCCGCTCCTGCCAGGGGTGCAGCGGCCACATGTCGTGCGAGTAAGGCACGCCGTAATATTCATCAAAACCTTGCTGCAAGGGCAAAAACTCCTGGTCGCTGCCCAAATGCCACTTCCCGAAGATGCCGGTAGCGTAACCTTGCGCTTTCACGATTTCGGCAATCGTCTCTTCCTTTGGATTGAGGCCTACCCCAGCATTCGGACCAAACGCTCCCGAAATGCCCAGCCGGTTGGGATAACAACCTGTAAGCAATGCGGCACGGGATGCGCTGCAGACGGCCTGCGCGGCCATGAAATTGGTGAAGCGGGTGCCCTCGGTCGCCATTTTGTCGAGATTAGGGGTTTTATACCCCAATGCGCCATTCACGGAAAGGTCACCGTAGCCAAGATCGTCGATGAAAAAGAGGACGATGTTGGGTGTTTTCGCTGCCGGTTTTTCGGTTTGAAATGCCATCAACAGGCAGAGGCCCATCGATACCAGCAGCAGAGAGAGTACTCGAAACATATTGTAAGGTTGGTTTTAGGTAATAATAGTGCAACTGGCGCCAAACTTGGGCTTCGCGCCAGTCACTCAAAAGTAATTACCAGTTCGGATTTTGTTGCAGATTCGGATTCAAATCGCGCTCCTTTTGCGGGATCGGCCAGAGATAATGCCGGCTTGCATCGAATACGCGTTCCGACGAAGCTGCCTGCACGGTGACCAGCTTGCCGGCCGCGTCCGGGTAGGTAATACCAAACACCGGACCGTTCATCACCTGTTCCCCGATCTTCCACCGGCGGATATCGTACAACCGCTGACCTTCGAACGCCAGTTCGACAGTGCGTTCCCGGCGCACGATTTCGCGCAATGCGGCTTGGGTTGTCACAGTTACCGAGGGTTGCTTCACATCGGCACGGCCATTTCTTACCTGGTTAATGGCCGCCAACACACTCGCATCGGTTTGTCCAAGTTCAATTTTAGCCTCCGCATAAGTCAGCAGAACCTCCGCGTAGCGCAGCAGGATAATGTTGATGCCGCTATTGGTCGGGTTAGCGAAATCTTCGGTATTAATGTACTTTTTAATATTAAAACCAGTCGTGGAAGCAATGTAAGTGCTGCCGATCGCGTCGGCGGTTGTGCTCGTCGGGCGGGGCTGGAAGGTAATGCCGCTGGGTAACGCATCACCTTCGAGGAATACGGAGAATTTCAGGCGCGGATCGCGGTTCGCATAGGGTTTCGCAGGATCATAGCCGCTCGACGCATCGGTGATTTTCTTGCCGGCCAAAGTTTCATAGGTATCCACCAATGCCTTTGTAGGGACATACGTGCTTTGCGCGTTTTTCTGGCTGTACGGCGCGAGGAGGTTAAAGACGTTGTTTTGTGAAATATCTTTCAAATACTGCTTATCGAGCAACACCTCCTTGTTATTTTCCGCCGCGTAGCTGTACAATTTTTCATAAGAGTCATACAAACCATACACGCCCAACTTGATCACCTGATCCGCAGCATCTGCTGCCTTTTGGTAACGGCCTGCATACAAGTCCGCACGGGCCAGCAAGCCCAACGCGGCGCCTTTGGTGAACCGGCCTTTGTCGGCAGCACCATACGTGGTCGGCAGCAATGCAGCGGCTTCGGTCAGTTCTTTTTCAACAAAATTCCAGATTTCTTCCACGGGCGTGTTGGTCAGTGTGCGGCCTTCATCAATGCTAATGGAAGTCGTGACCAGCGGCACCGGACCGAATAATCCGGCGAGTTTCAGGTAATGGTAAGCCCGCAATGCTTTCGCTTCTCCTTTCAACTGGTTGATCAGCGCGGTATTGGTACTCGGCACTTTATCGACGTTTTCCAGGAAATAATTCACACCGCGGATACCGCGATATGCCCTTCTCCATTCATCATAAATCACGGAGCTTGTCGCATCGTAGCTGCCTGCCTCAATATAGGCGGCCACATTGAAACTCTGATTGGTGTGCGCGAGGTCGGTGATACCATCCCAGGTCACGGCAGTTGTGCTGTCGAGGTCGGTATAGAGCGAATTAACGGCCAGTTTGGCATCGCTTTCGGTTTTCCAGAACAGATCTTCGGAAAGTCGGTCGTTGGGAACGGTTTCGAGCAGGCCCGAGTCGCAGGAAGCCAGGCCGAGCATTAAAGCGGCGATCCCGGCGTAAATGGTATGTTTGAATGTATTTGTTTTCATAAAATCAATGCGGTCAGAATGAGAGGTTCAAACCAAATGTGTACAAGGCTGTCTGCGGGAAATAAACGGCGCGGCCGGATGGTACTTCGGGGTCGAGGTTCCAATCGTTCAGCTTCGAAAATGTAAGCAGATTGGTCGCAGAAGTGTAAACGCGAATGCGGCTGACGCGCAGTTTACTCACGATTTCGGCGGGGATGTTGTAGGCTAGCTGCACGTTTTTCAGGCGCAAATAGGAGCCATCAATTACCAAACGGTCGGAAGTAGCAACGTTACGAAGGTCGAATTTCGTAGGTCGTGGGAAGCGGGCGCCGGTATTTTCGGGCGTCCAGTAATTGTTGGTATAAATTTCGTGGGTGAAGCCTTCCTGGTTACCCATTTCGGCTAATGCACCTGCCAATCGCGCATCCACTTTCGCTGCACCCTGGAAGAGAATGCTCAGGTCGAAGCCTTTATAGGAGAAGTCGCCATTGACGCCAAATGTATATTTCGGAAACGAGTTACCGATGGCAGTCATGTCGTCGGCATTGATCTTCCCATCGCCATTCCGATCCACATATTTTACATCGCCTGGTTTCGTGTTGGCGGCATAAGTGGCTTTATACTCGGTAATTTCCTGTTGCGTCTGAAACAAACCGTCCGTCTGGTAACCCCATAGCGTATTGATCGGCAGGCCTTTGGCAATAATATAACGCGGATCGATATCGGAACCCACAATGTAAGGGCCGGTGCCTTTCAGATCCGTCACTTTGTTTTCATTGATACTCAAATTCGCCCCAAGCGTGTAGCGGAAACCGGAAGCACTTGCCGCACCACGGTAATTCAGACTAAACTCCCATCCTTTATTCTCCACCGATCCTGCATTCTGCGGAGGTGCTTTCAAACCGATGGTAGCGGGAATGTCCAGGTTCAAAAGGATGTCATCCGTCAGCTTGCGGTAGTAATCGGCGGTAAATGTGAGCCGCTTGTTCAGGAATGTCGCGTCGATCCCCAGGTCGAGCTGTGTGGTCGACTCCCACCCGAGGCCCGTGTTAGCCAAAGTTGTAGGACGGTAACCCTGCACCGGCGTGCCGCCAAAGCTGTATCCGAGGGCCGTCAATGCGGAATAGTAGCTGTACAGATCAACCGACTGGTTTCCGGTAATCCCCCACGAACCACGCAGTTTCAGGTCGTTGACGGTTTTTTCAAGTCCTTCCCAGAAATTTTCCTTCGAAATGCGCCATCCAGCCGAGAATGAAGGGAAAAAGCTGTACTGTTTCGACCCGGTGAATTTGGATGAACCGTCGTAGCGACCGTTCGCTTCGAAAAGGTATTTCTCCTTATAATCATAATTAACCCGGCCGAAATAAGAGCGCAGCCCGTATTCAGCGTCGTTACCTGTGTTGCTTTTAGTACCGTCGTTCGCTCCCTGGCCGATTGAACCAATATCGTTATTATAAAACCGCTCGCGGTAAGCGGAAAGGAACGTTTGGGTGTTGCCGATTTGCGAGTAACCTACCAATGCCTTCAAACCATGATCACCGAAGCTTTTTTCATAGGTAAGCAGGTTGTTGATCGTGTATTCGCGCAATGTGTTCCGAACTTCGGTGAGCGAGTTAATGGCCACCGTTTTGGTGATGTTCGTGTTTTTGTCGGTGTTAGTGTATGAATTGGTGTAGTTCTTCTGGTTGGTGAATGTGCCGCGGCCCGCGATTTGGGTCGAGAAAGTAAGGCCTTCCGCAATGTCAAAATCCGCTTTGATATAGCCCGCCAGGTAATCTGTCACTTGTCTTGATTGACCACCGATTTCATTGAACATCAAAGGATTGTTACCCTGCGTGCTCAAACCGTAAGTACCATCGGCATATTTAGGAACGGCCCACAATGTACCGTGGAAAAAGTTGTTAAGCGGCTGCGGGGGATTCGGGCCGGAGTTGTTGACAGTCGGGTTCAATGCGCGGGCGTAGCGGTAGTTGATGTCGCCACTCACGCGCAGGCGCTTCGAAACAGTGTAGTCCGTATTGAGGCGAAACTCTCCTATTTTATTGGAATACCCGGCAATTACACCCTGCTGATCCTGAAAACGGGCGCTCAGCCTGGTGCGGATCACGTCCGTTCCGCCGGCTACCGAAATCGTATGGTTCTGTTGCGGCGCCGATCGGAGCATGGTTTCGAACCAGGTGTTGGGCATCGGATATTTCTCGCGGTCGGTCGCATTCACGTATGCCTGAATGGATTCCTCCGTGAAACGCGCCGGAACCGGCAGGCCTGCATTCGTGTATGCCGCCACCTGCTCACGCATGTAAGCCTCGATCCCCATCATTTTGGGCACATTATTAGACTTCTGAATGGCGTAATAGCCGTGGTAATCGACCTGCACTTTGCCGCCTTTGGCACGTTTGGTAGTCACGAGCACAACCCCGTTGGTTGCGCGCGAACCGTAAATAGCCGTGGAAGAAGCGTCTTTCAGAATGGAAACCGACTCGATATCGTCCGGGTTAATATCGCTCAAACGCTGTTCGATCCCGTCTACGATCACCAATGCATCGTTTTTACCCAGATCATAGCCGCTTGTGCTGCTGCCATTGATATTGAATGTTGTAATCCCGCGGACACGAATGTTGGTATTCGATTTACCCGGCGAGCCGCCCTGGTCGAGCACCGTCACACCCGGCATAAGTCCTTGCAATGACTGCTGGATATTCGAAACCGGTCGTTTCGTAATTGCCTCGCCGCTGATCTGCGACACCGAATTGGTGAGCGCATTGCGCTTTTGCGTACCATAGCCGACCACTACCACTTCGTCCAGCAGCTTCGTATCCGCAGCCAGTTTGATATCGATCGTGGCGCGGCCATCCGTGGCCCGCCCCTTTACCGGCACCTCCTGGGTAACGTACCCGATTCCGGAGAAAACCAAAGTCCCGTCGGTCGGTGTGTTGATCTCGAACTTCCCATCGACGTCGGTGGATGTGCCTGTAAGCGTATTTTTAATCAAAATGTTGACGCCGGGCAAGGAACCATTGTCGGTTGCGGATGTTACGGTGCCTTTCACGGCGACGTTCTGGGCAAGGGCGCTGAGGCCGGAGAGCAGCAAAGCCACGAGTAGCCGGCTTCTGCTCAGGAGAGCATTTTTGGATAGATTTTGGAACATAGTAATTAGTAAAAATGGGGCTGGGTTCAAATAGTAGGTGCACAGCTGCGTTCCAAGCCGGAGCAACCAGGCTTTGGAATCGTTAAAGAAGAACGAGTCGGAGAAACTGTGCCGACTAGCGGCAACAGCAGGAAAAACGGAATCGCAGGAAACGGTTCATGGGTAGTTCGGTGGTGGTTGTCAATGGGTCGATCAATAAACTATAAATCCTATTAAATATATAGGCAAAGTAAAATATCAAATGTACACCAAGCAACCCTGTGTTAACTTATTCTTTACAAAAAGGCTGAATTTGACTGATTATTTATGTTAACCATTCAAAAAATCCTACATCGATTCACTTTCTCAGCTTCCGTAAATCGAATGCAAGTATTGCTTTTGCAGCGTCGAGAAATACAATACACCGCCGATGAGCACCGCCCAGATGAGGAACAGCAGCGTCGGATGCGGGAAATAATGGTAGGCAGCGATGAAAATCAATGCACCGCGTGCGAATTCGAGATAGAACACCCAGCGACGTTGTTCGAGGATGGCGCCGCAGTTGATCAGCGTGACGAATATCACAAGTGCCACCATTACTTGCAGGAATGTCTCTTCCTGATGCTCGAAAAGTAAGAGAAAAAACAAGGTGATCACGGTAATGGAGAACTGTACCAGCACGTATCTCCTGAATTTCTGCGACCGCACCCGCGCCTTGTTTTTAGATAAAAACCGCTTTTCAACAATGCGCCGAACGGCCGGATCAAAATCGGACGGACTGCCAAAAATGACTTTCAGCTTAGCCCAAATGCCCTTTTTCTGCTGCGCGGAATACCATATCTCCACCAGAAAGTGGAAATGCTGCCAGAGGAAACTGTAACTATCGAGCTGCTTGGTGAGGCCGAAGACAGGCTGCTCTTTCTCCTCCTGAAATGTGCCGAAAAGCTTGTCCCAGATAATGAACATGTCCCCGAAATTCTTGTCGAGGTACAAGTCGTTGCTCGCGTGATGCACGCGGTGGTGGGAGGGCGTTACCATAATATATTCGAGGATACCCAGCTTCCCGATCACCTGCGTATGCGTGAAAAACGGGTAAAGTCCATGCACGATGAGCATGGTGGTGATCATCGGTGCCGGGAAGCCGATCAACGGAAGCACCGACCAGAACGCCGTTCGCACAATGGCCTGAAAGATGGTTATGCGGGTCCCGGCGGTATAATTGAACTCTTCGCTCGTATGATGCACGACATGAAAGCCCCAGAAAAGATTGATTTTATGGCCCATCCGGTGATACCAGTACCACACGAAGTCGGTCGCGAGGATCAATGCGATCCATACCAGGAGCGTCGGCCGGATCTCGAACAGCCCGTAATTTTTTTGCAGATAATCGTAAAAAAAGAAGAATGACCCGGCCGTAAACATGTCGATGAGCCGTTCTAAGACACCGACATTCATATTGGCAATGGAGCTGTTGAAATTGAACAACTGGCGTCCAAGCCGCTTCGAAACCCAATATTCAATGCCGATCAGCAGAAGGAACAATGGAACGGCCAATGCCATGTAGTTCAGTGCCATAACCGATTCTTTTACTATATTTAATTAATAGATTATATATACAAATATTGAATACCGGTTTGTATTTGCCAAAAAATCTGTCAAAAACCGTTAAATAAAATCTAAAACCGCTTTATTAGTGGTTCTGCGGGAAGCATGTTCCTTGCAAATATTTCAGGCCTGATACCAAAACCTCCCTTTTCCGGATGGAAAAAGAAAATACTTATTACGGGGTAAAAGAAATTGCCCGCCGAGCCAATGTGTCCATCGCGACGGTAGACCGTGTTCTCCACAACCGTTCCGGGGTTTCGGAAAAGACCAAGAATAAGATCAACGAAATCATCAAGGAGCTGGATTACCAGCCCAATATTCTCGCCAGCAGGCTTGCTTCGAAGAAAATCATTTCCCTGGCGGTGCTCATTCCGCGCGTTTCGGAAGAAACCGATTTCTGGGGAGCACCGATGAAAGGCATCTCCCGCGCCGATGCGGAGATTAAGAAGTACGGTATTCAGGTCTCGACTTTCTATTTCGATTTGAACGATCCGGGCACATTCAACGGGCAGGCCGCCGCCATTCTGGACGGCGGTTTTAAAGGCGTGTTACTTGCCCCATCGTTCATTGAAGAATCCCGGAAGTTCATCCGCTCCTGCCGGGAGAAAAAAATCCCTTTTGTGTTCATCGACTCTGACCTGCCTGACGAGGATAATCTCTGCTACATCGGTCCGCATTTGTTCCAAAGCGGTTATGTGGGTGCCAAACTTTCTACTTACCGTTTGAAAGAAAAGCATAAAGTGGCGGTCGTCAACATTTCAAAGGAATCCGATAGCTATAATTACCTGCAAATCGAAGAAGGCTTCCGCTCCTATTTCAAGGATCATAACCTGCCGATTGAGATCATCCGGATCGATATTAAGGATACCGACAGTCTGTCCGTCACACGCGACCTCACGCGCGCATTGCACGAACATGACGATATCGAAGCCATTTTCGTCACCAATTCCCGCGTTTTCTCCGTCGCCGCATTCCTCGAAAAGAACAAGCGCTTAGACATTTCGCTAATTGGTTATGATTATTTAAAGGAAAACATCGCTTACCTGAACAAGGAGCTGATTGATTTTCTGATTTGCCACAAACCGGAAGAACAAGGTTACCGCGGGCTCATGGCGCTCTACCAGACGCTCGTCCTCGGCGCACCGGTGGAAAAGACGCATTTCATGCCGATCGATATTGTGACGAAGGAGAACCAGGCGTTTTATCAGAACTGATCGGGTTCCATTTCGCTTTGTTGTTACATCCCTATGGGATTGATGAAACCGTATGATGGTCGTCGTTGCTACCAATATTACATCGCTACGCGATTCTGCTGCTTTCATGTGGAAAAGTCAATGCCGCTAGGCATGCAATATCGGTAGCTAAAACGATACATGACAATCCGGGTAAATGCCGTCAGGCATGCAACAACAAAGACAATGCGCCGATATCGCCATTCACACACAACGCCATATTTAATCATACGCATCTACCTGCCGGCAAAATTTCCTGTAAACAATAACCCGCATTACTTGTAAATTAAAATATGTGTGTATATTTACGGGTACGTACCCGAAATCAAAATCGGACTGATTATTCCTGAACTTTTTTCCCCTTGTTTTATGCATTCGCTTAGCAGACGAAAGTTTATTTTCCAATCGGCAACTGCCGGTATCGGTCTGGGTTTAATGAATCATTTGCCTGCACTGGCCAGGCCAGCCGAGGGTAAAAGAGTCGGGATTATAGGACTGGATACCTCCCATGCCATTGCATTCGCCAAAGCATTGAATGCCGCGCAACCCGATCCGGTTTACGATGGCTATAAAGTGGTAGCCGCCTACCCTTACGGCAGCAAGGACATCGAGTCGAGCACGAAGCGCATTCCCGGTTATATAGAGGAAGTAAAGAAAATGGGCGTCGAAATCGTCGGTTCGATCAAGGAGTTACTGGGCAAAACGGATGTGATCCTGCTCGAAACCAACGACGGCCGCCTGCATTTGGAACAGGCTTTGGAAGTTTTCAAAGCGGGAAAAAAAATGTTTATCGACAAACCCGTCGCCGCTTCGCTCTCCGATACATTGAAAATTTACGAAGCTTCCAAAAAATACAATATCCCTATTTTCACTGCCTCTTCGCTGCGGTACATCAAGGGTATCGAAAGCATTGACAAGAAAAAGGTGCTCGGAGCCGATACGTATAGCCCTGCCGTTCTTGAAAAAACACACCCTGATTTCTTCTGGTATGGCATCCACGGCGTCGAAACGCTTTACACGGTGATGGGCACCGGCTGCAAGAGTGTTACCCGAGTCAATACGCCGAATACTGACATTGTAGTGGGTATTTGGGGTGATGGGCGTACAGGCACTTTCCGCGGTACACGCACAGGCAAGCACGATTACGGCGGCACTGTTTTCACCGAGGATGGCAACAAAGTATTAGGGCCTTATGGTGGCTATGAGCCGCTTTTAGTCGATATTATTAAATATTTCAAAACCGGGGAAGTACCGGTTACACCCGAAGAGACCATTGAAATATTCGCTTTCATGGAAGCAGCCGATGAAAGCAAGCGCCAGGGAGGCAAGAGCGTGACGCTGGAAAGCGTACTCAGCAAGGCCGCCAAAAAATAGATTCCTGAATCAACCCTTAATCCATTGTCCCATGAAGGCATTCAGCTCCAAATTGTCGCGAAGAACGTTTTTGAAACAGAATTCACTGGCAGGGCTGGGTGTGGCCCTGGCCTCATCGTCAATGGCCGGTTCGCTTACGGTTCCATCCAAAGCGGCGCAGGTGCCGGCAATATTAGGCGGGCCGTCGGCCTGGGCTGAGGACAAATGGCCCATCTGGCCGCAATGGAACCCGGCGACGGACGAAAAACAACTGCTGGAAGTCGTGCGGAGCGGTATCTGGTCGCGGGCCGACGTCGTGACGCAGTTTGAGAAGGAATGGGCGGCGGCTTTGAATGTGAAGCGCAGCCTTGCCGTCGTAAATGGCACTAATGCATTGGTGATCGCGATCAACCAGCTCGGCATCGGGGCGGGCGATGAGGTGCTGGTGCCGCCCTACACGTTTATCGCATCGGTTTCGTCGATTTTGTCCAATGGCGCGATGCCGGTTTTTGTGGACATCGATGCGGAAACTTTTCAGATCGATCCTGCCAAAATAGAAGCTAAAATTACGCCGCGCACCAAAGCCATTATGGCCGTGCACGTGCTGGGGTTGCCCGTGGATATGGACCGCATTATGGCCATTGCCAAAAAGCACAAACTCCTCGTGATCGAAGATGCCTGCCAGGCGCATTTAGCCGAATATGATAAAAAGAAGGTAGGCACGATTGGCAATGTGGGCTGTTTCAGTTTTCAAAACTCCAAAAACCTGCCCATTGGCGAAGGCGGGGCTATTGTGAGCAACGATGAGCATTTTATGGACTTGTGCTATTCGTATCACAATTTCGGGAACCCCTATGGAACGGCGGTCGGCTCGGTGAGCACCGGCAGCGTAATGCAGGGTACCAAACTGCGGTTTTCGGAATACCAGGCGGCGATCGGCATTGCGCAACTGAAACGGCTCGATGCGCAAACGACCACGCGCAATGAGAATGCAGCTTACCTTAAATCGCTGATTAAAGACATTCCGGGCATTGTGCCTTATAAGTTATACGACAAAGTCAACCGCGGCGCTTTTCACCTGTTCGCGTTCCGTTATCAAAAGGATGGTTTCAAAGGACTTTCGCGGGATAGTTTTATCAAAGCGGTGAAAGCGGAAGGCGTGCCGTGCATGAGTGGCTATTCGACTTTGAATACGCAACCGTTTTTAGGTGAAACATTCAAATCGGAGAACTACCGACGCATGTACCCGAAGGAAATGCTCGATATTAACCGATACAATGAGCAGAACAAATGCCCGGTGAACGACAAAATCTGTAATGAAGAAGCCATCTGGTTCACGCAAAATATGCTCCTCGGCACAAAGGATGATATGAAAGCCATCGCCTCGGCCATTGAAAAAGTGCACCATAACGTCGACAAAATCAAAACATTGGGACAAAAATGAGGATCGCACTTGCACTGACATTGCTGCTCTTGACATTTGTCCCCGCCCACGCGCAAGGCTGGAAAGCGGGTGTAGCCAAAGTGGCGATTACCCCCGCCGAACCGATGTGGATGGCTGGTTTCGCGGCGCGTACGCACGCGTCCGAAGGCAAGCTGCATGATATTTGGGCCAAAGCATTGGCCATTCAGGATGCGGGCGGCAAGCAGGCCGTGCTCATTACAACAGATTTATTGGGTTTTCCCAAAGCAATGTCCGATGAGATTCGGACGAAAATCAACGCCCGCTACAAACTTTCCAAGGCACAGATTATTCTCAACAGTTCGCACACGCATTCCGGGCCGGTGCTTGGAGCTGCATTGTCGGACATTTACCCGATAACTGAAAGTGACCAAAAGAAAATTGACCAGTATTCGGCCAAACTCATTGAGCAAATTGTGTCGCTAACCGGCGAGGCATTGAAAGCACTGCAACCCGCCACAATCGAGACGAAAAATGGCGTGACGCGCTTCCAGGTAAACCGTCGCAACAACGACGCGGCGACATTGGACCGGCTTACTGAAATCACCGGCCCCGGTGACCCGGCTGTGCCTGTGTTGAAAGTTTCGGATGCAAAAGGTAAAATCATCGCCATTGCATTTGGTTATGCTTGCCATCCGACGGTTTTGGACGGTTACCAGTTTTCGGGCGACTACCCCGGCTGGGCGCAGATTGAACTGGAAAAACTGTATCCAGACGCCACCGCATTGTTTTTCCAGGGCGCGGGAGCGGACCAGAATCCATTGCCAAGGCACACCGTTCCGCTGGCCATTCAATATGGTAAAACACTTGCGGCAGCGGTAGAGCGGGTATTAAGTGAAGAAATGAAGCCATTGGCACCGCAGCTTTCTACGGCGTATCATGAGGTAACCCTCTCATTAACCACGGCTCCTACCCGACAGCAACTTTCGGCGATGGCTGAAAAAACAACCGGTTACCAGCAGAAATGGGCGAAACGGATGATCGCGCAGATCGACGGAAAGAAGCCGTTCCAAACGTCCTACCCTTTTCCGTTGCAGGTTTGGAAGCTCGGCGACCAGGCCATTATGGCCCTCGGCGGCGAGCTGGTGGTGGATTATGCGATTAATTTGAAGAAAATATTTGGCCAGGACACATTTGTAATGGGGTATTCCAATGATGTGATGACCTACATTCCGAGCACGACCATCCTGCGCGAGGGCGGTTACGAGGGCGAAGTGGCGGCCATTGTGTACGGCCTGCCCGCAACCTGGGCATCGGACGTCGAAATTGAAATACTGAACGGCATGGTGCAACTGGCGAAGCAAGCCGGGGTCGCCAAGCCGGAATCCAGGGTTATCAAGAATTAGTGTTTATCCAAAGTCTGCCTCTTTCCGTGAACAGTATCGATTATTCCATGAACTTTGAACCGCTGGCCGAACCGAAAACTTTGATCGCGAAGCATTACTATTCGGGCTTCTCACGTGCCCATGACACGTATAATGCGCTCTCGGCCGCGAGCGACGGGAAGATTTACTACCTGCTATCGTCGGATAACCATGAAGTCGGCGGGCAGATGTTTGTCTACGACCCGACCAGGGACGCCACCACTTTCCTCGGCGACTTGACAGAAATTTGTGGTGAAAGCCATTTGAAAGCCATTCCGCAAGGCAAAAGTCACGTGCGCTTTTACGAAAGAAACGGGAAGCTCTATTTCTCCACGCACGTGGGTTACTACCAGCTCATCGACGGCATGGACCGCCTTCCCGAGCAGGCGCCAGAGGGTTATGCATTGTACCCGGGTGGGCATTTTATCTCTTACGACCTCCAAACCGGCGCATTCGAAAACCTGGCGTTGGTACCGAATGGCGAAGGCATGGTATCCATGACGATGGACCGCGACCGGGGGCATTTGTACGGCATTACCTGGCCTTACGGCAATTTTGTCCATTATGATGCTGAAAGCAATATCCTGAAAAACCTCGGCCCAGTTTCGCACAAAGGCGAAGCGGGCACGCCGGGCACCGATTTCCGGTCGCTATGCCGGTCTTTGTTTGTAGATGCGGAGCTGGGCGATGTGTATTTCTCAACCGCCGACGGAGATATTTTCACTTACAACCCTGAAACGCAAATCCTTCACAAACTCGAAAATGTAGATCTGCGGCTTGATTATTTCGGCAAATACGACCCGACGCGCCCGGGCAGCATGTGTTACAACTGGCGAAAGATATTCTGGCATCCCAAAGAGCAAGTTGCGTATGGTGTGCACGGCAATTCGGGTTACCTCTTCCGTTTTGACCCTCGCGGGGAGAAAATTGAACTGGTCGAGCGCATTACCTCCGAGCCTTCCCGCAAAAGCGGCATGTTCGATCAGTTCAGTTATGGCTACCTCGGTTTCCAGCTTGGGCCGGATGGCCAGACGATCTATTACCTCACCGGCGGGCCTATTTATGAGCAGGGTAAGCGTTTGAAAGGCGAAGATCAGATAGCGAAAGGCGCGGCGCGCGGACTGGAAAATCTGCATTTAATTACTTATCATTTACCCACCCATACCTATAAAGACCACGGGGCGATCTTTTATGAAGACGGCGAACGGCCTACTTATGTGAACTCCATTGCCGTGGGCGCTGATGGCAGCATTTACACCCTCGCGCGTTTCGAGCAGGATGGAAAGATCATTCAAGACCTTGTCAAGATCCCTAACCCGTTTTAATACTAAACCAGACATTAATCTTTACGCAAATGAACAACTCAACTGAAAATAACCCATCCGGCGATCTTGGCGGTGACGACCGCCGCGGTAACGACCGTAGAGACTTTATTAAAAAGTCACTGGCAGGAAGCGCATTATTGACTTTTGGTGGCGTATTGCCCGGTTTTAGTCCGAAAAGCTATGCTAAAATCCTCGGTGCCAATGAAAAGGTACGCGTAGGCATGATGGGCGTGAACAGCCGCGGGCTTGCATTAGCGACCAACTATGCATTGCAGCCGAACTGCGAAGTCGTGTCTATTTCGGACGTCGATACCCGCGCCGCCGAGAAATGCATCGGCATTGTACACGACACGCAAAAATCCAAGCCCGCAAATATCCCCGATTTCCGCAAGGCGCTTGAAAACAAGGATATGGATGCATTGGTAGTGGCCGCACCCGATCACTGGCATGCACCGGCCGCCATTCTGGCTTCCAAGGCGGGTAAGCACGTATATTTGGAAAAACCTTGCAGCCACAACCCGCACGAAGGAGAACTGCTTGTGGCGGTGGCTAAGAAATACAAGAATGTGATCCAGATGGGCAACCAGCGTCGATCATGGCCTAATGTAGCTGCGGGGATCAAGGAAGTGCACGATGGCGTGATCGGTCGCCCGTATTTCGCAAAAGGCTGGTATACCAACAACCGGGCTTCCATTGGCATAGGCAAAGAAACCGCCGTGCCTTCGTGGCTGGATTACGAACTTTGGCAAGGTCCCGCACCACGTCGCGCATTCAAAGACAACCTCGTGCATTACAACTGGCACTGGTTCTGGAACTGGGGCACCGGCGAAGCGCTCAACAACGGCACCCACATGCTCGACCTCATGCGCTGGGGCCTGCAAGTGGATTTCCCGACGCGCGTAACATCCTCCGGAGGCCGATTCCGGTATAAAGACGACTGGGAAACACCGGACACCCAGGTAATCAACCTCGAATTTGCGAACAATACCGCCATGACCTGGGAAGGCCGCAGCTGCAACGGGCGCACCATCGAAGGCAGCAGCGTGGGAGTGGTGTTTTATGGAGAAAAAGGCTCGGTACAAATCGGCGAAGGCAATAACTACCAGATTTACGGCCTCGATAATAAACTGATAAAGGATGTGAAGAACGATCTTAAGATCGATCCGCTGAATAAAATGAACCCTTCACAGAGCCTTGACGCCTTTCATATTCAAAACTTCTTTGACGGAATCAAAAAAGGCACACCGCTGGCAGCGGAGATCGTCGGCGGGCACCAGAGTACTTTGCTGGCGCAGCTGGGGAATATCGCGATACGCTCCGGCGAGACTTTAAATATCGACCCGACCAACGGACATATTAAAGGGAGCAAGGCAGCTGAGAAGTTCTGGAAGCGGGAGTATCAGAAGGGTTGGGAACCGACGGTATAGCCTTATACCTTTGGGTTAAAACCCGCATACTACATCACACGGCTTCTAACCCAGGGTTTAAACCCTGGGTTAGAAGCCACACCCCCAAGATAGCTCAATGAAAAGCGAAGCGATTGCCATCAAAGTACAAGATTTGACGAAGCGGGAAACGATGATCTCGATTTTCCTGATCGGCCTGATGTTCTTTATTTTCGGTTTTGTGTCGTGGGTCAACTCCATATTGATCCCCTATTTCAAAATTGCCTGCGAACTGACGAGCTTTCAGGCTTATCTCGTCGCATTTGCATTTTACATTGCTTACTTCGTGATGTCGGTGCCTTCTTCTTATTTATTAAAGGCTGTTGGTTTTAAAAAAGGGATGATGATCGGCTTCTGGGCGATGGCTCTGGGCGCATTCATTTTCGTGCCTGCTGCGATGTCTCGGACTTACGAGATCTTCCTGATGGGCCTTTTCACGATCGGAATCGGCCTGGCCATTCTCCAAACGGCGGCCAATCCCTACATTACCATCCTCGGCGCCAAGGACCGCGCGGCGCAGCGGATCAGTATCATGGGCATTTGCAACAAAGCCGCCGGCATTCTCTCGCCTATCGTATTTGCGGCTGTGATTTTGAAGCCTACTGACACAGATCTCTTTGCCCAGCTTGGCACGATGAGCGATGCGGAACGCAGCGCGGCATTGGATGAGCTGATCCGTAGGGTGATCAATCCTTACATTGGCCTCGGCACATTCCTGTTTGCCTTAGGTTATCTGGTTTTCAAATCTCCATTGCCCGAAATCGATACCGAGCATGAAACCCAGGAAATCGCCTCCGCTAATGCGGGTAAGAAAAGCATTTTCGACTTTCCGCACCTGATTCTGGGCGCATTGGCGATCTTCCTGCACGTAGGCACGCAAGTGATCGCGATCGATACCATTATCGGTTATGCCAACTCCATGGGCATTGATTTGCTGGAAGCGAAGGTTTTCCCTTCCTACACGCTGTTCTGCACCATTTGCGGGTATTTGATTGGGATTACGGTTATTCCAAAATTCATCAGCCAGGTGAATGCGCTACGGATCTGCACATTGCTCGGGACCATTTTTACATTACTCATCATTTTTACGAAAGGAGAAGTGAATTTCCTCGGGCACACCACCGACATTTCTATCTGGTTCGTCGTGCTGCTTGGATTAGCCAACTCACTCGTGTGGGCGGGCATCTGGCCGCTGGCCCTTGATGATCTTGGGCGGTTTACGAAGCTCGGTGCCTCCGTCATGATCATGGGCCTCTGCGGGAATGCGATTATGCCACTTTTCTACGGGCATTTCGCGGATGTAGTGAATGTGCGGGAGGCTTATTGGGTTCTGTTGCCCTGCTATTTGTATCTGGTTTTTTATGCGGTGAAGGGGCATAAACTGCGGAAATGGGGTTTTTAAAAACGCGACAAAAACATCCCTTGACATTAATTTATTACGGTGCGCTGCACCTAATTACCAATTATCGATCATCGACCCATCTACAAATATTACGGTGCTCTGCACCTTGACGTGAAGGTGCAGAGCACCGTGATATTTGTAGACCGGAATAATTGTAACAAAATGCGATTAAAAATTATAAACGGAACCATCATTACCCCCTACCGCTACATCCGGAATGGGACGGTTTTGGTTGAGGACGGGGTGATTGTAGGCATTGAAACCCGCGACGTCGATTTCCCGGATGCCGAAGTCATCGACGCCGAAGGACATTACGTCGCCCCCGGCTTTATTGACCTGCATATCCACGGCGGGGGCGGGCATGATTTCATGGATGGCAGCGTGGAGGCGTTTTTGAAGATTGCTGAAACCCATGCGCAATATGGTACCACCGCGATGGTACCGACCACATTGACGGCCGAAAAAGAGGATTTGCTCGAAACGCTGGATTTCTATGAGAAGGCCAATGCAGCCAATGCGAATGGCGCGCAGTTCCTCGGAATACATTTGGAAGGGCCCTATTTCGCATTGAGCCAGCGGGGTGCGCAGGACCCGCGGTATATCCGCAATCCCGATCCTGCGGAGTATGAAGAAGTGTTGGCCTATTCCAATTCCATTACCCGTTGGAGCGCGGCGCCGGAGCTGCCGGGGGCTATTGATTTTGGCAAAAGATTAAAACAAAAAGGCATTCTGGCAGCGGTGGCGCATACCGATGCGATTTACGAGGATGTGCTGGAAGCGTACGAAAACGGCTACACGCTGGCAACGCACCTGTACTCGGCCATGTCGGGGGTGACGCGCAGGAATGCGTTCCGGTACGCAGGCACGATCGAGAGCGCTTTTTTGCTCGATATGGATGTGGAAATCATCGCCGACGGTGTGCATTTACCCGCGCCGCTTTTGAAACTCATTGTTAAAATCAAAGGTCCCGACCGCATTGCATTAATCACCGACGCGATGCGCGCTGCGGGAATGCCGGAAGGCGAGAGTATGCTTGGTTCGTTGAAAAACGGGTTGAAAGTGATCGTCGAGGATGGCGTAGCGAAGCTTCCTGACCGCACTTCATTCGCCGGAAGCGTGTCCACGGCCGACCGCCTGGTGCGCACGATGGTGAATATGGCCGACGTGTCGCTGCTCGACGCTGTGCGCATGGCCACCGCCACGCCCGCACGCATTATGGGCGTACACGAGCGCAAGGGCACGCTCGTAGCAGGCAAAGACGCCGATATCGTCATTTTCGACGCCGACATCCGCATTCGAAGGACCATTATCAAAGGAAAAACGATATACCTAAACGCGATACCCCAAACTTAACCTACCACAAAAAAATGAAAGTCGACCAACTGGAAATCAACATCTCCGAAACCCGCCAGCAAATGGGTGAAGCCGCGGCGAAAGCGGTGGCGGACAAAATCCGGGAGATTCAGGATACCAAAGAGTTTGTAAATATCATCTTCGCCTCAGCGCCGTCACAAAACGAGTTTCTGGCGACGTTGAAGGACGAGCCGGGCATTCAATGGGAGAAAATCAATGCATTTCACATGGACGAATACATCGGCATCGCCGCCGACGCGCCGCAGAATTTCGGGTATTTTCTGAAAGTACGGCTGTTCGATCACGTGCCCGTGCATTCGGTTTCCTATCTCGACGGTAACGCTACCGACGCCGCTGCCGAATGCGAACATTATGCAAAGTTGCTTCGTGAGAACCCGATCGATATCGTGTGCCTCGGTATCGGCGAGAATGGGCATTTGGCATTCAACGACCCGCACGTGGCGTTTTTCGATGATCCATTGGAAGTAAAAGTGGTGGAGCTCGACGACGCCTGCCGCCAGCAGCAGGTGAACGACGAATGCTTCGATACCTTCGACGAGGTGCCGCAAACCGCATTGACTCTCACCATTCCTACCCTGATGAAGGCCAAATATGCCTTCTGCATCGTGCCAGGCGAGAAAAAGGCGCAGGCTATTTACCACACCGTGGCCGAGGACATCCAGGAAGCATTCCCGTCGACCATCCTCCGCAAGCACCCGCACGCGATCCTGTTCATCGACCAGGCCAGTTCAGGGAAGCTTAAAGAAATTTCGTCATACTCGCAGGCATAGTTCCGCGCCGGAGCTATCTTGCATGTATTACCTCAACCCATTCAAATGAGAAAAGAACTCTTGACAATCGCTTTATTGAGCGCAATGGTATTCAATCAGGGATGTAATTCGAAGAAAGAGGAAGCAAAGAGTGAGGAGAAGAAACCGCTGAGTCTGATCGTGGTCGAACCCGGCCACTTCCATGCCGCATTGGTACAGAAATCGATGTATGCCGATGTTGACTCGGTCGTGCACGTGTACGCGTCCGAAGGCCCGGACGTGAAGGCTTACCTCGACAAGGTGGAGAAATACAACACCCGCCCCGAGGACCCGACGCATTGGAAAGAAGAGGTGTACACCGGCACCGATTTCTTCGAAAAAATGATTTCGGAGAAAAAGGGTAACGTGGTCGTACTCGCGGGTAACAACCAGAAAAAGACCGATTTCATCAAAAAATCGGTAGACGCAGGCCTGAACGTCCTCGCCGACAAACCGATGGCGATCGACGCAGCCGGTTTCGACAAGCTGAAAGAAGCATTCAGCAGCGCCGACAAGAACAAGGTGCTCCTGTACGACATCATGACCGAGCGTTACGAGATCACCAACACCCTGCAACGCGAGCTCGCATTGCTGCCCGATATTTTCGGCGAACTCCAAAAAGGAACGCCCGAAAAACCGGCTGTGATGAAAGAAAGTGTGCACCATTTCTTCAAATACATTTCCGGCGAACCGCTCGTGCGCCCTACCTGGTTCTTCGACGTGAACCAGCAAGGCGAAGGAATGGTGGACGTAACGACCCACCTGGTCGACCTCGTGCAATGGAGCTGCTTCCCAAATGTATCCCTCGATTATCAAAAGGACATCAAACTGCTCTCCACGAAACGCACCGCGACCCAGCTCACGCCGTCGCAGTTCAAGCTCGTGACAAAAAGCGAAACCTATCCTGAATTCCTCAAAAAGGACATTAAGGACACTTTGCTGAGCGTGTATTCCAATGGCGAGATGAACTACACCCTGAAAGGCGTACACGCGAAAGTGTCCGTGATCTGGAACTTCCAGGCCCCGGAAGGCACCGGAGACACGCATTACTCGATCATGAAAGGCTCGAAAGCCAACCTGATCGTCCGCCAGGGCAAAGAGCAGAAATACAAGCCTGTGCTTTACATTGAAACCGCCGACAAATCGAAGGCTTACGAAGATGCTGTGGCAGCCGCATTTAAATCTGTGCAAGATAAATTTCCTGGTGTGGAGTTGAAAAAGAATGCTGCGGGTTGGGAAGTGGTAATCGATGCCAAATATGACACTGGCCACGAATCACACTTCGCGCAGGTGGCTAACAAGTATATGGAGTATCTCAAAGCAGGTAAGTTGCCCGAATGGGAGGTGCCGAATATGATTGCTAAGTATTGGTTGACAACGGAGGCTTTGAAGCAGGCGAAGGAGAAAAAATAAAGGACGGCAAGAAGTCTTGAATAAAAACGAAACTCTAACGAGAACGAATCCTTAGCCGTCGTCTTAAGACGACGGGAATAGATTAAGAGACGGGCGGCGTTTGCTGCTCGTCTCTTTTGGTTAGTGGGTTGCTCCCGCCATCGGCAGCTCCGCAATGACGTCGAATTGTTTTCGATCGTCGTTGAATTTTCGAATGGCGATTGAATTGCAACAGAACTTTTTGTTGAAATCATTAAAAAGTGAATAGGCTATTTCAATCCAATCCGCTCGCAGTCTTCGGCCGATGGTCATATGGGGCGTGTCGAACATGTCGGTCCAGCCTTCGGTGTGAATACTGAGAATTTCGGGACTTAATGTATTTCGGAATTGAATGCATCGCTCGATAATTGATCGTGACGATTCGCTGATAAGTTGAATGTAAAATGAGCCAGTGGTAGCAAAGTGATTAAAGCCTTGAAATTCCAGGTCAAAAGGAGCTAGCATGCCTATAGTCCTCGATAACTCGTTGAGCAATGCCGGATAATGCTCATCATAAGCATAAAACTCAAAGAGCGTGATATGCGCTTCTGAATTGACGCTATTGTAGAATCCGCCAATGGCCTTCCTCAAAGCCAGCTTCATTTCTTTCACCTCGACGATAATGTCTGCGGGCGGGCGGATGGCGATGATGTAGCGGATCGGCTCGTTCATTCGTGAAAAACACTTATTTCTTGTGAAAAGTAATTATTTATGGAGTGTTCTTGAGAAAAGTGATTACAACGCCTTACCCGGCCTTCTGTAAATGACTTGAGATATCGTTTCAAGACGATTTACCGGAATGCAAACGACATTATACGAAAGCCGCTACCGTTCGTACTTCCTTACCCGCCGAAGGATCATTTTCTGCGAATAATGCAGCAAATCTGTTTCTTATTTAATTGACAAGTCGAGTCAGAGAAATAGTATCCCACAAGAATTGAATGTTTCTTCACCCAACCAAGAAAACTATGCTTAACTTTTTTAAAAATCTTTTCAGGAATACCGGTGACCAACAGCCCAAAGGGTTTAGTGATTCCGAATTTGAACAGGACTACAATCTAAAATCCAAGGGCCTTGAAGATGTTCTAGGAGAGATGTACGATTTAGTGGGGCACGCCATCATACCCTACCAAGTGGGCGGCACCGTCGATATGTATTATTTCCCTAATCACATCCCCGGAACTGGCTTTGCAACCATGGAACTTTTACAGCCGGATGGAACAGGCCCACTCGAGAACCGCTTAGGGACCTATGAGCTGGTGGCCTTCACCAAGCTGCCTTACGATTCCGATAAAGGTTTACAGACGCCATTTGACCTTATCGAGCGACGGCTGTGCGGTATATTTACCACGATAGCTCGTTTTTCGGAGGAAGCAGTGCTGAACCCGGGAGAAACCTGCGAAGTACCGAACGGCGATAACGAAGAAAATACATGTCTGGTTTTTGATTTATACGAACCCGACAAAAAGCAGTTTGTTGTAGGCAATAGAAAACACCATCTACTGTTGTGTATTCTGTTATTTAGAAGTGAAATGGAATACGCCAGAGAATACGGCAGCGATGTGTTACTCAAAATGCTTAAAGCGGCCGGCCATTATCCATACAGTGATTTAGACAGGGAACCAGTCGCCTGACAAGCCGGGCCGACCTCCTCCCCTCGCCCAATCCGCTCCACATTCCCAAAAAACTCCACCAACTCCTTAAACGAAAAGTATGTATCGCAAAGCTCCGGCGCGTGGCCTTGTTCTTTGAGGGAGATAATGTAGCCAGTGAACATCGTCCAAAGCTCGTCGGACCAGCTTTCGGCACTGCTGCTGCTCAGCAGCTTGCCTACCTCCCGGCCATACGCCAGCAAGGTCGAATCCGTGGATTCGATAGGGTGTGTTTTTGTGTGCATCTTCATTTACGTTTTCCGTAAAGCACGCATCCGTGCAACCCGTAGCCAACCCGCAAGCCCCGTAACTTACGCCGAAATACCTGCAAATTACCGGAACACTTCCCGATGGATTTATATAAATTGCCTTTTCAACGAAACAGCGCCGGTATGACACATACTACCTCCAACCCAAAGATCCACGAAGGCCGCAACGTAAAACGTTTCCGCGAAATGCTCGGCATCAAGCAGGACGTACTCGCCTTCGAGCTCGGCAGCGACTGGAACCAGCAAAGAATCTCCACACTCGAACAACGCGAAAAGATCGATTCCGACATTTTGGAACAGGTTGCAGCGATATTGAAAATTCCGGTGGAAGCGATTCGGAATTTTGATGAAGAAAAGGCGGTGAATGTGATTTCTAATACATTCAATGACAATGCTATGCTGAATGCGGTCAACAATAATCCGACTTTTCATCCTATTGATAAATTAATGCAGCTTCATGAGGAGAAGATTGCTTTGTACGAGCGGATGTTGAAGGAGAAGGATGAGATGATGGGGCGGTTGGAGAGGTTGATTGAGAGAAAATAACTTATCCATAGCCAACGGCAACGTTTAATACTGAAATGCCCTTAAACGGCTTCTTGCCTTACAAGGGCATTTTTTGCGCTCCATATGGTCGAGCCCTTCTGACATTCCAGCGTATGGCAAAGAGCAAACCCAGTACTGAAATCTATCAAAATTTAAAATTTGCGATTTTTTTGCAAATTTTAAATTTTGATATACATTTGCCATACTAAACGATCCCAACCAATGCTAATTGAATTCCAAGTAGAAAACTTTCTTTCCTTCAAGGATCTTACGACACTTTCTATGGTAGCCGTGAAATCCTTCAAGGAGCACCAAGCGACACACACCACAGTTACTCCATCCAAACTGACATTGCTAAAATCAGCCATAATTTATGGTAACAATGCCAGTGGAAAGAGCAACCTGTTGAAGGCCATGAGATTCATGAAGGCCGCAGTTCTAAACTCCTTTCGTGATGCCTTGATCGATACGTCAGAGAAAAAATTCCCATTGGAGAAGTTTTCTCTTAGCACGGAAACTGATGAAGCTCCGTCATATTTCGAAGTATCGTTTATTTTCGAAAAAACTAAGTACAGGTATGGTTTTGAGATTGATGCAGAAAATATAGTTGCTGAGTGGCTTTATCACACAACTTCGAAGGAAGTATACCTGTTCAAAAGAGATCATCAAAATATCGAAGTAAACAAATCGGCCTTTAAAGAAGGTCTTGGCAAGGAAACCGACGTTAAGAATAACGTATTGTTTTTGTCGCTTTTGGCGACACTTGGCAAAGAAATATCATCCAATGTTGTGTCGTGGTTCAAAACATTTAACCAAATCAGCGGCATTTACGACAGTTCGCACAGGCGCTATACGATAGATAAGCTCAAATCAGATCAAGCATTTGCAGATTGGATTCTCTGCTTTATCAAGTACTTAGAGATTTCGAATCTTTCTACATCTGAGGAAGATGTAAATGAAATTGATTTGGATTTACTGAGACAGCAAGAAAAAGATGAAGAGATTATAAACCTGCTAACTAGCATACAGAAAATTCAAGCTAAGCAGCCCAAACGAGACCGCTTAGTAACCTACCATAGAAAATACGATTCAAATCGTACATTGACAGACACTGTGCCTTTCGATTTTGATACTCAGGAATCCGAAGGTACCAAAAAGTTGCTTTACCTACTTGGCCCTTGGTATGACACACTCCAAAGTGGAAAAATCCTGGTTATAGATGAAATGGACTCCCGGCTCCACAGTCATTTAACTACAAGGCTTATCGATTTCTTTCACAAATACAACAGACGAGGGGCACAATTAATTTGCGCCGTTCATGATGTTGCGCTCCTAAATAAAGACATATTTAGGCGCGATCAAATCTGGTTTATTGAAAAAAATCAGTTTGGAGCTTCTGAATTAATATCACTATCTGACTTTAAAACTGATAAGGTACGAAACAAATCTGCCTTTGATAAGAATTATCTAGAAGGTAAATACGGTGGAATACCCTACTTTGATCTTGATGAAAAACTTATAGACCTATTATATGGGGCAGAGGAAAAATAACTTTAACGAGCGCTCTTCCTCTTCATACAAAAGGTCGCACGGAGTAAGAGAAGTAAAAGAACCGAGAGAAACACTTATTGTACTAAGCTTTCGGAACTTTGACAGAAACCAAGGACAGAACTTTGAAGAATGGCAGCATGAAGAGCTCTTGGCTTTGGCCATCAGCAAATTAAGAGAAATCTGTAACCTTACCAGGATAGAGGCGACGAAGCAGCAGATTATCAAAGAATATGAGAAGGGGCTGTTCCCTCCAAACTCCGACTTTTACCATCCAAAACACATTGCCAATGATATTGCATGGTGCTCAATGCATATTCAGGGCAAAGAATGTGTTATCGGCTTCTTCGAGGAAAATATCTTTCACATAGTATTTCTCGACAAAGATCATCGTTTCTGGATAACAGAGAAAAAGAATACATAAATTTTAATCATTGTTACATAAATCCATTTAAACCCTATCCGCATGTTTGACAAATAAATTGAAGCCATTGCGAAATGCACCGAGCTGGTTAAAGAACTTGATGAGGACTCGAAGTTTAGAGTGATTAAGTATCTTATTGAAAGATTCGGAATAGGTGCTGGCCCAAATTCAGCTAGCCCTCAAAACTTACGCCCTTCGACTACTAGACCAAGTGATAATCAGCCACTACTAGCGAGTAACAATCAACAATTCACCGACTTCTCCGAGTCAAAAATAGAAGAATACCCAAGTCTTAAAGATCTCTTAATCAAATCCTATCCAAAAAATGAATCAGAATGGATACTTTGTTATGCATTCGATGCATCTAAACAGGGAACAGAAGTATTTGGAAAGCAAGATATAATAAACTTGTACAAAGAAAACGGTCGTTGGGAGAAAAACACTAATAACTTTGGTCAAAACCTTATGTCTTGCATTAAGAAAGACTGGATTAAATCCATTTCTAGCACAGATTTCGTATTCAAGCCGAGCGGACTCTCCTATGTTAAGGAAATTTTGACTGGGAACTCTACCGGTAAAGAAGTAAAATCAGTTAAACGCAAGAACAATCCAAACAAGAGAAAGGTAGAAGATGCTTGACGAGCTAAAAGGTTTTACGACACTAATTGAAGGGTTCGACAATTTAAGGGCGGCCGACAAAATTGATTTCTTCGCCTATTTTGTCTCAAATCAAGATAAAAATCATGAGTTCAAGGCCTCCGACATTGCAGACTGCTTCTCTGCTTACAAAATCGTACCATATTCCAACATTCCTCAATATCTACGAAAGAACTCAAACACGTCAAAACCTAAGCCCAAAAAAATAAAATTTTTGGCAACAAAATATGGATTTCATATAGAAGCCAATTTCGCAAAGGAGTTAAAGTCTGTAATAAAAGAAGTTGAAACTCCCTTTATTAACTTTACTGTTGATTCAAATGGTCTAGATTGGAAACCCAGCGATATCCCGTTCCTCAACAGTAAGGCTAGGAAAAGTGCAGATTTCTTCACGAAGCTTTATTTTTTACTGTACCATCTTGAGAATAGCGTTCGGAAGTTTTTACAACTACGTCTTTCATCGATCATTGGGAGTAGCTGGGAAGCAGATATCCTCAGCAATGTTGATTTGAAAAAAGCGCAATCTATTAGGTCAGAAGTAAGTTTGTCCGAGATGCTACCAGAAAGAGGTGAAAACATACTTTTTTATTGTATGTGGGAGGATTACGCCAAGATCATTCGTTACAAGCCAGAAGTTTTTACCCGCCCTAAAGAAGCTGATGAAGTACTCGCGCACCTCAATTCGTTATCCAAAGTTAGGAATGCCATTGCCCATAACACAGCGACCGTTCCGAAAGAATATCAAGATGAGCTAACGTTGTTTTTGAAGAAATA
>CBFGMV010000035.1:0-69531 GCA_965649915.1 uncultured Dyadobacter sp.
GAAGTTCGATTTACTTTTTCTTAGTCATGTTTCATGATTATTGTTCTTTTTTTTCTGTTGGCTGTTGGCTGTTGGCAAACTCTCAGTCCGTCAATGAGTTCATTTTATTCCGGTTCTAAGGCAAAAAACTAAAATAAGTCACCAGTTAATCAAGATCCCTCCGTAACCTATTCACTCATTCACAATTCCACTGCGGCTCATTCGGTCATTCACTCATTCAATCATTCAATCATTCACAGTTCCACTGCGGCTCATTCACCCATTCATCCCCCCTACTCCTCATGCAGCGCCATCGCGGGGTGAATGCGGGATGCCTGCTTACTGGGGAACCAGGCACAAAGCGTTACAATGATATAAATTACAACGACGGCCGCCAAAATCGCCATCACGTAAATTTCCTTGTCCAGATCAAAAACATTCATCAGAGGGAATTGCACCGCAAAGATCAGTCCTAAAATCAGACTGAATGTAGCAAGCACCCACACTTCACCCAAAAACAGGGTGGTTACCTTTATTTCCGTCGCTCCCATAGCCCGGCGGAGACCTATTTCGCTTTTACGCCGGGCAATATTCAGGTTCAGGATACCGAAGAGCCCAAGCGCCACATTGGTCAGCAGGAACCCGCTTATGATCAGAAATATCAATACAGGCACGAGCGTCAGATTTTCCCGGTTTTTGCGGGAATCCGTGAGATAGCCTACCTCAATGCCCCAACCTGGCAACATTGCTGCGATATCCTTCACAAGACTTGCCTCGAAGTTAGCGTCGGTGCCCGGCCTGGTTTTAATGAGCATGTTCGAATTCCATTGGTCGTCCTTAGCCAACATCTGGAAAAGTGCCGGGTTATCGGACATAAACTCCCCTTTTGCCTTGAATTTGTCGACAATACCGACCACTTTGCCCGAAGTCTTGTCGTCCAGCTTGACCACCTTATTCAACCCCGACTCATTCAGAAAAAGCTTATCCTCCATTTTCTGATTGATCACCAGGGGTATAAACTTACCCGCGAGGTCGCTCTCCCGGTACCATCGTCCCTTTTTTAGCGGCAAGTCGAGCGTTTCGCTAAACCCGCCATCGGTGTAGTAGAAATCCGCGCCTACATTTACCTTGTTGTAGGTAACTGAGTTACCGATCTGGTTGGCCGAAAATGGCGTATTACTGCTCATCCGGCTCACCGAAACGACTTCCCTGTAAGACCGGATCCGCTGCATCACCCGTTCCAGCTTCAAGCCAACCTCGGTGGTATCCTGGTAGCGCGCCAGTTCCAGGTTCCATACCTGCTCGTACTGAAACCCGATGGGCTGTACATAATTACGCACATTATAAACAATGAGCGTCAGCACACCGAACAATACCAGAAAGGCCGCCCATATCTCGATAATAAGCAGGGAATGAGCGCCTTTTTTATTCCATATCAATTTAAAAAGATGTCTTAGCATGGGATCAATTTTGAATGAGTGAATGAGTCAATGAGTGAATGAGTAGGCCGAAGTTGAACTGTGAATGAGTGACCGGGTCGCCGGGGCGATGGATCGCAGTGGAACTGCTGTGATCACAATTCACTCATAAAATCACACTTTCAGCGCTTCCGCTATTTTCAGCCGTGACATTCTGAAGGCGGGTAAAACACCTGACAGCAATCCAAAAACCAGACAAACCAGCAGGCTTATCAGAAATACGGGCAGGTTGACGGTCAGATCGGCGTAAGCGATCCAGCCGCTGGCATTGATAAACTGGATAACCACCAATGTCAATACCAATGCAAATGCTCCTCCGATGAAAGTGATGAAGATATTTTCAATGATGAATTGCCATAAAAGTGCCTTGGAGGGAGCCCCAAATGCCTTCCTGACCCCAATCTCGGATGCTCTTTCGAGTATCCTGCTCACATTCACATTGACCAGATTGACAGCGGGCAGTCCCATGATCATCAGCAACACCAGTGAGACAACGGAGTAGAACATCACTTTCTCTTTGTCGCCTCTTGCCAAAGTGTTCAGAAAATGATCGAAATAAGTATCAGCCTTCACGATCAACACGTTAAGTCGCTTGCCATCGGGGATTTCAGAGCGGGGAATACGTGCAATATGCCCGTCAAACTCCGATTGGACGGCCGGTATGTCCGAAGTCGTTTTGGCCAGCACGAGTGCAACAAAGCGCCCCCGAAATCCCTTTTCTTCGTAGTTGCTTTTCGGGGCCGTGTAGGGGAAATAAACATCCGAATAAGTATAGATCCGGGTAGGCGGGCTACCCTTCACGACACCGATTACGCGATAATTTATACTTTCGATATCGATGTATTTGCCAACTACCGGTTGATCCCCCGTACCGAAATACTGGCTTTTTAGCGCATCAGTAATGACAGCAACGTGGTCGCCGTTACGGATGTTGGTTTCGTTATACGGCTTCCCTTCAAGAAACTTAAAGTCGGTCACACTCCAGAATTCAGCGTCAGTGTATTTCGTATTGAGCTTGATCCGCTTACCGTTCACATAGGCATTCGAAAAACCGAAATTGTTCAAGATCGAAACGCGCTCGGCGGTTTTAAGCGATCTGGCATATTTTGTGAGAAAATCGAAAGTAGCAGGTCCCGACGACATCGAAGTGTTGGCTGAATCTGTTTGAATAATCGTCGCGACGTAGAGCAACCTGTCTCTTTTGTTTTCGGGATAATGCGCCCCAAAAAGGTGATCGAGGAAAGAAGTCACCACCATCAGCACCGTCAGCGTAAGGGTAATGCCGAATAGCGTGATGAAAGTATAGAAAGGATGCCGCAGCAATACCTTCCAGGCGATTTTGATATAGTTTGAGAGCATTGGGGATAATTTTGAATGACTGAATGATTGAATGACTGAATGATTAATGAGTGAATGAATGAATGAGCCGCAGTGAAACTGAGAATTTCGAATGAATGACTGGGTCGCCGGTGCGATGACTGGGTTATGAATGGGTTAATATTGACAGAATGCAGAAAACATTTACTAATTCACAATTCGGTCATTCAGTCATTCAGTCATTCGGTCATTCAAAATTCATTCACTCATTAACTCATTCACTCATTAACTAACCTGCGTCCCATCGAACAGTCTGATCAGCCTGTCAGTTTTCTTCGCCATGGCTTCGTCGTGTGTGACCATCACGATCGTGGCGCCGTCGGTGTTCAGCTTTTGGAGGATGCCGAGAATTTCGTGGCCCATGGCGCTGTCTAGATTACCGGTAGGCTCATCGGCGAGGATGATCTCGGGATTACCGACGATCGCCCGTGCGATGGCGACGCGTTGCTTCTGGCCGCCAGAAAGTTGCTTTGGAAAATGCTTCATGCGGTTGCTCAATCCCACCTTTTCCAATGCATCCTGCGCGAGTTCGCGGCGTTGCTTTGCCGACGTATTCCTGTAAAGCAGCGGAATTTCGACGTTATCTATCACTGATAGATCATTGATCAGGTGAAAGCTCTGGAAAATGAAACCCAGCTTACGGTTGCGCAATTCAGCCAGATGCTTGTCGGTATAACGCTCCACCGTTGTGCCGTCGATCTCGATTTGACCTTTGGAAGGCGCATCAAGCAGCCCGATTATGTTCAGCAATGTACTCTTCCCGCAACCCGAAGGTCCCATGATCGAAACAAATTCCCCTTTCTTCACATCGATATTGATGTTGTTCAAAGCCAGCGTCTCGATGGAGCTGGTGCGGTAAACTTTCTCTACGTTTTGTAATTTGATCATGGCGTGTTGTTTTAATGTTGAATGATTGAATGAGTGAATGAATTTTGAATGAGTGAATGAATGAATCGCTGAATTTTGAATGAATGAGTGTGTGAATAATTGAATTTTGAATGAATGATCGGGTTGTTGTTGCGATGAGCGAATGAAAAGGTTAGATGTGGTCTCTATTCTCGTCCAGATGAATTCATGACTGCTGATCCAATAACTACTTATTCGGTCATCGCTCCGGCGACCCGGTCAGTCATTCAACATTCACAGTTCCACTGCGGCCCATTCACTCATTCACACATTCACTCATTCAGTCATTCAATCATTCAATAGCCAATCTTCCTATTCTGCTCGAAGTCGTAAAGCGTCAGCAGCCGCAGGCTGTAATACGCCTGCCAGTAGTCGCGCAGCGCCAGGATATAATCGCGGCGGGCGATGTCTTTTTCCTGGGTCGCAATACCGAGGTCGGTTACGCTGAGATCGCTGAGAATGAAGCGTTCCTTGGCGATCTGGTAGCGGTCGGCCGCGATGCTGTCTGCAAGCTGCGTGAGTTTAACCTGCTTTTGTAACATTTGTAAAAGGGTTACCTGGGTGAAAATTTCCTGTTCAAAAGTAAGCTTATCCTGCTCCACCGACTGCCGGGCAAACTCCTGCGCGGCGCGGGCTACTTCGGTTCTCGCTTTATTGCGGCCCCAGGTCAGAATGGGTAGCGTAAGTTGCAGCTCTACAAACTCGCGGTCCTGCGGGCTCACGTACACGTCGCGCGGGAGGTTACCTTGGTTCGAAAGCCCGAATGTGGCCACCAGCGTCGCATTCAAGCCATTGTCCTTCTTCGCCTGCTGCACATCCCGTTCGGCTTCAAGCAGCCTGCGCCGGAATGCTACCGACGCCGAACGGTTCGCGAATGCTTCGTCGAGCGCCAGTTGCGGATCGATCTTAAATTCCCCCGCTTCGGAGGGGATGTCCAATTCCAGCTCACGTTCATCTCGCGAGCTCATGTACATTTTCAGTTTCAGCGATGCCACCGCAGCACTTTGCTGGGCCGATGCCAGGTCCTTTTGAGCAGTGAGCAGTCCCATTTGTAGCTGCAAAAGGTCGTTCTGGGAGATTTTACCCAATTCCAGCTTATGCCGGGCGATTTTAAACAAAGTGTCGTTATTACTCCGGTTTTTCTCCGCGATCTGCAAATTCACCTGTGCCACCAGCAGATCGAAATAGAACCCGGTCGCATCCAATGCAACCTGTTCGAGTGACTGGATATACTGCTGGTTGCCCTCCTGGTATTTCAATGGCGATATCTTCCTGTCCCATTTCAGCGGGTTGAACTGGAATAACGGCTGCTTGATCCCCAGTTCAAAAGGAATACCGTTATAGCGTGTCACATCGCGCTGGAAATCGTCGAAGCGCTGCATTTGCTGCTGCACATAAACGGTTCCGCCGGTCATCGCAATACTCTGGCTGAGCGACAGGCTGAGCATGGAGTTATTATTTGAAACCTGCTGAAACGAAACCGTTCCGTCCGGCTGTACGACCTGGATGTAGGAGCGTGTAAACCCGGGAACGGTGCCCAGCAGACTCAACTGCGGCTTGTAGTCGGCCATAAACGACCGGTACTGCCAAAAAATAGTCTTTTTTTGCGTCACAGCTTGCTTGGAGGCAATGGATTGCTCTTTGGACTGCTGTACCACTTCGTCGAGCGTCAGCTTGCGGATTTGTGCCGAAACAGGGGCAGAAAGAATCAGGAGCACCAAGATAAAAAGCTTTTTCATAGTCATTGGATCGTGAGCTCTTCCAGGTGTTCGTAATCGTTCATATCGATCAGGATGACCTTTTCGCCGGGTTTCAGCCCGCTTTTGACCTCGACATAATCGAAATTCGAAAGACCGGTCTCAATCTCCCGCCTGCGCGCTGAGCCGTTTTCGAGGACATACACGTACTGTTTCCGCTTGCCCGTAAACGCAGGACCATTAGCAACCCGCAATGTTTTGGCGCTTTTGCTCGTGACGACGTACACTTCCACCTTCATATTGGGTCTGAGTGACTCGTTTCGTGCATTATCGAGCTGAATCGTGAAACCAATCACCCCATCCTTAACAGCCGGTTTCACCTGCGTGATCACACCTCGCAGCTGGGATTCGTTGATTTTGACAATAGCCCCAAGCCCTGCCTTCACCTGGTCGGCGTACACATCCGAGCAACTTCCTTCGACCCGAAAACTGCCCAAGTCCGCCACTTTCGCGAGCATTTCACCTTCATTGACGGAAGAACCGATATTCTCATTCACCCAGGTGAGAACACCCGGACGGTCGGCGATAATATCGGCCATTTTGAGTTTATGCTGCAATTCCTGCAAATTCTTACCCTCGATCTGCGCGCCCAGCTCGGTTTCGCGTAAGCTCGCACCCATCGATTCGCGGTTGTATTTCAGGCCATTTTCGAGCTGCTTCTTTTCAAGCTCCGCGATTTTCAGTGCATTCTCGGCGCGGGTGATGTCCTCGACTGTCCCACCACCGACCTTTTGCAACCGTTTCGCATCTTCAAAATCAGCTCTCAGCTTATTGATGTTTAAAGATTTGATCCTGTCGTTGATTTCAGCATCGTACAAATCCTTATTCAACTTCATCCGCATCTGATCGATGCTGTTCTTTTTCAGTTCCAGCTGGTCCTTATAGCGTTCGGATTCGATTTCAGTCAGAGATTTATCGAGCTCAACAATGGCCTGACCTGGCTGAACGCGCGTGCCGGGGGTGAGCAGAATGCGTTTAATGCTCGCGCGGATAGGACTGGTAAAAATCTGTTCGTAGGCCGGAATGATTTCGCCCGAGGCAGTAAGCGTGTTCTCGACGTCGCCCGTTTCGACAACACCGATTCGGATACGAGCGCTTTCGAGCGTACTCGAAAGCGACTTTTTAAAATAGTAAAACAAAAGAGCCAGCCCTGCTATCACCGCACCGATGATCAGCCATCGGCGGTTTCTGGTTTGCTTGGCATATTCCGGCGCGATTTCCCGATCCATGTGGGTTTGATTGGAGGTTTTCAATGGAAAAAATCATGGCTAATACACCTTGATTTATCCGAAATCCGTGCCAATCATTAACACATTGAAAATCAAATATTTAGACTAAAACTAAAACAAAAAAAACCGTGCGATAACGCACGGCCTGTGTGATTTCAAACGCATTTCTTCCGGTGTTAGCTTTCCGTTCAGGTCTTCAATTTTTTCTTTTTCGCCGCGGGAAACAGGATATTGTTCAGGATCAGGCGGTACCCAGCGGAGTTCGGATGCAGGTTCAAATCGGTCGGTTCCTCTCCTACCCGATGCTGGTAGTCTTCCGGATCATGGCCGCCATAGAAGGTGAAAAAACCTTTGCCGTGTGTGCTGTGAATGTACCGGGCCTCCTTTGAAACTTTATTTTCTGCTAGAATGATCACCTCCGGTTTGATCAGGTGGTTCTTGAATGCGGTGGTCTGTCCCAGAAAGCCTTTGATCATGATTTGATGGTTCTGGGTCAGCATACTCGGAACAGGGTCCCATTTCGCGGAGAACTGGAACAACGAAAAGAAGTCGTTCGATTCCGTGACGCCCCGCTCCTCAGGCTGGTTATCGATATCCGAAAACTCAATTTCATAGGGATACGAAATGGCTTTAAAATCCCGGAATGCAAATGTGTTGTCATAATTCAGTTTCCCGTTGGCGGTAGGATCTGCCGGTGTGCCGTCGTACATCGCATCCACGATATCGACGCCGTCGGCTGCCAATGCGATATCGAAGGTGTCGGTCGCGTTACACATCGCAAACATATAACCACCGCCGGTCACAAATTCGGCGATTCTTTTGGCTACCGCCAGTTTCATTTGAGGCACATTATTGAACTGGAATTTAGCCGCAGTCTCCTCAGCGTCCTTTTTTTGCTCCCGGTACCAGGGACGGTCTTTATATTGAAAAAACTTGCCAAACTGCCCCGTAAAATCCTCGTGGTGCAAATGGAGCCAGTCATATTCGGGAAGCTTGTTGTTTAGCACCTCATCGTCATAAACGACGTCATATGGAATCTCCGCGTAGGTGAGCACGAGCGTTACTGCGTCGTCCCAAGGAAGTTTAGACTTGGGTGAATACACGGCTATCCTGGGCGCCTTCTGTAATTTCACGGCATCCATATTCACGTCCGCTGCGCTGATCTGACTGAGAATCTGCCCCGCCTGACCTTCCGATATCACCTCGAAGCTTACTCCCCTGACAGTCATTTCCGAAGCAAACTGCTGATTGTAAGCTACCATAAAACTACCGCCCCGGTAATTGAGGAGCCAGTCCATTTCCATTTCATAGTTTTTCAGTATCCAGTAAGATATGCCGTAAGCTTTCAAATGGTTCTTCTGGGTCTCGTCCATGGGGATCAGAAGCCGGTTAGCAAGCGCATTGACCGCACCCGTCAAAAAAATGACGAGCGGGATAATGAGGCGTACCACTGGTTTGATTCTTTCGAGTTTCATGCGCAGTTTTACATCAGGTAGTGAATAAATATATAAAGAAACCGCAACGATCTGAAATTTAACCCAAAAGTCGTACCGGTTTTTGATTTGCCCAAGTCCATATCTAACGACCGGATCCCGTTTCTGGTGCACCAGTTTTAAATTGCCATGATCATACGCGAAAACATCGAGGAAGGCCTGCGTTCCATTCAAAGCAATCTGCTCAGGACGGTCCTGACAGCGCTGATTATCGCGATCGGGATCACTTCGCTGGTAGGCATTCTGACCGCTATCGACGGTATTCAGGGATCGGTTAACAGCAGCTTCGCCGACCTCGGCGCCAATACCTTCACGGTTCGGAACAGGTCGGATGACGATTTCCGAAGTGGTGGTCGCCGCAACAAGCAGTACCCTGCCATCACCTATCGTCAGGCCAAAGCCTTTGCCGAAAAGTTCAAGGCTTCTTACACCGCAACCGCTTCGTTGTCAGCCGACATTGCCGGGGCGGTTCAGGTGAATTACCGCAGCAACAAAACCAACCCCAACAGTCACGTCGTAGGCTCCGACGAGCAATACCTGCCCATTAACGGCTATAAAATCGATCTGGGCCGCAACCTGGACCGGAATGACATGGAAAACGCGCTGAATGTTGCAGTGCTGGGTCAGGAAATCGCCCGCAAACTTTTCGAGCGGGTTGATCCGATCAACAAAGAGATCACCTTCAAGGGCAGCAAATACAAGGTAGTGGGAGTTTTGCAGAAAAAAGGATCACTCGGCGGCAGCAGCGACGGCGACCGGCTTATTCTGATACCGCTTGAAAATGGCCGCGGGCTAGCGGCAAACCGTACGCTCACCTACAATGTTACAGCTTCCGCGCCTAATGTTGCCGATGGCGATTTTATCGTCGAAGAAGCGCGCGGGATCATGCGCCGCATCCGCAATGATGCACTGGGCAAAGAAGACTCCTTTACCATCGACCGCGCTGACGCTATGGCAAAGGATTTCGAGAACATTACCGGTTATCTCCGGATCGGAGGCTTCGTCATCGGAACCGTGACGCTGCTTGGCGCGGCCATTGCGCTGATGAACATCATGCTGGTGTCTGTCACCGAGCGTACCCGCGAGATCGGCATCCGGAAGTCGCTGGGAGCGACGCCGAGGGTGATCCGGTTGCAATTCCTCATTGAAGCCATCGTCGTATGCCTTATCGGAGGGATGGGCGGGCTGATCCTGGGCATTTTGGTTGGAAATGGCATAACGGGGCTTATCAGTTCCAACAGCACCTTCGTGGTGCCCTGGTTATGGATGGCCGTGGGTATTGCAATATGCGTTGCGGTAGGCGTGCTTTCCGGCATCTACCCCGCCATCAAGGCGTCCAAACTCGACCCCATCGAAGCATTACGCTATGAATAAGCACATTAGCTTCCAAAGGATTTTTTTCTCAACAAATTCCAACTATTTTTTGTGCAGGAAACTTGCTTAATATCATTTTCTGTCTACTTTTGCACTCCCAACAAGAGAAGATCAATGCCCAGATGGCGGAATTGGTAGACGCGTTGGTCTCAAACACCAATGAGGTTACACTCGTGCCGGTTCGACTCCGGCTCTGGGTACGAAAGCCCTTCAACGAAAGTTGAGGGGCTTTTTTGACTCTTATAGCCTGGAAAATTACAATCACATCTTTCTTTTCTATCAGAATTTTACTCTATTGGTTCGACTCCGGTTGCGTCACCTAAACCGAACTTTAACCAAAAGCTTCTTAAATTTGAAGAAATAAATAAAGTTAAATATATGATTGTCAGTATTTTATACCAAAGAAAGGCTTCCTAATTGCGATTCGACAATTTGAACGAGAATCTATCCCTATTCAATCCACAATCCTTTGTAAAACGAAGTAAGGTTCAAGTTACCGGGAATGCTTGCTCTCTCTTCGAGCGTAGCTTTGGGGAAAATAAGCATTCCCGCTTCGGAGATATGGCCGGATGGCTTCGCTTTCTCAACTGCCTTTGATGCCTTCGGCGCGTTCTGAGGTTTTTCTTACAAATGGGCTAAAAACGGCGCTAGCAAACTAAGTATGTAGTTTTGGTCTTCTCAATGGCCGTAAGCCATTGCCGGCAAGATCCGGGTCTGTATTAAAGGAGCATTTCCCCAGCCGGTTGATATGAGCGAAAGGGGCAGTGGCTAAACAGTATCGCTTTTCACCCATTTCTAAGAAAACCTTATTATCTTTTGGAGCTGATAACAAACCATCGAAGCTCAACATTCTTTTTTGTTATTTCCCGTAGTTCGGTAGTATTAGATATAAACTAACCAACACTTAATGAAATTAATTATTACTTGTCTCTGTGTTTGCTTGACAGGACTCGTTTTCGCTCAAAATTCGACCGTTCCCATTCTACATACATCTTCCGACAGTCTGATCATGTATCTGAATGGACAAAAAGATGAATTCAATGGTGTTAATAAAATTGGCTCCCAGTTTAATTACAGTTTTGTAGTTACAACGGATTCATCTGTATTTGCCCTGGTGTCAAAATCCGACTCCATTTCTCTTATACTCAAACCTAAAAAAAATAGTGTTTTTAAAATTGCACGAGAATCCAAAGGAGACACCGTAACATGCATTTTTACTACTCAAAAATATGTCAAACCCGCTACGTTCGGCGATAAATATAAAACAGAAAATAACGGTAAGACCACTATTGAGATTCCGGAAGTCTATGAGTTGATGAATATTATCATCGCATTTACAGAATACGGTAAAACAGGCGTTATTAACAAGGAAACGGAATACTACAAGAAAGTAATTGATCATTTTGCGCCATATAACAACGATGCCGCTGTGTCGACTGTCGATTCTTTGTTGAAAATAGCCCCCGCCTTTTACTATTACTATTTAAAAATGGATAGTTATGCATTTGTGTTTTCTGGAAACAAAATCATCAATGAAGGTGTTTACGACCGTCCTGGCGGGGGAGAAAGAAATGAGTTGGAATATTATATCCCGGCACTACAGGCATTTGCTATAAAATCGGGTTTCAGAGAATTTTATAAACGTCAGTCAAATTACTATTTAGAGCTCAAAAAAGATTACACCAATAGCATCAATATAGCCAGTATGAAAGATTGGCTGGGAAAACAGTTCCCCACGACCAGGTATTCGGCTACAAAAGTAATTTTTTCTCCTTTGGTTGGATGGAATCAATCTGCCAGTTTTTTTAGTGATAATGGCTTTACAGAAGCACATGCACATGTTAATTTTCCTTTTGTAAACCAGGACGTTAAAAAGTTACCAGCCGATATACTGAAAGGTCAACGCATGAAAATTGCATTTACTGAAATTAATCATGGGTACATTAATCCGGAAGCAGAGAAATACAGAAAAATAATCGACAGTGTTTTCACAGATTTATCCAAATGGACTACGATAGGTAAACCATCTTCCACATATATTACTCCCCTGACTTGCTTTGAGGAATACATGAATTGGGGACTGGTTACGCTGTATTATTTAGATATTTTTGATAAAAAAGCATTTGATACGCTCAATATGGGCAATGAAAAAACGATGGTCGAACTGCGAGGATTTCAACGATTTAAAGAATTTAATGAAGAGCTGTTACGCTTGTACAGAAATAAAAAACCAGGTCAAACTGTTGCGGATTTGTATCCTGCTATTATCGAGTGGGCAGCCAAATAAGAGATAATTAAACACTAATGCTGACCTTGGTTCTGATTGGTGAGCCCAATGTTTACCAATCTCAACAAAACCATTGACTAACAGTCACTTAAAGAAAATATTTTCTGCAAATCAACCAACATTTGGTTCGACATTTGTTCGGTTGCGGGTACGAAAGCCCTTCGGCGCAAGCTCATGGGCTTTTTTCGTTAAAATGCCTCAAAAAAACGCTTGCGCGGAACCAGGATTTTGCTGAGAAGTGCGATGGTTTCGGCAGTGTAGCTGACGATATCATACGAAATGGTATTGAAATTGTACATTTGTTGCAGCATTGTTCTTGCCTGACATCGTCGTCATTCTGGAAGATGCGTTCATATGAACCGTCACAGGTGACATAGGAGCTTGCCCGTTATTTAAACCGCATGGCAATGAAGGAATCAATCAGCAAAAAGGTGTTTATTCCAGTAGGGGTGCTGCTCAGTTTGGTTGTGCTGTTGAGCTTCGCCTTGTGGTTCAAAGTGACTCTCACCAACAAGACTGATTTTGAGACCGCCAGGCAGTTGTATCTCTCAAATTATCCGCCATTCGTACAAAACGCCCGTGTTTTGACTGCATTGCATATTGTCCTGAATGTATTGGCAATCATCTGTTTTCTAAGGAGCCCTCTTTCTTCACTCAAACTCAATGCACTGGTTAAATTTTTCGTCGTTCTCAATGTTGTGATGATGATCTGGCAGATTTTCAGCTTAATGTAAAGTCCAATGCATTTTTTTCAAAACTGATAGACCAGTATCTGATGCTACTTTATCCACGACACGACGTCATTTACTAACTCATCTCCTTTCAATCCGCTCTTAATGCTCAAACCGGCCGGTTTCGCTTGCTTCAGTGCATGACGATAAATCAAATCCGCCTGGCTCTGGTCTACCGCCTTCCCAGTCGCCGTTACAGGATTGATCAACAACAATCCCTTGGTGGATAGCAATTCTACCAGGTCAGGCAAGTCGTATTTTGCCAGTGCGCCCGGCACGGCTGAAAGTGCAAACTTGGGTTTGTAAAGTCTTTCTTCCGCGATTGACTGATAAGAAGTGAGCGGACTGATCAAAACCAACTTTGAGAATGGATTTTCGATGGCCGCCGCATGCAGCAGATCCGACGTCAGCGTTCCCACAGCAATGCCCGCTACCACGGTTTGCGGTGTGCCCGCTTTCCTGATAGCGTCGGCCAGGATGACAATCTCCTCTGCCCTTGTCGCCACCAGGCTCTTGTGTGTCAACATTCCAAAGAACCACAGGTTCAGCGGAACATCCTCAACGACCGAGTCCCCGCCTTTGATAAACCCATTTCCCAGTTCGCCAATGCCGCTCAGATCAGGCACAACCACCTCAAAACCCTGGTTGGTTAACTGATCCGCAAGTTCTTCCTTCCGAAGCCCTTGCGCTTTGCCCTCCTCATTCAGCAGCAAGACAGTCGCGCCGGACTTTTGCTGAGGCTTCAACCACAGCACGGGAATGTAATAGTCTCCGCTTCCCCTCACCAGATATTTCTCAATCGCATAATTCGCCCGTTGTATCCGGCCCGAAAAAACAATGTCCTTCTTACCGGCCGGTTTCGCAAATCCGGATACGGAAATCACTTTCTTTCGAAGGTCATCGAAAAACTCAGCAGCCGACTTCCTGCTGTTTTTTCTATTCTCGGCAAGCCCCCTGGCATATTTTTCATTCAAAGAAAACATGCTTTCTCCTTTCAGGCCCGGGATTGCCTTTCCCTCAGGCGTAACATGCAATTCTTCGTCGGTTAATTTCTCCACCGTGAGATCGACCGGACTGCCGGGATTATGCAGGTGTTTCTGAAAAAAAGCATACGACGCCTCCCGATTTTTAAGCGTCGACGCATGACCGGCGTCATCTTCCGTCATTTGGATCTGATCCGCCTTTCCGAATGCTTTGAAGGCTTTCTTCGCTTCGTCGTAGCTGTCCCTTGCTCCCTGAATGGCGAAGATATCCCTGGTCGTTGCAACGATCAGGGTCGGCTTCGGTGCGCGCACTTCCAGGAAATCCGCCATATCAATGCCGCTTTCCAGTCCAAACATCAGGTTTTGCTCGGCATCCTGCGGGCCATTGGAACGGATTAGTTTATCGAAGGTAGTAATGTAACACTCAGGAGCCGAAGCCAGAACCCGGTCGTCCATCGCAGCAATATACGCACTCTGCGTGCCGCCGCCCGACCTGCCCGCAACGCCTATACGGGCGGGATCCACTTCTTTTCTTGTCAACAGATAGTCAACACTGCGTATGCCATCCCAGATGAAATAATTGGCGGCCGGAACACCCGCAATGAAAGTCTGGACGCCGGCATAGGAATGCTCGCCCGTAGCGCCCTTCTTTAATTCATCCGGTTGGTATTGGATACGTTCCCCTTGCCCAATCGGATCAAATGCAAGGACAATGAAGCCCTTCTTCACATAATTCAGGATAAGGTGCTGATATGCTTCGCTCCGGAAACCGTTTTCACTATGCCCGCTGCAAAACAGTATAGCCGGGGCTTTTTCCTGCCTCTTGTCAGGAATGAACATGGCGGCTGTGACATGGTATCCGGGGCGGGATTCGAAGTAGAGTTTTTCGACGGTGAAGCCCTCTTTTCTTAATGTTCCCGTAATTACCGGGTTTAGTGGCGTTTTTGGAGGAAATGGGCCGACAGCGTTTGCCAGTTTCGCCCGGACCTCCGCCTGGCGCTTCTGCCATTGTTCCCTGGTTACGAGCCCGGAAATGGCGGCCTCCCGCTTTTGGAGCTGGGAAAATGCCCTTTTACTAAGTTCATTGTAAACAAGCTGGTCCGTCGACTTCTGATAGTATTTCCAATAGCTGTACACGGAGAGATCTTCCTGGGCAAAAAGGACATTTGCCAAATACAAGAAGAAGCAAGTACAAATAGTCAGTGCATTGTATTTCATCGTCGTCAGTTTAAACGGACACTCCTCTTAAAAGACCAGGGCTGAAAGACTTCTACCTTGTAAGTTTTGCATTGTGAATGCATTCCAGCGCTCAAAGCTCCTACTTTCCATCAGGACGCTGAGCCTCCCGCTTCCGTCATCATGATTGCGAAAAAAAAAATTGCCGGGCGCCTTCGGGATAGATCCGTTCGCGCTACTTGTGCTCAAAGAAGCACCTTTTGCGCCTTCTGGTTACAATGACATTCGCAATGAACCCTCGTACTTTTCTGATCTCCACCATTTGTTTTCTGTTCTGCATTTTTGGCGCTTCCGGTCAATCCGTGAAGGTTACAGGTCGGGTCCATGCAGACGATGGTTCGGCGCTTTCCGGGGTAAGTGTAACCTTGAAAGGAACGACTGCCGGCACAGTTACGAGCTCCGACGGATCGTTCTCCCTAAGCCCGGTGTCCCAAGGCCGGTTTACGCTGGTGGTTTCCTCCGTCGGCTATGCCACCCAGTCGAAGGAATTTGCGGTAAAGCCGGGCAAAGACCTGGTTTTTGATTTTATACTGAAAAGCGATTCCAGGGACATGGCGGAGGCGCTGATCGTCGGAAAAACGGAAACGCAGCAGCTCAAAGAAACTGGATTTAATGTCAATGCGATCGACATTAAGCCATTCGCAAACTCAAACCGGGATATCAATCAGATCCTGAATGCAAGCTCAGGGATCAGGATTCGTGAAAACGGCGGGCTTGGGTCCGACTTCAATTTTTCGATGAATGGCCTTTCAGGTCGGCAGGTCAAGTTTTTCATTGATGGGATCCCGATGGAAAACTTCGGAGGCGCCATGTCGCTGAATAACATTCCTGTCAACCTTGCCGAACGAATTGAAATATATAAGGGGGTAGTCCCTGCGGAGCTGGGGGCCGATGCATTGGGCGGTGCCGTCAATATCGTGACTGCTCAAAACACCCAAAGATTTTTGGATGCCAGTTACAGCTACGGATCGTTCAACACCCATCGCGCCTCGTTGAATGGGAGCTACATCGACGCAAAAACCGGCTTCGTCGTCAGTGCGAGCGGCTTTTACAATTACTCCGACAACAACTACCTCATGAAGGGCGTCGAGATCGAACAGAATGGCGCGTTTGTCCGGAAAGATTTCAAACGTTTCAACGACGCCTTCCATTCGGCGATGGGCCAGGCAGAGGTTGGTTTGAGAAACAAGAAATGGGCCGATCTGGTGTTGATCGGTTTGCTTTATTCAGATCAGTACAAGGAAAGACAAACAGGTGTGGACCAGGATATTGTGTACGGCAAAGTCCATTCATATGGCCACTTTGTAATGCCGACGCTGAAATACAAGAAGGAGAATTTTCTGGTAAAAGGCTTAACGACCACCCTGTTTGCAACCTACGCCACCAACAACACCACAACCGTCGACACCTCCGCTTCCCGCTACGGCTGGGATGGCAATATCACGGCCGTAAACCAGAATTTCAGCGAACAGGGGACATTTGCACTTTATAAATACACCAATAAGTTCGCCATCGTGCGCACTAATTTCAGTTACCAGTTGAACGCAAACAACTCGGTTGGGCTCAATTACAATTTGAATGCCGGGCAGCGAAAGGGCATTAACACCTACAAAAACGCCAGCCAGGAAGGCAATGCCCTTGATGTTCCAAACAAGCTCGGAAAAGGAATTTTGGGATTGTCCTGGCAGAGCAATTTGCTGAGCGACCGTTTGACCAGTTCGGTTTTTGCAAAGCATTACCGCCTGCATACCTACATCCGCGAGGCGGTTTTCTACAATGGCTCGGGGTATGTGAAGGAGGAAGCGGACGATACCAGGCATTTTTTCGGTTACGGTGCAGCTACCCGCTTCAAGCTGTTGGAGAGCGTCGGCCTGAAAGCCTCCTTCGAGCACGCTTTCCGGCTGCCGGAAGTGGAGGAATTGTTTGGTGATGGTGTCTCCGTGCTCGCGAATCCTGAACTGCGACCGGAAGAAAGCGACAACATCAATGTGGGAGCTTATTTTACCAAAAGAATAAACCACCATAAGTTCACCATTGAAGCCACCGCTTTTTCCCGCACCGCCAAGGACTTTATCAATGCGATTCCCGGCGGCACATTTTCGAGCTACACCAATATCGGGAAAGTCGCCATTACCGGTATCGATGGTGAGCTGAAATACAGCTACAAAAATCTGCTCTTCGCCAATTTCAATGCCAGCTACACGGATGCGACCAACGTAGATAAAAAATCGGCCGTGTACGAGGACCGCATTCCGAACCAACCCTGGTTATATGCCAATGCTGATATCGGGCTGGGTAAAAACGATGTTTTTCAGGAAAATGACCGGTTGCAGTTCAACTGGTTCACACAATATGTCCACTGGTTTTATCTCACCTGGCCGAGCCGCGGATACGAACCGGGTAAAAGCCGCATTCCGACGCAATTCATTCACAACGTAACCCTCTCCTATTCTTTGAAAAATGGCAGATACAACATTTCCCTCGAATCCCGAAACCTCTTCGACGAGCTTGCCTACGACAATTTCCGCCTTCAGAAACCAGGCAGGTCTGTCAATGTCAAACTGAGGTATTTCCTTAAATAACCGATTGTAAACTCTTTTAATTAATCAATATACCCGAAATGAAAGGACTGAATAAAAGCACCTGTTTAAGCATCATGGCCGCATTGGGCTCACTGCTGACAATGTCGGCTTGCTCCGATAAAGAAGATGCCAAACCCATCGTTGAGACACCTGACGGTGACGAGTTTATGATCGTGGGCGGCGTCAATAATCCGTCGACGCTGTATCTTCTGACGGCCGGCACGCTTGCAGAAGGCTCTGTTACTTCGGTGGGAAACGGTATCGAAACCACCTCGTGGAGCCGTTGGTTTAAAAACGGATACTATTACAAACGGACCAGCGGTAAATTCGCCAAGTACAAATACGAGAACAAGGTGCTTACCACTGTGGCTGAAATTCCCGTTACAGGAAATTCCGTGACCTACGCCTGGCTGGACGACAAAACTATCATGCTTGAAAATGCAAGCCCCACAGGCACCGACCCCATTTTCAGCTACTCGATCATCAATGTGGAAACAATGGCTGTGACCAAATCGGGTACGATAACGGGCCAGGCCATTGGCAAAACCGACAACGACCTCTCGGTAGGCTCCCTCGTTTTGAGAAATAACAAACTGTATGTCGGCTTCGCGATTTTCACTGCAGACTGGAATGCCTCTGACACCGCTTACCTCGCAGCAGTCGACTACCCCGCTCTGGATAAGGTTACCGTATCCAAAGACAGCAGATCGACTTACCCGGGAGCCATCGGAAGCGATCTGCCCTCGACAGTGACCTATAACAACAACATCTATTTTCTTACCAACACCGGCGACCGCTGGGGCATCAATGCCAAAAAACCGAGCGCGATTTACCGGGTGAGCAATGGTAAGGACTCATTTGACACCGATTACTTTTACGATCTTTCTGCAATCAGCAGCGGAAACAGGGAGTACTATGGCCTTTGGGACCTTGGAAATGGCAAGGCGCTGACCCGGATGGGAAGAACGGATTTGTTGAAAACATTTGAAGACTATACAGCGAAAGACGTTTTCGAATACTATGTGCTTGACCTGGTCAACAAAACCCGTACAAAACTGGATCTGCCGTTGGATAAAGGCGTTCGTACCTCCCCGGTGTGGGTGGAAGGTGGCAAAGCATATATCGCCATTTCCTCGTCGACAGCCGGCCATTTTGTATACACTTATAATATTTCGTCGGGAACAATCACCAAAGGTCTGGAAATCAAAGGACTGGACTACGTGAATTGGATTTCAAGGTTTAACGACTAACGCCTTTACAGGCCAATTCCACTTCGATCATACTTATCAGCTGAGCATCATTCAGTTGATAAGTATGATTTTTAGCTTTACTATTCACAACCATGACTGTAAAAAAACTTGCCTCGGTCCTTCATTTATGGCTTGGGCTCGCCGTCGGTATCGTAGTCATTTTCAGTTTTTTACCCGCCGCATTATTTGTGTGGGAAAAGGAGCTGACAGACCTTTACTATCGCGATTATGTTTTTGTTGAACCAAACGGAAAACAGCCGCAATCCTTAACGAAACTGCTCGAAGTTGCGAGAAAAAGCGTTCCCGCAAATCAGGCACTTGAAGAAGTCAACATCAGCAGCGACCCGAAAAGGGCCTATATTTTTACGGGCTTGGAACATGCCGAGGACGAAGGCTGGAACGCATTTTCGGAGGTCGAATACTCCAATATGGTTTACGTAGATCCCTATACTGCCAAGGTCCTGGGCGTGGTGGACCAGGAAACCGATTGGATATGGTTGTTGCGCATTATGCATCAGCAGCTCTTACTGCAATACGATATCGGACACATGATCGTAGGCATTTCCACGCTCCTGATGTTTGTCATGGTCGTTACCGGTATGATCCTTTGGTGGCCAAAAAATAAGGGCGCTTTGAAACAAAGGTTTAAGATCAAGTTCAATGCCAAATGGCGACGTGTCAACTATGACGTTCACAATGTCGGCGGCTTTTATACTCAAATTTTCATCCTGATTTTCGCGGCAACAGGCCTTGTATGGACTTTCGACTGGTGGACCGACGGCATTTACAGGTTACTCGGCGACAATCCCGAAAAAGTGTTCAATGCGGTGCCTGCCTTAAAACCCGACGGGCAAATCGCCGCCAATCCGCTCGACCGGGCCTTTACGGATATGCTCACCAAAAAATCGGAATGGAACAAAATTTCCTTTTTCCTGAACGAAAAGAAATTTCTGGGCGTGATCAGGTACAACGGTGATTCGGGTTGGGATACCTGGGATCTTCATCATTACGATGCCCGAAACGGCGATCTGTATTTCTCAGTCAGACACGAGGACAAGACAACCGGCGCCAAATTCCGGAATTCCAATTATGCCATACACGTGGGCAGCATTTACGGGACCTTCACCAAAATCATCGCCACCTTCATTGCATTGTTTTGCGCAAGTCTGCCCGTTACAGGATTTTATATCTGGTGGGGAAGAAACAGGAAGGACAAAAAGCCAAAAACTGCCCGGACCGCACCTAAGAAGCAATTATTATCAAGAAGTTAGTAAATCTAAACTTCAAACATGCCGGCACTGCCTCATCGGGATTGAATGAGAAGCCGGTGACAACAGGGTGAGGCAGCGACCCTGCCAAAACCCGATTGTGAACCACCAAAACCATGGTACCAGAAAAGTGCCGGCAAAAGAATATATCCTGAAATGCCGCGGAGTCCGCTTCATTGCAGGGAGGACATCTTACATGTCCTTCCGAACGGTGCGGATGTGATCGTGATGGCTATAATTCGTCTTATTCGTCCCGTCTTCGAAAGCCCCTCCGATTGCATCGGGTACCTTCGTATAATTGATGATCATTTTGATTTTGTTGTCTTTGCATACCTTATACAGGCGCGGCGCTGCTGTATTCAACTTTATTCCGGTTGCTTTGTCCGTTCCTTCCGGAGCATTCCAGGTTTGCACCCACACCTCCCCGTCCTTATCCTCCCGATAGACAACCGCGTCGGGGTGTGCGCCCGGAAAGGGCTCTATGGCAAAGTAATCCGGTTCCAGCTGATAGCGCAGCGCTAGTTTAACGAAACCCGTTCTGCGTATACCCGGATCGTACCTGGCGGCGCTTGTGCCGTTGTAAAACTTAAAATCGTCCGACAAATAGCTTGCAATTTTTTCCGGATCACCGCTGCCGGTGGCTGTTAAAAATTCGTCTACCAGGGTAATGGCCGGGTGTTCCATGCTAACGATCCCGTTTGACTTTTTTTGTGCCAATGCGGGCACAAGGCCTAATGAGGCGATGGAGAGGAGGAGGAGTTTTTTCATTTTAGAGGCGGGGTTTCTGATGCTCCAAAGTTCCGTGCGGAACCGGCTTTTCGTGAGGAGTTTTTGTGCTTTTAAAGCCACATTCCCATTTTTAAACCGGATAAATCGTGCACGATCCGGACAAATTCAGCTTTTTGAATAGGGACCGTTAAAAATTGGGTGTTGGATATGGCGTAGCAAGCCGTGGAGGTTATCTTTATAAGTATGATATGCCTCCGCTATCCGTTCGTCTATTTCTGGCTTATGTTTCTCTTTTTCAGAAGTTCTGCTTTCGGGCAGGCGTCTTCTGACTATGAATTCATGTCCACCGCGCAAGGTCTTTCCCAGGGACTCATTAATGATATGGTTCAGGATCAGGAAGGCTTTATCTGGATCGCGACCAAGGGCGGTCTGAACAGGTATGACGGGTATGCCTTCAAGACATTTACCGCGGATCCACAGGATACCAGTTCCATCAGCAGCAATTCTGTCAGCAACCTGCTGGAAGACAGCAAGGGCAGACTATGGATCGGCACCCATGACGCAGGCGTGAATGTATACGATAAAGCATCCGGAAGGTTTTTCCGGATCACGCATCAACCAGGCAACGAGTCGGGGATTTCAGGTAACAGGATCGTATCTTCCATGATAGAGCTGCCGGGCAACCGCATACTCGTTTGTCCGCAGGGCGCACCTTTGAGCGTGATTTTCCTGGGCGACAACCTGGCCGGCAAGCCTTTGGTGACCCGGCTTCAGGTACCCGGCGGCCGTGAAGTGCTGGGTGTCGAGAAAGATGACAAGGGATATATATGGGTCGGCTGCACGGACGGAAGCATTTTTGTATTTACCCCGTCCTCCGGTTCTTTCGACATGCTCACCGATGGCCGGACATTCACCGGCCTGATCGAAAAAGTCGGTACCCATATATCCGGCAGGATTTACCAGTTGTTTATATCAAAACCTTTCCCGCTTAATGTGATCGAAATTCAGGATTCGACCGGCCGGATGCACCCTGGCGTGATCACCAACGGAACTGGGAGAAATATGATGATAGGCAATCGTTTCACTTTGAAGACGGGCCCGGAAGGCAGCGTATTTTATGATTTCAGTTCATTGAAAGCAGGAGATCCGATCGGCAAGGCAAAAGGTTATTTTTTAACGAAAGCAGGCAGGGTCCTCGCCATTAAATGCATGCTGCTGGACAGATCGGGCGTTTTATGGGTAGGTATGCTCGGATATGGCCTCTATAAATACCGGGTCGGAAGCAACAGGTTCAAAACAAGCCTTCCTAAACTAAGTATCCAGCGGACCACCGTATTGAACAAGGGCATCATTTATGTGCATGGGTGGCGTTCGCAGATGAGCATAACGTCAGCAGGAGCAGCATGTGTCAATCCGCTGGCTCCGCTGGTGACCAGCAATCCGGTTACCAACCTGCTGCAAGCCACCGATGGCGACTATTGGGTTCACTTTCCCGAATCCAGGAAAGTGGTGCATTACTCCAAAGAATTACGCGTCAAAACCACCTACCATGATCCGGTGAACCCTGCACTCACCGAGCAGTTACAGCCGTTGATAGAAGACAGCAGGCACAGAATATGGCTTTGCGGCGCCAATGGGTCGCTGACAAGGATCGATCTCGCGACCGCCAAGGTGGTAAAGTTCACAGTGAACGTCGAAAGAGGTGCGGGCGGCGCAGCCATTGTCCAAACCACTGCATTTCATGAAGACAAAGCAGGTATTTTCTGGCTTGGTACCGAACACGGCTTCGCCCGACTGGCATTTGCCAATGATACCGCGCCACCGGACGTGAAATGGTTCAGAAATGATCCTTCGGACACCAAATCTCTAAACTACAATTACGTCTCCTGGTTTATGGACGACCCTTTTGACCCTGGCTATCTGTGGATCAGCACCAAGGGCGGCGGCATCAACCGCATGCAAAAATCGGCAGGTCGCTTTGTCCATTTCACGACCCGCCAAGGCTTGCCCAATGATGTCGTCTACGGCACATTGTCGGACGCAGAGGGCAATATATGGGGCAGCACCAACAGAGGGCTGTTTTGCATGCTTGCCAAAGGCAGAAAAAGTGACGGGGAGTCCGTGATCAAGGTGTTCAGCACCAGCGACGGGTTACAGGCAGACGAGTTCAATACCAATGCATTTTCGAGGCTGCCCAATGGCCACCTTGTTTTCGGAGGGGTGAACGGTATCAATATCTTCGACCCCAAAAAAGTGCTGGCTGCCAGTTTTACTCCCCAGGTTTTCATCACAGGAATCCAGATTGGCAACAAAATAGTGAACCCCAGCGACCAAACCGGCGTCTTAAAAGAAACGATTGAGCAGACCAAGCTGGTCACACTTAGCCATTTGCAGGATGTAATTACACTGGAATTTTCGTCTCTCGACTTCACGGCACCGCAGCAGAACAAATACCGCTACCAATTGGAAGGCATTGATCATGAATGGGTCGAAAGCGGGAACAGGCGCTCGGCTACTTATCTGCACTTGCCGGCTGGTGATTACACTTTCAAAGTACAGGGAAGCAACAGCCAGGGTATATGGAGCGATCACGTCGCACAATTGAAAATAAGGGTTTTACCTCCCTGGTGGCACAGCTGGTGGGCTTATGTGATCTATGTGTTGCTCATCGCGTTGGCGATCCGGGAATATCTTCGCTTTAATGTCAACAAGGCAAGGCTGCAATCGCAACTCAACTACGAACAATTGGAAGCCAAGAGGGTGAAAGAGTTGGATACCGTTAAAACACAACTCTATACCAACATCACCCATGAATTTCGCACGCCCCTGACTGTCATTCTCGGAATGGCGCAGCAGGTTATCGAAAAACCGGGTGACCAGTTTGAAACACGTATGGATATGATCGTGCGCAATGGGCGCAGCCTGCTTAAAATGGTCAATGAATTACTGGATCTCTCCAAATTGGAAACCGGGAAAATGCATTTGCAGCTATCGCAAGGTAATGTGATCCATTTCCTGCATTATGTCACCGAGTCGTTTCATTCACTGGCCGAGAGTCAGCAAAAGCAGCTGCATTTTCTCACAGATCTGGATAGGCTGTTTATCGAGTATGATCAGGAGAAAGTAAAACAAATTGTCTCCAACCTGCTTTCGAATGCCATTAAATTCACCCCGCCAAAAGGAAATATCTACATCAGCGTAACTGAAAATACGCATCTCGCCAATGACGCCGCGCTACTGACGATCAAAGTAAAAGATACCGGAATCGGGATCCCCGAAGATCAGCTGCAACTGGTGTTCGATCGTTTTTACCAGTTGGACAACAGCCACACCCGCAAAATGGAAGGCACGGGAATCGGCCTGGCATTGACAAAAGAGCTGGTTAAGTTAATGAAGGGAGAGGTCGTCGTCAAAAGCCCTCCCGCAGGTGTGCCCCATGGCAGTGAATTTACCGTGACATTTCCCGTAAAGAAAGTGGCCCCGGTCGCCGAAACCATATCGCAAGAATTTGAAAGACACACTGCCCCCGCGACCATTACGGACCCCCATTTCCGGAAAGCTTCCGATGCAGAACCTGATCTGAAACTCCCTCTGATATTGCTGGTCGAGGATAATGCCGATGTGGTGGCGTATACGGCCTCCTGCCTGCCCGAATTCAGGCTTGTTGTGGGGAAAGACGGCAGGGAAGGATTTGACATAGCGATGGAAACAATTCCCGATCTGATCATTACCGACGTGATGATGCCCCTGATGGATGGCTTTGAGCTCGTGAGCAAATTACGCGACAGCGAAAAAACCAGCCATATTCCCATTATCATGCTGACCGCCAAAGCCGACATCAACAGCAAGTTGGAAGGCTTGCAGCTAGGCGCCGACGCTTATCTTGAAAAACCATTCAACAGCGACGAGTTACAGGTGAGGATCAGAAAGTTGCTGGAAATGCGTAAAAATCTGCAACAGTATTATCTCAAAAGGGCGGGAATCGACGACCCGACATACGCGAAGCCCGTGTCGGATCGAATCAGCGGTCACCCCGTCGAAGACCGCTTTGTCAAAAGGGTCCGGGAAATCATTGAGCAAAATATAACCGACGCAGATTTTACGGTCGAGAAGTTGAGCAAACTGATCTTTATGAGCCATTCGCAGCTGCATCGCAAACTGGATGCGCTGACAGGTTGCTCTCCAAGCCGATTCATCCGGATTATCCGGCTTGAAAAAGCGAAAGAACTGTTGCAGGATCCGGCCAATAGCATTGCATCCGTCGCGATGGATTGCGGTTATGAAGACCCTGGTTATTTCGCCAGGATATTCAAGCAGGAGTATGGCGTCCCGCCTCATAAATGGAGGAGCGTAGCTCCAATTGGAAAGCCCTTTGGATTTTAAGACAACATACACCCTCAAATCGGCCATTATCCTGCCTTTTCCCCGGGATCCGGAAGCTGAAACAGATCGTTTTTCCTGCCCAATTTCTTCAATGGATCTGATAACACTTTCAGTCGCCTCCTTTCTAAAATCGCTCAATTCGTAAATATTTAAAAAATTTCAACAATACCGGAACGATTGTTCCGCATTATTGCTTTACATATTCGGAACGATCATTCCGGATAGAAATTTATCATCACTGAGCAAATGGAAAAGTTATTAAACAAAGTGGCCGTGGTCACAGGTGCATCCAAAGGAATTGGCGCCGGCATCGCCAAAGGTCTCGCAGCAGAAGGTGCAGCGGTCGTGGTTAACTATGCATCAGCCAAAGAAGGGGCTGAAAAATTAGTATCAGAAATCATTCATGACGGCGGCAAGGCAATTGCAGTTCAGGGAGACGTCTCCCAACAGGCCGACGTCGACAGGATCTTCTCAGAGGCTCAGCACGCATTCGGAGGTGTCGATATTTTGGTAAACAACGCCGGCGTATACCAATTCGGCGCCATTGAGGACATAACGGCGGAAGAATTTAACCGTCAGTTCAATACCAACGTGCTGGGCTTGTTGCTAGTAACCAAAGGGGCTGTCAGGAACTTCGGCGACAAAGGAGGCAGCATTATCAACATCAGTTCCACCGTCACGCGGATCACTCCTCCGGGAAGCGCTATCTACACGGCCAGTAAAGGTGCCGTCGATTCGATCACACAGGTGCTTTCCAAAGAACTGGGTCCAAAAAAAATACGGGTCAATGCGATCAATCCGGGAATGGTCGAAACCGAGGGTACTCACACCGCGGGCTTCATCGGCAGTGATTTTCACGCGAATGCCGAAAAAACAGCTCCGCTGGGCCGGATCGGTCAGCCGGACGATATCGCACCGATCGCGGTATTCCTTGCATCCGATGATTCCCGCTGGTTGACCGGCGAAACGATCATTGCGAGCGGCGGTATACGCTAATTGAATACAACTCTGAAAGCGATTTGCACCCCGATCATTCGGGAATGCCGGATCGCGAATTAATTCAAAAATGAATAGCTTTGCTCATCAACGGGTAAAGCTTTTCTGCGATGGCAAGAACGAAGGATTTTGACGAGGAAGAAGTACTGGGTAAAGCCGTATGCCTTTTCTGGCATAAGGGCTACAATGGCACGTCCATGCAAGAGCTGGTAGAGCACCTGGGTATCAGCCGGTCGAGCCTATACGATACCTACGCCGACAAACATACTTTATTTATCAAGGCCCTGGAATTCTACCAGCACAACGCTTCTTCGCCCATGTACCAGATCCTGGATAACACTTCATCGGCCAAAGAAGCCATATCAAAGCTATTGGAGCTTTTCACCGGCGAACTTTTAAATGACGAGCAGGGCAAAGGCTGCTTTATGGTGAACTCCGAAGTGGAAGTTGCGCCGCACGACGCCGAAGTCAGGGAAATTGTTTCCAAAAATGAGCTCCGTATCGAAGAACTATTCTACTCCATTATACAAAAAGGACAGGAAAGTGGTGAAATCAAAAGCAAACAGGATCCCAGAGCACTGGCGCGCTTCATTTTCAATGCGGTCAAAGGACTGCGGGTGTCTGCCAAACTAACGACGGACAAGGCCTTTTTTGATGATATTATCAAGGTCACATTGTCCATTCTGGATTAGCATCCCCCGCCCTACTCCCGGATCCTGATGTTCCGGAACCAGACTTTTTCCTTTGCATTATGGTTCTGTAAGGCGATTTTACCTTTGTGGTGGGGAGTGGCGTAGGGCCAGTCTTTGAATTTACTTTTGGCCACCGCCCCTTTCCAGGCATCGTTGCCATATTCATAGTCGGCCACGATCTTACCGTTCAGGTAATGTCGGATATGCTCTTTTTCGACTACTATTTTCCCGGTATTCCAGCTTCCGGCCGGTTTGAATGCGGTTTGATCGGCCGGCGGGTTCATGTCGTAGTTTGCGCCTGTGAGCTGTACCGGTTTCAGGCCAACGTTTTTCCCGTTTTCGTCTTTAACCACATAGTTTTTGTCATCAATGATCTGGTATTCCGGAGCCGAAAAAACGGTCCGTTTGATTTCCGGGTTTTCAACCACTTTGTACAGCACGCCGCTGTTACTTCCTTCCGGAATTTTAAATTCAAATTCTAGTTCGAAATCTCCATATTCCCTGTCCGTCACCAGATCGCCGCCACTGCCGTCGCTGGTCAGCGTACCATCTTCAATAAACCAGCCCACAGCCTTCGCCTGGTTGTAACTATGCCAGCCTTTGAGCTCTTTTCCATCAAAAAGCGTCACCCAGCGTCCGGGAAGGAAAAAACCCATGGTGGATATGACCATTGGAAACATAAAAATGGCGGCGCGACTGATTTTAAAGTATTTCATATCTGTGAAACTAGTTGAAGCACCGCCAAGTTAATGATTTCCAATCCTTTTCAATATAACGGATCCAAAAAAATCGATCAATGGGCGACTGCTTTCAACCCGACGATCGAACAGATCAGCGTCGTGATAAAAAACACACGCCAAAAGCTGACAGGCTCCTTGAACACCAGTATTCCCACGAGCACCGTGCCTACGGCCCCAATGCCGGTCCAGACTGCGTAAGCCGTTCCGATCGGGAGCGTTTGTGTGGCTTTCAGCAATAGTGCCATGCTGACGGTCAGAGAAATGATAAACACAGCAAACCACCAGTACATTTCAACACCGCTGTTTTCGCGTACTTTTCCCAGGCAGGAAGCAAATCCGACTTCAAACAATCCTGCTACAATCAAAATTAACCAGTTCATACCTTTTTTGTTTTCTGCAAAGGTCCGCAACCGGGTTGACAAAAAATTTTACAAATGTTAAAAAGCGCTATCTGATTCCGGCCCTGATTCGGCTCAGCGTAACCTGTGTGATACCGAGGTATGAAGCAATGTGGCATAGCTGTACCCTTTGAAGAAGATCAGGGGTTGCGGCCATCAAGGCCACATATCGTTCCTGGGCCGTTCTGAATTGGGCAGCAATAATCCTTTCCTCGGTTTTAATCAGTTCTTTCTCGGCCAGTTTCCGGCCTAAGTTGGCGATATGGATGTCATTGGCAAATAAATTCCGCAGCGTCTCAGTGCGCAGCGCGTAAAGGTCACAATCTTCCAGCAGTTCTACATGCTCATAACCCGGCTCCCCGGCCACATAACTTTTCATGGAAATTATGGTGTCGCCCTCTCTGCCAAACCAGAAAGTGACATCGCCACATTCAGAATCCGCATATGCACGGACAATGCCCCTTTTGATGAAATAGAGCATGGGTTCAACCTTCCCGGCCCGCAACAGCATATGACCCTTGGGATAAGTTACCCCGGAAATAGCGCCCAGCAACGCCGCCCGGGATTTTGCAGGCAATTGGTACAGACTGTCCAGAATCCCGTCTATTTCCATGGCTCAAATTACCGGTGATCAGTGTGCAAGCCGCTCGATGGCTTCCTCCACTGAATTTAAAAAATTAATCTGCCGCCCCTTGTTGCTTTCCAATATGAAATCCTTCAAACTCTGACCCGGATAGGTCGAAAAGTCGCCTATGATCGCCACCCTGACCCGGTAATTGGTAAATTTTTGAAGAATTTCACCGGCAATACCTGTTTTCAGGTCAAAGAAAGCCTGGGTAATGTTTCGCTCGTGCAAAATAAACTCGCCGAAATCCTGGTAATACAAATCAACGATCAACTGAAGACCCTCCTCAGCCGTGCTGATCAGAATCTCGTCCGATAGTACCTCCGCAATTCTTGTTCCCCTGATTTCGTGTATTTGTATGTTCATAAAAGCCGCAATGCTGTTCGAAAGATTTAAACGGAACGGGTCCAAAGTAATAAAAGTTTCAGCTGAGCGGACCGTCTCAGCACCTGATTGCGCACATTTGCTATTTTCCCGGCCCCGCCGCATGTGGCAAATATGGTAAAGATCGATCCGATCAGACCGGCCCAGGCCCCTATTAATTTTTTCTACACACAGAAATATTTATTCTATCCACCTGGCTTCTCCATTAGCGCGGTGCCGTCAGGAAGCCGGTTCGCCTGGCCGGCTTTCCTGATCCTGACAGGTCATTGTTACACCGGGATCACCCACTCTTCGGAGACCGAAAACCTCATTTTACAGCAACGGGCCCTGACAGGAGCAATTGCGTCAAAACGCAATCAAAAGCCTTCTGCTGAAAAGCCAGCAAGCACAGTCATGGGTGATAAAAATACTTCTATACTTATATAAAACAGTATTTTTACACCGCCAGTTGGGCTGAATCGTGAATCCAAATTGCAGTTGTTTGAGATAGTTATAATCGTTAATATTCGATAAAACCCTCCATTACTTGACGATTCATGGCCCCGGAAACAGCCCCTCCCAAAGTGGTTCCGACTGAAAACATTCCCATTTGCCGCGTGGACATGTCATCCGCAGGAACCGGTGAAAAAAGCCTGCCCCAACAGGCGGGAGATTTTTTCAGTGGCCTTTTCAGCACCAGCGAATGGCCTGCCCGCTGGTACTGCGGCTCCTGGTCGGATTTCCATGGGTGGCTTTACATTGCTTCCGATATACTCATCTGGGCTGCCTATTTTCTGATTCCGGTGTTCCTGGTAAGGCTTTTCCGGAAAAGAAAGGATTTCCCCTTTCCCAAAACGATCTGGCTTTTCGGTGCCTTTATTTTGTTCTGTGGAACTACGCACCTTATCGACGCGGTGATCTTCTGGATACCGGTGTACCGTCTCAGCGCGCTGATACGCTTCGCAACGGCTATCATTTCGCTTGCCACGGTTTACTACCTTTTTAAAATCTTCCCTAATGTGCTCATGATCCGGTCGGTATGTGACCTGCAAAGGGAGATCGACGAGCGCACAATAGTGGAAAATAAGCTGGCGGAAAGCGAATTCCTTCTTTCGGCAGCGGGAAATGTCGGAAAGCTGGGTGGCTGGGAATTCGACATGCTGACCAGGCAGTTTAAATGGACAGCCACCTGCGGCAATATCTTCGAAACCGACGAAGCCGCGATCAAGTACGAGCAGGACTTGCTGCGTTTCTTCCCCGAACCCTATCAGCTGATTATACGGGCTGCGCTGCATCACTCCCGGGAAAGCGGTAATACGTGGGACCATGAGCTGCAATTGCTCACCCCCGACGGAGCGAAGAAATGGGTGCGGTTTTCCGCCACGCCGCTTTCGAATGCCAGCGAGCATGTCCATAAAGTCCGTGGTATCATCATGGATATCGACAAATACAAAACATTGGAAATCAATCTGGTAAAATCCATCGATCAGATGGCCCAGAAGAACAACCAACTTCAGAGCTTTACACATATCCTCTCACACAATCTCCGTAACCATTCCAGCAACATTGCATTACTGACTGAATTCGTTGAAGAATCGACGCTGAGCAGCGAGAACGAGGAAATCTTTCAGAAGATCAAAACCGTCTCGAAACACCTCAGCGGAACGCTCGACGACCTGTCGCAGGTAATCAAGATCCGCGACAACCGTCTGCATGGCGAAAAACTGGACATCCGGGAGATCACCAACCAGGTACTGAGCGTGCTGGACGAGAGCCTTCACAAAAGCGAGGCACGCATTGAAATGGCATTCGACGAGCAAACGATCTTTTTCCCGCGCATTTACCTCGAAAGTATACTTCTGAACCTGATTACAAATGGTATCAAGTACAAGAAAGAGCATCAGAACCCCTGCATTAAACTGCGTTTTTACCGGAACGATTCTGGTATAAAAGTGCTCGAATACAGCGACAAAGGAAAGGGCATCGACCTTGCATTGCACGCAGAAAAAGTGTTCGGCCTGTACAAAACTTTCCATAAACACGAGGATGCTCATGGAGTTGGGTTATTTTTGATAAAAAATCAGATTGAGGCCCAGGGCGGGAAAATCGAAGTATTCAGCGAAGTCGACGCGGGGATTACTTTTAAAATCACTTTTAACGAAAATGCTTGAAATACTCTGTATCATTGACGACGACAAAATCTTCACGTTCCTGCTTAAAAAGATCATTGAAAAAGCCTGCATAGCCCGGCAGATCATATTCTTTGAAAACGGGCAGGAAGCGCTCGACTACCTGGTCCGGTACAAAGAAGATACGCGGAGGCTGCCACAGCTTATCCTGCTTGATATTAACATGCCGATTCTGGATGGCTGGCAGTTTCTCAATGAATACGGGAAACTGGAAGCGGCGGTGGCGAACCTGATCAAGATCTGTGTGATGAGTTCTTCCACCGAAGAAGATGATTACGATCGCGCAATGCATTCAGGACACGTCATGGACTACCTCCAAAAACCGTTGCAGGTTCCGCTGCTCCGCGAAGTAACCGATCGCGTACTGCAATTCCATAGACCAACATAACTTCCAACCTGCTATTTTTATCGTCTTAACTAAAAATACGCCGCCCTGCCGTTCCGTATATTGATAGCGCCGCTGGACTGGGGACTGGGACATGCCACCCGCTGTATCCCCGTCATCCGGTTTCTCCTTGGAAAAGGACACACCGTAGTTGTTGCGGCATCCGGTCCGACGGCGACGCTGCTGAACAGCAATTTCCCCGAACTTGATATCCTGCCCTTACCCGGTTACGAAATAACTTACAGCCGCAGCGGCAGAACTTTCACAGCCCGCATACTTGCTCAGGTGCCCAAAATATTGGGTGCCATTCGTCGGGAGCGACGATGGCTCGCACGCGAACATGCCCGCCAACCGTTCGATCTGGTTATTTCTGATAACCGCTATGGACTGAAAATTCCTGGCGTTCGCAGCGTGATCATGACCCATCAATTACAGATCAGAACCGGCTTCGGACAGGTTTCAGACCTTTTCATGAGGAAACTGCATTATCGCTTACTGGAAAAGTTTGACGAATGCTGGGTCGTCGATTATGCCGATACCGGCCTGGGAGGTACATTGTCGCACCCCGACCGTTTGCCGGCAAATGCACGCTACATCGGTGTCCTTTCGCAGTTGCAGCGGCCTCCCGCACGGCCGTCCGGGCAAGAACAGGAGATCCTGGCCTTACTTTCCGGACCGGAACCAATGCGTGGAATGTTTGAAGAGCTGCTGATCGCCCAAGCGACCCGCATTTCGGAAAGGCAGTTCCGGATCGTTGCGGGCCATCCGGCGGGGCGTGTTCCGTCGGGGCTCCCTCGGCACATCGCCTACCACACCTATCTGAATGCCGCCCAACTGGCGGACGCATTGGACAAAGCGCAGCTGGTGATATGCCGCAGCGGATATTCGACCCTGATGGACCTTGCCGCATTCGGAAAAAAAGCATTGCTGATCCCAACTCCGGGACAATCCGAGCAGGAGTACCTCGCGGCACATTTGCAGGCCAGAGGATTGTTTCTCACCCGCAGGCAGGATGCGTTGGATTTAGAGCTGGACCTCCCGGCTTCGTCCTCCTATCGCGGGTTTGCGACGCCGGATCATGATGATCCGCTGAAACTCGTCAAAGCTGCGGTTGAGGAAATATTTGAAAAGCTGAGAAAGTAGCCCCCGGAAAACCGGGAACCACTCTCACATTGCTCACGCCACTGCCTGAGCCTTTCTATGGTCTTTCAATACCTGAAACATCTGCAATATGACCGACAAGACAATCAACGTCAATCCAATGTAAAATGCCCAGTTGAGCTCTTTATTTTCATGATAAATGAGAATGGCCAGGGCAATGGTATAAACCGGTTCCAGATTGAGGCTGAGATTGACTGTAAACGCGGAAATGCGGTTGAGCGCCTGGGTTTGCAGCATGTACAGCACCACCGTACAGAAGAACGACAGCAGTAGAAGATAACCCCAGTCCGACCAGGAAGGCATCAGCGTAGCCACGGGAAAGAAATGGAAATATACCGGCATCAGCGGCGTGAGGCTCAGGGCTCCGCCGATCATGGAATATACCGTCACCGTTTCGCTCGGGAACTTATGCGCCAGCCGCTCATTGGTGATCATATACAGCGAGCCGATGGCCGAGGAAATGACTCCCAATGTAATCCCGACCCGGTAACGCGAGTCAAAACTAAAAATCAGCGCGATGCCGGCCAGGGTGAGCATACTGAGCAGCATTTCCGAAAGCATGAACCGCTTCCGGTTGATGAGCGGCGAGAAGATCGCGGTGAAGAAGCCTGCCAGCGAGAAACACACTACCCCGACCGAGATATTGGAGTACTTGATACTGCCATAAAAGAAAATCCAATGCAACCCGAGCAACAAACCTGCCAGCGCAATGCGTCTGAACTCCACGAGCGATATCCGGGGCAGTTTTCGCGTGGCCATCAGAATGATGACCATCAGGATCCCGGCGAGCCACATCCGGTACCAGGCCAGCAAGCCCTCGTTAAGGGTGATCAGTTTTCCGAAAATACCGGTAAACCCGGCGAGTATAATAGCTATATGCAGCTTGATGAAAGCCTTTTTCATTGTTATGCTTGTTCTAATAATTGATATGGGAAAAAGGGCATGCAATGCGGCGCTTGACGCAAAGACATACACCGGCTTGTGGAATCGCGGGAGGATTCCGGGCCAAACAACCTTCATGAACAATGGAAACGGGCAATAGCATGTCCACTCCCTGCATAAACAGGAAGTACCTGGCTGACTCCGGTTGTTAAGCCTGGCTGGCTGGCGGAGGGGGAAGAATATTGCGGAAGAACTGATTGTCGTACATTATCTTTTCAAATTATCCGGGCAAAGATAGGCGGATTCCTCCGGATTTGCGAGACGCAACCCATTTCCGTCGATTTGAAATGTCGCTCGTCGATTCGGCATTGAACGGGTTTTCCGGCAATGATACCTTTGTAAGGCTAACAAAAATAAAACGTATCATGAAAAAGCTGATCTTCCTGCTCATCCTGGCCTGCACTTCCACATTATACGCACAGAATCCTGTGGGCAACTGGCAGATCGTTTCCCATATGGCAACGTTCGAAGGCAAAACATTCGATTCCCACTCGGCCCTGATTTCCCAGCGTCCGTGCGCGGCAAAGATCGTTTACCGCATTACGGAAGACGGCAATTATCGCCTGGACGCATCAGGCTCGGGCTGTGACGAGGCATATAAAAGTATCCAGCAACGACTGTGGGCCAAAACGAAGTGGAAACTGAATGGCAACAAAATCTCCACATCGGCTTCCAACTTCGCTGTTTCCAACGATTACACCGTCAGTTTCTCGGGTAACCGCATGACATGGAAAAATGAAGACAGCGTAATCGTCTATCAGCGGCTCGATTAAGCTGCATAGCTACTTGCAGCACTAATTTCATTGTACGATCTTTGCATTTTTTTGACTTTATTTTACATTTGTATAAAGTACAAAACTGCTGCAATAGAATTTGGGCCGAATTTTATCATTTCTGCTTTTTGGGCTACTGATTTACAACATGATAGGCTATTCGGTAGTGTATTTGTTGGAGGAAAACTACGTAGCCACCGGGGCAGGACCGGACCATATCGAGCACAGTCCCTATTCAAAGGATATTGTCGTGAAGGTGCCTGTATCGCTGCCGTACCAGGTAAGCTGGTCGCATCCGGAGCCTTCCGAAGGCAAAATCGAGCATAAGGGAGAATATTACCAGATCAGGACGAAGCAGCTCGTCAGCGACACCATGTACGTGTACTGTGAGTACGATCAGAATGCCCGCGACCGGTATACCGAGCTGGTCGATCACATCCGCGATGAAACGAGCAGGACTTCTTCCGGGAACCACTCCCGATTGCTCAAAGACTTCATGAAAGAATTTATGGCTTCACACCAAAAGCATATTTTCTTCCTGATAGAATGGCTTGAAACAACTCCATCAGCAATAAACCAATACAACGACGTGGTTTCCCAAACCAGTCCAGGCACACCGACCCCACCTCCCGACGGTCTCCCGCAATCCTGATCTTGTAAAATTGCCTGACATTACCTGCTAAAACAGCAGGGTGATGTCGGCGTACGCATCCATTCCTGCAAATATTTCCCCAAGTCGATTATGAAAGCTCTTATATACTTACAATTCGCCCTGTTACTTACACTTTGCGCCACTCAGAATACAGTTGCCCAAGGCTGCGTCGCGATTCGCGGTACTGGGAACGCATGCATGCTAGCACATGCCGACAGCTCCGATCACCAGCAATGGGTATTCAGCACCAGTGCCCGGTATTTCAAGTCGTTCCGTCACTTTTCGGGCCCCGATGAAAACAAGGAGCGATTGGTACAGCATACCGAAGTGATCAATCATACCGCCTCCCTCGACTTTAACCTGACCCGCATCCTGAACGATAGGTGGTCCATTATGATAGACCTGCCCATTATTTCCAATGCGCGGTCATCTCTTTACGAACACGGGCTCGTCAATGGTGCCAACAAATTCAATGAGCGCCACAGCATGCATTCTTTCGGCATCGGAGATCTCCGCATTGCGGCCTATCACTGGTTGCTTGACCCTCGCAAAAGCACCCGGGGCAATATCCAGCTTGGTTTGGGTATCAAGCTGCCTACCGGCGATTACAAGTACGAAGACTATTGGTATAATGTGGGTGCGAATGGCACCAAAGAGCTGCGCACTGTGGATCAGTCGATTCAGCTGGGCGATGGCGGAACCGGTGTCACTGTCGAACTGAACACCTACTATAACCTCTTCCACAATTTCGGGGTATATGGCAACTTCTTTTACCTCGTAAACCCTCGGGAGCAGAACGGCGTCCGCACTTACCGTGAAACGCTGACACCCCGGCTGGCCAATGAGGCTATCATGAGTGTTCCCGACCAATATATGGCGCGTGGCGGGTTTAGCTACTCGCTCAATGCCCTGGCCCGCGGCCTGTCCATTGCCGCAGGAGCGCGCCTGGAAGGCATTCCTGTTCATGACATTGTGGGAGGGAGCGGTGATTTCCGTCGTCCTGGTTATGTGTGGAGTGTTGAACCTGGTATTAATTATTCAGGTAAAAAATTCAGCTTCTTTGTGACCGTCCCTGTCGCTTTCATCCGAAACCGTACGCAAAGTGTCACGGACAAGGAAAACTCTGTCAAAACCAACACATTCGTCCGGGGCGATGCCGCATTTGCCGACTATTCGGTGAATGCCGGTGTATCGTTCAAGTTTTGAGGTACAACAGATCATATAATTTTTTCAGGACCTCCTGTTCCCGCATTAACGTTCTATCCCGCATACGCGCCTTCGTATGCGGGACTTTTTTTGCCTGTCGCACCTCACCGGATAGTCCAGGGATCTCTTCATACAGTACTATTTCAACCTATCGACTGATTCAACGCGATCCTATCCCATGATGCACGGCAAACTGACACTTAAATGCGCTACATGCATTGGCTTACTATGTTTCCTGACTTTCTCCTTATTCGCTCAGCAGCCTGTCAAAGACGGCCAATGGCTGACTGACTGGCTGCTCTGCGGCCCTTTTCCGCTTGCCAAAGCGACCGACCCGGCTCAGGCCTGGGATCACCTGTCCGGTTACGAAGCCGCATTTCTTAAAAAAATAGGTGGGGAGGAAACGCTGTCACCAAAGGAGGGTGCCAGCATCCGGTCGGGGAAGCAATCTTTTAAATGGGTCATGCATCATGCCAACGACTCCATTATCGACCTCAGAAAGGCAATTTCTGCAAGCTCTCCGTTGTTTGCATACGCTTACACTGAAGTCTATTCGCTCCGGAACGAGATCCGCTCTCTGGCGTTGGGTACCAATGACGGCGGCAGTTTGTGGCTCAACGGCCGGCTCGTCTGGGACCATCCATCGGAGAGAGGGCTGAAATCCGATGACGATGTGATCCCCGTCGCTTTACACACGGGCATTAATAAACTGCTGCTGAAAGTCGAGCAGCGCGGCAACCGATGGGAATTCTGTGCCCGCTTTTTGCCATTCCACGTCACTCAGCTTTCCGGTCAGGACCTTTTGCGCATAGAGCCCAGGGCAAACGGAGAAGCCGTGGTCGCCTCCACCTATTCGCAGGTTGTACTCCACGAATTGGTCCGGAAGGTGAAACTGACCGTAAAAAACGAGATCGGCCGCGAAATAGTCTCGACAGAAAAAACTAATGATTTCACAGGCGTCATCGATCTGAAAGGCACCGATTATCAGAATTACTACGCGTATTTTGACATCCAACTCACCAGCGGCGAAGCCATTCATTTCGACCAGCGTTTTAACTCAGGTAAAAGAGCAGAGTATGCACTGTTTAAAGACCACAACACGGCTTACCGCATTGCGATCGACGCCAATGCATCCGAATCGGAGCGGTGGGCTGCGGGTGAGCTCGCCAGATGGCTGAAAGAAGTAAGCGGTGCAGAATTCCCTGTTCAGGAGCTGGCCAGGCCGTATAACGGGCCGCAGATTGTGGTGGGTTTCAATAATTTGGTAAAACAAAAACTGGGCATCAACGCACCGGCTGACTCCGATGAAAGCTATCGTTATCTGAATGCCGGACCCGATATCCTGATCTTCGGAGGCCGCCAGCGCGGATCGATGTACGGTGTACTCGCATTCCTCGAAAATGAGCTGGGCTGCCGGTGGTACACGCCGTCGGTACAGTCCATACCCACCCGGTCGGAGCTGAAATTCATACGTTTTGCGCATAGTGAACGACCCGGCGTGCGGGTGCGTAACGATTTCTATTTCGAAGCATTCGATCCGACATGGGCCACCCGCAATAAAATGAACGGCTCCATGGGCACGCCCAAACAACCTGGAGGCATCGAAAGTTACTGGGCCGTACACACCTTTTACCCACTCATGCCGCCCGAGGAATTCTACGGCCAACATCCCGAATATTACAGCCTGATCAATGGAAAAAGAATACACGACCATGCCCAACTGTGCCTGAGCAACCCGGCCGTGCTGCGTATTATCACTGAACGCATCAAGAAGCGAATGCGGGAAAGCCCGGAATACCTGATTTACGATGTATCGCAAAACGACTGGTACAACCCTTGCGAATGCACGGAATGCCAGTCTATCGTCAAACGGGAAGGAGCCGAATCGGGGATCATTATCTGGTTTGTGAACCAGGTCGCCGACGCTGTCGCCCAGGAATTCCCCGGGAAATTTATCGGAACCCTCGCCTACCAGTATACACGCAAACCGCCGCTTCATATCCGTCCAAAAAACAATGTGGTAGTCCGTTTGTGCAGTATCGAATGCTGCTTTGCACACGATTTCAAATCCTGTCCCGAGAATCAGGAATTTCTGACCGAGCTAAACGACTGGTCGGCCCGGGCACCGCACCTTTACATTTGGGATTATGTGGTGAATTTCAGCCATTATGTAATGCCTTTTCCCAATTTCAGGGTGTTACAGCCCAACATCCGGACCTTCCGCGAAAACAATGCGATCGGGATCATGGAGCAGGCCGCCTACCAGAGCCGCGGTGGTGAATTCGCAGAACTGCGCGCCTATCTGATCGCCAAACTCCTCTGGAACCCGGATTGTGACCAGGAAGCCGTTATAGACGATTTCATGAATGGATATTATGGTCGCGCGGGGAAATTCGTCCGCCAATACTTCGACCTGCTGCATAATCGGCTAACACCCAATACCCACATTCACCTGGGCCTGGAACCGGGTGATCCGGTTTTCTCCGACGATTTTGTGCAGCAAGCTTACCAGATTTTCGAGGAAGCCCGGAAAGTCGCTGGTGACGACGCAGTTCTGAAACGTGTCGAAATGGCTTCTCTCCCACTGCTGTATCTCAAATGCAGAAGAATGCCCGTGGTAGCCAGATATGACGGTACGTATGAGCGCTTTTGCCGGATCGCAGACCGGGAAGAGGTCAAATTCTTTTCTGAGGCCGGGGGGCGTGAAGCATTTCACAGCTGGGTAAAAAGCGCGAAATGAAGGATTAAATGCAAAGCGGGCCGGTACCCTAAGGTTCCCGGCCCGCTTTTGCCCGCATGCTGCTACCAACTCAGAAACCCGTGATCTGAATGCCCAGCAGTTTGTAAAACTCCTTTAAGATCGCCGGATGTCCAGGCCAGGCCGGGGAAGTCACCAGGTTGCCATCCACCACTGCCTGATCGGCGGGAATGTTTTTCCAGGTCCCACCAGCCAGCTCTATATCAGGCCCTATGGCCACATAGGCGGTAAGGGTGCGTCCCTGCAATACTTTCGCTGCGGTCAGGATCTGAATCCCGTGGCAAATGGCCGCGACCGGCTTGTCGGCTTCAAAGAAATGCCGGGTAATTTCAAGCACCCGCTTGTTCAATCTCGTGTACTCGGGTGCACGTCCGCCCGCGATGTACAAGCCGTCGTAATCGGCAGGGTCGACGCTGTCAAAGTCGGTGGTGATGGCAAAGCGGTGGCCTGGCGTTTCTTTATAGGTCTGGTCACCCACGAAATCATGCACGGCGGTCGGTACGGTGTCTCCTTTTTGGCGGTCAGGAGCCAGGGTATCTACTTCCAGTCCCACCGACAACATCGCCTGATACGGTACCATGGCCTCGTAATCTTCGACATAATCTCCGGCCAGCAACAAAATTTTCTTTGACATAACGGTTAAAGTTTAGTGACTAAATAGTTTGTTTTCTCTCCAAAATACGCCAAAAAGCACGTTCTGGTTCCGGCGAATGACATTTGTCAGGATGATTATAGTCAGGTTTTCTTCCGATGCAAAGCGTTGCACAGAGCGGGGCAGGTATTACAAGCCCGAAACCGGCAAACCGCTCGGAACCCTGTCGGGGATCGATTTCTCGAAAGAATCATCATTCAATGCATTCAGAAACTCCACAATACGATCGATGTCTTTGAACCTGACCTCCATCTGGTTGATGAGCGTATCCATCTGGTAAACTGCCACGTTAGGGTTTTCGATCTTACCGCCGGCAAGGTCTTCATAAAACAGCAATACCTGATCGAGTGTCTTGAATGCCCCGCTGTGCATGTACGGGCCTGTATAGCGCAGGTTTCGTAACGTAGGAGTACGAAATCCGTAGTTGGGGTTGCCTCCGGTATCGCTTTCCTTGCGGTTGGGAGTGTCGGGCACGCCCAGGGTATGCAGTTTGAAATCAGAAAACATAGGACCAGAATGGCATTTGGCACACCCGGCTTTCAGGAACAGATTCATTCCCTCTTTTTCCCCGGTCGTGAGGGCACTGCTATCGCCCCGCATGTATTGGTCAAACCGGGAATTGGTGGCGATCAGCGTCCTTTCGTAGGAAGCAATGGCTTTGGCAAGATTACCAGCGTTGACGGGATTTTGATCATTCCTGAATGCAGCGGCAAACAGTGTCCGATATTCAGGAATTTTGGCCAGCCTGGCCACCACTTCTTCCACCACTTTTTCCTCCTCGTAGCCGTGTCCCCGCATTTCCTCCAAAGTCCTGACCGGAAAAAGAGCCTGCTCTTCCAGCCCTTTCGCCCGCATGTCCCAGAACATCGGGGCCGATTCCGGACGATACGGCTCGTCGTTGCGGATGCCGTTGAATGCCGCATTCAGAATACTTTGCGAGTTTCTTTTTACAAATGGAATGTCGTTCGGGTCCTGGAAATAGCGTTTCGAGCCCCGCCCCAGCCCATTGACACCGATCGAAGTTTCCAGAAACTCCGCATAACTGAATTCCGGCTGGTGGCATGTAGCGCAGGATACATCCTTGTTCCCCGACAGGATAGGGTCAAAAAACAATAGCCGCCCGAGCTGCACCTTTTCCGGGCTCGTGGGATTGTCGACAGGGTCGGTCACATACCTGGGCAATGCGCCGAGATCTGCTATGGTTTCTGTTTTCGGTTTTTTCCTGGCACGCGTCGATTCCTGGTTAGTTCCGCATGAAGCACACACCAACACCACCGGCAAAGCACAAACCCATTTCAAACCTTTTAACAACATATACATGACCAAACTACCCGCTACGCAACATCGATTTCCTATTGCTAAGTCCGATATGCCTCGATTTTAACCATTTAGAAAACTGATTTTCGTCATAGCCGTCACAAAGCACCCGTAATCAATTCATTACAACGCGCTTATTCCTTTAAAAGTACCCGGATATCGCGGATCAGGTCGAGCGTTCCGGTATCGGTTGTGCCGTCGTAGATGCCGCGAATGTGCTTGTCTTTGTCCACAAGCACAAACTGTCCACCGTGAATGTAGCCCCCAGGTGCTTTGGCATCTTCTCCGGCAGTGACCAGATAATGCTTCTGTCCTATCTCGTAAATCTTACTTTTCTCTCCGGTCACAAACTGCCACATGGCATTGCTCACGCCCAGGTCATCGGAATACTCCTTTAAAACAGCCGGCGTATCATGCTCCGGATCAATGGAATGCGACAGGATCCGCACATCCGGATGGTCCTTGAAAACGTCGTACACTTTGAGCATGTTCTTTTTCATGATCGGGCAAATGGTCGGGCAAGTCGTGAAGAAAAAATCCGCCACATAGATTTTTTGCTTGAAGTCCTGCTCTGTGATGGTACGATTGTCCTGGTTTGTAAAGGTAAATTCAGGGATTACCGGGGGGACGTTTTCCTCAACCGCCTTGCCGTCGACCGTTTTAACAATCGTTTCCGGTTCGCCCAGGTAAGGAAGTTTTCGTTGCTCGCAGGCTGTTAATGCGTGGATCAGTAATGCTGCCAGAATTAGATTTTTCATGATGAACCAATGTATTTAATAAATGAATGACTTGATAATCAGCCAGCAGCAATACCGCTGGCTGATTGGATTACGGCTCTAGAACAGCCACCCGAGCTGTACCAGCATCCGCTCCCGGGCAACGACATGCCCCGATGCGCTTTCCTGAGCAATGGGCTTCTGCCCGCTGATACCCAACATCCAACGGTTTGCGAACAGGTTGATCCCCAAAGTGGCATTCAGGAGCTTGCCGCCCGTTTCCTCCAACAGGCTACCGTCCTGCCTGCCATGTGCCGACTGCTCGGCGTAGACACCTGCGTTCGGAGTGACGGTCAGCTTGCCGAGTCGGAAGGAGCGGTAAAGGTCCACCGTGCCATACCACTGGTTACCGAACCGGTATGCCCTCGAATTGGTCGTATTGAACTTTCGTGAAACGTTCATGGCCAGCCCCCAGTCGCTTTTGTTCACGGTATAAAATGCCTGCAAAATAAAGTCGGTACTGCCCGTGCCAGGTTGAAAATTGGCGTTCGCGACCTGCAAAACGTCGTCCTCATCGTACTTGAACCGGCCTGTCGGCAGCTTCACGCCTCCACCCACGAGCAGGGTATGCGTGAATGCAGAAGACGTTTCCTTGTCCATCAGCGAGTTGATGATATTGTAATTCGCCAGGACGGTCATATCCCCCAGCCCATTCTGCTTTTTCGTATCGGCTGTCGTCACCTGGCGATCGATACGGTACGGTACAAAAGCCATGACCTGCACCCGTTTGACCGGAAAAAACCGTCCGTACAGCTCAGCAACCCGGAATGTCTCCTCGGTCCGAAGCACTTTGCTGTCGGGATGGGTTACAAAATGCAGGTGCTGGTACCGCAGGCCTATCAGCGACTTGTGCGACTGCGGCATCAGACCGAAATAGGAGCCGCTGTTGGCGCAGCCGCAGATATCACAGGCCGACGCAGCGCGCGCCAGGCCCGTGAGAATGATCAGAAACACATAATACCTTTTCATTTTTCAGGTTTGTTAGGTCAGAAAGCATTGCCGACGCCCGGGTCGGACAGCTTTGCGTTACGGATAAATTGATCATCGGAAAGCGAATGCAGAAAGGCGATCAGCGACCGCTTATCGGTATCCGACAATGCAATGCCCGGCCTGCCATCGGCCTGTATCAGGAGCGGGTCGAGCGTTCCGGATTTCCGGATACTGTCGGTGTAATGGTCCATGACCTCTTCCAGGGTATGGTACCGGCCGTCGTGCATGTACGGGGCCGTCAATGCCACGTTACGCAGGCTGGGCACCTTGAATTTGTATTCATCACCGGGCTGGCCGGTGATCGCAAACCGCCCCTGATCGTCGTTGCGCTGCGGCAAGAGACCATTGTTCCGGAAATTAAAATCCGTAAAAAGCTCACCCACGTGACAGGAAGCACATTTGCTCCGAAAAACAGACAGCCCCTCCCGCTCCTGTGCATTGAGTGCACCGGTATCTCCCATTTTGAAATAATCATAGCGCGACCCGGCAGAAACCATGGTGAGCATAAACTGCGACAACGCCTTCATCATCCGCTCGCTGCTGATCTCTTCGGTCCCGAATGCGGCTTTAAACATCTGCGGATAGTTGATCGCCTTGCCAGCGGTCCCGCGCAGCTTTTCGAGTACATTACCCACTTTTTCATCCATTTCCACCGGATTCTCGATGGGATTGAACGGCAGCAGGTCGAGGTCGTGCACACCTCCGTCCCAGAAAAAGGATGTGTTCCAGGCCATGTTCTGCACGGCTGGCGAATTGCGTACGCCGAGCTTGTCTTCGACGCCATGGCTGAGTTCGTGCCCGTGGTGCGTGAATGCAGCCTGCTGCTGATGGCAGGTGCCGCATCCCACCACATTCGTCCGGGAAAGGATGCCGTCGTAAAACAGGAAACGTCCCAGCTTCACCCCTTCTTTGGTCAGCGGGTTCCGGGCCACGTCATACACCGGATCCGGGAAATGTGCGGGCTTCTGCCAGCTTATGGCCGTCGGGCCGGTAGGATCGTCCGGGAAAGGCAGATTGCCCGCGTGCTTGCAGGAAGCACTTATCTGGCATATTCCTAACCCTGATAGCAACAGCATGATCAGTCTGTTCATTATGATAAAACCAGGGATTGTCAGTGAATATGATCCAGCGAGAACATCTGCGCATAGTTGTTGGCGATCTCCTGCGATTTCACCGGCTGTCCGCCCATAATGCTATTCGATTCCGCTATTTTGGCCCGCGTTCCAGGACCGTCGAACATTTTCTGGATATCCACGAGCAAATGGACTTCCGGCGTTTTGGAAGCATTCACGGAGGCTCTCAATTCCCCGAAATCCACCCGTACGACCCGCGTATTATTGACCGTCCGCTGCGAATAGCCGCCGAACAGCCCGATGTGGTAGTAGAACTTGCCGTTTACAGGGTTACCCTGGGGCGAAGTACCTTCAAGCTTTACAAAAATGTACCCCGAGTTCCACGACCAGTACATGCCGTCTTCCATCATCGAACCGGACGGATCGAGCACGCCTTGACGCTTTTCAATGGGTGCCGTGTTCCGCAGACTGTCGACGCCCACCATGAACTCGACGCTTTTGTAATCCGCGAAGGGCAGACCGTTCAGCGTAACAAACTGGGAAGCTTTGGTATCCTCCCGGATCAGAAAGTAGCTGGAATCCTGCGGCACGGTGAAGCTGCTGCCATCGGATTTGATGAGTTTGATGTTGGAAATGAAGTAATTGAACTTGGTCACCACAAAATCCTCATTCGCAGCATTGCGGTACGTCACACTGTTCATGACCAGGTTTTTATCCCCAACCACATTATCGAACTCGATACGCAACTTCCCGCTTCCCGATGGATCAGGCAATGAATCGGGGTTACCCGACGATTCGGAGCAGGCGCCCAGCAGGCCAATGGACAAAATGATAGACAGGACGGCATAGCCGCAGGAAAAGATATTTTTCATGAGTAAAAAATAAGGACAGAGCGGCCCGGACCTTTAACGGCCGGCCAATCTGAAAATGAATGAATGGAAATGATTACCTCCCTCGCGGAAGGATGGAAACAGAAAGGGATGCCGGGTCAGACCAGCGGGGGATGAAAAATATCTTCGGCAACGATACGCGCCAAAAATGGAGAAGTATAATCGAATGCAACGTCGGCCGGAACCTCGAAATGTTCAGGCAGTTTGAAGGAAAGCGGTTTCCGGGTGTCCATAACCTGATACAGAAACTGCGCCATCGAGGTCTGCTCTGCGCGCCGCTCTTCCTGCTTTTTGGCATCGGCGACATTTTTCGCCAGGTAGCATACCCCACCGCAGACCGTGATCGGGTTATCGCGATTTACACAAAGGTTAGCGATAATGTATTCCTTTCTAAGCTCGAAATCCAGGTATAACAGCGGGATCACCCATGCTTTCACAAGCATCAGGGCCATAAGGCTCATGGCTATCCATTGTTTGCTGGAACCTTTCAAGAACTGGGATCCGGTTACGGTGATTTGTAGTGATTGCAAATGTAGTACCCGATCGCGCGGATAACAAACAAAATGAGAGCGGCGGCATGAAAAGCCCTGACCGGGGTTCGTAAAAAAATTTCAGAAAAATATCGTCTTTTATTTTGTACCAATTAGTAAAGTATTCTATATTTGTCCTATCAAAAGCAATCACAATGGCAGGCAGACCTAAAATATACGACGAAACGGCGATCCTGGACAGGGCGGTGGACGTCTTTTGGGACAAGGGATATGCCAATGCGACTGCCGACGATCTGCTTGCGGCAATGGGAATCGGAAAGGGAAGTTTTTACCTGGCATTCAAAGGTGGTAAAGAGGAATTATTCCGGAAATCCATGGAGCGCGTCGTGGAACTGAATTTCAAATCGATCCGCGAAGCCCTCGGCTCCTGCGAAGATCCGGTGCAATTTATCAGGGACTTTTTCATGTCTCTGACCGGCGACCAATCGCCGGTCGGCAACAAGGGCTGCTACTTCGGCAATGCACTGATCCAGGTTTCGGCGGACGATGCCGGCTTGAAACTGATCGCGGCCAAATACCTGCATTTACTGGAAGAAATTTTCACGGAGGCGGTACAAAAAGGCAAAGACCTGGGCCTGCTAACCACAAAAGAATCGGCTGCATCCCTGGGTGCCTACCTCGTGAATCTCTGGAACGGTATGAATGTAACCCGGCGGATGGAAACGGACCAACAAAAACTGGTACAGCTTGTGCGCATGAACCTGAACATTTTACAATAATTTTTTTACCCAATTTTGTACCAAACAGTACAGTTTATATTCCAATCATTTTTCAATTCAAAACTCTGAAATATTATGAAACGCAAAGCAACAGCCGTATGGAATGGTGACATCAAAACCGGGGCCGGACACATTACCACCGGAAGCACCGTGCTGAACAAAACACAATACTCGTTTAACAGCCGATTCGCCGACGGTATCGGCACCAACCCGGAAGAATTGCTGGCGGCGGCGCACGCAGGATGTTTCACCATGAAACTGGACCTCGACCTCACCCAGGCAGGCTACACGGTGGATTCATTGGAAACCCAATCGGCGGTTACGTTGGACAATGGCAAAATTACCAAGTCCGAACTGACGTTGCAGGCCAAAGTACCGGGCATCAGCGACGAGGAATTCCAGCTCATTGCCAAGGAAGCCGAAAAAACCTGTCCGGTGAGTCAGGCTTTCAATTTTGAAATCGTCCTGAATGCAACCCTGATATAACCGCATCCCGCAGCGGTAAACAAAGCATCCGGTTTGGTATCGGGTGCTTTTTTGCTTTGTGAAGTGTATTCCAAGCCTGTTCCTCCCCGAACAAGTTCTGTACGAAACTGAACATATCCACAAAGCGGATTAGAGATAATTAACTAATATACAGTTAATTACAAATCTGGCATTCATTTTTTGTTTCACAGGCAGACTACATCCTTTCCCGAACCAAAAATCTGCCGACATGTTCAAGAACTATGTAAAAATCGCCTGGCGCAATCTTTGGAAAAGCAAGACTTTCTCAGCTATCAATATCATAGGACTGGCTGTTGGCATTGCCGGGTCACTGCTTATTATTTTCCATATCAAACATGAGCTGAGCTACGACAAGGGTTTCAGCAAAGCCGACCGCATTTACCGGGTCACCTACGAAAATAAGGATGCCAATTCCCGTCACTGGGCCGCCACCCCGCCACCACTGGGCCCATCTCTGCTACGCACGTTCCCGCAGGTAGAGCAGATGGTCCGTTTTCACAGATTGTTCCCCTACCAGCTGTTCAGCTACTCCGGTCCTCAGGGCGACGTCAGGCGATTTGAAGAGAAAGGAGGATTTTTTGCGAATGAAGCGGTCATAAGTGTCTTTGACCTGTCGTTCGTACGCGGCAATGCCGCATCGGCCCTAACGGAGGCCAACACGATGATCATCACTGAAGCAATGGCCGAAAAGTATTTCGGGAAGGCAGATCCGGTGGGTAAAGTCATCCAGGACGACCGTAGGAAGCTGGCGCTGAAGGTGACGGGCGTCATAAAGGAATTTGATTTCCCGAGCCATCTCCGATTCGACTATCTCGTCTCGATGCCTACCGTCGATAGCTACATCGACAAGCAATCCATGGAAAACATCGACTGGTCGGGTTTCTACACTTATGTAATGCTGCGCAAAGGCGTCGCCGCCCCGCAACTCGAAGCCGCACTACCCTCTTTCGCGACGGGCTTCTATGCGCCCTCGGGAGAATCGGCACAGAAAATACTTGCGACGCGTCAGCTGCATTTGCAACCGGTGAGGGATATCCACCTGCATTCCAAACTGGAAAAAGAGATGTTTCCGAACAGCGACATTACCTATGTCTACATTTTTTCGGTTGCGGCACTGTTCATACTGCTGGTTGCGACTGTCAATTTTATCAATATTTCGACCGCGCTCGCATTCAACCGCATGAAAGAGATCGGCTTGCGAAAAGTAGTGGGCGCCACCCGCCCGCAGCTTATCCGGCAGTTTCTGGGCGAATCGTTCCTGGTTACGCTCCTGGCAACCGGCCTGGCGGGACTGCTTTTTAAACTTAGCATACCTTTTTATACCAATATCGCATCCGGGAGCTTCGTGTTCTCGGATATGTTCACATTGTCGGGTGTTGTCATCGTCGCATTGCTAATCGGGCTCATTGCCCTGCTGGCTGGTTTGTATCCTGCGTGGTTTGTGGCGCGGTTCAATCCGGTGGTTTCTTTGAAAGGCAAGAAACTTGCAGGCCCGGCGGTCAATCTGGTACGCAAGGGCCTGATCGTACTTCAGTTTACAGTCTCGGTATTTATGATCTTTGGGACGATTATCGTGTACCGCCAGATGCAGCTTTTTCACAATCAGGATCTGGGATTTGACAAAGACCAGATCATAGCGGTGACGATGTACGACCAGATGTGGGAAAAATACAGTGTGCTGGTGAACGAAATGACCCGGAATAAGGCGATTAGCTCCTTTTCGGTCACTTCCACGCTGCCTGGAGAGCGCTTCGGGAACTACACCGCTTCCCCGCTCCATCGCACTGAGCACGACGATGTACCGGATAACTCGCGGATGTTGTGGGCTGATGACAAAATACTGGCCACGCTGGGTATCCAATTGAAAGAAGGGCGGGATTTTCGCAGCCAGTTTCCGCAGATCAAAAACCCCGAGTTCATCCTCAATGAAGCGGCCGTCAAAGTATACGGACTCAAAAACCCTGTGGGTGAATCATTTGTGGCGGATGCCGATACCGGTACGATTGTGGGTGTGGTGAAAGACTTCAATTTTGCGTCCCTGCATTCTACCGTGGAACCGCTGGTGATCCAGTACAATCCTTACCGGGCCAATTATCTGATGGTGAAGGTGAAAGGTGATGCCCTAACCCAAACAATCCGGTTCCTGGAAAGCCAGGTACATACCCTCTCGCCTTCCAGCAAATTCACATACGCATTCCTGGATCAGAACCTTGAAAAGCTCTACGCGTCGGAGAATCGTATGAGCCAGGTTTTCAACGGGTTTTCAATACTGACGATTTTTATTTCGTGCCTGGGCCTTTTCGGCTTGTCGGCCTATTCGGCAAAGCTTCGCATTAAGGAAGTGGGCGTCCGGAAAGTGCTGGGCGCATCGGTAAGCAGTGTCACGATGTTGCTTTCGAAGGATTTTGTGGTGTTGGTCGCCATTGCGATTGCGATCTCGCTACCGCTAGCCTGGTGGACGATGGAGTTGTGGCTCAGTTCTTTCGCCTACCGCATTGCCATTGGCTATGAAACATTTCTCATCTCAGGCGTATCCGCATTGTTGCTGGCTGTGGTTACCATTAGTTTTCAGGCTGTTAAAACGGCCCTGCTGAACCCCGTCAAAAACCTCAGAGCGGATTAGCAGCCGTTCCATTCCGCCATTTCCTATTGAATTTGAAAGACTCTAAAAAGTTTTTCAAGTTTTCGACAGTTAGTAAATAAACATTTACTTATATTTACAGAGCTATTGAAGATAACTGTTTATGAGACCCAAAAGCATCGAAAAAGAGGAAGCCATCCGCAAAATTGCATTGCAAATCATCGCCGAGGAGGGGTTGGAAAACCTGAGTATGCAAAAACTGGCGAAAGCTGCCAACATATCACCCCGAACGATCTATATCAAATACGAGAACAAAGAAGATCTCCTGATCCGGCTGTTTATCGAAGAAGTGCTGGGCAACTATGAAAAAGCGGTGCTTGACGGCTTTGATCCGGAAATGGATTTCGCCGAAGGTGTCAGGAAGATCTGGGCCAATGTATTTAGCTACCTGACCGGTAACCGGGAGGCGTTTGCATTGATGCGCTACGGTCAATCCTCTCCGCTTCTCAACAAGGCATACCAGAAGGCCAACATCCGTGAAGGGCAGTTCTTCGTGCCGGTTCACGTTTTTCTGCAACGGCATATGGAGGCCGGAACCATCCGGAAATTCCCGATCGATGTGCACAGGGCGTTACTCTTCTCACCATTGCTGGACCTGGTGAATGAATATTTCGATCACCTCGACAGGCCCCGGCAAATTATCACGGACCTCGTCCTCTCCGACTGCTGTGATGTGATTATCAAAGGACTTACCAAGTAAATCAACAAACTAAAACCAATATCAGATGAATGCCATTCAAGACAAAAGAATAGCCGTTGTAGGCGGCGGACCCGGTGGACTTACGCTCGCCAGGTTGTTGCAGATGCAAGGTGCCGACGTAAAAGTTTACGATCGCGATCACAACCGCGACGCACGCGTGCAGGGTGCGACGCTCGATTTGCATACCGATTCCGGTTTGCTTGCATTAGCCGAAGCCGGACTGATGGAGGCATTTCAAACGCACTATCGCCCCGGTGCAGACACGCTCAGGATTTATGATCAGCAGGCTGCGCTCATACTCGATGAAAATGGTTATGAAGGCTTGGACAGCACCCGTCCGGAAATTGACCGTGGACCGCTGAGGAAGTTGTTGCTGGACTCGCTTCGGGACGGCACCGCGGTTTGGGACAGCCACTTTGTTTCGATGTCACGCGAACCGAACGATACCTGGCTGCTGACATTCCGGAACGGAACAACGGCCGTTGCCGATCTGGTCATCGCAGCCGATGGTGCCAATTCTCGTATTCGCCCCTACATCACGCCGGTTCAGGCTATTTACTCAGGCGTAACGATCGTGGAAGGGGCCGTTTATGATTCTGAAAACCGTGTACCTGAGATTCATGCGATGCTGAATGGGGGAAAGATATTTACCATCGGCGATAGCAAAACACTGATCATCAGCTCCAAAGGGGATGGAAGTCTGGTATTTTACACGGGCTGCAACACGGCGGAAGAATGGGTGCGGGAATGCGGCGTCGATTTCTCTGACAAGGCACAGGTCGTCAGCTGGTTTCGGAAAGAATTTGCGGAATGGAACAGCATATGGGTCGAAATGTTTGAAAAAGCCGAACCCGTTTTTACACCCAGACCTCAATATTATATGCCTTTGGATCAAGACTGGGAACCGCTGCCCGACCTGACGATGCTCGGCGATGCTGCGCATGTAATGCCACCTTACGCGGGTGAAGGGGTAAATATGGCCATGCTCGACGCATTGGAACTGAGCAGAACGCTTACCGATCCGGCTTTTCAGGACAGCCGGTCAGCCATCGCAACCTACGAGCGCGGCATGCGGGAACGAGCTTCGGAAATTACCGAAATGACGCTCGACTCCACCCGCGCATTACACGCTCCCGGAGCAATCGAGTTCCTGATCAATGTTTTGAACCCCGAATAGCGCTTCCGGGAAGTATGCGGAAATTGCCCGGGTACATTGAAAACCATGGCGATAATCAGTGGCGACGAACATTTAATATCCCATTCCAAATCTTGTATGGGAATGGGATATTAAAATCTTTGAATTCGATACAAATCTTGTCCAATTTCAGTAGATTTGTTAACATTAATTTTTGTCACCTAATCACACTATTTAATATGCAATCCTCCGTAACCGATTCAAAACAAACCCTTTCCGGCGATCGATTCAGCAGCCTTACTCCTTCGCTAATCTCCACATCTCTGGGTGGCGCAGTACTAGGCGGTAGTGTTGGCCACATTACCGGAGCACTGCTGGGCGGGGCATTCGGCATCATCATCGCTCTTTTCTCCGAATACAGAAACACTCCGGTGCCAACCAAAAAGAACTAGTATTCCCTTGGTTGAAATTCTGCAATCCATTGTCCGGGAAGCACTCGCTCCCAGGGTTATTTTCATATTGGCCGGTTTGGGAAGCATTGTTTATCTGCCGACATTCTGGGCTCAGAAGCGCTTTCTCCAGACCAACCTGCCGGATCTGATCAGCACCGGCTTCCAAATCGCTTCCGTTACCAGCGGCTGTCGACTGGTATTGAATGTGTTCACTGAACTATGCCGTCCCGACGCCATCATGGCTATGGGCAAATTCTACACAGGGTACGGTGGTTGCCGCAGTCTTATGGATTTCAATCACTACTTTGAAAAAGCGGTTTAAAAAGGCAAAATAGAGGCATTCCCATTTTCGCGAAACTACTGCGGCAAACCTCATTTACATTTCGACCGTCGGTTGGCGAACTGATCAAATCGGTTTTCGTGTTTCCCGGAAACGAACTCAGGCAACATGGAAACTTATTTCAAAACAATCGAATCGCCCGTCGGCCGACTGACCCTCATCGCCAGCGACCGCGGACTCCGGGCAGTGCTTTGGGATAGGGACAATCCCGACCGGACGAGTGTCGAGTACGGCACAGAGGATATTCTTCATCCTATACTGGCCGAAACTGAAAAACAACTTGAAGAGTATTTTGCCAAAAAGCGGAAGGCTTTCGAGCTAACACTTGATTTTGTAGGAAGTGACTTTCAAAAACAGGTCTGGGAGGCATTGCTGACGATCCCTTTTGGCGAAACCAGGTCCTATGGCGATATCGCCCGACAGATCGGCAATCCCGATTCGGTACGCGCGGTGGGCGGTGCGGCCAATAGAAACCCGATCTCCATTATAGCACCCTGCCACCGGGTCGTGGGGGCAACCGGAAAACTGGTCGGTTTTGGCGGCGGCCTCGCCAATAAGGCCTTTTTGCTGGAACTCGAAGCACCTTATCGACAAACGTCTTTATTCGATCCAATGTAACCGGCAATACCCGTCTCATGCATTGGGGCAATTCATTTCTGCAAAAAACCATTTACAATTTTTACTTGCAGACTGCTTTTAAAATTCCAGCAAGTATTATAAATTTAATATGTTTAATTATATCTGATTAAACTCCCCCGGTGCCGAAATCTGAAAGACGGACGCACCGGGTTTTTAGTACCTGGCTTTTTTACTATCTTTGTAACCATTATTTATTAACCGCAACACCAGGTGTAAGAGACGATTTCTTTCAGAAAAATAAATCCAGGCGGCCGTTACGGCGGTTGCGATTATTCATTCTCAAAAGAAACGTACTGATGCTTTTTCTTCAAGGTGTTACCTACGCACACCCGAACCGGGACGTGCTATTTACGGATATCAATCTGACCGTTAACAAACAAGACAAAATCGCATTGATCGGAAACAATGGCACAGGGAAATCCACCCTGCTCAAATTGTTGGCCGGCCATCTGATACCCGCTTCGGGAATCGTTAAGGCGGAGTCAAAACCCTATTATGTGCCGCAACTGCTCGGGCAATTCGGGGATCAAACTGTTGCGCAGGCATTGGGCATCCAGGATAAATTACTCGCCCTGAAAGAGATTCTGGATGGACACCTGACCGACATTAACCTCGAACTACTCGATGACGACTGGGGTATCGAAGAACGCTGCCAGGAGGCATTCGCGCACTGGAAACTGGCTGGAATTGATCTTTCCCAGTCCATGTCGGCATTGAGCGGCGGGCAAAAAACAAAGGTTTTTCTGGCCGGGATCTTGATCCACGAGCCGGATATCGTGCTGCTCGATGAGCCGAGCAACCACCTGGATACTGCCAGCCGGGCCATTCTGTATGACTATATTCAATCCACCAGTCAAACGCTGATGGTAGTCAGCCACGACAGAACGCTCCTGAACCTGCTTGAAACCGTTTTTGAACTCAACCAGCGCGGGATTGCCGTTTATGGAGGGAACTACGATTTTTATGTCACCCAAAAAAGGATAGCAACCGAAGCGCTGACCCAGGATGTCAAAGCCAGAGAAAAAGCGCTGAGGAAAGCGAAGGAAGTTGAAAGGGAGTCGATGGAGCGCCAGCAGAAGCTGGATGCCCGTGGCAAAAAAAAGCAGGAAAAAGCTGGCTTGCCCACCATTGTCATGAATGCATTCCGGAACAACGCGGAAAAAAGTACCGCACAATTAAAGGGCGTTCACGCTGAAAAAGTAAGCGGCATCGCACAGGAATTGAGCCAGTTGCGGAGTGAAATGGGTGGGGAAGATAAAATGAAGATCGATTTTGACAACTCGGGCTTGCACAAAGGCAAAATACTCCTCACGGCCGAGCATTTAAATTTCAGCCATGAACCGCGGCCGCTCTGGAAAATGCCCCTGTCCTTCCAAGTCACCAGCGGCGAACGCATCGCGATCAAAGGTCCGAATGGTTCAGGAAAAACCACCCTGATTCGAATGCTGCTCGGCCAGGCCGTTCCTTCATCCGGAACGATGGACCGATCGGATTTCAAACACATTTACATCGACCAGGATTACTCGTTGATCCACAACCAACTGACGGTATATGAGCAGGCTCAAAGATTCAATTCCGGGGCATTACAGGAGCACGAAATCAAAATTCGTCTCAACAGGTTCCTTTTCACGAGAGCTTATTGGGACAAACCTTGTGAAGCATTGAGCGGCGGAGAAAAGATGCGATTGCTGCTGTGCTCCCTGGCGATCGGCAACCAGGCCCCGGACGTAATCGTACTCGATGAGCCGACCAACAACCTCGATATCCGGAACATTGGTATACTGACCAATGCGATCAATGAGTATGAGGGAACACTAATCGTCGTCTCGCACGACACTCATTTTCTGAATGAAGTAAAGATAGAGCGGGAAATTGTGTTGGAATAGCAGGGCTACGAAAAGTCTGGCGGGTAGGTCTCACCCCGGCTACCCGCCGATCGCAGGCTGATCTTTAACCATGGTCCGGGCCGGTTTTTTTGGTATTTCTAAGTACAATGCGATAAGCGCGTATCTCTGTAGAATGTAAATAAAATGATGGATCAGGAAACACACCTTTTCATATCTTCGCTGAAAACAAATCCAGTGATATGCTTGATATCGTTATAGAGGCCCGAAAAGCGGCGATCAGTCAGTCGGTGATGGTGAAAAGGATTCTTCCGTTCCGTCTGCGGAGAATGGTTGGGCCTTTTATTTTTATGGATCACGCTGGCCCGATGGCCACGATTCCCGCCAATCCGTCGTCGCTGGACGTTTTGCCGCACCCGCACATCGGGCTTTCGACGGTGAGCTACCTTTTCGATGGACAGGTAACCCATCGCGACAGCCTGGGCGTTGAGCAGGTTATCCGGCCGGGCGAAGTCAATTGGATGACTGCCGGCAGCGGCATCGCCCATTCGGAGCGTTTTGAAGACCCGGCAGCATTGGCAGGCGGTCTGGAAATGATCCAGACCTGGGTTGCGCTTCCTGAAAAAAACGAAGAATCCGCCCCATCGTTTGTCAACTACACGAGGGAACAGCTTCCTGTATTCACGGACAAGGGCGTATGGATGCGCCTGATCGCGGGCGACGCCTACGGACTGAAAAATGATGTAGAAACGCTATCACCACTGTTCTATCTGCACGTTGTGCTTGATATGGGGGCCCATTTCGCCATTCCTGCTGGCTATTCCGAGCGGGCGGTCTACGTGGTGAAAGGGTCTCTTGAAATATCCGGCCGTTTCTATGAACCAGGTCAAATGCTTGTCTTCAGTGAGGGTGCCGATCCGCTCATCCGTGCACGCGAGCGCACCACGCTGATGCTGCTCGGTGGCGAACCATTGGGCGAGCGGTTTATCTGGTGGAACTTTGTGTCATCCCGCAAGGAACGCATCGAGCAAGCCAAGGAAGACTGGAAACTGGGCCGCATCCAACTACCTCCCGCCGATGATCACGAATTTATTCCCCTGCCCGATGATCCCTCCCGCCCCGCCGGAACGCCACCAAGGCCCGAACCCCTTTCATAGTCATTAGGAAATAGCTGGCAAGCGACGGGCATCAGCAGATGGCAATGCGATCGGCTGACTATCTCTTCATGTAATAGAAATGGCCATCCTCCGCTCCCACGAGCAGATCAGATTGACCGTTCTTGTCCCAATCGACGACCGTCGGGCTGGTATCATGCCCGGCGAGCCGCAACTCGGACAGTGCTCCTTTGTGCCGTAATGTAACTTTGCCATCCTTACTACCCAGATTTTCATAGAAATCGACGTTCCGGCTATCGATCAGCAGGTCGAGGTCGCCGTCGTGATCCCAATCGGCAAGGGTGAATTTCCTCCTTCCGCTGCCCCCATTTTCCTTTTTATTCAACCGAAGCGGCGCGCCGCTTTCGTCAAGGAACATTCTCACGCCGGGACGAAGCATGAGTCCCGTGCTACTACGAAAACGTTCGAAGAATGCCAGATAGCCTTCCGTATCGAGCATCACCAGGTCTGTCAGATCGTCCTTGTTCCAGTCGACGGCAAATGGGGTGGTACGCCATTGCGTAGCCAGTTCCTGAGCTGCCGGAGTCCACCACACCCATTTGGGCTTGGGAGGTGCGTCATTCCATGCAACCGCTACCGGCCTTGCCTTCTCTAATGCCGGTGCCTTTTTCTTGCCATTATTCCTGAACCATTCCACTTTGCCCCAGATAGAATTAACGATCAGGTCTTTCAACCCATCGCCATCCCAATCGACTACCGATAGCGTTGTATAGCCCCATTTAGCCTCACAAGGACCCTGAATGGAACCGTTCGCTCCTGCCTGTATACGGATCACCCGCCCGTCCGCTTTCAGGAACCGGGGTGGGGCAAAATCGGGTTGAGCCCCTCCGCCTCTGTTTTCAATAAAACTGATGTAGCCTGCCGAGTTGCCTGTAATGATATCTTCATCCCCGTCATCATCCCAATCCACACTGAATGGCGTCGCCAATGCGCCTGATTTGACAAGTCCTCCCTTTTGTTGAAAATAAAAGGGAGTTTCAAAAAGGGGCATTCCGTTTTGCTCTTTTCCCGTATTTCGGATGAATGCTACCCGGCCATCCTCATCCCCGCTCACCAGATCGATATGCCCGTCACGGTCCCAATCACAGCGACGGGAATGATCATTTCAAGATCCATCCGGATGTTCCCTGTGCCGTTTGACAAAGTTTTTCCGGCGGCATATACAGGTGCCTTCGCGGTACCCGTATTTTCAAACCAGGTAAATTTGTCAACAAACTCGCCACAGATCAGATCCAGGTCACCGTCCCGGTCAAAATCGGCAAAATTGGGCGACGGTGCGCCGTACACGTCGATCACAGCACCGCCCGCTTTGAGCCTTCCTTTGTTTTCATACTTCCCATCCCTGTTTTCGATCAGGTACACGTAGCCGTGCAGCGGGCCATTGGTCCAGTTTCCTTTGCTGTCAAACGCATTATCCCATCCATATTCCAGCCAATCGTCGATCCCGGCGATCAGGTCCTGGTCCCCGTCGGCGTCGTAATCCACATATTTCCATTGTACAAAACGCGGCTTTTTCTTGAAATCGGAATGCAGGGAGTCGGGCGAAAACAGCGGTTGTCTTTGCGTGTCCTTTTTATCGGGAAACCCGGCAAGTTCAGCACCCTGGTCCAAAACACGCGGTTTTCCATTCACGTATGAAACCTGCGGGTGTTTCAGGCCCGGTCCGATGCGCACCGGCGCCTCAAAGACCGGCACTTTCCGGCCCGACTTATTTTCAAAAAAATACAATCCATTATAAGGCACATCAGGACAGGAAACCAGCAGGTCCATATCTCCGTCGCCGTCGTAATCCATCGGCAACGGCCAGGCCCACAGCCCTACCCCCAGGTCAGACACCTCGTCGCTGTTCCTGTACGCGAGCGGAACAAGATCTCCCGGCGGGCTATTGCGTGCCTTATCGATTGCGGGTCCGCCAGACCGATGCCCTGCCGGCGGGAAAAACATGAAAAACAGCAAGAGGGATAGCAACTTCATAGATGGTCAGTTTTAGAAAACCCGGTCTCCGGTACCAGCTTGCGCTGATGTCCGGTGCAATTAGTACTACTCGAATTAACCTAAGGTTTACTATTCCCGGTTTTACTAATACGTTGTACGTTTTCGCGACAAACGTCCAGATGCGGACAAGGCGATAGCAAAGCAGTTGAGCTGCCTAATAATTATTAACAATACATAATTCATTGATTTAAAATATTTTAACTCAATACCAACACACCATTACTCACACATTCGACAGATTGGCACAAGCTTTTTTCTAATTAGGATAATCCCGGCATACTGGGAACCCAATTTAGCCATGAAAGCATATTAGCCTTGAAAATTGAATAAAAAAAGCACCCGAATGGAGAATTCGGGTGCTTTTGCATTTTACAGTGACTAATACTGCCTGAGGATCGCATCTCGGCAAACGCTGTCATCCCACCAATCGTGAAGGCGGCACGCCATACATTTTTTTAAATGCAAACGAGAAATGCGAGAGGTCCTCAAAGCCGATTTCGAGATAAACATCCGAGGGTGATTTGCCTTTTTCCCTGATCAGGTAATGCGCTTCCTGAAGTCTTCTTTGCTGCAACCATTTGCTCGGAGAAACGTGAAAAATATGCTCGAAGTCGCGTTTGAAGGTCGCGAGACTGCGTCCGGTCAGGTAGGCAAACCGTTTCAGCTGTACATTGAAATGGTAATTCTTGTTCATGAATGCTTCCAGGTCGATCTTACCGGGCTCGGCGAAGTCAAACAAAACATCCTTTATCCCGGGTTTGGATTGGAGCAGTACCATGATCGCTTCGCGCAGTTTCAGGGTCTGAAGGTCCTCATTGATCAGGTTATCGCCTTGTACGTAAGGCAACAACGAATCCATGAAACTTCGTAGCAGCCCTCCGCCGGCCAATTTGATGACCGCTCCGCTATCGTGGGCCTTACCCGGCTCGGCAGAATAACCATATTCCATACTGAAATCGCTCAGGACGGGCTGATTAAAATACACCGATATGGACTTAAAAACACCGTCCTGCCCCGGCTGCTTGATAAACTTAACCAGTTGATTCCTTCGGACAAAACGAAAATCGCCTTCCTTGAAAACAAACTCTTCTTCCCCTGTGCTCACCGTGAGCGTTCCGGATATCAGATAGCTCAGCACATGTTCGGATGCGAACTGCTCGCCTTCCCGGCTCCGGGTGAAATAGCAGGAGTAAGCAATGGACGACAAGGGTTTTGCAGTTTTAAATTCAGTCATAACCAAAGTTATAAAAAAGCGGACGCGCATTGCAGCGTTACCGTGTAATGCCGCCCGCTCGGAATAGCCCGTTTATTGTTTCGATTGAGCCGCGGTCGTATACCACTTGCCCGCCGCCGTTTCCAGGAAGTTAACAGAATCATCATGGTCGGTCGAAAGGCTAATAGCCATCCATTCCTCCATTTCGGCACGCCTGGCCTCGTCTGCGGCTTTCAGGATACCGATCGCCTCGCTTCCGAGCACGAGGTGCACAGGCGGGTTCGGATGCGATGCAAGTTCCAACATTACGCCGGCTGCTTTCACAGGGTCACCGACCGGTGTGAATGTACCGCTTTTAAATAGTGCAGTTCGTTGGTTAACCAATTCATAATCATCTATTTCCCTTGCGTAGCTCATGGAAGCTCCCGCCCAGTCGGTACGAAAACCACCCGGTTCCACGCTGGTCAGATAAATGCCCAGGGGCGCTACTTCCTTTGCGAGCGCCTCGGTAAACCCAGCCAGGCCGAATTTGGCGGCCTGATACATCGTCAGGCCGGCATTACCTACTCTGCCGCCAATGGAGCTGATCTGTAATATGCGCCCTCCGCCTTGCTGCCGCATATAAGGCAGTACGGCGCGGGTGATTTCGATCGGAGCATACAAATTCGTTTCCAGCTGGCTGCGGACCTGCTCGCCGGTAAAAGCTTCTGCCGCGCCGATAATGCCGAAGCCCGCATTATTAACCAGCACGTCAATGCGTCCGAAATGGGCGACCACTTCCGCAACCGCATGATAAACCGCCTCATAGTCCGTCACGTCCAGAGCGACGGGGAATATCTGTTCGCCATATTGTGCCACGAGATCATCCAGCTGAGCTACATTCCGGGCCGTTGCAGCCACTTTATCACCGCTTTGAAGCACCGCTTCGGTCAGGTTACGTCCCAATCCCCGGGAGCTACCAGTAATGAACCATATTTTTGCCATTGTCTTTGCTTTTTTAAGTACAATGCAAAGGTATCCTGCCTCACTGCGTCCGACTTGGTTGAAAAGCTCAAAGATACTTTGTTGAAAAGCTCATCAATTACGAACTGAAAACAAAAAGGCACCCGGGTGATTCCGGGTGCCTGTCAGCTGATGTAATTGCAAAGATCTTATTACGGGAGTTGTTTCAAAACACTACATTCCCCTTGTGTACCAGTGATTTCACCGGCGACACCCGCGCGACCGCTTCCGCGGAACAGCTGGCATCGATCAATACAAGGTTCGCCTCATTTCCGGCCTTCGGCCATTGCTGTTTACCATCATTATCGAGCGGTAAGATATCGCCGGTAGCGAGTTTGAGGCAGCGCGATAATTCAAATTCGGTGGTATGCCCATACAACTGAGCCATCATATTCGCTTTTTGCAGGATACTGCCCGAACCAAAGGTATTCCAATGATCGATGATGCTGTCATTTCCGGTAACAACGTTCACGCCGTAACGATAGAGCGTGGGAATGGGCATGATCAGGTTCCCGAAAGGGATCGTGGAGGCTATACCAATGCGAGCCTGGCCTAATTTCTCGGCAGTGGCTTCCAGTTTTGCCTTTTCCAATCGTGCCAGCACAAAGCAATGGCTCAGGAAGGTTTTGCCGGCCAATACCGGGTTTTCATTGACTTTCCCGATCAGGTATTCTACTGTCCGCAGTCCCGCTTCGCCGCCTTCGTGGAGGTGAATATCAATGCCTTTGTTGTGATCCAGCGCCAGTTGCACGATAAAATCAATGCTTTTTTCGACGTCCCCCTCAATGGAGCCAGGATCCAGTCCGCCAATGAAATCGATATCCATGGCTGCCGCATCTTTCATCAACTGTTCGGAATGTGAAAAGAAAATACCATGCTGCGGAAATGCGACCAGCTCCGTCTGGAATGTATCTTTCTTGTTCAGGATCGCCTTTTCAAGGTTTTTCAGCGAATCCAGTTTGGATGCAGGCTCGATATTGACATGGCTTCTCGCAAAATTGACGCCATGGGATTGCAACAATTCCATCAGTTTCTCCGCCCGGTAAGTGGAGGTTTTCAGCATACCCGGCAACACCTTCTGCTCGAAAGCGATCATATCCCGCACCGACCGGTTTTTCGCCGATCGCGCCTTCCATGGACCGCCGTAATATGTTTTGTCCAAATGGATGTGCATGTCGCGGAAGGCAGGCACCATCAAATGCCCCTTGGCATCCACTCCCTCTCCCCTGGCATCGTTGGGAAGTACATTTTTGATCTTTCCGTCTTCGATAACAATGCGGAACAGGTCCGTCTGCGTACCGGCAATCTCGTCGTCCTCCCGGATAAATCCGGTTTCCAGCCTGACATTCTTCCAAGTCCAGGTCTTTGTAGCTCTTGTGTTCACCGGCAATCGGGTCTCTTTGGAAGGATCCGCCGACATGGCATGGCCGGCCGCCAGCATTCCCCCGGCCAGCATCCGACCGGAGTTTTTGATAAAAGTTTTGCGGGAGATGGATTCTGCAAGCATGGATAGCATAGTTATGATACAAAAGTAGCGGCACCGGAGCTCAAAACCGATGCGTCATTTATTCCATAACTTGTAAAATTTATAACTCCTGCCTGAATGCACGTGGGGAATGACCCGTGCGGGCTTTGAAGAAATTGGAAAAATGCGGCAGATCACTGAAACCGAGTTCGAATGCAATTTCCTTAGCCGACTTCCCTGAAACGAGCAGCAACCGCTTTGCTTCGAGGATCACCCGGTTGTAAATCAGATAAGTGGCCGGCACGTGCAAATGCCTTTTGCATAGTATGTTAAGATAATTTGCCGAAATATGCAGGTTTCCGGCATAAAACGCTACATTCTTCTGTGTCGCAAAATGCCGCTCGATCAGTGCCTGGTACTCAATCAGCAGGGGATTCGAGCGGTAGGTGCCTATGTTGTCGAAGGCCCGCTCGGCCTCCCTTCCTACGATCTGCAGGGCGAGCTTACTCCTTAGTTGTATCAGGTCCCAATCGATGGACGCCATACGAAGCTCGCGCTGCACCGATTCCAGTTCGTACCATAATGCATCGAATAGCTCGGGCGACAGGTCTACGGTCTGATGATTCTGATTAAGGATAAATGCGAGACGGAGAAAACTCGATGAGGTCTCAAATGCCCGCCTGCTGACCATCAGCTGATATCCAGAGGTCGTTTCGCCGAGCTCCCAGCGATGCACCTGTCCGGGAAATAAAAGATGGACCTGCCTGTCGGTTACCCGGTAATCCTTAAAATCGATCGAATGAAATCCGCTCCCGTTCCGGATCAGGAACATCATAAAGAAATCGTGCTTATGGGGCTTGTCAATGTGGTTTTTCCCATCGGCCTCATGAAATAAGAGCCTGTAATCCGATTCCACATGGGACTCAAAGGCATCGATGCCGAGCGTCGGGATTTCCGTTTTCCTGTTCACGTACTGAAATTACAAAAAAATCGCCGTACAGTTGCTTCGACTTTTTCTGCCTGCACTCAATCTTTACAACGACGAAGAGATGGCGCGCTTTCGCCATCTCTCCGTCTGTCTTTTAATGCGCGGTAAGTATGGTCGCCCGGTTATTTCACCTCAACGGACGCCTTGATGATCACATCGGCCACTTCTTTCGGGCGGGAAATATATACAACGTGGCTACCTGCTATTTCGGTGACCCTGGCATTGGCCCTTTTATACATCTTCCGTTGTATGGATGGCAGAATGGCTTCATCCTGGGTTGCTACGATACCATAGGACGGTTTGGTTTTCCATGGTGCCTTCGAGACTTTCGCAGCCAGCGCATTAGCGGCAAACCGGCCCTGCGATGCATACATAAAGTCGGCGTCCGCCTCGGATATGTCTCCGCTGAATCCCGCGTGGAACTTGGCCTTATCGTAGTATAAAATACCCTTGTCATCGGCGGGCAGGATACCGTTTTTGGGCGATCCGGGTTCTGTCTTAGCCCAATCCAGTGCGGATTCACCTTTGTCGGGCTGGAAAGCTGCCAGATATACCAGTGCCGCGACTTTGGGATGGTCCCCTGCTTCGGTAATTACCGTTCCTCCGTAAGAATGTCCCACGAGGATCGCAGGCCCGTCCTGCCTGTCCAATGCGGCTGCCGTGGCCTCCACATCTGCCGCCAGCGATGTCAGCGGGTTTTGCACTACTGTTACGGAATATCCTTTTTTTGTCAGCACATCGTACAGTCCGCGATAGCCCGAGCCATCGACAAAGGCTCCATGTACCAATACGATATTTTTAATGCCGGGAACGGATTGGGCCACGGATTTAGGAAGAACTGCTAATACACCAAAGGCAATGAGAGCAAAGGTGAGCACTTTGATTTTATATGAGAATGTTAAATTTTTCATGTTTCTTTTTGTTTTGGATTGTTAAAAAACTACTTGTTGTTCCTGAGATCACTGTGCGTAATGCGGCAGCGGATTTATAAGCTGTTGGGTTTTGATTTTCACGTCATGTGTTTTAGATCTGATGTTTGATGAAACAAAATTAGATCCGCACAGCACCGCAAAAAATACAGAAAGGTCGCTTATGATTGTACTTTTTTCCCAGGCAGGAAGTTTTTCTTGAAATTGTGAGGTGTGTCGCCCGTTTTACCGGTAAACATGCGGTTGAAATAGGCCGGGTCTTCGTAACCCAATTGATAGGCGACCTCTTTCACACTCAGATTGGTGTAGCAAAGGAGGCGCTTGGCTTCCAGGAGTATTCTATCCTTAATAATGTCGTTCGGAGGGCTGAGAGCCAGTCGGTTGAATTTGCAGAAAGCGTTTTGGGCGCTACTCCCAGTATATCGGCGTAGGCCGCTACGGAATGCTTGCTTCGAAAATGGATCTCGACGAGTCGGCTGAAATCTCTGAAAAACTCGATTTCCCGCGTAGGCTCGTCGTTTAGGCTGGCCAGCTGTTGCTTTTTCCACATCCGGGTCGCCCGGATGATCAGTTGTTTGAGGTAAATCCGGATCATTTCCTCCTGCGAAGACTCCTTTTCGATCAGTTCCGTCATCATCTGTTCAAATAACCAGTCGACAATCCGGATGTCTTTTTCATCCAGTTTTGTCATCGGTATATTGTAGATATTATTGAACAGCAGCCCGTCACATGCTACCTCGGAATCGTGTATCTGAATGCAGTAAAAGTCGCGATTGTAATGGATAAAATGCACATCCCCGCTTCCGGTAGCGTCGATTCGCACCTTTTGGTTATTTCCGATGAAGAAAAGTGCCGGATGGTCGGTTTCGTATTTATCAAAATCGATCGTCAGCTTAAAGCCGGCGGGGAGATATAAAACTCTGATGTATTCCTTGTAAGCATCAATGCTCAGCACCTCCAATGCACTGCCCGGCTTGATCATGTAGCCGAACAGTTTATGATTGGATTCGTAACAATTTGAAAGATTCATGTAAAGACGCTCCACCGGTTGTAAGGACGGCAGTTGGGCGGCACAAAATACGAAAGCACATGAGATTTCTCACCATGGCTTGTCCACAGCCTACGCGGCAGGCCCAAAATACCACCTTCCCCTGATCCAGCCGGATAAACCCTGAAATAATCTGAGCAAAGCCTCGCCCGTAACAGGTATGTAACGAAACGCCTTTCTTTCAACCTTGCGTTGCGCTTCGGCTCCCGTCAAATCATATCTTCCTGCTATCGGTGAAGAAAGTATTATGTCGATGGCACCGTTGGTGAGTGCGCAGATGTCTTCGTGAACAGCCTCCAAAAGAGTGGCCATCTCCTGGCGCAGGTGATTCCGGTCTGCAATCTGAATGACGGTATTAACGGCGAAATCGTAGATTTCCTGTGAAAGCTGATCACAGAGCTCACACATGTCGGTGTGATGGGCGGGAAGCGCAATGTTCCGGTTTTTCATTTCCTGGATCTTGCGCTCGGTTTTCATGACCATTTCGGCCCTGATTTCTGTTAAAGTCATTGTTAGGGTGCTGTTAGAGGATTTACTTCAATAAAGTAATAGCAATTTATCAAGTAATTTTGTAAACATCCTCATAAAATCTAAATATCCACCACCCTCCGGAGACACATTTTAATTTTTTTCTAATCCCGATCAGTCGGCCGTAGCTCCGGGGAGTCCTACTTTTATCGCTTCATCATGAAGTAAAAAAATGGTTACAGGATACTTGCCCTACGGCGCAGCGGAAGCGTTTATCGAAACACTGCAGACGGCGGGCTGTCAGAAAATAGTGATTGCGCAGGGAAACGACGATAATGACACCCTATCCGGTGTAGTATCGAAATTGCAGCAAGACGATGTACTGGTTCTCGCGAGTACTGAGCATGTGAAGGACTTCCTCGCCCTCCTCGTGCAGGCAGGATGCAGACGGGCGCATGTGAAGGCACTCGCAGAAGGCATTGATACACATCGTGATACAGTACAGTTCAATGCCGACACAAACCTTCGGCAGTCCCAGGCAATGCTCGCTACAATTGCCTGATCCCACAGGCTCCACTTGGGGAGTCTCCACTCGGGGCCAAATTCATATAAATATCCCGCCTGCTCAGCAGAAACCGCAGGCGGGATATTCGGTTCTCAGCGGATAGTCCCCAGGTACCTTTCCATTGATTTAGGATAATCAACAAAAGCGACTTCCGGCTCTGCGATCTCGGGATGCCACATTTTCTCCCATTCGAAGCTGTAATAGCCTGTGTATCCACCTGCTTTGAGCACACCGATCGCCTCCGTAAGCGGCGCTTCTCCCTTACCGATAAAGGTGTATTCCGGTTTGCCGTCGATCAGCCGGCAATCCTTGATATGCGTATGTCTGATGTATTTTTTCAATGTGGCATACACTTCTGTCGGCGGCTCTTTGGTAATCGACCACATATTGAAAATATCCCAGATAAGACCCACATTGGGATGCTCGGCCTGCTTCATGATCCGGAGCAGTACATCCTTCCAGATCACCTCTCCGTGTGATTCCAGCAACACGGTTACATTTGCCTTCCCGGCATATTGCCCCAATTCCAGAAGCCCCTCCCCGATGATGTCGATGGTCTTCTCCCGATCCTGGTCTTTCGGCAGGTCGTTGGGGAATACCCGGACATAAGGACAGGAAAGTTGTTGCGCCAGGTCGATAAACTGACGTGCCTCATCCAGGTTTTTCTTCCGTTTTTCGGGATCCAGATGATGTAGTGCTGTTGAAGCACCCAGGTTGCATATGCTGATCTTATGATCTGCAAACCGCCTCCTCGTTTTCGCGATCTGCTCCGGAGAACTGAACTCCGGACATTTAGGAAGAAAAAGCTCTCCCTGCAGTCCACGAATTTCGACCGCGCGGTAGCCTTCGGAAACTGCTGTTGTAAGAATCTGGTCAAGCGTCCATTTCGGGCAGCCCAGCGTTGAGAAGGCGAGTTGGGGTTTAACTTTTTTCAGGGGCAGATCCAGGGCCGATACTGCCGCCAGTGCCATGGTATTTTTCAGGAATTTCCTACGACTGTTCATATGGGTTTAGTAAAATGGTTGGTCTGCGATCCCATAAACCGGGTCGCAGAACTGCAAATCTAGCCAATATAAAGATCCTGAGGAATAAATCTATCTTCGCGGCAAAGTGAGGGCCCATTCATTCAGCACAGGTCGCTGTGGAAACAATAGTAGCCGCCGGGCATAAAAAATGCCAGGAGCAAGCGCGCCAGGCATCTGATTTTCAAGTGATCCCGTTGTGATTCGAACCGCACCGGCGGCCCGGACAAGACCTACTGCTTAGAAGCGGACGCCGTGCAGGCGGTTGTCGGACTGATCCAGATCATTGGGGATGTAATCGCAGCTGTCAGGCATAAAAAATGCCCGGAGCAAGCGCGCCAGGCATCTGATTTTCAAGTGATCCCGTTGTGATTCGAACACAAGACCTACTGCTTAGAAGGCAGTTGCTCTATCCAGCTGAGCTACGGGACCCTGTTATTAACCTACTGCTTAGAAGACAGTTGCCGCTGGGCAATCGAACTGCTTCTAACATAAGCGGGTGCAAAGGTATTCAAAAAGTTTCAATATCAAGCAGAGAACGGTGGCATTTCTCGATAAAAGATGTTGGCATTTCGTTAATGATCACATAACCATGCATTTCTGCACCGGACTGACCCGACAAAATCGTACCCTCTTCAAAAGTTTTGATTTGATCCACTTCCAGCTTTCTGAATTCAGCCGCGGAATTTGCTTCGCCAGTGAACAATAAAAAAAAGGACAAAATAGAAGTCTATTTTGTCCTTTTGATGTCGGGGAGACAGGATTCGAACCTGCGACCCTCTGGTCCCAAACCAGATGCGCTACCGGGCTGCGCCACTCCCCGAGCTTTGACTTATTCTGTTACTCAAAAGTAAGTCAATTTTCAGACGTTTAGAAAAGGTGTAGAGGAAGCGGGATTCGAACCCGCGGTACCCTTGCGAGTACGGCAGTTTAGCAAACTACTGGTTTCAGCCACTCACCCATCCCTCCTTCTTTCCGTTCTGGGTTGCAAATATAGAGGGTTCGCTTTCAGAAAAGCAAACATTTGAAGAAAAAAACTTTACCAGAAGCCTGAATTCCCTATTTTTGCCAAAGTTTAAATTACCCCAATACGTTCATTATGAACTGGAATTACCCCTTTGAAAGCACTGAATATTTTTTTATATTTTTTTTCATTTTTGCCTACACAGCCTACATTATCCGAACTGTCCGGATCGCCCGGCAGCTTCAGACGACTGCCCGCACATTAATCATCAAGCTCTTTTTACGGACGATTACTTTCTCACTTTTAATCATCAGCCTTCTTGGGCCTTCATTCGGAGAAGCCGAGCGCGATATTCAGGCCAAAGGCAAGGACATCTTTTTGGTTGTGGATCTTTCCAAATCGATGGACGCGGCCGATGTCATCCCTTCACGGCTCGAAAAAGTCAAGTTTGAAATGAACCGCTTTGTACAGAGCGAACGTGCCAACCGCATCGGCATCATCATTTTCTCCAATGACGCATTCATCCATGTCCCGCTCACCTATGACGCGGCTGCATTGGAACTGTTCATTCAGTCGCTGCAGACAGATCTGCTGCCTACGAATGGTACCAACATCTGCGGCGCGATAGAGATGGCTTACAACAAGTTGCTGAATACCGCTGACCCTACGAGTCGCTCCAAGATGATGGTGGTTTTCACCGATGGGGAAAATAGCTCGGCGTGCAGCAATGCAATGTTCAACAACCTCCGGCGGTTCGGGATCGGCATGTATGCCGTAGCAGTCGGCACCAAAGTAGGCATCAGTATCCAGCAGAATGGCAAACCGATGATGGACAAGTACGACAAGCTGGTGATCAGCAAGCTGGATGAAAATTTTCTGAGAGGCATAGCCACCTCTTCCAGGGGATCGTATTATGAACTGAACAATTCCCATAATGATATTCAGAAACTTATCAACGACGTCAACCTGGCCGAGGGTACACTGGTGGACTCGCGAACGATCACCGTCATCAGCAATAAATACTACTATTTCCTGGGTGCAGCACTCGTTCTGATCCTGCTGGATGTTTTAATTACAATCGGAACGTTTCGACTGTAAGGATCAATTCCCTATTTTTGCAGGCAAATGTGAACCGATATGACGTCTTTGATTCTCTATGTCCTGCTCTGGCTTTGGGATAACCGGACTTTCGATTCCATTACGAAGGCCAACCAGAGAAAACTGGATGCGGAACAAGCTTTCAAGGGCAAGCAGTATAAGAAATCGGCCGAATTGTACCGGCAGATCACTTATGGCTCTCTCTTTTCGGATCCGGCAGCGAGACTTAACCTTGCCCATTCGTTCTATAAAATGGGTGACTACAAGCAGGCATTGACACATTACCGGTTGCTCAGCGAAATTGACGATAATGCCATCGCATCGGTCGCAAACTCACAGATTGCATTAATCAGGGTCATCAGGAAAGATACAGCCAGCGCGTTGGTCAGCCTGAGATCCGCGGTGCGGCAGGAGCCCGGTAACAACCTCGCCAGAACAAATTATATCATCCTGAAAAAAAGCTTCTCCGGTATCGAACAGCCTTCGGATATCAGTACCAGAAAGCAGCGGTCCAGCCAACAGTCTATCGCGCCCAACGAACAGGAAACGCCTCCGGAGCAAAAACCGGAATCGCGGGAAGTAACGGAAGACTTCAAAAAAGAAGAACTGCTTAAAAGTCTCAAAGCGATGAACATGTCGGAAGAACAGGCCCGGGCTATCCTGGATGCCATGAAATCGAACGAATCGCAATATATTTACCAGCTCCGGCGCAAACAATACAACAGAACGCCGGGACGAAAAACCGAAATCGAATGGTGATTTTACCCATAATCCAATGAACAGCATACCAGCAACCAACTTCCAGTTCCCGGGTCAGACAGGCTTCTACAAAGGAAAAGTCCGCGACGTTTATTCATTCGAAAAACGACTGATCATGATCGCAACAGATCGCATTTCTGCATTCGACGTGATCCTGCCCCGGGCTATTCCCTACAAAGGACAAGTCCTGAACCAGATAGCCGCACACTTCCTGAGCGCTACATCCGATATCGTTCCCAACTGGCTTGAAGAAGTCCCCGATCCAAACGTCAGCATCGGTCTCAAATGCCAGGCATATCCGGTGGAAATGGTCGTAAGGGGTTATCTGGCCGGCCACGCCTGGCGGGAATACAAAGCAGGTAAGCGTTCGGTATGCGGCGTTGCATTGCCCGAAGGCCTGAAAGAAAACGACAAACTCCCCCAGCCGATCATTACGCCTACCACCAAAGCACATGAAGGCCACGATGAAGATATTTCAAGAGAGGAAATCCTCGCGCAGGGGCTCGTGAGTGCGGACGAGTACGAGCATCTGGAACGCTACACGCTCGCCTTGTTTGCCAGGGGAACGGAAATGGCTGCCGACCAGGGGCTGATCCTCGTGGATACCAAATATGAGTTCGGACATCTGGATGGCACGATTTATTTAATATACGAGATCCACACTCCCGACTACTCAAGATACTTCTACAAGG
>CBFGMV010000036.1:0-67911 GCA_965649915.1 uncultured Dyadobacter sp.
GTCCACATCTTCCGTAGCCGCTGCCACCAGGCCGTGCCCCAATGCAATGTAAGCCTGGCGGGCAGACCAGTCGAAATTCACATCCTCGCTGCGGCTGAGTATACCGCCATTAATGCTGCTGTGGAACCCTGCCAGCGACTCGACGCTCACGTTGCGGGTCGAGGCGAAGAATTTGATATAATCGTCGACATGCTGCGACGTCACCTTCTCCCATACGGCGAAAATCAACAAATGGGAAGCGTCGGGAATCTGCGCCTGACGAGTCGCCGCCTCGTTGTGAATTTTGTCTTTCAACGCTTTGTCCTGCACGATCACAATATTATATGGCTGCAAACCGACGGAAGACGGCGCCAGCTTAATTGCTTCGAGGATATTGTCCAGCTTTTCCTGTGGAACGGACTGGCCGTTCATACGCTTGGTGGCATAACGCCAGTTCAATTTTTCTATTAACTCGCTCATTTTTATCTAAGTTTGGTGTGTCGAATAATCAATCGACATGCAAACTTAATTAAATTTACTATACATTTGTAAGTAGTATACAAAAGGATAGTGATTGAAGCTATGGAAAAAACGAAAGATTCAAAGCCGCACAGCTGGGGTGAATGCACAAAAAGCATCCTGCCTGTGCGCGACGCATTGGAAGTATTAAGCGGCAAGTGGAAGCTGCCCATCATCATATCCCTGATGTTCGGCAACAAACGCTTCTCGCAAATCGCGAAAGAAGTCCCCGGCATCACCGACAAAATGCTCTCGAAAGAGCTCCGTGAGCTGGAAAGCAACGACCTCGTGAAGCGGACGGTTTATGACTCCATTCCAGTGGTCGTCGAATATTCATTAACTGAATATGGGCATTCACTGGAAATTGTGATCAAGACATTAAGGGATTGGGGCGTGGCGCATAGGAAGCGGATGATGGTGGCGGAGTAGGCAGGCGACCAAATGGCGGATCTGACCGGGTTGCTGACGTTGATCAGATAGGCTGGACACAGGGCACAAAAAAAGCAACCTCTTGAGGTTGCTTTTTTCATTCCATTCAATCTAAAACCAGATTATCCCAGCTGATTAATGCAGTTCAGATCCTCGAACGCCACTTTCAAACGTGCGATCATGGTTTCTTCGCCTTTACGCAGCCATACGCGTGGGTCGTAGTATTTTTTGTTTGGCGAATCTGCGCCTTCGGGGTTGCCGAGTTGTGATTGCAGGTAGCCTTCTTTTGCTTTGTAATAGTTGAGAACACCTTCCCAGGTCGACCATTGCATGTCAGTATCGATGTTCATTTTGATCGCGCCGTACTCGATCGCTTCGCGAATTTCTTCGCGTGACGAGCCTGATCCTCCGTGGAATACGAAGTTAACGGGCAGGTCGCCGGTACCGAATTTCTGCTTGATATAGTCTTGTGAGTTGCGAAGGATTTTCGGCTCCAACTTCACATTACCTGGCTTGTAAACTCCGTGAACATTACCGAATGCAGCTGCAATGGTGAAGTTCGGAGAGATTTTGGAAAGTTCTTCGTATGCAAATGCCACTTCCTCAGGCTGCGTGTACAGTTTAGAGCTGTCAACGTCGGAGTTATCAACACCGTCTTCCTCGCCGCCGGTTACACCGAGTTCGATTTCAAGTGTCATACCCAGTTTCGCCATGCGCTCGAAATATTTAGCGCAGATCTCGATGTTTTCTTCGATCGGCTCTTCCGAAAGGTCGAGCATGTGCGAGCTGTACAATGGCTTGCCGTATTGATCGAAATAGCGCTCGCCAGCTTCCAGCAATCCGTCGATCCAGGGAAGGAGCTTCTTCGCGCAGTGGTCGGTGTGAAGAATAACAGGAACTTCGTACAATGCAGCCATCTGGTGTACGTGCATCGCGCCTGAGATACCGCCGGCGATAGCAGCCTGCTGGTTGGCATTGGAAAGGCTCTTTCCTGCGTAAAATATAGCTCCGCCGTTTGAGAACTGAACAATGACGGGGCTGTTGACCGCTTTGGCTGTTTCCAGGACCGCATTTACCGAGTTGGTTCCTACCACGTTAACCGCCGGAAGGGCGTAGTTATTTTCGTTGGCATGGCGGAAGATTTCGCTAACTCCATCGCCGGTTACAACACCGGGTGCAAAGCGTTTTGTAGTTTCGCTCATAGTAATAAAAGAGATTTTTTCAAGAAATAATTTTACAATTCAAGCGTCGGGGCTGAATTGTACGGCAATCCCTGCAAGTTAGGTATTTTAGGTAAAACGGAGGAGTTCCGGAGGGTTAATTCTGCATTGAAACGAAGATTAATGCATCGATCTCCGTTTTGGCACAATCTGTGTATCTTTGAGACTAATTGCATCAGCGGGAAGCTGTTCCCGTCCATTTTTACGAATTGCTTCATTGATGAATTCCAAACTGATCCGGACGATATTTCTGGCCCTTGCCTTCGGTTTCCTGGTACTGTGGGTGCTTGAGTTCCGGCGCGCCGGGCTCCTGGAAAGTTATTGGCTCTTACTGTTATGTATCGTTTCCTTTTTACTCTTCCAATTCAGCCGCCTGAAAGCCGCCACGCTGGCCAGGCAGGCAGATCAGGAAAATGCATCTCAACCCAACCGGAAGCCCGGTAAAACCATTAAGAAATGAACCTGCTATTTCTGGCTGTCACCATTATGTTCTTCCTACTGGCGGGTTATTACGGGGCCGTGAGGTCTGTGTTGCTGGATGTGTGGATCGACAGGTATTCGCTCAGGCATGAGAAAAGCGAGCAGGTCGAGCAGACGCTCTACTGGCGGAGAATATTGCGGATGATCCGCTTGCTGGCTGTGGCGCTGGGATGTTTCATGGCCGTGATAACCGTCTTCCCATTGTTCGCATTGGAAACCGGGGCGCAGAACTGGCTGCTGATCGCGGCACTTTTCGTGGTTTTGATCTTCCTGTGGATGGGCTCTTATTCCAGCTGGGTCAAAATAGGCCGGAATTTTCCGAAAGTGCTGGATTTGAAGGCATTTCCTGTACGGTTCGGGGAATGGCTGATGACGCCCTTGTATTGGGTGATCGAGCCTTTTGTAAAAGAGAATATTCTGTCCCCTTCTCTCCGCGACGACGTGATCTCCGCCGACGACCCGGATTTCGATGATCATAGCATCGAGGAGCGGATGTTTATCAATGCATTGGATTTTAAGGATTTAAGGATACGGGATTGCATGATCCCCCGAACTGAGATTTCCGCGGTGAATGTCAATGCGAGTATCGAAGACCTCAGAACGGCTTTCCTGACGAGCGGTCACTCGAAGATCATCGTTCATAAAGAATCGGTCGACGAAGTACTGGGTTACTGCCATGCATTGTCGTTGTTCAAAAAGCCTAAGGAAATCAGCAGCATTATCACGCCGATCCTCATTGTTCCGGAAGCTATGCCGGCCCGGGACCTGATGCTTCGTTTTCTGGAAGAACGCAGGAGTATCGCATTAGTAGTGGATGAATTCGGCGGTACTTCCGGTCTGGTGAGCGTGGAGGACGTGGTGGAGCAGATATTCGGAGAAATACAGGATGAATACGATACCACCGAAGACTGGACCGAACGGCAGCTGGATGAGCATACCTATATGCTAAGCGCACGGCACGAGCTCGACTACCTCAATGACAAATACGGATGGGAGCTCCCGGAAGGGGACTATGATACGGTCGCCGGCATGCTGATCCATTTTTCTGGCGACTTACCCGATGAGAATGAAGTCGTCGATATGCCTCCTTATTCGTTCCAGATCGTTTCCGTGCAGGATACCCGCATTGAATTGGTGAAGCTGACGATCGAAGACCGGGAGCGACGGACTGAAAAAAACGGGCATAACTAGCAGATTATCCATTATGCCGATCACTTCAAAGCTCGCTTTCATAAAGGTTGCTCTGTGTTTTGCTTCCGAATAATGCCTTGCCTGCATAACAGACGGGGGTGAAATCGGAAATAGACGCAACAGCCGACCAGGACCATAGAGAACAGGTTATCGCCAGGATCGCCAGGGCGGCCCTGGATCATTATACAGCAAAAAATCAGGAACTCAGAGTAGAACCAGTGCGCATTACAGTCGAAAATATCGGTAAGAAGTTTATAAAGGAATGGATAGTCCGCCATGCGAGCTTCGAACTGGCCGAGGGGGAGAAGTATGTTTTTGTAGGGCCAAACGGCAGTGGTAAATCTACGCTCCTGCAACTCCTGACGGGCATTGTTCCGGTTTCGGAAGGCAAAATCAGCTACATGGAGCGCAGCGGGAAGGAAGTCGAGACGGATCATTGGTATAAACATATCGTGATTGCCGCTCCTTATCTTGAACTGATCGAAGAATTTACGCTTCGCGAACAGATCGAATTCCATGGACGCTTCAAACGATCCAAAAACGGGATGTCGGCCCGGGATTTTGAGGATTTTATTCAGTTGCCCCATGCAAGCGGGAAAACGATCCGCCATTTTTCGTCGGGAATGAAGCAACGTGTTAAGTTGGGTCTTGCATTTTTGTCGGACGTCCCCATTGTTTTTCTGGATGAGCCGACCACCAACCTCGACGTGCAGGGCATTAAGTGGTATCTGGATCACGTGATAGACAACACTCAGAATCAGCTCGTTTTAATAGGTTCGAATGTAAAGCAGGAATACGAATTTTGTGAAAATATCATATCTGTTTCTGCGTTCAAATAGAAAAACTCAGCCGCCCGGACTATGCAGAAAACTCTACGGCTTATCCTTGTTTCGCTACTCGTCATTGTCCATTTCGCAGGCCATACCTGGGCATCCGGTTCTTATTTTATTGAAAACAGAGGTCAATGGAATAAGGACGTACTTTTCCGTGCCAGCATTCCCGGTGGTTTCCTGTTTCTGAAAAAACACTCATTGGTTTATGTGCGCTACGACGGGTCGAAAGTTTCGGAGCTTCACGGAAAACATGAATCGCCGTCTAACGCGGCACGCGAAACTCCGGGCCTGCCCGGTATCCCCGCCCATGGGGTCGAGGTGGTGTTTCAGAATGCATCCGCCGAGGTAAGGCAGAAGGCCGTGAAGCCGGGTAAAACGCGTTTCAGCTATTTCTTAGGGAGTACTCCCGAAACCTGGACCGCAGATGTGAGCGGTTATGAGGAGGTAGTTTACGAAAACATTTATCCGAATACCGACCTCCGCATTTATCTCAGTCAACTCAAACTGAAATACGAGTTTATCCTCCGGCCGGGCGCGGACCCGTCCAGGATCAGTTTGCATTACGATGGCGCAGACGCCGTTTCATTGAACGAGTCGGGGCAAATTGTCATCAAAACTTCCGTTGGCGATATCAAGGAAGCTCAACCATACTCCTTTCAGCAATCCAATGCGCGGACGACCGAAGTGGCCTCTGCCTTCGAACTTTCCGCGGACCATACCGCCCGTTTTGTGCTGCCAGCGGGCTACGACAGGTCAAAACCTCTGATCATTGATCCTGAGCTGATCTTTTCGACCTATTCGGGTTCCACTGCCGATAACTGGGGGCATACCGCCACCTATGACAATGAAGGTAACCTGTATTCCGGAGGAACCGTATTCGGGACCAATTTTCCGGCGACGACCGGCGCGTTTCAGGTCAAGTTTGAAGGCCTGGTGGATGTGGCCATTATGAAATTTACGCCGGACGGCAGCGACCTTGTTTATGCGACATTTCTCGGGGGAAATAATACCGATGTACCGACCAGTCTGATCGTCAATAGTCAAAAGGAATTACTGATCCTGGGGACAACCTCTTCTCCCAATTTCCCGATCCGCACCAATGCATTCCAGACCAAATTTGCCGGCGGAACGCGGACAACGCCTATCTCGGGGCTAGAGCTCGTCAATGGCAGTGATCTGTTCGTTTCCAAACTCAGCGCAGACGGAAAACAGCTCAGTGCATCGACGTTCGTAGGCGGTAGCGGGAACGACGGTGTCAGCGTGACCGACGCGGTAGTGATCCGGAATTACGGAGATAGCTTCCGGGGTGAAATAGGGGTGGACGCCAGTGACCGTGTTTACATTGTTTCTTCCACTTATTCGGGCAATTTTCCATTAAAGAATCCGTCACAAAGTAAACTTGCGGGCGGGCAGGATGGGATAGTGTCGAGGTTTTCGCCGGGCCTGAATGAGCTGCAATGGTCGACTTATGTCGGTGGCGACAAATGGGACGCGGCCTATTCTCTGAAACTTTCGGGCAATGGGGATATTTACATTGCAGGAATTTCCCAAAGTGCCACATTAGCCTCCAAAGCGGGCGTTTACCAGCAAGGGTTAAAAGGTGTGGAAGATGGTTTTGTGGCTCGTTTTGTAAATGATCAGTTAGCAGCACTCACTTACCTGGGAACCGACAAAGAGGATGGCGCCTATCTGCTCGACATCGATCAGGCCAATCAGGTTTATGTATACGGACTTACAACAGGCACTTATCCTGTGAGTCAGGGAGTTTACCAGAATGCAAAAAGCGGTCAGTACGTACATGCATTGGATGCGACTTTGTCCAAAACTATATTTTCAACCACTATCGGTTCGGGACGGGGGACGCCGGACATTTCTCCCACGGCGTTTTTGGTCAGCGAGTGCGGCAACATTTACCTGGCGGGCTGGGGTGGAAACGTCAACAGCGGTACAGACAATAACGCAGCCAGCAGTACACTTAATTTGCCAGTGACGGACGACGCCGTACAGCATGCTACGAATGGCAATAATTTTTACATAGCCATCCTGGAACAGGGGGCAAAGTCGCTGCTTTACGCAACTTATTTCGGAAGTCTCAACAGGGATACGCGCCTTCAGGGGGATCATGTGGATGGTGGGACCAGCCGGTTTGATAAGAACGGGACGATTTATCACGCTACCTGTGCATGTGGGGGGAGCAATTTTCCAGCCACACCGCAGGCATGGTCCACAACCAATAATAGTGATAACTGTAATAACGCAGCATTCAAAGTCGATATCGATCGTTTGAAAGCCGACTTTGACGTCTATTCGGGTAAGACAAAGGATGTATTGAAAGGATGCGCACCGCTGGCGCTTACCTTTATGAATACCAGTGAGGGTGGTGTCGACTACATCTGGGAGGTAAGCGGTAAAACCATTTCAAGGGAAGAAGACCAATCGGAATACACTTTTACCACACCGGGTGAATACGTGGTAACACTGAAAGCATACAACCGGCTGAGCTGTAAGAGGATGGATGTGATGGAGAAGAAAATCGTGGTGGAAACACTCCAAACGCGTGTGACCGGCGATACGACCGTTTGTGAAAATTCGGCTGTAAAACTTATGGCGAGCGGAGGGACGCAATATAAATGGTCACCTGCATCCGGATTAGACAATGCAACAAGCGCAACGCCTGTGGCAACAGTCAAAGAAACAACCGAGTATACCGTCGAGATCAGCAATGCAACGGGCTGCAAGGTAACGGAACAGGTTAAATTAGCGGTGGAGAAAAAAGCGGACTTTGTGGATATGCCCGATACCGAGGTCTGCCAGGGCGCGACTGTGACGCTTACGATCTCCGGCAATGCCCCGCAATATAAATGGCACGCAACAACCGGCTTGCAGGAAACAATGGGCAAATCGGTGACAGTAAAACCGACACAGACGACTACCTACCTGATCGAAGGTTTGTATGAGGACGGCTGCCGGCCGCTTCGGGAGATCACTGTCAAAGTGGATCAATCCTACGCGCCCGATTTTGAGGTGGTACAATCCGGTGGTGCCTGTAACGAGCCGTTTTCCTATTCAATGACCAGCAGAGGCGGCAAGGCACAGCGCTATGAGTGGAATATGGGCACCGGCAGCCCCACGACCGACCCGGAAGTGAAGAATTACATTTACGAAGTCCCGGGCGAATATACCGTTACGCTAACCGCCTACAATGCGGCCGGCTGTTCTCTTATAGCCTCCAAGAAAATCAGCGCCGAACCGGCATTTATATTAAGCAATGTCATTACGCCCAACGGCGACGGAAAGAACGACTTTTTCATCGTCCCGGTGACGCCGTCGTCCCTGGAAGTTTTCAACCGCTGGGGTAAATCCATTTTCAAAGCCACCAACTATAACAACAACTGGGGCAAAGGCATCTCGAACGGAACATACTTCTACGTCGTCGATACGCCACAGGGTAATCACTGCAAAGGGTGGGTTGAGGTGCTGGAATAGCGGCGTTTTGATTGTAGCGATGGAGATGTTAACTTTATGTTGATCATTCGCTTATCCGTATGGAACGGATTGTTTTGGGGGTAAAAACAGTTATTTGCGATCAATAAATTTTTTAACACACTTTTAAACATTTAACCAATATGAAAAAACTACTTTCCATACTCCTGGTAATCCTGACGGTCACTTTCGCAAAAGCCCAAGGTAACTTTGGGAAGCAGATTGACGATAAGAAGGCTATTGCGGCGACGACCCTTCCGACAAAAATGGGTGAGAAAAGCGAAATGCAGGCCAAAGTGACCGGGACCGTCGAGTCGGTATGCCAGGTGAAAGGCTGTTGGATGAAGGTGAACCTTGACAATGGGGAAACAATGCGGGTTATGTTCAAGGACTACGGGTTCTTTGTACCCAAGGATATAGCAGGCAAGACTGTTGTTTTTGAGGGAGAAGCCCAAAAGAAAACGGTGCCTGTGGAGCATTTGAAGCATTATGCGCAGGATGCGGGAAAGAGTCCGGATGAAATTGCGAAAATCACCGAGCCGAAGGACGAGCTGACGTTTATTGCCGATGGCGTGATCGTGAAATAATCCGGTCGTCCAAAGTGAGAAATAGCCAAATGGGCACTTTTGTAGCGATACATCGGTGTCCATTTTATTTTATGTATTCCAAACTCCTCTTGTCCGCGTGGCTGTGCCTGCTTTTTGTTGTTGAATTATCCGCTCAAACCACTGCGTATACCTGGTGGAACCCGCAATCGGCTCCCTTTGCGGTGATCGAAGGCCAGGCCTGGCCGAAAGAGCTTAAAAATCCATACGATCGGCTACCGGCCCGGGCTGAGAAGGACGTTAGGAAGGAAGTCTGGGGGCTATCCAATCAATCGGCAGGACTGATGATCCGTTTTCGGGCCAATGCCTCTGAAATCAGGATACGCTATACGGTTGGGGGAAAGCATGCGCTTCCGCACATGCCTGCGACGGGTGTGAGCGGGGTGGATCTTTATGCCGTCAGCAGTGACGGCGACTGGCGCTGGTGTGCCGGCAAGTATGCGTTTGGCGACACCATTACCTATGATTTCAGGAATCTCGCTCCCAACGATAGTTACCACAAGCATGGAAGAGAATACCGGCTGTTCTTGCCGCTCTATAACAGCGTGAAATGGCTGGAAATTGGCACACCTGCCGGGACGGAGTTCACACCTTTGCCGGTTCGCCCCGACAAGCCCATTGTAATTTACGGCACATCCATTGCGCAGGGGGCTTGTGCGTCACGGCCGGGAATGGCCTGGACGTCGATATTGGGACGCAAAATGGATCGTCCGCTCATTAATCTCGGCTTTTCCGGAAATGGCAGGTTGGAAACGGAAGTTGTGGATTTAATAGGGGAGATCGACGCGAAGGTTTACGTCCTGGATTGCCTTCCAAATCTGACCATCCGGCCGGATTCGAAGCTCGGGCTAACAGCTGAGGAGGTGAAGAAACGAGTGATCAACACCGTAACGGCATTGCGCCAGAAGCGTCCCGAGATACCGATTGCGCTCGCGGAACACGCCGGTTACGCCGAAGAGGATATTAACCCGCAAAGCAAGCATTATTATGCAGAAATAAATGGCGTATTGAAAGACGCATTCGCCACATTGAAGTCGCAGGGATTTCAAAATTTGTATCTGATCCCGAAAGCGGATTTCGGGCAAACCTACGAATCGACAGTGGACGGCACGCACCAGACGGACCTGGGCATGCTGCAATATGCCGATGGTTACGAAAAGCATTTGAGAATGATTTTGCACGAATCCGCAGGAGAACTTCCGACTACACGCCCGATCACTCAAATGCGCGAGTTGCACAATTATGATTGGGAGAAAAGGCATGCCGAAATCCTGGAACTGAACCGCAAGGCGGCTCCGTCGACTGTCGTGATCGGTAACTCCATTACGCATTTCTGGGGAGGCTTGCCGAAAGGACCACGCGCAACGGGCGAAAGTTCATGGACCGCTACTTTCGGAAAGAGTTCGGTGAATATGGGTTACGGCTGGGACCGTATCGAGAATGTGCTCTGGCGCATTCACCATGGCGAACTGGACGGGTTTGCCGCCCGACAGATCTTTGTGAATATTGGTACCAATAACCTCGGTATGAACACCGACGAAGAGATCCTGGAAGGCTGGAAAAAACTGATCGAAGCGATTCAGGAGCGGCAGCCCAAAGCACAGCTGGTAATGATGGGTATTTATCCGCGCAGACAGCAGGAGCAACGGGTGGCATTGTTGAATGAGAAGTTACTGCAATTGACAGGCGAGGCTAATGTAATGTACCTCAATCCTGGCAAGGTTTTTCTGCAACCGGATGGTAAAATAGACGAGTCGCTATTCTCGGATGGGTTGCATCCCAATGAAAAGGGGTACACGCTTTTGGGGGCGCAGATTAAGCCGTATGTGAAGTGATTTTTGAAAAGATGAAATCCATCTATTAAGTTAAAATTACAGCTCTGCTGTTTTTGAGGTAATTATTAACCGGGATGACCGAATGATAATCGATGTCTAGCTTTTGATAATTGGCAATAACCTGAACATAATAGATAGGGTTGCTCTGGTTAAATTTAGGTGAATAATGTAAAATCCGTCAGAGGGAAGCACGGAATTCGCATAAGTTTATTAGACAAAACTATGAACATTCTGACAAATATTGTTTGGCGGTTTAACAAGGTGAATCCAGCCACGATTGAAGAATTTGATAAGATCATTACTCGTTACCAAGTTGATATTTTAAAGCAAAAGGCGAGCTGGAATCCTAAGGATGTTGTTATAAGTGGTTCGAGCGTGGGCGTAAGATATAGTGCTTGGCTAAAAGGAGCTGATGAGTTATCTGATAACGAGATACTTCTCGAGAAAAGAGGATTCTTTGAAAATAAAAGCAATAGGAGTAGCAGCGGGTTATATCAAGCGGATGTCTTCTTTAAACTGAACGCAGACAATGGACGTGACTTTGCCGCTTTGGAATTGATGTATAAAATCAATCGGCAAGTAAGTTCGAAGGACCTCGGAGGTCGAGTATATTTTGAAGGGTTGCAGGAATACAAAACAAATAATGGATTCCCAAACTTTCAACTGAGATGTGGTAGCTAGCCATTAGCAGGAAAATCTAAATTTAATGACAGTGAGCAACCTTAGAGTACCACACCAATGCCAAAGAGGATCACAAAAAGCAGCGTCGAGAGCGCCATCTGTTTCAGATAAGGATCCAGTTCGCTGGCCTTGGTAAGCCGAGAGATGGCCAGCCCATTCTTGATGAACAGCGGAAAACTGAGGAGAAAGATCAGACTAGTGTAACCTGAGAAATGCTGGATCGTGTAGATTGAGACGCAGAGCATACCTACCACCAGGATACACCAGTGATACCGGATGGCTTTTTCGCGACCCAGACGGACGGGGATTGAATTCTTACCCGTTGCCCGGTCCGACTCAATATCGCGGATATTGTTAATATTTAATACACCCACTGCAAAGAGGCCGCAGCTACTGGCAGGCAGGAGCATACCCCAGTCCCATACGTGTGTATGCAGGAAGTTGCTTCCGAGCACGCCTACCCAGCCAAAAAAGATCAGAACCGAAAGGTCACCCAGGCCGACGTAGCCGTAAGGACGCTTACCCGCCGTGTAGGTAATGGCTGCAATAATGCAGGCAATTCCAATCCCCAGAAACACCCAGAAAGTATTTGCAGGTGCGTTTTTCAAAGCGATGGTTAGCAATGTAATGCCTGAAACTAACGCGAGTACAGAAAAAATAATGATCGCACGTAGCATTTTAGCAGCGCTGATCTCGCCTGCATGCACGGCACGCTTCGGTCCCTGACGTAGTTCTGTATCCTTCCCATTCACGGCGTCGCCGTAATCATTAGCGAAGTTGGAAAGGACTTGCAGAATAATGGTCGTCAAGACACTCAATGCTGCTACCGGCCAGCTGAATTGCCCAGAAGCTGCTGCCAGAAAGCAGCCCATTAAGATACAGGAAAGTGCAAGAGGTAATGTACGAGGGCGTGCGGCTTCAATCCAGGGGTTCATTGTGGTATTGTTAATTCGGGTAATGTCAAGCTGCGGCTTTCTGCTCGGCCCAATTTATGATTTTTTCGGCGATGTTAAGGCCTCCACTTGAAACGGAGACAAGACGGTTTCCATCGTAGCTCATCGCAAGATGAAGAGTATTGTAAGCTTCTATGAATAATGTGAGCATCTTTTTGTCTACCGCGGATAATTCTTCTCTATACCAATCGACGCTTTTTCTACCTTTTTTCTTATCTCCAAAAACAACATCTAATGCTTCCAGAACGCCGATATAGGCGGTATGTCCGGCTATTTTTACATACTTTTTGTCTTTGTACAACTCATCTTCTTTGATTGCCTTTTCGCGAAGAATTTGTTTTGCATTTGCCAGGTAGCGACGTGCTTCTACAATAGAGCTAATGGTTTTCATAGTTGCGTATAGTTAATTATTACAAAAATTGTCGGAAGAGCCTTTGAATGAACCAAGGGCTGCTTCCGACAGTGGATTTACTTAGATTCCAACAGCCTTGGTAAACTCGGCATCAGTTGGCAATACCTTGGATGCAAAGAAATTGGTCAGTTCGCCTTTTTCATTGATGACGTATTTGCAGAAATTCCAGGTAGGAACTTTGTCGTTCCAGCCATTCAGATCTTTGTCACTGAGCCATTTGTAAATCGGAGACTGGTCATCGCCCAATACCGACACTTTTTCGAACATCGGGAAGGTTACACCGTAGGTTGCCGAGCAGAATGTCGCGATTTCTTCGCTGGTACCTGGCTCCTGTCCCCCGAAATTGTTAGCTGGAAAACCCAGCACGACTACCTTGTCACCGTGGTCTTTGTAGAACTTTTCCCAGTCGGCATACTGCTTGGTGTAGCCGCATTTGGAGGCGACGTTCAGGATCACGACTTTTTTGCCTTTGTATTTGGCGAGGTCTACTGTTTTACCACCTACCAGCGATTTTACTTTGAAATCGTACAGCGTTTGTTTCGCAACAGGGGCATTCTCGGGTCTGCTGGCCATTTCAGATTTGTCGGCAAACAGCCCTGTAATCAAGGATGTAATCATAATGAAAAGTGTCTTAAGGAAACTCATGGTCGGTTTTGGTTATGGTTAGTACATATAGTTAATAATTGAAATGCATGCACGGATTGGATTTTACCATATCCAAAACACTATACGGATAGGTTTTGAGAACAGTTGCGTCTCACATTCTCTCGGGGACATCTATGCCCAATAACCCCAAAGCTTTACGAATTGTTTCAGCAACTGCACCCGACAGTGCGACTCTGAGGCGAACCGCCACGGGATCGGGGTCGGAGAAGATCGAAACTTCTGCGTAAAACTGATTATACACCTTCGCAAGGTCGAATGCATATTGTGAAATCAGCGACGGAGCAAACTCATTTGCGGCCGCTACTACCTTCACAGGATATTGCGACAATGCAAACACCAGCTCCCGCTCCGCCTGATGCATTTGATAGCTATCTGCGGGAACTTCTGGGGCGATAGCGGCCTGCTCGGCCTTGCGTATGATCGACCGGACGCGTGCATAAGTGTATTGAATGAACGGACCTGTATGCCCCTGAAAGTCAATGGACTCTTCGGGGTTGAAGAGCATGCGTTTCTTAGGATCCACTTTGAGGAGGAAGTATTTCAATGCGCCCAATGCAAGCTGGTTGTAGAGCTGCCTGGCTTCTTCGCTGTTGAAATCGTCGATTTTTCCTAACTCCTGGGTGCGATCCGAAGCGGTTTGCACCATTTGAGCAACGAGGTCGTCGGCGTCTACGACGGTACCTTCACGGGATTTCATCTTGCCGGAGGGCAGGTCCACCATGCCGTAGCTGATGTGATAGCAACCGTCCGCATAAGTCCTGCCCAGACGTTTCAGAATGGCAAAGAGCACTTTGAAGTGGTAATCCTGCTCATTACCTACTACCCAAAGGTAGCGGTCATTGCCAAAATCACTGTTTTTTAGTTCTGTTGTGCCCAGATCCTGCGTGATGTACACGGATGTGCCATCACCTCTGAGCACGAGTTTCTCGTCCAGTCCTTCCTCCGCCAGATCGATCCATACCGAACCGTCCGCTTTTTTGAAGAATACACCTTTCTGAAGACCTTCCTCGATAATGTCCTTGCCCAGCAGGTAGGTGTCGGACTCATAGTAGGTCTTGTCGAAGCCAACGCCGATCTTGGCGTATGTCTGCGCGAAACCCTCGTAGACCCAGCTGTTCATTTTCTGCCACAGCGCTACCGTTTCAGGATCGTTGTTTTCCCAAAGCAGCAGGAGTTTCTGGGCTTCCAGTATCCAGGGAGCCTTTTTGGCGGCTTCTTCTTCACTCAGCCCCTGTTCTGTCAATTCTTTGATCTGTTTTTTGTACTCTACATCAAACAGCACGTAATACTTGCCAGCCAGGTGGTCGCCTTTGATGCCGCTGGATTCCGGTGTTTCCCCGTTGCCCAACTCGCGGTAGGCCAGCATCGATTTGCAGATATGGATGCCCCGGTCATTGACCAGGCACGTTTTGATGACATTGTAGCCGCTCGCTTTCAGTATTTTCGAGAGTGAATCACCCAGGAAATTGTTACGGAGGTGACCCAGGTGCAATGGCTTGTTGGTATTAGGGGAAGAAAACTCGACCATAACCGACTGTCCGTTGGAAGGCAACGTGCCGAATGCCTCGTCGGATGCGATCTGAGAGAAGAGGTCCAGCCAAGTGCTGTCTTTAAGGCTGATGTTCAGAAAGCCCTGCACGACATTGAACCCGGACACCACCTGTGAACTTGCTACGAGCTCTTGCCCGATCAGCTGTCCGATCTCCGCCGGCGCCTTCCTGGTCGCTTTGGTTAAAGGAAATGTAACGAATGTGTAAAATCCCTCAAATTCTTTCTTGGTTGGTTGCAGGATGATTTCCTGGACGTCCAGTTCGAAATGTTTTTGAACCGCTTTTTGAATATCCTCCTTAAGTATTGCTTCAATTGTCATGAAAAATAGTGTAATCCGTAGATGGTCCCTGGATTTTACAGATACATCCCGGCATGTTTTTATTTAAGTGAAATTATTTCTAATATTAATAGCAATGTTATCCAGTTTGAATGCAAAATTAGGCTAATTATTGAAGAGAGTTACACCCCTGAATGAAGAAGTTATGCATAAGCTTTCTATAAATTTTATCGGGTTGGTATTTATGTTCCTGCTTGCCGTCTCTCCGTTGTGGGAAGCGGAGGCGCAGTTGCAGCAATCCGACCGTCTGGAGATCCCGACAAGCTCTTCTTCTTCCGAACAATTTGAGGTTTTCAGTCTGGGTGAGCGTGGTATATTGTCGGTGGTCAGGGGGAGCGAATATTCCAACCGGAATGAGCAATGGCAGTTTGTAAAATACGATACTACTTTGAAAGCGGTGTGGCGGACGTCCTACAAGCTGGATTTTCGATACATTCCGGTGATGGCCTACAAAGCGGAGGAGAGTGGCTACTGGTTGTTTGCGGAGCCGGATACAGATCGATTCCTTTTTATGCAGCTCAATTTCAACGACGGTTCCATCGACACTTACAAGGGGAACCTGCTGTCGGGCGTGGATGTGCAGCACTTCAAGGTAATTGGCAGCAAGGCATTGGTTTCAGGGTATTACCGTTCCCGGCCGATTGTGATCGTGCATTCATTTTTTGATCACACCACGCGCGTTCTACCCGGCTTGTTTGAGAAGAACACCGAACTGAACAATGTGGATATCAACGAGATCGACGGATATATCAATGTGATTACTTATGCTTACAGGAAGAAGAATTGTGTTTTTGAAATAAAAACCTACAATTATGATGGTAAGCTGCTGAAAAAGACTTCGTTAAGCGACCCCAGATACAGCTTCATATCCGGCCAGATCGTGCCGCTCAACCCCGACGATTCCTACCTGATCGGTAATTACTCGGTAGGTTGTACACAATACTCACAGGGCTTGTATGTCACGCACATTTCGGATGACACACCCGAGGATCCGCAGTTTATAGAATTTTCAGAATTGCAGAACTTCTTCAACTATATGAAGCCCAAGCGTCGTCAGCGGGTTTTGGAGAAGATTGGGAAAAGAAAAAGCCTGGGGAAAGAAAACCGCTTTCGTTACCGGCTGCTCGTACATCAGCTGATCCAGACCGAAAAGGAGATCGTGCTGGTTGCGGAAGTATATTATCCGAACCAACGTTCTACCAGTCCGATCATTTCGGGAGGTATTTCGCGACCTTACGTAGCGCGTGCGCTGGAAGGCTACCGCTATACACACGCCATTGTTTGCGGTTTTGATCGCAGTGGCAAGTTCATCTGGGACAATTGCATCACGATCAAAGACCTGACAAGTTTCGATCTGCAGGAAATGGTGCAGGTTACTCCCGTGGATGATTATTTTGTGCTCGCCTACCCACAGGAAGGGGATATACACACGGAAGTCATCAGCAGAAATAAAGTTGTGGTGGAGTCGGAGAAATTCAAAATCAACCCGAAATCTGAAAAAGAGAAGGTGCTGAATAATGAGGACGGATACCTGTCGCCGTGGTATGGACAATACTTCCTCGCTTACGGGATGCAGCGACTGGGCACGTCGTCCGTCGGGCAGGGGCGTGAGGTTTTCTACGTCAATAAGCTGACCTATAAAACTGACGAAATAGGTAAAATAGAGGCAAAAGAAGAAGCTTCAAGGCCCAGGCAGCAGCCATAGGCCCATTCATTTAATCCACCAGCCAGATGTGGTCTGATTCAAAACCCTGTTCGGTCCATTCCACCTGGACGCGCTGGCTTTCGACAGTGCTCACTTCCATGCCCACATAATTCGGGTCGATCGGCAGTTCACGATTATAACGGCGATCTATCAATACCAGCAGTTCCACGGTTTTAGGACGTCCGAAGGCGGTCATGGCGTCGAGTGCAGCCCGTACCATTCGTCCGCTGGCCAGCACGTCGTCAATCAGGATCACTTTTTTCCCTTCGATCAGGAACGGGACATTCGTTTTGTTCGGGACCAGGGGCGATTCTCTGCGCCTGAAATCATCGCGGTAAAACGTAGCGTCGAGGTAGCCTGCCATAATGTTCTGACCGGTTTTTTGACGAAGTTCGGTTACGATACGCTCGGCGAAATGTATTCCCCTGGGCTGCAGGCCCATGACAACCGAATTGGAAAAGTCCTGGTGATTCTCAATCAGTTGCTGACACAACCGGCTGATCATAATCTCCAGCAGAGGGCTGCTCAGTATTAATCGTTTTTGGGCTATCATGAAATTTCCCTGAATTTTAGCCTAAATTAAAGTGCTCTTAGACGAAATTAAAAACTTTTATCCAATGAAATATCTTATTGCCGGACTGGGAAATATCGGTCCGGAGTATGCATTTACCCGACACAATGCCGGATTCATGGTACTGGACCGCCTCGCGGCCCAGCATGATTTCAAGTTTTCCTTTGAAAAACTGGCCTTCGTGGCCGAATGGAAATACAAAGGCAGGCACATTTATTTTATTAAACCAACGACCTATATGAACCTGAGCGGAAAGGCGATCCGCTACTATATGGATCAGTACAAGGTAACTGCGGAAAACACACTGGTTATCGTGGATGAGCTTCAGTTAGCATACGGCACATTGCGCATTAAGCCCAAAGGGAGCCACGGGGGGCACAATGGGTTAAAAAACATAGAGGAGCTTTTGGGTACCAGCGACTATCCCCGGCTGAGGTTTGGGATAGGAAATAATTTTCCAAGGGGAAAGCAAGTAGATTATGTGCTAAAACCTTTTTCCAATGAGGAAATGGCGGAGCTGCCCATATTTTTGGACCGTGCTGGTGATATGGTACTTTCGTTTTGTACTTTGGGGATACAATCTGCAATGAATAATTATAACCAATGATTGTACTTTTTAAAGAAAATATAAATATTTCAAGAATTGTATTTATTTGGTTTTTGGTGATTTTTTCAAAACTTTCTAAAACTTATTCGCTGATTATTAATATAAAATAGTTTTTAGTTGCGGGAAATTGCGATTTAATTCCAAATATAATTCCGAAATATAGATTTGATTCAATTTGTAATTTCAAAATTAATCCTGACATTTGTATCACGATTAGCCGCGAGAAAAATTGAATAAATCCATGAATACAAACAGAAATACTATTATATTTGTATTCTTAATAGGATTTTTGTTTTTCGCTCTGCCTCAGACCAGTAACGGAAAAGATGCGGCAGACGATTTGAAAGGCAGGGTGATCCTGGGCGAATCTGAAGAACGGTTTGGTTCGTATATAGGTCAGGTTCTTCCGGATTTTGTAAAGAAAGAAAATTGGAGTATTATTGATAGTATTGTTGCTTTACACAGCAATGCCCCTTCAGGGATCCGGAAAGTAGATGAAAGCAGATTTGAAGCATTCATTAGCGCCGCTGAAGAATTGGAAGGAAACCTGGAAACGATCGGAACGGCTGAAGCGTTACAGTGGAGGGAGGATCTGAAAAGAACAACAGCAGCGATCCGGTTTATGAAGAGATTTGATTTGAACACGCTTGCAGATGACCAGATAGACAATGTGCCTTTGAAAGCACCACGTGAGGAAGTCACTTTGTAGCGAAAAGATATAAAAGAGAAGAAAAGGTTAAGGGTTTAGGAATAGTCAGTATAAAGCCATCTCCATGAGATGGCTTTATCTTTTTACCGGCTCGGCCCAAACATCGACCCTTCTGTTGGATTTTTTAAGAACTTCTGACCGGTTCGCGCGCTTCGGTTGCGCAGAGCCGTATCCTGACCCTTCAATGCGTTCCGCTGAAATGCCTTTTCCGAGCAGGTATGTTTTGACCGTTTCAACCCGTTTGTTGGACAGGTCGAGGTTTTTCTCAAAATTACCTGCATTGTCGGTGTGCCCCTTTAAAACTACGCGCAGGTCCTGGCGCTTTTGAAAATAAGAAACAATGCTGTCCAGATCGGCTAATGCGCCATCTTCCAGCACCTCAGTTCCCTGGCTGAAATAAAGTGTCGAAAGTGGATTACTATGCGTTTCCGCCGAAAGGCTCATCAAAGACTTGATTTCCTCGGAACGGTTGTTGGTCCGTACCGTCATGATCTTGGATTGAAACCCATCAGCCTGAGCGGAGATGCGATAAGTTTCGTGGGGAGGTAATTCTACGGTATAAACACCGTCCGTCGTTTTGGTGTGGGCAACCAGCGAGTCATTGGCAGATTTTCGTACGAGTACTTCCGCATCATTGACCGGCTTCAGATTGCGGCCATCATAAACTTTCCCGGTGACCAGTGCAAGATTTCTGTTGCGGGTTGGCGCTGGCTCGGGCTCAGGCGCCTTCGGTTCTTCCTTCGGAGCCTCCTGCGCGACGGGTTCTTTAAAACTTTTACTGATGGTCTGGTAACTACGCCGGACAAACACGGGGGTCATGACGCGGTCGTACAAGCGAATGAGAGCGATTGTGCCTGCGCTGGCTTCGTGGTTGGCGATCAGGTCATCCTGAAAGAAATTGAGTACCTGGTCCGCATCGAGCATGCCTTCAGTGCCAGGGTCTTTGAATTCTACCTTAGAAAGGCCGTTGATGTACATCTTGATCACTTTCGTTTCAAAATCGCGCGAATACACATAATGCACATACTGATTGGCACGCACAGGGGCTTTTTCACCGATGGCAAAGTCGTAGAAGTTGAGCTTGCCATCATAAATGTAGCTGCCGTAGTCACTTTTCCTGTTTTTAAAATCCAGTACCCTTTTCCAACTATCGAGCTCGTTGAGTTTAAAATAGATCTCAACGGTGAAGGATTTATTCAGAAAACCCTTTGTTTCAGCATTGTTGAACTGCAAACCACTATTTTTCTCGAAGATGTAAATGGAGCGGGTGAGGTAATCGGAGCCAGGTATTTTCTCTTTAATGATCTGTCCGGGTTGGCCAAGCACCTTCAATGCAGGCCCTCCGGTTTCAATGGGTGATAAGCCGTTGTTGAAATCGTAGGTCCATTGGCTCTGTGCGTAGGTGTGTAGCGCAGGAATATGCATCAAAGCGATGATAAGTGACTTCAACGCATTTTTTTTGTTAATCATACCCAAAAATATAAAAAGCGGGGGCGGAAGCCGAGGTACAACTTGTAATTTTGGACGATTATTCTTTTTGTGTGTGAAAAATATCGGCATCGGTCTTCTCTTTTCCATTCTTTGGTCTTCGGCTTCTGTGGCAACCAAATTTGGTGTCCAGTCTACGGCTCCCCTGATATTGGCAAACGTTCGTTTCTTTATTGCCGGTATACTGTTGCTATCGTTTTCCTATTTGTTGGGCAAAGATAAAACCTATCGGCTGCCCACGAAACGGGAGTGGAAGCAATTGTCCCTTTTTGGTTTCCTGAATACAACGCTCTACCTGGGCTTGTATGTGTGCGCCATGAAATACACCGCAGCCGGAATAGGAAGTCTGGCGGTGTCTACCAATCCTCTGATGATCGTACTGCTGTCGTCGTGGTGGCTCAAAAGAAAGCCAAAAACCGAAGAATGGATGGGTATCGCGTTGGGAATGGGAGGGGTTGCCGTGGCTACCTATCCTTTGATGGCCGATAGTTATACCACTGCGGGAGGTATTACGCTGCTTTTGATCAGCATGGTGGCGGTGTCGGCTGCAAGTGTATATTACGCGACGGTTCAATGGAAGCTACCCAATTTGCTGATCAATGGCTGGCAGGTGTTCCTCGGCGGTATCTTTCTCATGCCCGTAACCTGGCTTCTAAGCGATCTGACTACGGCATCCTGGGACCAGACCTTCTGGGGAGCGGTGTTGTGGTTAAGCCTGGCAGTTTCCATTGTCGGCCTGATCTGTTGGTTTCATCTGCTTCGGATCGACACCGTGAAGGCGTCCATGTGGCTTTTCCTTTGTCCGCTGTTCGGATTCTTCTTCGCCTGGTGGCTGATGGACGAGCCTGTTACGGCCTATACCATTGCAGGCACAGTCCTGGTGATAGCAGGGCTGTACGCGGGTCAGCGGTCCAAGTATGCCGGGAAACGGGTACCCAGGTAATCTAATCCACAAGAATTTCGCCTTTCAGGTAAAGCCTGGCCTGGCCCCCAATCGCGACCCGGTCTCCTTCCAGTTCACATTTGAGAAATCCGCCCCGTTTGGAAAGCTGTCTGGCGGTCAATTGGGTTTTAGAGAGTTTTTCGGCCCAATAGGGAATCAGCGTGGTGTGAGCCGAACCTGTGACGGGATCTTCATCAACACCCGATTGCGGTGCAAAAAAGCGCGATACGAAATCCACCTCGTCGCCGGCAGCTGTTACAATTACCCCTCTGGCAGGAATTGTGGAAAGGATAATGATATCTAAATCAAGGTTTTGCACCACCTCCTCTGATTCCAGCACGACCAGGTAGTCTGTCTTGCCTTTGTACACTTCCAGCAAGGTGGTGTTTTTGAGGCTTTCGACCAGGCCTGGCGGCGGTACAGCGATATGATACTGGTCGACCGGGAAATTCAGCGTGAGCCAATCTTCCTTGCAATCCACAGTCAGCGTACCGCTTCTGGACTCAAAACTGATCGACTGGCCTTCATAGTTCTGTATATTGAAGATCACATATGCAGCGGCCAGGGTGGCATGCCCGCAAAGATCGACCTCGACAGTTGGCGTAAACCACCGTATGTGAAAGCCGGATTCGTTAGGGACGTAAAAAGCGGTTTCTGCCAGGTTGTTTTCGGCGGCGATGGCACGCATCGTGTCCTCGGGGAGCCATTGTTCCAGAGGAACTACGGCAGCGGGATTTCCACCAAACAACTTATCTGTAAAAGCATCGATTTGATATATGGGAAGTTTCATGAAGTCAATGGGCTTGGTAACGGCAATGTATTAAAAATATCTGCTATCCTGCGGCTCCTCTGGAAATTTTTAATATAATTTATTGGAAATAGATAATAAATCAAACTGGGATACAGGCAAATTTACTACCGTTTCCTGTTTTTCATGCGGAGGTATACCCCGTTTGTCCAGCCGAACCCTTCCTGAATCTCATATTCACCACCGCCGGCGACCAGGTTTGTATCTGACACATTGTATTTTTCCAGCATTTTACCGGAATGCCTGAACTCTTTGTCGATAAGTCCCAGCCATTCGTCGCTCAGCTCATTGGCGGTCCGGTGAAAATTGTAGTTCCGGAGACCCTTGTACACAATCCACTGCAAAGGCGCCCAGCCATTAGGTGCGTCCCATTGCTGGCCGGTACGGACCATGGTAGTCAGTAAACCGCCCGATTTTAAAAAATTAAGCCGGATGTAGGCACGCACATAATGCGATTGCGACTTCGGAGCCAGCTTGAAAAACAGGGGATAGGACCCCGCAATGGTAATGGCATTGGTAAAATCCCGCTTTTTGAAATCATAATCCATATAATAATGCCTCGTTTCATCCCAAAAGTAGGTCTGGATGGCCAGGCAGCGCCTTCGCGCTTTTTCCTCGTAGAGCAAATGCAATCTCCTGTTGTCGCAAAGCAGGTAGGCTTCGGCAAGTGCTTTTTCGAGATGGTAAAGAAGGCAGTTCAGGTCGATAGGCAGAATGTCGGTAGTATGGATGGACGCAAAATCGGACCCATTGGCAAACCACCGGCTGCTGAAATCCCACCCCGATTCCGCCGCCGCCCGAATATGCCGGAAGAGCTCGTCCGGCGGCGTACCGTATTTTTCTGCGGCTTCACGTGCGAGCTCTATATCCTCACTGAAAGACTCCGGCCTGGCCGTCGCTTTATCGTCCCAGTAGCGGTTAAGCACCGCGCCGTCGGGTAAATGTACCAGCCGGCGATATGCTGTGAATGGCTCGGCGGGCTGATGCCCTTCGTCCATCCAGTAATCGTATTCCCGCTGCATTTGCGGGAGGTATTTTTTTAAGACTTTCTTTCCCTCCATTTCGCTGTATAACCGAACCATCAATGAAAAGAATGGCGGTTGCGAACGACTGAGGTAATAGGTCCGGTTTGCTGTGGGGATAAAGCCCAACGTATCAATGAGGTAGGCGAAATTGTTGAGCATGTTCTCGATCAGCTCTACTCTGCCCGATTCCTTCAAACCCAGCATGGTGAAGTAGCTGTCCCAGTAGTAAATCTCCCGGAACCGACCTCCCGGAACCACGTAGGGAAACGGCAATGGGATGAGCGAACCGCCTCGCTCCTGGTTTTCCGGCTGCCGTGTGAGCACCGACCAGAGGTTGCGGATATGATCGGAGGTGAGCCCGCTTTTGTCGGAATGGAATTCGGAGGCGATATGTCCCGGCATCCGGAAATAGCGGCGTACAAACGCTTCCATATCAAAATCTTCATCCTGTTTCTCCTGATGGTACCGCTCAATAATCAGTACCGGGTCTTCCAGGGGAATTGCGTCTGCGAATGTCTTGGAATCCGAAAAGATATGGCTGCATTGTACATCACGGAATAGGGATCCGTACAACTCCTCGGGAGAGATGTGAGACTGGCCGTAAGTAAATGAAGGTGCTACAAAACCGTACAAAACAAACTGACTTTAAGGGGTGAGCTGATTGAATACCGGCCTATTTAACTTCCGTAAATTTCAGCTTTGGCAATTGCATCGCATTTTCAATAATCCGGATCTGAATTCCCAGAATGCCGGCTTCCGCGTCGACGTCTATCTTTTCGGTGTCGTCGGTTGGTTTATGATAGTCGTCGTGCCCGCCGGTGTGGAAAAAAAGGACCGGTATCTTTTTGGCATAAAACGAGCCGTGGTCGGATCCGCCGCTTCCTGCATTGTCAGTAAAAAAACGCGTTTCGCTTTTTACATCCTTAAAAACAGCGGGCCACTCAGCGCTCGTCCCGAATCCACCGATTCCAACACCTCGCGAAGGGTCATACCTGCCTATCATATCCATATTCGACATGAAATTGATCTTATCCAAAGCCAGCGTCGGGTTGTTGACAAAGTATCTCGATCCAACCAGACCCAGTTCTTCCGCCCCGAACGCTATGAAAAGGAAGTTATAAGGTTCCTTGATGTCGTTTTGCGAAAAATACCGCGCCAGTTCGAGCAGACCGGCCACGCCGGAGGCATTGTCATCGGCGCCGTTGTGAATCTGCCCTTCGGGTTTGTCTGCTTTGGAACTGCCTTGCCGGCCCATCCCAAGGTGGTCGAAATGAGCGCCGATGACGATGGTATACTGCGCGCCGTTATCGAGGAAGCCGATCACGTTCCTGGCTTCCCGGATACTGTCGGCGACTGTTATTCGCCTGATTTTAGCTGTAAATGGCTGAAAAAAGCCATCTGTGCCTTTCGGAACAAGATCGAACTTCTTGAATTGTTTCACCACATACCTGGCCGCCTTTTCATTTTCCTTGCTGCCGGTACCACGACCTTTCATTTTGTCGGAAGCGAGAAACGTGATGTGCTTGCGTAACTGGGTCGGAGAGGGGGCCAGTGATTGTCCCGAGGCGTAAACTGCGGCAAAAGTGAGCAGCAGACTGTGAAAAAAGATTCTCATTATTTCTGGTAAATGTTGGCCGGCAAAGATAAGCGGAGGTATTTCGACAGGGCCAGGCGCGGGATAGAATTTTTGCAATTATTTGTATTTTCAGGCATCGGGGCTTAATATTGCAGCATCAATCAATTGCTTCCCTGAACGGCGGTTGATTTATAAAGAAGAGGCGAGAGAATGGGCTCTATGAACCTCTGGCAACCTGCTACCACAACGGAGAAAGGTGCTAATTCCCACCTAAGTTATTAGGAGATATAAACTCAATTCGTGTGATCTTACAGTTAGAAATTTCCGTAAGCCGATTGGCTTTAGTCTCGCAGCTACACCGAAAATGTATGTTTCGGCTGTTAAGTCGCCTGTCTTTTCGCGTTGAAAAACCGGGGGATGTCATTATGTATTGAATTTAAACGTGTGCTGGGGCACTTATGCAAGCGGAACAGAAAAACTTTAAATATCCCTATCCTTATGCGCTGGAAATGGGGGGAGAATTGCCGGGATTTGAACTCTCATATACGACCTATGGAGAACGAAATGCCAATGACAGCAACGTTGTCTGGATTTGTCATGCCTTAACGGGCAGTTCTAACGCCGCTGAATGGTGGGATGGATTAGTAGGTGAGGATAAATATTTCGATCCCGCCAGATACTTTATCATTTGTGTCAATGTACTTGGCTCGGCATATGGTTCAACGGGCCCGTTGTCGGTCAATCCCCGCACCAATCAACCCTACTACAGGAATTTTCCGACGATCACCGTTCGCGATGTGGTAGGAGCAATGGAGCTGCTACGTCAGGAGTTGGCAATCCGGAAAATCCGCATTTGCATTGGGGGATCGCTGGGTGGGCAGCAGGCACTGGAATGGGCGGTGGAAAAACCCGATCTGTGCGAAGAGCTTATTCTGATCGCGTCCAATGCGCTGCATTCACCCTGGGGAATTGCATTCAACGAGTCACAGCGGATGGCGATCGAAGCGGACCCGACGTTTGGAGAGGAAACAGAACAGGCGGGCAGCATGGGCATGCGGGCGGCGCGTTCAATCGCATTGCTTTCATACCGGAATTACGATACTTATAATTTTACGCAGGCCCGTGACAATCCGGATCAGATCGATGATTTCAGAGCATCGTCGTATCAGCAGTACCAGGGCGATAAATTTGTGAAGCGCTTCAATGCATTCTCGTATTGGGTGCTGTCCAAAATCATGGATTCGCACAATGTGGGCCGGAACCGGGGTGGTATCGTGCATGCGCTGGGGCTGGTGAAGGCGAAAACACTGGTGCTGGGAATCAAATCGGATCTGCTCTTCCCCTTGTCGGAACAGCAGTTTCTTGCACGACATATTCCGGATGCTGTCTTTCAGGAAATCGATTCCCTGTATGGCCACGATGGGTTCCTGATCGAATACAAGCAGCTGACGCAGGTAATCAGGGCCTGGCAGGAAACCAACGGACAACTGCAAATGGCCCGGATCTGACATAAAAAATCCCTGTCCATCGCCGGACAGGGATTTTTTATGTGCCTACCGGCATTATTTGGAAAGGCTCAGCAGCAATTCCGGCTCGTTGGTGGTAATGTAGTCGACATCCTTTTCGAGGAAGTATTTCAAAGAAGCCTCGTCATTGACCGTCCATACATTGGTGGTCAGCTTCTTCTCGCGCATGGCGGGAATGTAGTCCTCTTTTCTCTTCAGCACACTGAAATGGTAATCGATCCCATCCAGGCCTGCCGCTTGTATTTCATCAGGCGTTTTGTCGCCATTCAAATATTCTACGTGTGCTTTCGGGGCCAGTTGTTTTACTTTCAGGCATACATCGAAATCGAAAGCGATGTAATCGGTGATTTTTTCAACCTTCATTTTCTTCACCAGCTCCACGCATTTGGTAGCCAGCGCGAGTGAGCGCTCCTTACCCATCGACGATGTTTTGATTTCCAGGATCAGACGGGTTTTTTTCTGTTTCGAGCCGGCTTTCAGGTATGCTTCGAGGGTAGGAAGGGTTTCGCCATTGGTAAGCTTGATCTGGGAAAGCTCCTGGGCATTGGTTTTTTCGATATGCGTTCCCTGAATTGAGTGATCGTGTAATACAAACAAAACCGAATCGGCAGACATGTGCACGTCGAATTCACTGCCATAGCAGCCCAGCTTGATGGCATGTTCCAGCGCCCCGATTGAATTTTCGGTAGCACCAGTGTTTTTCCAGGCACCGCGGTGTGCTATTACCTTATTTTTATGTTGTGAAATTCCATCCATGGAAATGAGGCTTAGCAGCCCAACGGCAATCGTTAAAAACACTTTTTTCATTTTATTCAATTTAAACTTCCTTAAAAAAGACAATTTTCGACCTGTTATACCCTCCGGAGCGGTTAAACAGGGGCGAAATTACAGCAAGTTCCGGCGGCTTATGTTAGGCCAATATTAACTTAGTGCAAAGAATCCAGGTGTGGCGTTACTGTCAGTATCACCATTTTGGAAGTGGGTGTATTACTTTTCTCCGCAACACTCGTAATGGGTACCAGCACATTGGTCTCCGGGAAATAAGTGGCAGTACATCGCTCAGGAATGGGATATTCCACCACGATAAACCTACGGGCAATGCGCTCGACATTGTCGTGAACATTATGCAGGTCCACGAGATCGCCGTCTTTCAGGTTACGTTTTCTGATGTCGCTGGCATTCATCAGGATCACCCGGCGTTCATTGTAGATACCCCGGTAACGGTCGTTCAGGCCATAAACTGTGGTATTGAACTGGTCGTGGCTCCGAATGGTCATCATCATCAATTCGTCGTCGCTGAGATGCGGGGGTCGGGGGGCTGCAATATGGAAATGCGCCTTTCCGGAAGCCGTATCGAACGTCCCCGAGCGGTTGCAGTTGGGCAGGTAAAATCCGCCCGGCTGCCTGACACGCTCATTGTAGGCCTCGAAGCCGGGAATGGTCCTTTCGATATCTGACCGGATATGGTCGTAATCTTCGTACTGATCCCAGTTTACCTGGCTTCCCGTTCCTAATGTCGCTTGGGCCAGTCTGCAGACAATGTCCGGCTCACTCAGCAACTCGTCTGATATCGGCGCCAGAACGCCCCTGGAAAGCTGTACGACACCCATGGAGTTTTCGCAGGATACAAAACGGTTCTCTCCATGATGCACGTCTTTGTCACTTCTGCCGAGGCAGGGGAGTATCAGCGCTTCTTCCCCATGCACAAGATGGCTCCTGTTCAGCTTAGTAGAGACATGGACTGTCAGGCGACACTTTTGCAATGCTTCCGCGGTAAACCGGGTATCGGGTGTGGCGGAAAGAAAATTTCCTCCCATTGCAAAAAACACCTTTCCGCGACCCTCGTGCATGGCTTTAATGCATTCCACGACGTCGTAACCATGGGCAGCAGGAGGTGTAAAGCCAAAGTTTTCCGCGATGGCGTCGAGCAATTTTTTCGAGGGTCTTTCGAATATACCCATCGTACGGTCGCCTTGCACGTTGCTGTGTCCGCGCACCGGGCACGTCCCTGCACCCGGTTTGCCGATGCTGCCTTTGAGCAACAGCAGGTTTACGAGCTCCTTAATGGTATCCACTGCATTTTTGTGCTGGGTAAGGCCCATTGCCCAACAGGCGATGATCTTGCTTTTACCTGCCAGGGCACGGGCCGCTTCCTGTACTTGTTCGAAGGGGACGCCCGCCTGTGCCGCCAGTTCCCGGGCATCGTACCGTCTGAGGTCATCGACCAGCGATGCAAATCCCTGGGTGTGCGCCGCGATGAATGGCTGATCGAACACCGTGCCGGGATTCTGATCTTCTTCCGCGAGCAGTAGCAACGCGATAGCCTTGATCAATGCCAGGTCACCGTTGATTTTTACTTGCAGGAAAATGTCCGTCAATCCGGGATTGATACCGAGCACGCCGGCCACGCTTTGCGGATTATTGAAGCCCATCAGGCCGGTTTCAGGCAAGGGGTTAATGGAGATAATCTTAGCTCCGTTTGCCTTGGCCTTTTGCAATGCAGTGAGCATTCTCGGGTGGTTGGTGCCCGGATTCTGTCCCAGGATGAGGATCACTTCGGCCTCGTAGAAGTCATTCAGTGTCACCGATCCTTTGCCGATTCCCAGCGATTCGCCCAGGGCGGTTCCGCTGCTTTCATGGCACATATTGCTGCAATCGGGAAGATTGTTGGTGCCAAATTCCCTTACGAACAGCTGGTAAAGGAAAGCCGCTTCATTGCTGGTGCGTCCGGAGGTATAAAAGATGGCTTCGTCCGGCGAATCGAGCCGGTTCAGTTCGTTTCCTATTTTTTCAAAAGCGGCATGCCAGGTAATGGGCTGATAATGCGTGCCGCCTGCCGGCAGGAACATCGGCTGCGCGATCCGGCCTTTTCCTCCGATCTCGTAATCCGTCAGTTTGCCCAGGTCCTGCACAGAGTTTTGTGAAAAGAAATCAGCGGTAAGCTTTTTGGCGGTTGCTTCTTCGGCCACAGCCCTCGCTCCGTTCTCGCAGTATTCCGCTATGCCCGAACGCTCATCGTCGGGATCCGGCCATGCACAGCTGGGGCAATCGAAACCGCCTTTCTTGTTCAGGTGAAAAAGCGCATTCATACCCCGCTGTAAACCAGCTTCACCGACAATCTTTTCAAAGCTGGAAACGACAGCCGGAATGCCTGCTGCGACTTTTTTGATGGTACCTTTTCGGAGGCCCGTCAATTTCTCCGGGTTTTCGGAACCGGGAACGGATAGCGGATGGTCAGCCATGATCAGCAGGTTTTATTCGGGTTTTCATAATTGTCGGACTGGTCTTCCGACGCATTATCGAGACATTTGAAGTCTTTTTCAATCAAAAGGTATAACGAATTATTGCCGTCCAGCGACACAGTGCCCTCGAAGCCGATACGGTCGTCGGCCGTCCAGCCATTGAGCCAGCCGGAGGGCACGAAGAGCGTGATCCGGTTGTCGCCGTACCGGGCTGTAAGATCATTGTCCACGGACTTTTGAACGGCATAAACAAGCCGGGATGGTCCGAATGAGGTCGTTTCTTCCAGGTATCCTTCTTTTTCGAGCGCCGCGACCTCTGATTTGGACAGCCTGTAACGGACCGAATTTCCTTGAATGCGTATTTTCATAACAGTTGAAGCCGGGCATTGCCGGTATAAATGTTGAATCTGTCTTTTTTCAGAAAGCCGATCAGGATGATCCCGCTTTCTTCCGCGAGCTGCACTGCCAGGCTGGATGGAGCGCCAATCGCCGCTACAACCCGGATACCGGCCATCGCCGCCTTCTGGATCAGCTCAAAACTTGCCCTTCCGCTTAGCAGTAACACATGGTTTTGTAACGGGAGGTTATCGCTCAGCAATCTTGAACCGATGAGTTTATCCAATGCATTATGTCTGCCGACATCCTCGCGTAATGCTTCAAAATTTCCTTCCAAATCAAACAAAGCGGAGGCGTGCAGGCCTCCTGTGCTTCCGAACACGTCCTGGTGAAGAGCGAGTTGTTCCGCTAATTGGAATAATACATTTCTTTGTAATGTCAGTGTATCCTGATTTGCAGCGTATCGTGATCGGGTTTTGATGGCATCTATGCTGGCCTTGCCGCATACACCGCAACTGGATGTTGTGTAAAAATTCCTTTCCAATGAGCCCAACTGTGGCTCGAACGCATCAGCACAGGTGACAACGATGCGGTTTTCGTCCAAAACCGAAGCATTAATACCGGCTATCTGCTCTTTTGAATGGAGAATCCCCTCGGTAAACAGGAAGCCAGCCGCGAGCTCGGGGTCGTTGCCTGGCGTGCGCATGGTGACGGAGATGTTTTTTACTAATTTTTGTCCTGCCGAACGGTAAGCAATGCGTATTTCCAATGGCTCTTCAACAGCCAGCTGATCGTCGAACTCTTCGGTTTCGGCGCGGCTTATCCGGGTGATGGAATGTGTTGTTATAGGGCTGATCTCCATTTTACTGCTTGTTTTGGCTGGCAAGTTCCTGCATAACGGCATGGAAGTCTTCCGGTGTATCCACACTTTTCATGGTTTTTTTCGATAGGGGCTGGTATTTTCCTGCCTGCTGCTCTTGGAGGAACCGTTGCAGGGAGCAGGAACCGTTAGTGAACATGGCCGTCAATGAAGGCGCCGCAAATCGGGAATACCACGCCAACAGCGGTTCGTGCCAGCCCTGATGATTGTAAAAGGCGGCGGCGGTCAAATCCTGCTCGACAAAATTGAGAAAATTGGAAAGTTCGGCCGCAGTAAGGTAGGGGTAATCACAGCCGACGACGAGGAAATCCTTTCCCGGGAATGTTTCGAAGGCCGTCAGTAATGCGGCTGCCGGCCCCGAATTCGCGAATGCGGGCAGGTCGGGTAATTTTTCATAGGCACTTTGCAGTATGCTGAATTGGCCCTCGTTGCAGCAAACAACTACTTTTTCACAAAATGGCGCAAGCAGGTCGGCCACGTGGTCATGCTGGGGTTTCTGGTAGTAGATCAATGTACTTTTGTCGGCCCCCATCCGCGTACTCTGCCCTCCGCATATCACCAATCCATATAAGCTCATAAGTGAGGCATTTAGGCCGTGCTGGCCGTCATTATTCGTTCCTGAACCCCGAACAATCGGTCAAATATCCGTAACTTCCTTGTATGGAACAGGGCGATGTTACAATTTTAAAGAAAAAACCCATCTATCCGGTCAGTCCGGAATTGAGGAAATACCTGCGTTTTTATCAGCGGGACGCCCGGCTTCCGGTGTCCTACCACGACCTGTTGAATTTCTATGAATCTTTCCCGGTAACCGATAAGAACGGGAAGGATACGCTCTGGGAAAGCCCGCTTTATCCGCCACATGAACTCGAACGCCTGCATTCGGGGCTAAAAAAGGTATACGCCATGCTGAAAGCCTCGGGTAACCTGCGGATCGTCGAGCATAAGTACATCGACCGTATCGACTACTGCAAGTTCGGAAATTCGAATCCCTTTCGGGTCAGGATTGTGAACCGGCTCAATGACATTTATGATTATTTCTACGTAAAGAAGGCCGACTCCTCCCGCATTTACGGCCTGGAACTGGAAGAGATTTTTTCCCCGAACCAGGTAAACTACATTGTAGACGGTGAAACATTGATCGAGGAACACATCGCCGGTATTCCCGGAGACGAATTTGCCAAAACCAGACTGGGACATACCGACTATAACCCGATCCGCATCGCCAAAGAATTCGTCAAGTTTAACGAGCGGTGCATGATTACTTTGTTGGGCGATATGCGTTCGTATAACTTTGTGATGCAGATAACCCCCGATTTTGACGACTTCCAGTTCCGCCTCCGCGCAATCGATTTCGATCAGCAGTTCTATGAAGGGAACCTGAAAGTGTATATGCCCCAGTTTTTTAAGGAAAACAGGCCGTACGTGCAGCTTGCGATGGAATACCTGACAGATAAAACCGTTCTTCAGTACCAGCAGGAGGAGCAGTCATCGATCATGTACCAGGCCAGGAGTGAAAGGCACCGACTCAGGGAGCTAAGGGATGTGTGTATCAAGGATAAAATCTCGACTATTGACAATTTCCACCAATTGCGGGAGGGCCTGGCGAAGCATTATTCGGATGCGCATTATTTTAAATGCGAGACGATGACAGAGATTATTGAGCTGAATATCAAGAATGTAATACGGCAGGTGATATCCTGAACTTCCGCCTGTGCTGCCGTTTTATGCCAATTAATCCATACCTTTGCGAAACTGTACGGCGACCGACTGTCATTACAGGTTATCAATTTAAATCAAAATCGGAAGGCATTCAACCTTCGGCAGATTACTACAATGAGTAAACACGGACGTATCCTCGTCGCCATGAGTGGCGGCATCGACAGCTCTCTCGCTGCTGTCATGTTACATGAACAAGGTTATGAGGTCATCGGAATGACCATGAAAACCTGGGACTACGCCAGCAGCGGCGGCACCAAAAAAGAAACGGGTTGCTGCTCCCTGGACTCCATCAATGACGCACGAAACATTGCAGTCGAGCTGGGCTTTCCCCATTACATCCTCGATATACGCACGGAATTCGGTGATTATGTAATCGACCATTTCACTGGCGAGTATCTTGAAGGCCGCACGCCCAATCCCTGCGTGTTGTGTAACACCCACATTAAATGGGACGCATTGCTTCGTCGTGCCGACCGGCTCGATTGCGAATTTATCGCTACCGGGCATTATGCTAACATGCAATTTCACAATGGCCGCCACTTTGTTTCGAAAGGAATAGATACCTGGAAAGATCAGAGTTATGTACTTTGGGGTGTGTCACAGGAAAGTCTCGCGCGGACTAAATTGCCGCTCGGTTACCTGCACAAGACGGAAATTCGTGAAATGGCGCGTGAAAGAGGTTTTATAGACCTGGTCAATAAGTCGGAGAGTTATGAAATATGCTTTGTGCCCGACAACGACTATCGCGGATTTTTGAAAAGACGTATTCCAGGCCTCGAAGCAGAGGTAGCTGGTGGAAACTTTGTTTATGAAGACGGAACGGTTGTCGGGAAGCATGAGGGTTATCCGTTCTATACCGTGGGTCAGCGCAAGGGCCTGGGTATTGCATTGGGACGGCCTGTTTTCGTGACAGAGATTCGCAAAGAGTCCAATGAGGTGGTACTGGGCGACATGCCCGACCTTTTCCGCGATGGGATGTATGTCAGTAAGCTGAATTTGCAGAAGTATGCATCCATTGAGCAACCGCTCGAAACGGTGACCAAAGTGCGTTACAAGCACGACGGGACACCCGCAATAATTGAACAAACAGAACCGGACCGCATAGTCGCCCGTTTTCATGACGGGGTCAACGGTATCGCACCGGGGCAGGCCGCAGTTTTCTACGAAGGTGACGACGTGATAGGGGGCGGCTGGATTATGAAGAGTTTCCGGCAATAAAAAGTTGCCCTGAGTGATCAGGGCAACTTCTACATTTATTTGGGCAGTTTATTCACCTGGATTGCCCAGTTTATTTTATCACCCGCTTTCTCCCTGGTGATCACATACAACTGCTGACCATTCGAATTCACAAATACGAATTGCGGATCCAATGCGGACAAATCCGTCGCATTGTTTTTAACCGGGATCTTTCTTATATAATCGAGATTGGTGGCGTCGTAAATGTAAACATAAGGGAGATTAGGGCTGTTTCTGTCGAATTGAGCAGTTGGAATTACAAAAAGACGATTGGCACTGGCAGAGTGATCAAGGGAAAATATCATTTTACCGCTGTCGATACCTCTCTTCACGGTGTCGAGTCCGACTGTTCCGTTATAGAGCAAATCTTCCTGTGCATTCTCGGATAGTTTCATCACAGTTTGCCCTTTGAGAAAAACCCGTTTTCCATCCTCCGAAAACCAGAGATCTCCCATGACGGGATAATCGCCGTGGTACCTCGAATCGTATAAGGCAGTTGCCGTTCCTTCCTGAAATTCGAACTTTTTAATGTCGGATGGACCTATATCGTTGTCAGTAACGTACAGATACTTGCCGGAAGGATGGAGCTTACCTTTTGAGCCTGCGTAAATGGAGGAATATTGGCTCAATGTTTCTTTTCCGGTTGACAGATCAACGCAACGTATACTCGTCCATTGGTCTCGCTTTGGAAATACATAAGCCCATTTGTTATCTCCCAGAACAATATCCAGCGCTTCACAGCTCACGTCGTAGGTACTGACGACCTTCCTCGCATTCAAATCCACATAAGAAAGGTGGGCATCGAAACCGACGAGCGCAAAATTTCCATCGCTGGAAATGGATACGCTCATCGGAGCAAAATCGAGCGGGATTTTATCCGTCGTGTTGCGGGATGGGGTAAGTATGTTGAGCTGGCTCGGATTAGTCGAAACGTACACCAGAATATCTCTTTTCTTAGAGTATTCAGCATCGGTGACAACGACATCTCTCGGCAAAAGTTGTTCTCCTTCGACTACGGGAACGGGGTCCTTCTTCTTCTTACAGCCCGACATGAGCAAAGCAGCTATGCCCAGGCAGATCACTGATAGGGAAAAATATTTCATAAAAGGGGTTTAGATCCGCTGCCTTACAGCTTCGTACAGTACGATCGAACTCGCAACGGAGACATTCAGCGATTCAACCTGTCCATTCAACGGGATCCGGGCGCCACTGTCGGCCAGGTCGATGAACTCCTTTGAAATACCATCTTCCTCCGATCCCATAATGATTACGGTTGGAATGGAAAAATCAATGTCATACAACGACTTCTCCGTCTTTTCCGTACAGGCGATGATTTGTAGACCGCTGTTTCTGAGATAGGTGAGCGTTTCATAAAGGTTAGGCTCCCGGCATACGGGCAGGAAGTTCAATGCGCCTGAAGACGTCTTCATCGCATCCGCATTGATCTGCGCTCCTCCCTTGGTAGGGACGATCAGGGCCTGCACGCCAGCGCATTCCGCAGTACGTGCAATGGCACCGAAGTTGCGGACGTCCGTGATCCTGTCGAGCAGCAGGAGTAAAGGCGTTTTGCCGTCTTCGTACACCTGGGTCAGCACATTATGCAAGGGCATATACTGAATGGGCGACACAAAAGCGATCACGCCCTGGTGGTTTTTGCGCGTCACGCGGTTCAGTTTTTCAACCGGTACCCGCTGATAGGGAACGCCTAATTCTTTGGCGAGCTTTTCGATTTCCGAGAGCCCAAGCTCTCTCTGGATAAATAGCCGTTCAATTTCCTTTCCCGAGCGAAGGGTTTCCAGTACTGACTGTGTACCAAAGACCATGTCGGCCTGTGATTGTTTGGGGGCTGGTTTTCTTACCGTATACTTCCGTTTCTCCATGCTTCTACTACTGGATACCAAATCGGCTGGTATTCGGCATAGCGAACCAGTTCATAATGATCATCCACAAATTGATTGTTTCTTCTGTTAAAAGTAAAATTGACATTCTGGGCATTGCCCTTGTGATCGTAGGTCCATACTTCCCGGTCTTTGCTCCGCTGTACTTTATCGGGCGGCCCCAGGACAATATAGATCATTCCTTTATCGGTTTTCCAGCCTTCTTTGTAAGTGGTAAAAAGCTGATTGGCCTCTTCTACCCGGCCATAAAAAGAGCGGATGGATTGCTGGGCCAATGGCGCATTGCCATTCATGAGTGTAAGCCAGTATTTGTCCAGTGCCTTTTTGTAATCCTCTGCCTTCTTAATTTCGTTGATCTCGTTGTTGGTACTCATGTAAAGCAACGGTCCAAGCAGCAGTTGCGGACGGGTTACTTTTGGAAAGCGTTCGCTGACTACGAGAATGCCCAGTCCTTCCGATTGGGTGGTATCTGCGAAAATGTTATATAGGCCTTCCTTGCTGAATTGCAGCGGTTGGTTGGCGCTGATGGTGAATGAGCTGTCGACCTCCAGTGATTTGCTGACATTTTTAGGCGCGATATTCATTGGCGAACCGGCCGCTTCAAAATCATGATTGTAGTAATAGACATGCAGCTGGTCATTTCCTTCGCCAGCCTTTTTCAATGTGAACTGTTCATTGGCATTAACATAATGCCGCTGCAATGGTTGGGCTGCATTGCCGGTATACACGCCGTACATCTGGTTGACCGACATCTTTTTGAAGTGAATGGTCAAGTCATTGAGCACCTTCTTAAGTGTCCCGGTTTGGCTGATTTCGCTCAGGAGAACGCCGTAGTCACGGTTAGGGCTTTTCAGATCGTAGTTAATAACGATCTTGTCGCCGATCCGGGAAACATTGGAGGAATCGAGTTTTACATTACCATATCCAAGCCGCTCTCTTGTTCCGTAGTCGGAGTAGATAACGTAATTGAGGTTGTATAGCTTGACAAAATCCGCCGGCGTAACTGCATTTTTACCTTTGAAAGCATCCACATAAAGGAATACTTTGGTTTGTGTGGTGTCTTTCAAAAGGTATTTGCTTTGAATGGCCACCAGGGAAAGTTCCTCATTGACCGGAGCGTACGCCTGCTGCTGCTGTTCCGTGGGACGCACCTGGGCCTCCGGCAACTGCTTCATCGATTTGTTCGAAGACGCGCAACCAGCCATCGCAAAAACGGCCATTATGGAGATGCAAAAGCGAAAATCTGTTCTCATGTACGTGTTTTCATCATTTGTCAAATAACGAAGGAACGGGCAAAATTACCCAATAAAACGGTAATAAAATTTTTATTCTGAACGTTGTCCGCTGCGGGTTGCATTTTTGACCTGCCCTTCGATGTCATCCCATTGATCATCAGATACTTCTTTGAGGAAATTGAACTGCCCGCCCGCCAGCACTTCGCCTCCGTCCAGCGTGATCACCTCGCCCGTCATGTATGCGGAAAAGTCGGAGATGAGATACGCTGCCAGGTTGGCGAGCTCCTGATGGTCGCCCGTACGGGCGAGCGGGATCCTGTTTTCGAATGCGAACTTCCCGGCGAGCTCTTCCGGGAATAGCCTGTCCCAGGCACCTTTGGTAGGAAATGGGCCTGGCGCTATGGCGTTGAGGCGTATGTTGTGCCTGGCCCATTCAAAGGCGAGCGATTTCGTCATCGCCAGCACACCGGCCTTAGCCATCGCCGAAGGTACCACCCAGCCCGAGCCCGTCCATGCATAGGTAGTGGCAATACTGAGGACGGTTCCCTTGGTACGTTTTTCAATCCAGTATTTGCCGAGTGCCAGTGTGAAATAATAGGTTCCCCGTAGGACGATATCCACAATCGTGTCCACTGCCTTGTACGACAGCCGTTCGGTAGGACTGATGAAGTTGCCTGCCGAGTTGTTGACAAGGCCATCTATCTGTCCGAAGCGTTCGATCGCTTGTGCGATGACGTGCTCAATTTGCTCCGTCTTCCGCACGTCGCACACGACATAGAGGATGTTCCCGCCCGTTGCCGCGGCCAGTTCATTTGCCGTTTGTTCCAGTACGTCCTGCTTCCTGCTGCAAATAACGACATTAGCGCCGAGCCTGAGGAAATAGGTGGTCATCGATTTGCCTAACCCCGTTCCGCCGCCGGTGACGATAATCGTTTTGTTGTTCAATGAACCTTCCCGAAGCATTCCTTCTGTATAAGTCATAGCTAATGCGTTTAGATCACGGTTTAAAAGACAATTTTTATCAGAAGCTGTTATATTTTCAATGTAAAACAAATCTTCCGGATATGGGACAGGTCAAGGAAATTATGAACCAGCTGGCGGCGCTGGGTACCGAACAGACATTGAAAACATTCAGGAATCACGGCGCTGTGGAACCTTTGTATGGGGTTAAGGTTGGAGACATGAAACAGATCCTTCGAAAGCACAGGAACGATCACCAATTGGCGCTGGATCTTTTTAAAACAGGAAATTCGGACGCGATGTACCTGGCCGGGCTGATGTCCAGACCCGCGCTCATGACTCCCGAGGTACTGGATGAATGGATAAAAGGAGCGTCCTGGTACATGATCAGTGAATACACTGTGGCCTGGAATGCGGCCGAAAGCCCTTACAAATTCGAAATGGCCAGAAAGTGGATCGAATCGGATGAGGAACTGACTGCCGATGCCGGCTGGGCTACCTGGGGCGCCATCCTGGCGCTTACCAAAGATGAGGATATCGATCAAGAGGAAGTGGATCAGCTACTGGACCGGGTGGAAAGGGAGGCGCATTCCGCCCCGAACAGGGTCCGGTATGTCATGAATGGTTTCGTGATCGCCGTGGGTTCCTATTATGCTCCGCTCGCTCAAAAGGCGATGGAGGTAGCGGAGCGGATTGGAAAAGTGTATGTCAATGTCGGCAATACGCAGTGTAAGGTTCCTTTCGCGCCCGACTATATCCGCAAGGTGTGGGACATGGGAAGAATGGGGCAAAAACGAAAAGAGGTCAGGTGCTGAAAATGATTACTGTTGTGCCAGCAGGTAAAGTACCGCCATTCTGACGGCCACACCGTTTTCCACCTGGTTCAGGATAATGGAATGCCGGGAGTCGGCCGCATCGGACGAAAGCTCTACGCCGCGGTTAATGGGGCCGGGGTGCATGAGCACGATCTCCTTATTCAGTTCGTCCAGCATGGCTTTGTTGATCCCGTAATACAGCGAATACTCCCTGAGAGAAGGGAAATATTTGATCTGCTGCCGTTCCAGTTGTATACGCAGCACGTTGGCTACATCGCACCATTGCAGCGCTTCCCTTACATTGTGGCCAATGCGGACGCCCAACTCACCCAGGTGTTTTGGGATCAGTGTGGAAGGGCCGCATACCATCACTTCGGCACCCAGCTTTTGCAGGCAGAATATATTGGATAATGCAACGCGGGAATGGGTAATGTCGCCGATGATCGCGATCTTTTTGCCAGCCAGGTCACCGAGCTTTTCGCGCATCGAGAAAGCATCCAGCAACGCCTGGGTCGGGTGTTCGTGCGTGCCGTCACCGGCATTGACGACGTTGGCAGGAATGCGGGTCGAGAGATAATGCGGTGCCCCCGGGCTACTGTGCCGCATTACGATCATATCGACCTTCATAGCCAGGATATTGTTGACGGTATCCAGCAGCGTTTCCCCTTTTTTGACTGAACTTCCTGATGCGGAGAAATTGACCACATCGGCAGAAAGCCGTTTTTCGGCCAATTCGAATGAAAGCCTGGTACGGGTAGAATTTTCGAAGAAAACGTTAGCAATGGTAATGTCCCGCAGCGATGGGACCTTCTTAATGGGCCGGTTAATGACTTCCTTAAATTGAGTCGCTGTATCCAGTATAGTTTGAATGTCGTTCTCGTTCAGGTTTTTGATTCCAAGTAAGTGCCGGACCGAAAGTTGTGTCATTGCTGGTATTCAAGAAAGTTTGGCAAAGATAATAAGGATGCTGTCAACGTGAAAATCAAAAGCGGTTTTTCGGTCATCTAATCGTGGTGGATGCGGATAATAAACTGGATGTGAGCCATAAGTATTTCCCGGTTACAGCAGATTTCGTCCGCGCCTGTAACCGCCGTTCGATTAGTAGAATAAGTTAATTGGATGCCACTATTTTCCGTAGAATAAGTTATTGGATCAAAGAAGAATTTATTTGGAGAATCACAATTATACTTCTGACCTCTTTAGTATTTTTGTTGGAACCGGCCGGATCATAAGCAGCCTGGCCGGCAGCTTTTACCTCCCTATTTCTCGATAGTCAATACAGTAAATAAGCAAGCACCTGCGAATAAGGAATGATGACCTGCCTGCGCTATGGCGTGAGAAAGGGTTGAGGGAAAAGTATGGCCATGAATGTCCGTCAATTTACCGAAAATACATTCATTCCGTCCCGTTGGATGACAGAGCACCCCCTTTTGAATCTTTTCGCATTTTTTCGTTTCTGTTTTTAATTTCTTAACAACCTTTCTATGCGCGTAAAGTTCTATCTGCTTTTTGTAATTCTTGGTGCTTATCAGACTGTCAGCGGGCAGGTCAACGTCAATTTTCCTCCTGCCCGGATGGTTTTTCAACGTAATCAGGGTGGTAATGCGAATGTATTTGTCACAGGCACCTACGCGTCCACGCTAACGGCGCGTATCGAGGCGCGGCTCAAAACGCGTCCGGGCGAGCCAGGTACGGGTACGAACTGGGTTACCATTGCTTCGGGCCCAACCAACAATGTGTTTTCGGGCTCGCTCAGTTCTAATGGAGGGCGCTTCGATCTGGAGGTGAGGGCGATGACCGGGGACGGCCAGCAGCTCGGCGCTTCTGCGACCATCGAGAAGGTGGGTGTCGGCGAAGTTTTTCTGATCGTTGGTCACTCCAATGCCGCCGCTGCCAACAGCGCGATGACCGGTGCCAACAGCGATCTTGTGAATACCATCGACCTGAATGCAAATCAGGCGTTGAAGTCGCAATACTTCCAGACCGGTCATCCGGACAACCTGCCGCCTCTTCAACCGACTCCTCTTTGCCAGACCTGCGGGATTGCGCCGATGGGTGAGTACCCCTGGTTCTGGTCGAAGCTGGGAGATTTGCTGGTCAGTGCGATGAATGTACCGGTCCTTTTTTACAGCGCGGCCTTTGGCGGAAGCAATATGGGGCATTTTTACAAAGCTGCCTATGATATCCCCTTCAATCACGGTTTTATCAAATACAATATACGCATGCCCTATGTGAATATCCGGAATGCAATGAACAAGTACGTGCCGCGAACGGGATTGCGTGCAGTCCTTTCTGCGCATGGGATCAATGATGGGGATACAACCGGAGCCGGTTTTTATTACAGAAGCCAGAAGGTGATGGAAAAGTCGCGAAACGAGGCAAATTACCAGGATCTTGCCTGGCTGATAGCTACTTCATGCTACAACAATGGTATCAAGCAGGAGATTACGGATGCCCAAAATAATCTCATCAACACCATACCCAACACCTTCCGCGGTGCAAACCTGAACGCCATCGACAACTCGGGCAGGTACGACGGCTTGCATTTCAACGAGGCCGGCCAGGCGCAAGCGGCACAGCTATGGCGGGATGCGATCATGGATCCGACCGTGAATGTGTTGGGTAATGCCAAGTCGTTGATGGCCACGCCTCCGCCGCTCCCGCCACCGCCATTGCCGGTAACACTGGTGAGCTTTAATGCAAGGAAAGCGCAAAATGGGTTCAACGAGCTGGATTGGGTCACGAGTTCGGAAACCAGTAATGACTATTTTGAAGTCCAGAAAAGCATTGATGCGATCCGGTTCGAGCCCGTCGGTAATGTAAAGGGCGTTGGAGATAGCAAAGTGACAAACCGTTATCACTTTACCGACGAGACGACTGCGTCTGCTATTACCTACTATCGCCTCAACCAGGTGGATTATGACGGTACTGCAACCCTTTCCAGGATTGTCGCGGTCCAGACAGAGCGGAAGGATTCGGATGAATTCGTTTTTCCGAACCCTTCCCAGCACATTATTGAAATCGCTACCGACAATGGGTCGGTCGTCAACAATTTGAAACTGATAGACATGAACGGCAAAGTCCTGCTTCAAAAACAGCAAAGCAACGAACTGGACGTTTCGGCCCTGACTCCCGGCCAGTATGTAGTTGAGTTTAAAACCAGCACCGGAGTGCTTGTAAGAAAAAAAGTAACCAAGCTCTAACCACGCTATTCGTTGGTTTCATTTTGCCAAGGGGCATTTACTTCCTGATAAACCGGATGAAGTAAATGCCCCTTTTTTTGTTTTGTCCCGGATAAGGTGGCCGAAATTCCAGTGTGTGCCGCTTTTGGCGGTGAACTGGCCTGAATACTTATCTTTGCACCTTTTCAGTACTCTTTTACCAACCAGAGCATATTTTCAGTATGGACAAAGCCGCGTTGATCATGCATTTAAAATCACTTTTAGGCGAGCGCATGCAAGTGGCATGGGATGCAATGGAGGCTGCACAGGAATCGGCCAACGATCAGGGCAAGAGTGCGATGGGGGATAAATATGAAACCTCCCGCTCGATGGGACAGCTGGACCGGAATATGCACGCCCGGCAATACGAACAGGCCAGGCAGGAAAGGATGATTTTGGAAAAAATCAGCGACAGTGAGGTCCCGGGAAGAAGTGCAGTGGGGACGCTCCTGGAAACGACGGCGGGCTGGTTTTTTATCGCGGTAAGTCTCGGTGCCGTGAAAATAGAAAATGAGACCGTTTTGGCAGTCTCATCTTCATCGCCGGTAGGGGCTTCGCTTTTAGGAAAGGAGGCAGGCGCTTATTTTGAATTTATGAAAAAGCAGCACAAAGTGGTGGCGCTCCATTAGGCCATGTTGTGATAAACGCGCTGAACGTCGTCGTCGTCCTCGATTTTTTCGATGAGTTTTTCAACTTCTGCCACCTGCTCTTCGGACAAGGTTTTGGTGTCGTTAGGAATGCGGTCAAAGTCTGCTTCGACGATCTCGTAGCCATTCTCTTCCAGATAGTGCTGTAATGCGCCGAATGTTGAGAACTCGCCATAGATATTAATGAGGTTGGTCTCTTCGTCGACAAACACTTCCTCACCACCCACGTCAATCAGTTCGAATTCCAGCTCTTCCAGATCTTTACCTGTGTTTTTGATCTTAAAAATGCATTTCCGGTCGAATATGAAGTCGAGCATCCCCATGGTGCCAAGGCTTCCTCCCAGCTTGTTGAAGTAACTCCTTACGTTGGCAACGGTGCGGGTTGGGTTGTCGGTGGTACTCTCCACGAGGATTGCGATGCCGTGCGGGCCGTAACCTTCATACACCATTTCCTTGTAATCATCCTGATCCTTGGAACTCGCACGTTTGATAGCCCTTTCAACGGTTTCCTTGGGCATGTTCACCGCCTTTGCATTTTGCAGCAGTACCCGGAGCTTGGAGTTGGTGGCAGGGTCGGCCGTGCCGTTTTTTACTGCAAGGACGATGTCCTTCCCGATACGGGTAAAGGTCTTTGCCATCTTATCCCATCGCTTGAACATCCGCGCCTTTCTGTATTCAAAAGCCCTTCCCATATTGATAATGTATAATTGGTTATTTTAATGTTGGTACCTTAGTATTCGTAATTGTGCCGCAAATTTATAAAAACGGTCAATATCAGATAAAAATAAATTGTTTTAAGCATTACGTTTATGGAATTGCAACTGGACTGGCGCTTTCAAACCTTCGGAGAGCTTGCCAATGATGAACTTTACGATATCCTCCGGCTGAGAAGTGAGGTATTCGTGATGGAGCAGCAATGCTGTTATATGGACATGGATAACAAGGATAAAGAGTGCCACCACCTTTCGGGTTATCAGGACGGGAAGCTGATGGCCTATTCAAGGATTCTGAGAAGCGGGCTTTCCTATCCGTATCCGTCGATAGGGCGGATCGTGGTATCCGCGTCTGGCCGGCGCACCGGCTTCGGCGTTGAACTGCTCGATGTCTCCATTGCCAGACTCACGTCGCTGTACGGCAACGTGCCGATCCGGATTGGTGCGCAGCTCTACCTCAAAAAGTTCTATGAGTCGTTTGGATTCAGGCAGTCCGGCGACGTTTACCTCGAAGATCGAATCGAACACATCGAAATGACGCGTTTGGTCAGTGAATGAAGATAGGGGATACGTTTTGGGGAATGAATTCCCATAAGTGGTGAAATAGTAAACACTGCTAATATTTGAAAAATGTGTCAAAACCGCGTAAAAACTGGATCTTTCTAGAAAAATGTAGTAACTAATCTACATTTAAATAAAAAAAGTTTGATATAAATTGCTCGCTAATGCTTTCTTTGATAATTTGGCACAGAATTTTAGTTATTAGTATTCAGTCAAGCAAATTGTTGCTTTGGGACTGACGCCCTGTCAGCAACCCAATTCACATTTTTGACGAACACTGATAGAGGAGGGTTTACGTGGAATGGCCTACTGTAATGCGGTAGGCCATTTTTTTGTGCCCTGTGAATTGGTTTGAATAGTGAAATGGCGTTCATTTGTACTCTTTTGCAATTGACCACATCATTTCATACATGACCAAAGTTACCGAGTACATTCGCGGCGCGGCAGGCAAGACACTATTCTCTATCGAGATCATTCCCCCTTTGAAAGGACAGAATATCAATGATTTGCTCAATTCCATCGAGCCATTGATGGAGTTCAAGCCTCCTTTCGTGGATGTCACCTACCACCGCGAAGAGTTGATCGATCGCGTTGGTCCCGACGGTATTATCGAGCGTATTCCAATCCGCAAACGGCCCGGTACCGTGGGCATTTGCGCCCGCCTGATGGAGAGGTTCCATGTCGATGCGGTGCCGCATGTGATCTGTGGAGGCTTTACAAAAGATGAAACCGAGGATGTGCTCATCGATCTGCATTATCTCGGCATCGACAATGTGCTGGTATTACGGGGCGATCCTGAGAAATCGGCAGGTGTTTTCCGACCGAAACAGGGCGGGCATACCTACGCCTCGGAACTGGTGACGCAGGTAGATAATATGAACAAAGGCATTCTGCTGAACGCGGAAACTGAAATGTCGCCTACCAACTTCTGTATCGGTATAGCAGGCTATCCTGAAAAGCATTTCGACGCGGTTTCATTTGACACCGATTTTGCCCATCTGAAAAGGAAAATAGAGCTTGGAGCCAACTACATCGTGACCCAGATGTTTTTTGATAACCAAAAGTATTTCAGTTTTGTGGAGCGTTGCCGTGCGGAGGGTATCACGGTACCCATTATTCCGGGTTTAAAGCCGCTGTCGACGAAAAAGCAACTGACCGTACTGGCGGATATCTTTCACCTGGAGTTTCCGGGAGATCTTGTGAATGAAGTTGAGAAGTGTGTTTCGGACAAAGAGGTCCGGCAGGTTGGGATCGAATGGGGCATTCAGCAATGCAAGGAGTTGATGGCTTATGGCGTGCCCGTATTGCATTTCTACACCATGGGTAAGTCCGATAACGTAGCGCAGATCGCGAGAGGGGTATTCTAAAAGTCGGGTTACTGCGCCCCCGGTGTTCGCCCCCGGGTGCCCGACACCCGGTGCTACTCGTAGCAGACCGCGGTACCATTGGCACTTACCATCAGCATCGAACTTCCGTTGCCGATCGTTTCCAGGTCGATATCCACCCCGATTACCGCATTGGCACCCAATCGTTGCGCCTGTTCCATCATTTCGCGGATCGCGATGCTCTTGGCTTCGCGCAATCCCTGTTCGTAGGAGCCGGAGCGACCACCCACCACATCGCGAATCCCCGCCAGAAAGTCTTTGACGAAGTTGGCACCGATGATGGCCTCGCCATTTACCAGTCCGATGTACTTTACGATTTTTTTACCTTCGATGTTCGGGGTAGTTGTAACAAGCATGCGTTGTGAAGTTTAAACTGGAGTTGATTGCGGGGCAAATTAAGCTTTTTGAAAAAAGAGACGTTGAAAATAAATGTTTAGTGGCAAAGTAGCACTAGTTCGGGGTGAAATTTCCTTATGATCTGAAAAATGACCGCCCTGTAAGCAGTTTTGGGGGGAAAAGGCCGAATAATCGTTAGTTTTGCCGCTTGAATAATGTAAGCAGTAAATTTTTTGTAATGGAACAATCAGTAGAACTCGTTAACCATATTATCCGCACCAGACGGAGTATTTTCCCCCCAAACTATATCGGGAAGGACATTCCGGAGGAAATAATTAAGAATATTCTGGAAAATGCGAATTACGCACCTACACACAAGCGCACTGAACCCTGGCGGTTCATTGTGTTCAGAGGCGAAAAATTGCAGCATCTGGCCAGCTTTTTCATGGAACGCTACCGCTCGGTCACCCCGGCAGAATCATTCTCACAGGCACGCTACGAGGCTGCGGGTGAGAAGATCCTGAAATCGGCCTGTGTGATTGTGGTGAATGCGCAGTTACATCCTAATGATCTTCCGGAATGGGAAGAAACGGCGGCAGTGGCTTGTGCAGTGCAGAATATGTGGCTTACCGCCACTGCTTACGGGATCGGTTCCTATTGGAGCAGCCCCGGCGTATTGAAAGAACTGGGAGAATACCTTGGACTCGAAGAGGGCCGTAAATGCCTGGGACTGTATTATATGGGCTATCACAATGCGCCGGAAGTGGCTGCAAGACGTAATTCGCCGATCGAAGAGAAAGTGACCTGGGCCTGATCATGAAACACGTCCGACCAGTCCTCCGCGCACAACAGATCACCAAAAGTTATGGCCCCGACACGGTGCTTTCCGGCGTCGACATTGAGCTGGCTCCCGGTGAGTGGCTGGGGATCCTGGGTGAAAGCGGGTCGGGCAAAAGTACCCTGCTGCGTATTCTGGGACGATTCCTGGATGCGGAGCAGGGTAATGTTTTTTTTAAGGGAAATATGCTTAACCCCGTGAGCAGTGAACTGATCCCGGGACATGAAGCCATTAAACTGATACACCAGGAGTTCGAATTGTTTCCGAATCAGACAGTAGCAGAGAATATCGCCTATTCGCTGCGGTTCTATGAGGAAGATTACCGTCTCGGAAAAGTAGCGGAACTACTGGAAATGACGGCGCTGAAAAGCGTGAAGGATCGCAAAGCCAAGCTACTGTCCGGAGGCGAAAAGCAGCGTACGGCCATCGCCAAAGCCATTGCCGAACTACCGGACGTGCTGCTGCTTGATGAACCATTTGCGCATTTGGACAACCATAACCGGGGCGTGCTGGCCGATGCGATCGAACGCCTCAGGAAGCAACAGAAAATGAGTTGCGTTTTCGTGACGCACGAAGCAGCCGACGCGCTTGCCTGGTCGGACCGGATCGCCGTGCTGCGGGATGGCAGGATCATTCAGATCGGTACGCCGCAGGAAGTGTATAGCCAGCCCGTGGATAGCTATGTGGCCGAACTCTCCGGTGATATCAACTGGCTCGCAGGAGACCACGGGAAAAAGCAGTTTTATATCCGGCCGGAGAAAATCAGACCGACCAAAAATCCCGAAAAGAGCAAATGGCGTGGCAAAGTGGAGGCCATCCGCTTTCACGGCAATCACTGGCAGGTACGCTGTGTGAATGGAAACGGGCAACTGTCGTTTTACAGAAGCAAATCAGATCTGGAAATAGGGCAGGAGGTACATTTAACCTATGCTTCCAAAGATCTCAAAAGCATCTGAATGCCATCATAGTTTAAACCAGAAGGAAATCTTCACCGCAAATGGCGTCACATTCGGATTGTCGAGATAGCTGAGTCTGTGCAGAAAATCCACCCGCCCCGTTTTAAAGATATTATCAATTCCATATCCAACTTCGACATAAGGTTTCCCATTCAGCGGGTTGAACGTCATCGTCTTTTGGCCACTTTCGTCGGTCGTTGTCGTCAATGACAGATTTGCATTGCTGATGCTGCCATAAAACAACCTTCCGGTTGCAAGCATCCTGAGTTTCAGCCTCCGGATGGCGGGGATCCGGTTGAGGATGAACCCTTCAAAATTGTGCTCCATGCGCAATGCGATGTACCGGTCGCTGATAAATTCGAAGTAGCGCATCAGATTATAAGCATTATCCACATAGAAAAGCGACTCATTACCCAAAGGCGTGTAAAGCAGCGGGTAGGGAAGTGTGGAAGGAATGTACCCAAACGTTACATTATAATAGGTCCGGCCGGCGACGCCTGCGCGAAAACTCTGCCTGATATTGAAAGAGAGTTTGTTATAACTGAAATCTCCTCCGAATAAATGCCTGATTCCTAAGGTATACCGCAATGTGAGCGCCGGAGAATTGCCGTTTCCCATGCTAATGCGCTCATTCTCATTCTGAAGAAATGTCTCCTTGGCGGCCAGGCGCGTTTCCAGATTAATTTCCGTGATCTCGAACGCGCTTTTAAGCGGGGAGTCGTCGCCTGCCTTTGGATCCACGCGATAGCTGAATGGAAACAATGGGTCGAAATTACGGTGGCGGACCTGGATACTCCCGGTAAGCCCCTTTACCAATTCTCTTTTGAAATAGGCCGAGATATCCTCCTGCCAGTAAGGTCTCCTGAATGCGCCAAATCTTGAAAAAGCACCAAAAATCGTATTCGGTCCTATGGTTTCGGCGGAGACGCCCAGTCGTTCCAGGTCTTTTGAATAGGAGATACCGGCCATGGTCCAGGGCTTCCGGCTAATAATGTAGTCCATCCCCGCGCCGTATTTGAATGCATGGTCCCGGGTGCCGAATGCCCCGTATCCACTGAAGATCCATTTCCTGCTGAACCCGGGGTCGGTCCGGAAACCTAGCCGGAAGCGGTGTCCCTCTACCTTATTATTGGCATACAAAAAAAGATAAGGGCCGATATCGATGTTCCATTTGTCGATCTTTTGATACCCGTTTACAAAAATATTAAGGATCTGGCTGTATGTTTTTACCACTGGCAATGCTTTCAGCGAGTCTACAAGTTCGAAAGTCAGCTTTTCGGTGGGGCTCAGGTTTTCGGGGCGGGCCTGCACCCAGAATGTTGAATCGTGGTCCCGATAGTCTTCTTTGAGCTCGATCGCCGTGTCGTAAAACCGGGTGTCGCGCGGTGCGTCGATTTTGTATTTCGAATTGGCAGAATAAAATTTCAAAAGCATTCCGGCTGTTTGCGGAGTAGGCTCGTCTACGTCAATGAGCACGCGGGTCTTTGAGGGCAGCCAGTTTTTTTCATTGGCGGAAAGCTCATAGGACTGCTGCACTTTGATTTTCTCAATATAATTCAGGTTAGCCTGCTTGCCTACCCCGACGTCGATCTGGGTCAATGCAAATGTGCTGCCATCTATCCAGAACGAACCTGTGAACGCAAGATCTTGCTTCTGGCGCGGTTCAAATTCAATGTGATAGTCGTAGCCGGTTCCATTAGAAAGGCTGTCGGCGAGGTAGTATTCGTAATAAAGCTTCCAGTTATCAGAAATCGGGGATACAAAATCTTTTTGCAGGATATTGAGCCAGTTATTGTAAAAATTGTACTGCTGAAATGTGGAACCAATTAGCTGCGACACCACACTGCCGTCCGTCAGGCCCACACCCGACACCTTTGTCTTGTTGATGACCTCCTTTTTCTTTTTGGGATCCTGCCGGTAAAAAACATCGGATACCGATTCCGAAATGAAGATCGGAATGATCGTCTCCCCGTTTTCACCCTTCGCCGCGTCAAACCGTTCCACGATATGGGTCATTTTCTTTACGGGCTTCCTGCTTCTGAACTTTTCCGAAAGATTATTGATATCGATCTGAATTTTATTGTAGCTCTGGTATTCATAGGCACTGAGCTCATCAGGATTGTTTCGCTTTCGATTGGCGACGACCTTGCGGATGATGGCATAGGCGGGATTTTCTCCGGCCAGGATTTTGACTTCCCGCAACTGCTGGGTACCGGGTGAGAGCTGAATATCGATGATCTGTTCGCGCAGATTCGGGACTATGGCCTTGCTTTTGGTCGTATAGCCGACATAGGTGACAAGCAAAGAGTCGGCAGGAGGTGAGAATGTGAGCTCGTAAACGCCATCGAAGTTCGTGGTGGTACCTGCGAGTTGGGACTGAATGGCTATGTTCGCGAAGGGAATGGGGTCACCGGTAGTGGCGTCGGTAACCTTGCCTTTGATGGTATACGTGTTTTGCGAAAAGCTATTCGTGCATATAGCGGCGACGAAAAGTACGCTGGTAAAGATGTTCAGGAAAGCCCTCATTCGTCCCGCTCATTTTTCCCGATCTGGATATTGGAAGTCACGTCCGCGGCCGGGCGCAGGATATGGACATCGAGCACAGCTTTGGGGCGCGCGAGGTACTCGCGTATGAGCGTGCGGAAAGAGTAGCCGTCCGGTACGTCCTGTGCAGCGAAGGAAATGGCATTGATACCCTCATTGTGGGCAATGTACAATGCCCTTGCATTGTGGAAATTCTGCGAAATGATGGTGAAATTGTCCTGATTGAAGACCTCCTTGCAGCGGACGATCGAATCGAATGTGCGGAAACCGGCATAGTCGAGCGTCATGACGTTTTCGGGGATACCCAGGTTCAGGAGTGCGCGCTGCATGTCCAGCGGCTCGTTGTAGTACTGCGAATCGTTGTTGCCGCTCAGGATAATGTACTTGATCTTCCCCTCTTTGAACAGCCGCGCGGTCGCCTCCATCCGGTATTTGAAAAAAAGATTTTCCTTGCCCTTTTCAGATTTTTTACTCGTGCCGAGCACCAGGGCGACGTCATTGGGCGGGAGGCTTTCGATGGAGAAATAATTATACTGCCGTGTACAGTAAACCACCCAGAAATTGCAAAGCAAGATGAAAACCATGCAGGCAAATAAGAGGGCTAGGATGATTTTGATCAATTTTTTCACCTGTACACGGGTTGCCATGTGAACCTTCAACTCCTGGAAATTTTGCCGGATTGCGTACATGTCGATCATTGTTATGATGAACTGTACGCAATCAATGGGCCTTTGTGTTGCTGATTGTCAGAGTGGTGCGGGCTGCTGCAGTCCTATTCGAACAAGCCGAGTTGACTCTTGGAGGAATCAGGTCCTTTTTTGCTCTCTTTTTTAGACTTTGGCTCCTCTTCCGCGCCACCGCCTGGATCTTCCTGAGCATTTTCACCCGGCGTGGTCTCTTCGTCTTCAACCGGAGTAACAGTATTTTCGGTCAAAGCATTCGCCGGACTCTCCTGAGTTTCTTCGTTCCCGCTTTCTTCGTCGGGCATATCGTCTGCCGCTTCCACCGCCGCAGGCTCTTCAATGGCTACCGGAAGTGGTTCAAGCCAGCGGATTTCCTTGAATTTGTCGTTAGGGATCTTATTTCCCTGTGCACGCCATCCCCGGATATCCACCATTTCTTCTACCACGTATGCTTCTGTGGTCTGATCTTTCTGTGCTGTTTTCGGATAGACAATTTCCAAACGGGGGCGGATGTCGGTGCTGGCCAGGATCAGTTTGCTGTTTTTAGCATCACTGATAAAGAGGAATTTCTTGTCGAGGGACGAAGTCTCGATATTGAAACGTTTGATGAAATGCTGTTTTTGGCCACCATCAAGGTAAATGGCTGTGATCGGAAGTTTGGGGTCGAATTTTTTTACGAGCAGTACCTCGTGCGGCTCATAGTGATTAGTCATGTCAAAATTGGTCAACTCATAGGAGCCGTCCTTGTAAACCACCACAATGTTATCCGTCGGGCCGAAATTACCCAGATATTCCCCTCGCTCATCCCGGTTGAGACGACCGATGATCGGATCGAACCACATGTCCACTCCACCCAGCGTGGAACGGCCGGCCTGTTTCAAGGTGATTTTCCTGACCGGGTATTTGGTCAGAATGTTACCCATGGCGCTGCGGTTCTTGATCAGGAGATCTGCAAAATTGTAGTCAAACTGCTTGACCTTGGCTTTGCTTTGGGCAGTAAGGCTGACGGTGATGATCTCTGCTTCACCATTTTCGTTAGGTGTAAAATAGGTGATTTTCGATTTCGGAGTTCCCTGGGTCAGATCGTACTCGCGGTCACGTGTCACCGCCGTCACCTGGAAGCGTTTCGCGTAGGAAACGCCGGTTTTTCCATCCACGTATACCAGATTGTAGACCTGCCGCTCGTCATTTTTGACGAACACCGCGCAATGGATGATGTCTTTGCCTACAAACACCTTATCCTGGACTTTGGTTACCAGGCAACGCCCGTCACCCCTGAATACAATGATGTCGTCGATATCGGAGCAGTCCATCACGTACTCGTCCTTTTTAAGGCCATAGCCTACAAAGCCTTCCGCACGGTTGACATAAAGTTTCTGGTTATTCGCGGCTACGATATTCGCGGAGATCTGGTTAAATGCGCGGATTTCAGTTCTTCTGCCGCGTCCTTTTCCGTATTTTTTGAGCAGGTCCCTGAAATAGTCGATTGCGAAGCGGGTGATATGCGCCAGGTTGTCTTCGGTTTCTGCCAGATCCTCTTCCCATTTACGCATCTGCTCGTCGGCCTTGAAACCGTCGTATTTCGAGATCCGCTTGATCCTGATCTCGGTTAGCGCAACGATATCGTCGTCGTTGATCTCGCGGTAAAACTGCGGTTTGTAAGGCTCCAACCCATTGTCGATCGTCCTGATGACCGCTTCAAACGTTTCGCATTCTTCGATATCGCGGTAAATGCGGTTTTCGATGAAGATTTTTTCAAGAGAGCCGTACAGGATCTTTTCCAGCAATGCGAGCCTTTTAATTTCCAGTTCGCGCTGTAACAGGTGGACGGTTTGCTGGGTATTATATTTTAAAATTTCGGTGACGCCCACGAAATGAGGCTTATCACCGATGATGATACATGCATTGGGTGAGATGGATACTTCGCATTCGGTGAATGCGTAAAGTGCGTCCATGGTGATGTCCGGCGAAACACCGGGCGCCAGGTGAACCTGTATTTCAACATCGGCGGCGGTATTATCCACCACCTTTTTGATCTTGATCTTGCCCGCATCGTTGGCCTTGATAATGGAATCGATCAGCGATGTAGTAGTGGTGCCAAACGGAATGTCCCGGATCACCAGCATCTTTTTGTCCTCCTCCTCGATTTTGGCGCGAACCCGTACTTTTCCACCCCGATGACCGTCGTTGTAGTTCGAAATGTCGACCTGCCCGCCGGTCAGGAAGTCGGGATAAATGATCACTTCCTTGCCTTGCAGGATATTGACGGATGCCTCTATCAATTCGCAGAAATTGTGCGGGAGGATTTTGGTGGACAGCCCCACGGCAATGCCTTCCACACCGAGGGAGAGCAGAATGGGGAATTTGACCGGGAGCGTTACCGGCTCCCGCTTTCTGCCGTCATAGGAGAGCTGCCATTCGGTGGTGTCGTCATTGAAGACAATTTCCTTGGCGAACCGGGAAAGCCTGACCTCGATGTAACGGGCCGCCGCCGCACCATCGCCGGTGCGAATGTCGCCCCAGTTACCCTGCGTGTCAAAAAGCAGCTCTTTTTGCCCGATGTTGACAATCGCGTCATAAATGGAAGCATCCCCATGCGGGTGATACTGCATGGAAGAACCTACGACATTCGCCACCTTATTGAAACGACCGTCGTCCATTTCGTTCAGCGCGTGCATAATGCGTCGCTGAACCGGTTTCAGGCCGTCCTCAATGGCTGGAACGGCACGCTCCAGAATTACGTAAGAGGCATAATCGAGAAACCAGTTTTCATAGAGGCCCGAAATGGGCAGTTTGTCATGTAATCCGCTATCTTCTACGTCGGGCGCAGCTCCGTTTTCGTCCATAAATGCAGGAGGAACCAGGTTTTAAGTACTCAGTAAATTTGTCAGCTATCCAGGCTTGCCGGTCTTCACTGAGGGACTGGCTCATTCCAAAAGAACAAAACAGGGTGAAGTTTACCGGAAGATTAGGTTGAATTAACTGCTAATATAGCAAATAAAGCTATAAAACTCAGTTTTCGGGGGAGTAGTCGGGCGTATTGAGGACCGCCAGCAGTTCACTGATCATCATCGCAGTCGCGCCCCAGATCTTGTAGCCTTGCACCATGTAGTGCGGAGCATGAACCTGTTCGCCACGGACTTGAATATCACTGGACCCAATGATGTTCACATCGGAAATTTCTTCCAGCCGGATCTCGAAAATGTCTTCCACTTCCCTCGGATCCGGATAAAACCCGGGCCGGTAGGGCATCACGGCGACCACAGGCAGCACATAAAAATTACTGGCAGGGATAAAGAGCTCCGTCAGTGCACCCAGTATTTCCACATCGGTCAGTCGTAGCCCTATTTCCTCCTGTGCCTCGCGAAGAGCCGTACGGATGAGATTCTCGTCACTGAGCTCATAGCGACCGCCGGGGAATGCAACCTGCCCGCTATGCACGCCGTCGTATGCCGGTCGCAGGATCAACGGGAAGTAAATGTCATTCTGGTGAGGGTAAAACAGGATGAGAACGGCGCTCTTACGGGTCCGCGCATTAGGTTTGAAGGTCAGCCTGAGCTTGCTGGACGCCATCATCGCCTGGTGGGCCGTTTCGCCGGGAAGCGGGAACCGGAGTTTTTGTTTCAGTCTGGAAGTAAATTCAAAAAACGGTCCCAGGGCGGCCATGTGAGGCGGAATGTGGTTTTTAAAGTAGTAGGATCTGGATTCAGGCTATAAAAGAAAAACTTCATACCAAACATCCTGAATATTTCTGGCATAGTGTGAATGAATAGTGTGATGGCCAATGTACGCAAATATAACAAATCCGTGCATCCATTAACCATGTTGTTAAGCGGTGACATATAGTTTGGCCAGCTGTTCAGCGCAGCGCTCCCCGTCCATTGCTGCGGACATAATGCCTCCCGCATAGCCGGCTCCTTCTCCGCAGGGGAAGAGTCCCCGCACTTCCGGGTGTTCGCAGCTTTCCCTGTCCCGCGGGATTCTGACGGGAGAAGAGGTCCTGCTTTCCACACCGATAAGCTGAGCGTCAGGGGACAGGTAGCCCCGCATTTTTTTACCAAAATCAGTCAAAGCATCCCGCAATGGAAACGCTATGTGGTCGGGGAGCACTTCATAGAGATCCACGGATTGAAGGCCGGGCTGGTAGGACGTGTCGCGCAGCTCGTTCGAGACCCTGTTTTTAACAAAATCGGTGGCGAGCTGGGCCGGGGCGGTTTGCGTAGCGCCTGCCAGTCGGCATGCTGCCTGTTCCAGTTCGCGTTGCAGTTGCAGGCCGGCCATGGGGCCATAGTCTTTGTAAGGAGCCAGATCCGCCTCTTCGATCGCAACAACCATTCCGGAGTTGGCATAGGGCGAGTCCCTGCGGGACGGCGACATCCCATTCACCACAACCTCACCCGAAGCCGTAGCTGCCGGCACGATGAAGCCACCAGGGCACATGCAAAACGAAAATACACCGCGCTGCACGCCTTTATAACGGGTTTGGGTTACCAGGCTGTAAGAAGCCGCCGGCAGATAAGGGCCGCGGTCGACGTCGCAGTGATACTGTATTTTGTCAATGGTATTCTGAGGGTGCTCAATGCGTACGCCCATTGCGAAGGATTTATGCGCTATCAGGATGTTTCTGGCATGAAGCATTTCGTAGATATCGCGGGCAGAATGGCCCGTGGCCAGAATGACGCCGATCCCGATGTGCTCTTTCGCATCGTCCGTGACGACTCCCCTGATCCGCTGCTCCGCGATGATGAGGTCCGTAACTTTGGTGTCGAAATGTATCTCGCCTCCGGATTTGAGTATGCTTTCCCGCATTTCCGAAACGACTACCGGTAGTTTATTCGTCCCGATATGGGGATGGGTATCGATCAGGATCTGTTCACTGGCTCCATGGGCCACGAAAATTTCGAGTACCCGACGGATATCTCCCCGTTTGTTGGAGCGGGTGTAAAGCTTTCCGTCCGAGTACGTGCCGGCTCCGCCTTCACCGAAGCAATAGTTGGATTCGGGATTGACGATATGGTCCTTGTTAATGGCCGCCAGGTCGCGCCGCCGCGTGCGGACATCTTTCCCACGCTCGAATAGTACCGGTTTAATGCCCAGCTCGATCAATCGTAACGCGGCGAACATTCCTGCCGGTCCGCATCCGATGATCAATGCCTGTGGCCTGTTACTGACGTCGGGGTATGTGATCGGAGCGCCTATCAGTGCCGGTGGGTTTTCTCCGATATAAACTTCGGCCTGGACATTGATCTTCACCTGTCGGCTGCGTGCGTCGATAGACTGGCGTGTCTTGCGGATAAACGGCTCATCGCCGCTGCGGAGGCGTAGTTTTTGAATTACAAAACGACGGAAATTTTCGTCGTCCAGCGCGATTTCGGGCGCTAGTGTTAGTTGAAGCGTATGTTGCATGCCTGGAAAGGGATTTATCCTTCAATGCAGCAAAGGTACGGAGACTTTCCTGGTCGTTCAAACCGGAACGGTAGCATTCCGGTTTGATGACCTTTTATATATACATTTCACTATCGAATCCGGTCATGTCTATAAATCGTCGTCAGTTTATCAGCTCGCTGGCAGCCACAGCCGGCACTGCTGCCTTGTCGGGAACCGCTTTGGCACAAAGCGATCAGGCTCCCTTTCCCGTTTCCTGCAATCAGTACTCCTGGATTACTTTTTATGCCCGGGACGGAAAGGAATGGGGAAAAGACCCCGACGCCTGCCTGGCTGAATTTGCCTCCACAGGTATTAAAGCCTATGAGCCTGCATTCAATCAGGCGGATGAGGTGCCGAAATGGCTGCCGGTTCTGAAAAAGCATGGCCTGGTGATGCCGTCTGTGTATGTGAACACGTCGCTGCATACGGCTGGGGAAGCCGGGAAGTCGATCGGGTCGGTACTGGCCATTGCGGACGCGCTGCGACCCGCGGGAACAAAAATCATTGTTACCAATCCAAATCCTATTCAATGGGGCAGCGATAAAAATAAATCCGACGTGGAACTGGCAGAGCAGGCCAGAAACCTGGATAAGCTCGGGGCAGAACTCCAAAAACGGGGTATGACGCTCGCCTACCATACGCACGATGTGGAGTTGCGCGCGGCAGCACGGGAGTTCCACCACATGCTGCTGGCAACCGATCCAAAGCATGTGTCGCTCTGCCTGGACGTGCATTGGGTTTATCGCGGCTCGGGTAATTCGCAGGTTGCACTTTTTGACATTGTGAAGCTGTACGGGAAACGCATTACCGAGCTGCATTTGCGCCAATCGAAAGGCGGAATCTGGCAAGAGACATTCACTGAGGGCGATATCGATTATCCGCGGTTGGTCCAAATGCTGGACAGTCTGGGCATAAAGCCGCATTTGGTTTTAGAACAATGTCTCGAAAAAACATCGCCGAAAACAATGGACGGCGTTCAGGCACATAAGGAGGATTTGGTTTATTTGAAGAAGCTGTTTGGGGTTTGATTGAAACTAAAACTTAACACACCAGGGAATGGGTAGATTTGAAAAACTGGTCATGAAATTGCTGTTGGGTTTTTCTGATAACAATTCAGTTTCGAAGAACTGCGGCTGATCCTGGAGAATCTCGGGTTTAATGAGAAAATGGGAGCCGGTAGCCATAGAATTTTTTATAAGGAGAATATTTCGGAGATTGTAAATATTCAACCACTTGGCAGTAAGGCAAAACCTTCCCAGGTTAAGCAGGTCAGGACAATTATACTCAAATACAAACTATTCAACTATGAACGGTAAGTACGAATTGATCATGTATTGGAGCGAAGAGGATCAATCTTTTATTGTCGAAGTGCCAGAGCTGCCGGGATGCATGGCTGATGGTGCAATCCGAAATGAAGCGTTGGCGAATGCCCGGCAAGTAATTGATAAATGGATTGCTATCGCAAAAGAGCTGAGAAGAGAAATTCTCGAAGCCAAAGGCAAACTGATGTACGCCTGATTCCGCAATGACTCAAACCGACTTTTTCAACATCTCCGACCTTTTGACCGAAGAGCAGCGCCTCATTCAGCAGGCGGTGCGCGAGTTTTCTGACCGGGAAATCAAACCCATTATCGAGGAGTACGCCCAAAAAGCGGAATTCCCGCTGCATTTAATCCCCAAATTCGGAGAACTAGGTGTCTTCGGACCCACCATCCCGCAGGAATATGGCGGTGGTGGACTGGATTACATCAGTTATGGCCTCATGTGCCAGGAGATCGAGAAAGGAGATTCGGGAATGCGGTCGACTATTTCGGTGCAAAGTTCATTGGTCATGTGGCCCATTGGTGCTTACGGCTCGGAGGAGCAGAAGCAGAAATATCTTCCCAAACTGGCAACAGGTGAGTGGCTGGGATGCTTCGGCCTTACCGAGCCCGATCATGGTTCGAATCCGGGCGGGATGCAGACCCGCATCGTGAAGACTGAGGGCGGATACCTGCTTAATGGATCTAAAATGTGGATCTCTAATGCGCCATTCGCAGACCTGGCCGTCGTGTGGGCGAAAATGGAAGGCCGTGTTCAGGGCCTGATCGTGGAGCGCGGCATGAAGGGATTCTCTACGCCCGAAATTCACAACAAATGGTCATTGCGTGCAAGCGCGACGGGCGAGCTCGTATTTGATGAAGTGTTCATCCCGGAGGCTAATATTCTCCCCGGTGCCACCGGGCTCAAAACCGCCCTGCAATGCCTCGATAAGGCTCGGTACGGTATTGCCTGGGGCGCTGTGGGTGCAGCAATGGATTGCTATGAAACGGCTGTGAAGTATGCAATGGAGCGCATCCAGTTCGATAAACCGATCGCGGCCTTTCAGCTGACGCAAAAAAAACTGGCCGAAATGCTGACGGAAATCACAAAGGCCCAATTACTTGCCTGGCGCCTGGGGACTCTCATGGACGCTGGTGAGGCTACGACCGTGCAGATTTCGATGGCTAAGCGGAATAACGTCGAAATGGCGCTGAATGTGGCCCGGGAAGCGAGGCAGATCCTGGGGGCAATGGGCATTACCGGTGAATACCCCATCATGCGGCACATGATGAATCTGGAATCCGTCATTACGTATGAGGGGACACATGACATTCACCTCCTGATTTTGGGAGCGGAGATTACGGGTGTGCAGGCGTTTAAATAACACTTCGGCTTTCGGCTTTCGGCCGTCGGCTTTCAAATTTGTTTTCTAAATCATTCGATGGCTGATGGCCGACGGCCGAAGTAACATTTGCCAGCTTCCGCTGCAAGTCCTTGCTCGTTTCGCGGGACCCGTCGGGTGACCACCCGGGTGCTTTGAAAAGATATCTGAGCTTTGTCCTGAAATTGACCGGTTGCCTGAAATCTTCACCGATCGCTTTCCATTCATGAAATACCGTTTGAGCCAGGGCATTCTGCTCCATGGGTTTGGTGAGGCCGTAGTGAGGAGGAACGGCCGGGAGCTCTTCCTGAAAAGTTCCGAAAATGCGGTCCCAGACAATCAGGCACATACCCATGTTTTTATCCAGATATTGCACATTGCTCGCGTGGTGTACACGATGATGTGATGGTGTTACGAAAATGTATTCGAGCCAGCCCAGTTTGCCTACATATTCGGTATGAACGATAATGCCGTAAATCTGGGTAATGGAGTACATGACAATGATGTCCGCCGGATTGAAGCCTACCAGTGCGAGCGGTATGAAGTACACAAACCGGTAGAGTGGCTGGAAAACCGATGACCGGAAGCCGGTAGTCAGGTTGAAATGCTCAGAGGAATGGTGTGTAACATGCACCGCCCAAAACAGACGGCAGTGATGGTCGACATAATGCAGGGTGTAGAAAGCCAGGTCCTCGGCCAGGAATAACACAAACCAGTAGAGGTAAGGATTAGCGATAGGCTCAATGAAGGAGAAGTTATAAAACCAGATCAGCACACCCACATAAGCTGCACGAAAAAGCAGATCGATCCCGCCATTCAATAGCATAAGCACCGCATTCATGACGGTATCCCGGAGAGAGTAGGTCGGACGCCCGGCTACTGCGTCACGCGGTGCAATGTGTGTCAAAAAAATCTCGAGGCCGATCAGGCATATATAAAACGGTGTCGACAGTTTTAAAAGGAGATCCTCAAAATCATAAGTGCCGGGCATAGCAATTCATTCAAATAGTGAACAAAGATAATTGAGAAGAGAAATGTACAATTTGACCGCGCTATTTCTAAGAATTTTTTAATGGAAACCGGCGGGTTACTTATCAGACATCCTTGATACAGGAAACCCCCATGGAAGGTTCAAAATTTCCCGGGTTTCCTCTGTCTTCGTTTCTGAATACATAAGAATGGTTAGTTGATCATTCTCCTGAGTGCTTTTCTCAATTCTTCGTTTTTGTGCCGTTTCTGAAGAATCACCGGAGCCGCGATGCGTTCGCGGCAATCGAACAAAGAACACCGCTCGCAGGTTTGGTTGACCTCGCGGGAAGTCAGCGCGGGATCGTTCAGAAAAGCAAGCTTCTCGCGCGTCTGCTCGTCGAGATAGATGCCCATGGACACACTGACGTTCAGGTTGGGAGTAGGGGACATGGGCTGGGCAAAACTGACGACCAGGTACTGATCCTGGGTATCGATGTAGGTCGATTTTTGGGCCTTGCAGAGAATGCCGGGTTGTTGCTTGGCCAGGATCATGTCCCCCAGGTCGTTCAGGATCGTGAGTGCCACCCATCTCCGGCAATAATGCTCATCCCGAACGGTGTGGGGATAATGCTTCCTGGATATGTGCATTTCCTTCGTCATATGGAACAGATTCTGGCCTACGAAGTTGTTGAACCGGGAAAAGAAGATCTGGTTAATGCCGAAATACCGTGGCAGCACATTGCTCAACCGGTAGCAGAATGATTCCGGTGTGGTGTTGAAATCGTGGATCAACTGGATGAGTTTTTGCGGTTGCCAGGTTTTTTGTGCAAAAAAATCACCAATGGCGGGCACCAGCAGGCTTCGCTTGATGATGATAGCGCTCGAAAAGTACGAAGCCTTGAAATTGTTCAGCAACTGCTCGAACGACTCGGCTTCCACCAGCGCCGTAGTATGCAGCCGGTTTTTCAGGTTCAGATACAGATAGCCGATCTCGCGGCCATAGATGAACGCCCGCTGCACCGACGATAAATGCGCATTGATCAGCAGCCGCGTGCCGCCCGAATTACTGATGGTAAGCGACCTGACCGTGGCGAATTCGGGGTTATTGCGCTCATTGATCAGCTCGATGCTGTATTGGTAGTGGTTTTTCAGAATGCCTTCGAGTGACGCTTCGTCGAGAAGCCGTGCAGCGTCTACCTGATGCTCGCCGAGGAAGCGCTCCGCCTCGAGTTCAATGTCCTCGAAATAATTATCGTGCATTTCCTGATAGGTCCGAAGCGCCGAAAAATAGAATTTTTCGATCGACATATTGTAATTCCGTGCGATCTCGATGAGTGTGCCCACGAATGCACTGATCTTGGTAGGCGCGTCGGAAAGGATTTCAAGCAGGTTGGCCGGGTCTATCCCGAACAGTTCCAGCGGCAGTTCCGTCAGCACGTTGGAACTGAGGAGGTCTGAAATCGGTTCGAGCCGTTTGCTGAGTTTCAGTGAAACCAGTGTGTCGTAATCAACGTCGATAGCGCCGGCCAATGCAAGGATCTTGTCGGATTTGGGATATTTTTTTCCTTTTTCAATTTCATTGATATAGGAAATCGACAACCCCGATTTTTGGGAAAGATCGCTGAGCGACATTCCCTTGTCGAGCCGGAGCTGTTTGAGTTTGAGTCCGAAAACCAGCCTTACATTGTCTTGATTGATAGCCACTATGCTTGGGGTATATTAGCCTGATCTTGTTCGATTTTGCTTACAGGCAATTTAACGATTGAAACACAAAAGTAGAAATAGCCCTGTATTCAGCATTCATTAGAATAAAAAAACGGTGCCGTTCACAAAGATTTCGCGGCGTGTTTGGCAGGCATCCTCCGGAGTGGTGTTTCAATTCCATCAAATGAGGGCGTGAAAGCCCGGGAGGGGCATCCTGTTTATAGCAATCCAGATCAGAATACCGTGGTGTGGGCTCAGTAGGAGCCTCCTGCGTTCAATTTATGGTTGCATGCCTGACCGGCGTTGTATTGCGTGACGATGCCCAGAATGTTCCGTGCCTGGCGGCACTTTCAATACACGAATGCCAGCCTTTTACAAATGTTCCGCGCCGCTGGCGCTTTACATCCCGCTGTATTCTTCGCGAAATGCATTTCAATGCGCTCGCGACGCGCCCTAATGCAAACACTTTTCGCACCTCTCATGCTTGATTTTCCCCTGTATTCCCTGCGAAATTCAATTCGACACGACGGCAATACGCCGTGGCTGCGTAATAATGGAACGAAGGACCTTAATCCGATCAAAAAACGCTATTTTTGCGGATTATTTGAGAGAATAGAAAACAAACAAAAGCTTTATCTTCTGATAATCAGGACTCTGAGTAAAATATACACACCAGTCACCCGGAGGAAAGCATAACAACTAACAGGATATGAGTGAGTACAGTCATCGGGAAATAGAAAAAAAGTGGCAGGACTACTGGCAAAACAATGGCACGTTCAGCGTGTCGAACACGTCGGAGTTGCCCAAATATTATGTGTTGGACATGTTTCCTTATCCGTCGGGCGCGGGGCTGCATGTAGGGCACCCGCTGGGGTACATCGCCTCGGATATCTATTCCCGCTACAAAAGGCTCAAAGGGTTTAATGTGCTGCATCCGATGGGCTTCGATAGCTTCGGATTGCCGGCGGAGCAATATGCGATCCAGACCGGACAGCATCCTGCCATCACCACCGAGCAGAACATCGCCCGCTATATTGAACAGTTGAAAAACCTCGGTTTGAGCTACGACTGGGACCGTGAAGTGAGAACTTCGGATCCGGGCTACTACAAATGGACCCAATGGATTTTCGCCGAACTGTTCAATAGCTGGTACAACAATGACACGGATCAGGCAGAACATATCGGAACGCTGACCGCGAAGTTCAGCCAGGAAGGCAATGCAAAAGTAAATGCCCCCCACGACGAGGATACGCCTGTATTTACCGCCGAAGAGTGGAATGCGTGGTCCGAGGAAGTTCAATATAAAATGACCTTGAAATACCGCCTGACCTATGTGGCGGACGCCACTGTGAACTGGTGCCCGGGATTAGGTTCGGTACTGTCGAACGACGAGGTGAAAGATGGTGTTTCGGAACGCGGCGGTTTTCCTGTAATCCAGAAACTGATGCGTCAGTGGATGATGCGCATTACCGCTTACGCGCAGCGTCTGATCGATGGTTTGGACACCGTAGACTGGACCGAATCGCTGAAAGAGCAGCAACGCAACTGGATCGGCCGGTCTGTGGGGGCGTTGGTGAAGTTCGACGTTCAGGGTGTCGACGCTAATATCGAGGTATTTACGACCCGGGTCGATACGATTTACGGTGTTACTTTCATGGTAATCGCGCCAGAACATGAGCTGGTAGACGTGATCACAACCCCGGAACAGCGTGCGGAAATCGATGCGTACATTGCGATGACGCAGAAGAAGTCGGAGCGGGACCGGATGTCGGACGTGAAAACCGTTTCCGGTGCATTCACAGGCGCATACGTGATCAATCCGTTCAATGGCGAGAAGGTGCCGGTTTACATTGCCGATTATGTGTTGGCAGGATATGGAACCGGTGCGGTGATGGCAGTACCATCCGGTGACCAGCGCGACTGGAATTTTGCCACACATTTCAAATTACCCATTATCCCGATACTGGACGCGCAGAAGGACGTTGATACGCAGGCTGATGCTACCAAGGAGGGGAAATATATCAATTCCGGGATCATCGACGGACTGACTTACAAAGAAGCGACGAGCGTCCTGATCGATTGGCTTGAAGAGAAGGGAATAGGGAAAGGGAAAATCAACTATCGTCTTCGCGACGCGGTTTTCAGCCGTCAGCGGTACTGGGGCGAGCCGGTGCCTGTTTATTACAAAAATGACAGCCAGGGCCAGCCGGTACCCTATTTGCTGGATTTGAACGAATTGCCTTTGAACTTGCCGGAAGTGGATAAATACCTGCCGACAGAAAACGGTGAGCCACCGCTGGGGCGCGCACAGGACTGGGCGCACGGATCGGGCAATGGTTACGAACTCAGCACAATGCCGGGCTGGGCGGGTAGCAGCTGGTACTGGTACCGCTATATGGATCCCCAAAATGAGACTGAATTTGCATCCAAGGAAGCGATCAGCTATTGGAAAGATGTGGATTTGTACATCGGAGGCACCGAACACGCAACGGGCCACTTGCTGTACAGCCGTTTTTGGAACAAGTTTATGAAAGACCGCGGCTTTGTGCCGGAGGAGGAACCTTTCAAGAAACTCATCAACCAGGGAATGATCCAGGGACGGAGCAATTTCGTGTATCGGGTGAAAGGCGAAGATTACAGCAAACCGGTATTTGTGAGTGCCGGATTAAAATCGGAATATGAAGTCTCTGCACTGCATGTCGACGTCAATATCGTAGAAAACGACGTGCTGGAGGTGGAGAAGTTCAAAGCGACGCGCCGGGATATCGCAGGAGAGAATGCAACATTCATCCTCGAAGATGGAAAATATATCTGCGGTGTGGAAGTGGAAAAAATGTCCAAATCCAAGTTCAACGTCGTCAACCCCGATGACATCGTGGAGCGGTATGGTGCTGATACTTTACGGTTGTACGAGATGTTCCTCGGGCCGCTGGACCAGGCCAAGCCTTGGAATACGAATGGTATCGACGGAACCTACCGCTTCATTCGCAAGCTGTGGCGCCTGTTTTATACCGAAACCGGGCAATGGCAGGTAAAAGACGTCGCCGCGAAACCGGAAGAGTTGAAAATCCTGCACAAAACGATTAAAAAGATCGGTGAGGATATTGAAAACTTCTCATTCAACACGGCTGTGAGTGCATTCATGGTTTGTGTTAATGAATTGGGCGGACTCAAATGTCAGAGCAGGGAAGTGCTGGAACAACTGGTAGTCCTGCTGTCGCCGTACGCGCCGCACATTTCGGAAGAGCTTTGGGACGCATTAGGTAAGGAAAAAGGCACGGTGTCCAAGGCGTCGTTCCCGACATTCGAGCCGCAATATATCCTGGATTCTGTCTTCGAATACCCGGTGCAGATCAACGGGAAAGTGCGTGCTTCGCTGACATTCCCGCTCGATACACCTGCCGCCGACATCGAAAAGGAAGTCCTGGCTGATGAAACGGTACAGAAATGGATGGAAGGCAAACCTGCGAAGAAGGTGATCGTGGTGCCGAAGCGGATCGTTAACGTAGTGATCTGACCCGTTTGAATCCCAAAAACAGAACAGCCAGACCGGTTTCCGATCTGGCTGTTCTGTTACAGGTGGGCAGGTTACTTAATGGAAATCTGGCGTTCGGTGCGGGCTTCGCTTACTTCGAAATGCTTTTCGGTTTTCTGGCCGTTTGCCGACACCTCGATGGTGTAGTTTCCGGCAGGCAATTCTTTCACATCGAAAGCTTTTCTGAACTTGTCGGTGTCGCGGCTGATTACCTCGCGGTAGAATGTATCACCTTTGCGGTCGGTAATCAACACGATCGCTTTGTCATTGGTGTACTTGTCCACCGCGACGTGGATTTTACCGCTGTTGGAAGCGAAAATGCCGGTTCCGAACGCAGCTGCTTTTTTGCTTTCTTTTTCGTCTGCGAAAGAGTTGAAAGCTACGGTAGCAGCGATTACCATTGTCATTGCGATTGTTTTAATTGAAGGTTTCATGGCTATGTTCTTTAAAAGATGGCTAATAATTCCGTTTTGTTGATTCAAATATATGTGCAATGTCAGGTACTATGTAATGCAAAGTACATGAGTGGTAGTTATGTAAAATGAATGGCTGTATGCCGGGAATAATGTTCTTTCGTAATTTTGCGGGGTATGGCAAAAAAGAAAACCCGCTCCTCGGGAAGTAAAATAAGTTATTTAAAACCGCTGCCTCCGAAGGGTTGGGCCATGATCGCGGCTGTTGTGGCGGTAATCGGTGGGCTGATCTGGTGGAGTGACCGGACCGACGAAAACCAATGGGAGTTCATCAGTAAGTTCGGGATCAAGCTGCCGCTGCGCTATGCCGTGCATGGAATAGACGTTTCGCATCACAATGCGAAAATCAACTGGGACAAACTGAAAAGTGCCCGCTCCGAAAACGTGAGTATTGATTTCGTCTACATCAAAGCTACTGAAGGAGCGACGCATCTGGACAGGCAGTTCAAGCGGAACTGGAATGAGGCCAAAAGAGTAGGGATGAAGCGGGGCGCTTACCATTTTTACAATCCCCGTGTGATGTCTGATCGCCAGGTGGACAACTTTATCGGTCAGGTCAGAATGGAGGCGGGAGATTTACCGCCCGTGCTCGATCTGGAAGTAAATGGCGGCAAGCCGGACGACATCATTATCAAAGGCGTTCGAAACTGGCTTACGCTCATCGAATCCCACTATGGTGTAAAGCCTATTATTTACGTCAATGAGCATTATTACAAAAAATACATTGCCGGTAATTTCGACGAATATCCACTCTGGCTCGCAGGTTACTCGCGTACACACCTGAACGACCTCGCGTCCGATGCACACGTACTTTTCTGCAGCATAGCGAAAAGGGCTGGGTGGACGGCATTCACGGTTTTGTAGATTATAATGTATTCCTGCACGAGCGCACGGATTGGGAAAATTTAGCGGATGCTGAATAATTTAATTTGAGTTACTTACGTATTAGTGTCAGTTACATACTAACGAATCAGATGCTATGAAAAACGTATTCCTCGCCTTAACCGTATTGTTTTTTGCCGGATGTTCCCACAGCGATCCCGTCAGTGGAGATGCTGCGGGAAATTTTACAGGGACCTACAAATATGCTATTGCGTCACCACTCGGTTTTGTTTCGAAATATACGTGGGTGGTAACCCGGCGTTCGGCCAATTTGCTGGATTTCGATATGACGAAAGTGATCGTCAGGGGGAATGGATCGGAAACGACCAGCCGCAACCATGCAGCGGAAATCGATATCACGGATGAGAAAAGGCTCCAATTCTCCTACACCGACACAAACGGCCGCTATGTAACCGTTTCCTTGTTGGCGGGATCGAAAAAGTTGAATGTCAATAGCTTTGCATTGCAGGGCGAAGATGCTACGAATGTGGCATGGTACCAGTTTGACAAGCAATAGTCCTGAATAGGGTTTTATCTGTTACACCTATCAATTTCAAAGATTTATGAAACGGATTTTTATATTGACACTACTCTTAGCCACAGTGGGTTGCAATAAGACGGAGCCCGTAGCGGAAGATATGACCCAATTCCTTGTGGGAACCTACCAACTGCAATATTTAACGAATTTGGGCGATGAAAGGAATTATGAATGGATCGTGGAGAAAGAGTCGGAGCGTAGCGTAAAAGTTCGAATGACCCGTATCGACACTCCTTTACATCAAGCAACCAGGCAGGTTTCGCAGGATACTGTGTCAGGTGTTCAAATAACGAGCACGCATTTGCTTAAATTCTCTTTTCAAAAAGGCAAGGATAGTCGGGTTGAAGTGGAAGGGACCCTCTACCAGGGTAAGCTTTTTGTAAACAGCGAATATTACAAGGTCGATACCGGCTTTGGAAAGGATGGTATTCCGTTTATCAGACAGTGACGCGATACAAGCTTTTCAAGCAATGCAGATCTCAGCCCATCCTTTAAAGCCAGGCAAAGTAAGTATGCCGGGAGTGCGCGAATTGCAGTTTCCCGGCATTGGCATATTAAACCAAAGGTTCCTGCTGGCTCAGGCAATGAAAACTTCCCTGGCCCCAGATGATCTCGGTAGCTAAAAGCGGAATAATTTTCCTGCCATTGAATGCCTTTTCCAGAATATCAATTGCGATCTGATCGTGCGGATTGTTGAATATCGGTACGATCACCCCCGCATTGCAAATCAGGAAGTTGGCATAGGAACCCGGCGTGCGGAAATCGTCGATAATGACGGCTTTCGGCATGGGTAACTCGATAATGTGCGGCTGCTTCCCATTCACCAGCCGCATTTGTTTCAGCATTTGCAGGTTGGTGTTCAAAACCGCGAAATTCTCGTCGGAGCGATCGGTTTCAATGCAGGCCACGATCGTATCCTCATTCACAAACCGCGTGGTATCGTCGATATGCCCGTCGGTATCGTCGCCTACAATGCCGTCTTCCACCCACAAAATTTGCTCGATGCCGTAATAGTCGCACAATATCTGTTCGATCTGGCCCTGATTCAAATGCGGGTTCCGGTTCGGGTTCAGCAGGCATGATTTACTGGTCAGCAGGCTGCCGGCACCATTAAATTCCACAGAGCCGCCTTCCATGATGATCCCCGGGTTCACGACCGGGAGATTCAGATATTCGGCCACGGCCAACGGAGTGCGGTTATCGTCGTCATACGGCGGATATTTGCCGCCCCAGGCATTATGTCCTCAGTCGACGATCATTTTTTCACCGGTTTTTGTGTTTACAACAAAAGAAGGTCCATGGTCGCGGCACCAGGCGTCGTTGGTGGGTTTTACTATAAATTCTATTTTAGCAAGATCGA
>CBFGMV010000037.1:0-62524 GCA_965649915.1 uncultured Dyadobacter sp.
GTCTTCAGGCCTTCTTTTTAGGCACTTTGGCACCTTCCTTTCTGGCTTCGGAAAGCCCTATGGCGATCGCCTGCTTTTTGGAAGTCACTTTATCGCCTGAACCCGACTTTAATTTCCCTTCCTTTTGCTCATGCAAGGCTTCTCCGACCTTTTCACTCGCTTTTTTTGAATATTTAGCCATATTAACACATTTTACATGATTGATGTTTTACTTTACGCGCCGCTGCGGCACGGTTCGAGCGCATTAGGCAAAATGCATACCAGGCAGCGTTGCTTAGCGATGGTCAGACTTTTATTTCCTACAGAATCCTAAATCCTGATTCCCATGAAAAATCCTTTCCTGCCGATCCTTCTGGCCGCTTCGCTGTGGAGCGGGGCGGTCCATGCGCAACCGAAGGGCACCCTGCTATTGAAAAACGCCACTGTCATAACCGGAACCGGTGCCGCTCCACTCGAAAAAACCGACATTCTCATCTCAGGCGGACGTATTTCCGGCGTCGGGAAAGGGCTGAAAGCGAATGGCGCCCGCGAAATCGACCTGACAGGCAAGACCGTCATGCCATCGCTCATCTGCGCGCATGCTCACGTGGGTACACTTAAAGGCACGACCTCTTCCGCCGACAACTATACCCGTGAAAACCTCCTTCGTCACCTCAGAAAATACCAGGATTATGGCGTTGCCGCCGTACTCGCCATGGGAACCGACCGGCCGCTGATTTTCAATGGCTTCATCGATTCCACACAGGCCGGACTGCTGCCCGGGGCGCGGCTCTATTCCGCCGGTTATGGTTTCAATACACCGGATCCTAATCCGGGCTCGTGGATGAACTTGTTGCTGCGGCCGGATACCCCGGACGATGTTCCCGCAATGATGCAGAAACTGGCTGCCGTGAAACCGACCGTCGTCAAGATCTGGGTGGACGATCATGGTGGTAATGCCGGCAAAATGAAGCCCGAGATCTACCAGGCCATCATCCGGGAGGCCCACAAGCATCGAATCCGCGTTGCAGCACATCTTTTTTATGTAGAAGATGCCCGGAAGCTGACGGAAGCCGGAATCGACATCATTGCGCATAGTATCCGCGACAAGGAGGTGGACCAGGATCTGCTCGACAAAATGAAGCAAAAAAATGTGGTTTACATCCCAACATTGTCGTTAGACGAATACCAGTTCGCATATGCCGGAAATCCGGATTGGGTCGGAGATGCCTTTTTCAAAGCATCCCTTGAACCCGGGGTGCTGGAAATGATTACGGACAAAGCATATGCCGACCGCATTCGGAACTCGCCGGATTATGCCCGCAATATGGCTGCCTTCAAAACCGCGATGACCAATCTTAAAAAAATTCATGATGCCGGCATTACCGTTGCGCTCGGCACCGACTCCGGCGCGTTCCCGGTTCGAACCCAGGGATTTACCGAACATCTCGAAATGGAGCTGATGGTAAAAGCAGGCCTCACACCTATGCAGGCGGTCACCGTGAGCACACGCAATGCAGCACGCGCATTACGCACGGAGCAAAACACCGGCACGCTCGAAAAGGGTAAAAATGCCGACCTGCTCGTCCTTGGAGCCAATCCTTTGACCGACATCCGGAACACAAGGAGGATCGAATCTGTTTGGAAAGCGGGCGAAGAGGTCAGTAAAGGGCCATTGGCTAAATAGATAAACCATTTTTAAATAAATCACTCCTGACGATGAAGATCGCATTCAAACGACTCGACCATATTATGCTTTGCATTCCGCCTGGTAAAGAGCAGGAAGCCAGGGATTTTTATGGTGGCGTGCTTGGTCTGGAAGAGCTGACCGATCTGGGATACCCGCTTCCGAATGGCGCTATCTGGTTCCAGGCGGCCGACATCCAGCTGCATATCCGCGCCGAGGAAGTGCACGACCTTTCCCAAAGGCATCCTGCATTTGAAGTGGATGACCTGGAAGCTGCCAGGGCTGTTCTGGAAACGCACGGCATTGCCTACAAGAATGAAAGCAAGATCCCCGATCGCGATCGTTTCTCTTTCCGTGACCCCTTCGGCAACCGGATCGAGCTGATCGAGATGTTATAGAAGGGAATCCATTTGCGGTTTGGTGCACAAATCCCCGGATATTTAGTTAACGAAAGGCCAAAAAGTCGCAATTGGCAAAAGTAATCCTAAATTTGCAGGCACATTCTACGCAGAAGAACCTCATTTGATGTTAAAGTTTATTTATAGATTTTTAATTGCCATCGTCATTCTAGCGGGGATTGCTGAGATAGTATTGAGAGTAAAATATGGCTTTTGCAATTCACCGCTTTATGTTTCCGATCCTGATTTTGAATACATATATGCACCAAACCAGGATGTAAAACGGTTTGGTCAGGTGTTGCGCACCAACAGTTATTCGATGCGCAATGAAGAAGTACTGCCTACCGACAGCATCGTGATCCTGCTGATCGGCGACTCGGTGGTCAATGGAGGCAGTCTTACGGATCAGGACAGCATTGCTTCGACCCTGCTCGAAAAGCGCTTTGAAAAAGAATACAACCAACGTGTGCGTATCCTGAATATCTCCGCCGGTTCCTGGGGGCCCGACAATATTGCGGCATATCTGAAGAAATACGGGTTATTCAAGGCGAAACTGATTTGCCTGGTCACCAGCAGTCACGATGCACACGACATCATGTCCCCGCAAAGCCCTGTGGGTGTGGATCCCGGCTGGCCTAACAAACAGTATAAAGTAGCGCTCTATGAACTTTGGGACCGCTACCGCTGGATTGTCTTCTACTACCTGGACACTATTTTCCTGTCACCCGAGCCGGACATTAAAAGTAAGGAAACAAAAACCGCCGCAGTACCAAAAGCCGATACGGCCGCTACACCCGCCGCCATTGCCGCTGTTAAAGACTCTATCAAGGCCGAAAAACTGAACGAAGCAGGTATCCGCAAACCCGGACTAACCTTCAACCCAGGCTATGAGCAATTGTATGAAATGGCGCGGGCCAACGGCATTCCGATGTTCATATACCTGCATCCGGAGATTTCGGAAATAGATCTGGGCCATTTCAACGACCAGGGGCAGGAGATCATCGCCTTTGCCAGAGAAAAGGATATCAGGCTGATCGACGAGTTCAAATTCGGTGTTTCCAAGCATAATTACCGCAAAATGGATGTTGTCCATTTCAACAGCCAGGGTCAGGCATTTCTGGCCAACAATTTGTATCCGTTGTTTCAGGAATACCTAAACCTCCATCACTAATGCGCGTACTGATTGTTCACAACCAATTATGGGCGCATTATAAGTCGAAGCTGTTCAGTGAGATTTACAAAGCCGTTGAAGAAACGGGTGGGCAGGATCAATTGCTGGTGGCGCAGATCGCATTGTACGAAGCGAGCCGGAAAGACATGCAGCCCGACGATGCCGCGCGGTACAGCTACCCTTACCAGGTACTCTTTGAGCGAAGCCTGGATCAGGTAGGATTGACCGAAAGACGAAAGGCTCTTTTCAGGGTATTCGACCAGTACAAGCCCTCGGTTCTCAACATTACCGGTTACTTCGACTGGGCCCAGGTGTTGCTGATGTGCTATGCCCGGCTGAAAGGTGTCAAAGTGGTGATCTCCTCGGAGTCCTCGGCAGCTGACCATAATCGTTCTGCGTGGAGGGAATGGGTCAAAAGAATGATCGTCAACCGGGCGCACGCTTTTTTCTGCTTTGGCAAAACCTCTGCTCAATACCTCGAAAGTCTTGGAATAGCCCCTGGCCACATCGCCGTGCGCAATGCGGCCGTGATCGATGAAAACCTGGTCAGAGCACGCTATGATGCTGCAAAACAGGCAATAGGGCCATTGAAACGGGACCCGTTTTCCAAACAATTCGTATACGTGGGCAGGCTGGCGCCTGAAAAAAACCTGGATATGCTGCTCCGGGCTTTTGCGAAAGTGACCGCAGAAGAAGACAGCGGCGCGTCATGGAAGCTTTTGCTGGTGGGCGAAGGCCCGGAACGCGCTGCACTTGAGGCATTGAGCAAAACCCTGGGCATTGCTGGCAGCTTCGGGATGCCCGGAGGCTTTCCATGGTATCAGGTGCCCGACTGGCTGGCCCAGAGTGACGTACTGATTTTACCCAGCAAATCGGAGCCCTGGGGACTGGTCGTCAATGAGGCGATGGTCTGTGGAATGCCCGTTATCGTTTCGCAAAAGTGCGGCTGCGTAGCCGATTTGGTGCAAAACGGCGTGAATGGCTTCGTATTTGACCCGGCAGAGCAGACTCAACTGGAAACCCATATCAGGTTCTTTCTTCGTAACCCGGATAGTATTCCGGCGATGGGACGGGAATCTTTGCGACTGATCGCACCTTTCGCGGCTGGTCCGGTGGCCCGGAAAATGGTGCAAACCTATCGTGACCTGGATCAAAACAAAAAGGCGCAAAACACAACTATACATTGACTCAAAGCATGCGAATCCTCAATATTTGTGCATATACATGGGCGATCGGCGGCCCGGCGCGCATTATCTACGACCACACAACCGAAGTGCTCAAACAAGGCCATGAGGTCGATATATTGAGCCCGATGACGCCAGGCGAGAAAATGTATCCCGTTCCCCAGGGCGCACGCCTGATCGAATGTGCGCGTACGACGCCGATCAGTAATTTCTACCGCGAGTTCTCGGTCGAAATGTATCAGTACCTCAAAAAGCACATCCATCAGTACGACGTTATCCATATGCACGGAATCTGGCATTTTGGAAGTCTTGCCCCATTCCTGATCCCTTCGAAGGCAGTGATGGTGATCACCATTCACGGGTTGCTCGACAAATGGGCCGTAGCACACAGCAAGTGGAAGAAAGACCTGGTCACTTTGCTTTACCAGAAACGGTTGCTAGGCCGTGCCGATCTTATACAGATCAACAATACGGACGAGGAAGGAGACGTAATCCGCTACCTTGGTTACCGGCCCAAAAACATGGTCATCGTCCCGAACGGCATGAAACTAGACGAATATACCCGTTCCCATTTACCTGAAAAAGGGCTGTTCCGGGCTAAACACGGCATCCGGCCCGATCAGCAGATGGTACTCTTTATGGCAAGGCTGAACATCAAGAAAGGTCTCGACCTGCTGCTGCCAGCGTTCCACAAGGTACACCAGCAACTTCCCGGCGCAATGCTGATACTCGCAGGACCGGACGACGGCTACCAGGCCGAAACCGAAGCATTTATCCAAAAGCACAAGCTGGCAGATCGGATCAAACTGGTCGGTATGCTCACCGACACCATCAAAAAGGAAGCACTCGCCGACGCGGATCTTTTTGTGCTGCCCTCCTACTCCGAAGGTTTCTCGATTGCGGTACTCGAAGCCATGACCTCGGGCGTGCCGGCGCTTGTCTCGGACCGGGTTGGTTTTGGTGATTACATTGCACGCTACGAAGCGGCTTTCCTCACCCCGCTCACCAGCGACGGCGTTGCGGAAGGGCTTCTTAAAATATTACAAGATGATGACTATGCAAGGGCTATCGCAAATCGAGCCTACAACATGGTTACCGAAAACTTTGATATACGTGTGGTTGCCAACCAGTTATTGGAAGAATACAAGAAGGTTCAAAAAAAGTGACTACATTTACCGCCAGAAGTAACCGTTGACCGGCAACCGGTTCTGTATTTCCCCTGATATGATCGATTTATCTGTCATCATTTTAACACACAACGAATCCAAGCACATCGGCCGGTGCATCCAAAGCCTGCTTCCGATTACCGACAAGATCTTCATCGTGGACTCATTCTCCACCGATGACACGGTTGCGATCGCTGAGCGGTTGGGGGCTACCGTAATACAGAATCCCTGGGTTTCCTATGCCTTTCAGTTTAACCACGGAATCCGGAATAATCCCTTCCAGACCCAATGGCTGATGCGGATGGACGCCGACGAGTACATTACGCCGGAACTTGCCGCGGAATTGAATGCATCCATTCAACAGGTACCCGAAAATGTTTCAGGATTGTATGTCAAAAGAAGGGTCATTTTTATGGAGAAGTGGATCCGCCGCGGCGGCTACTACCCCATTTGGCTGCTTCGGGTGTGGCGCAGAGGACTGGGGATCTGCGAAGAGCTGTGGATGGACGAGCATATCAAGCTCAGCAGCGGAACGACGGCTCAACTCCAGCACGACATTGTTGACCATAATCTTAACAATCTCACGTGGTGGACACAAAAGCATAATAATTACGCAATCAGGGAGGTTATCGACCTGTTGAACATAAAATATAACTTTGACAGTAAAGAAACGGTCGAACCGAGTTTCTGGGGAAGTCAGGAGCAGCGGACCCGTTTTTTGAAGGTCAAGTACGCAGGCATGCCGCTCTTTACCAGGCCATTTATCTATTTCAGCTATCGCTATTTTCTGAAAGGCGGCTTTCTGGATGGAACAAAAGGGCTCATATGGCACGTTTTACAAGGGTTTTGGTACCGGTTTCTGGTGGATGCCAAGATCTTCGAGGTTTACCATCGGGCGGGCCGGGACAAAGACGCTATCGTAACACATTTCAGGACAGAATATGGAAAAGACCTCAGGAACCCAAACCAATCTGTCCGGATATGACAACAGCTGGTACCGGCCGGGCGGCTACGCCAAGCTGATCACCTGGTACCTGCTTAACCGGCTGTTCATCCACACACACATTCCGTATCCTTCGACATTCAAAGTAGCACTGCTGCGGATGTTTGGTGCGCAGATCGGGCGGGGTGTTGTGATCAAACCCAAGGTGAACGTCAAGTATCCCTGGTTCCTGCACATAGGTGATCATGTCTGGATAGGCGAAGAGGTGTGGATTGACAACCTCACTTTGGTGACAATCGAATCAAATGCCTGTCTTTCCCAGGGAGCCATGTTATTGACAGGCAATCACAATTACCGGAAAAGCACATTTGACCTGATCGTGAAGCCGATAACGCTGAGAAGCGGCTCCTGGATCGGTGCCAAGGCGACGGTCTGTCCCGGTGTGCAAGTAGGCTCGCACGCGGTGCTCACGGTCGGTTCGATCGCCACATCTCATCTGGAGGCTTACGGGATTTACCAGGGAAATCCGGCAAAATACGTTAAAACAAGAACAATAAACCCTTGAAAGTTAGCATACTGACCGTTGTTTATAATGGTGCTCCGACGATCCGGCATTGTATAGATTCTGTTCTCGGACAGGACTATCCGGATATCGAATACATTGTCGTCGATGGTAATTCAAAAGACGGCACACAGGAAATCGTAAAATCCTATGGCGACCGGATCGCCCGGTTTATCAGCGAACCCGACGCCGGAATTTACGATGCGATGAACAAGGGCATACAATTGGCAACGGGAGATGTCATAGGAATATTGAATGCAGATGATTTTTATGCTTATCCATCGGTGGTAAGCGACGTCTCCCGGGCACTGGAATCCAGCGACATTCAGGCTTCCTACGGTGATCTTGAATATATTGATGCAAACGATGCAACGATTGTCAGGAGAAAGTGGGTCTCTGGTGCATATAAGCTCGGCTCTTTTCTCGACGGCTGGATGCCTCCGCACCCTACCTTCTTTGTGAAGAGAGAGGTTTATGAAGCATTCGGAAAATTCAGGCTGGACCTGGGAAGTGCCGCCGACTATGAGTTGATGCTGCGATTTGTTCACGGTGAAGGAATCCGGCTTGCTTACCTGCCGAAGGTGCTCGTCAAGATGCGTGCAGGAGGAGTCAGCAACAGCAATTTAAAAAACAGACTAGCGGCGAACCGGAATGACCGCCTGGCGTGGAAGGTTAATAATTTAAAACCGAGATTCTACACACTATGGTTAAAACCTTTGAGAAAAATTGTACAATTTATTTGAATACACCAACCCTATCCGACCCAGGGAGCCATACAGTAAATATTTTATATTCAACCGTTTGCACATTTCAATTAATGGTTTATATTTCGATATTTGAATCAGGGATTTTCCCGCAACTCGACGGCACTGCACTAATTTGACAGACACTATGGAACTACAACTACCACTGCAAATACTGACTGAGGGGAACGTCAGCAACATTATCCACCACGATGTGTATCAATGCCTTCTTTCCTTTCTGATTGCGTGCTTTTTGTCTATCATCTCGATTCCGATCATCATTAACCTCTCAAACCTGCTGCACCTGACCGCCAAGCCGGGTTTCAGAAGTTCTCATGAAACAGAAACCCCCACTTTGGGAGGTATTGCCATCTTTGCCGCCACCCTGATCGCTTATTTTCTCTGGCCACATTCGGAAAATATCCTGGATTCCAACCTGATCAGCCTGGCCATGACGGGGGTAATCATACTCTTCTTCCTGGGTATCAAAGACGACATCCTGGCGGTGGATCCCACCAAAAAGTTAATCATTCAGATCTTCGCGTCCTTGATCCTGGTGGCGATGGGCAATTTCAAGGTTGATAACTTTTACGGCATATTCGGTATTCACGGCGTTTCGGATTTCATCAGCATTCCGCTTACCGTCTTTATCTTCATCGCCATCATCAATGCCATTAACCTCATCGACGGCATCGACGGTCTGGCGGGGGGGATCAGTCTCATTGCCGGGCTCGGCTTTGGTATCTGGTTCATACTCAACGACCATTTCTCATTTGGCTGCCTTGCGTTTGCAATGTCGGGCTCGCTTTTAGGGTTTCTTCGGTTCAATTTTTCAAAGACCAGCAAGATTTTCATGGGAGATACCGGGTCGCTGATCGTCGGCTACCTGCTCTCGATCTTCGCTGTCGAGTTCCTCTCGCTGAACGTCGGTTATCTGCATGATCCCAATGCCTATTTCAATGCACCGATCATTGTGATGGTGCTGCTGATCGTTCCTATTTTCGACACGCTGCGGGTATTCATCGTACGTATTTTCAAAGGCGGCTCACCCTTCATTGCCGACCGTAACCATATGCACCACATCCTGATCGACAACGGGCTTAACCATTTCTGGGCATCATTTACCCTCTGGATGGTAACAATCGTCAATACAGGGCTGTTCTTTACTTTCCATGGCAATATTACCAACACCGCATCGATGTACATTTATATTGCGATGTTCGGTTTGTATATGGTCTTTGCCTATTTTCTCAAGAAACGGGTGGCTACGGTTAAAGCGCGGAAAAAATTGGCAAAGAGCCCTTCATTCAGCGACGACGATCTTTCTACCTTCCAATAAACCGTCTTTTCTGCCTTAGTTAGCGGTGCCAATGAAATTCCAGGAAACCCGCTCCGAATTCATTGCCATGAACCGAATGTTTGTACCTTAGCACGAAACATCGTCTATTTAGGTATGAATAAGAAGATCAGAAAAGAGGACGCCTTATACTACCATTCCAAGGGTAGGCCCGGCAAAATACAAGTTATCCCAACTAAAGAAACCAGCACCCAGAGAGATCTTTCGCTGGCTTATTCCCCAGGTGTGGCAGAGCCCTGCCTCGAAATCGCCGAAAATGTAGAAAACGCCTATTTGTACACCGCCAAAGGCAACCTGGTGGCTGTGATCAGCAACGGGACAGCCGTACTGGGCCTCGGAGATATCGGGCCGGAAGCATCCAAACCCGTTATGGAAGGAAAAGGGCTGCTCTTCAAGATATATGCCGACATTGACGTATTTGACATAGAACTCAATACGAAAGATGTAGATGAGTTTGTCCGCACCGTCAAAATTCTGGAACCGACTTTCGGTGGTGTCAATCTCGAAGACATCAAAGCCCCCGAATGCTTTGAGATAGAAGCCCGGCTTAAAAAGGAGCTGAATATCCCCGTCATGCACGACGACCAGCACGGCACGGCTATTATCAGCGCGGCCGCGATGCTGAACGCATTGATACTCGTCGAGAAAAAGATCGAGGACATCCGCATTGTGGTGTCCGGGGCGGGTGCCTCCGCCGTGTCTTGTACCAAGCTGTATCTAGCTTTGGGCGCAACCCCGAAAAATATCGCCATGTTCGACACCAAAGGCCACATTCACAATGGCCGCACGGACCTGAGCGACATGAAAAAGCAGTTTGCGACAGATGTATCGTTTGGTTCGCTGGAAGAAGCCATGAAGGGCGCCGATCTGTTCCTGGGGCTCTCCACTGCCGACATCGTGTCTAAGGATATGGTCAAATCCATGGCCAAAGATCCGATCGTTCTCGCGATGGCCAATCCTAATCCTGAAATCCCCTACCCTGATGCCGTCGAGGCACGCGAAGACGTGATCATGGCTACGGGCCGCTCGGACTATCCTAACCAGGTCAATAACGTGCTGGGCTTCCCGTACATATTCAGAGGCGCCCTCGATGTACGTGCGACCGAAATTAACGAGGAAATGAAGCTGGCAGCTGTGCACGCGCTGGCCGACCTTGCCAAAAAGCCTGTGCCGGATATTGTCAACCTTGCTTACAATGAAACCAACATCGTTTTTGGCAAAAACTACATTATTCCCAAGCCCGTCGACCCGCGACTGCTGACCACCGTCGCACCTGCTGTGGCGAAGGCAGCCATTGCGACCGGCGTTGCCCGCAGGGTCATTACAGACTGGGACGCGTACGAACAAGAGCTGTCGAGCAGGCTGGGCCGCAATGAGCAGATCTCGCGGGTAATCCTGAACAAAGCTAAACTGGCTCCGAAAAGGGTCGTTTTTGCGGATGCGGAAAACATCCAGGTGCTGCGCGCAGCGCAGCAGGTGCGCGATGAAGGCATTGCGATCCCCATTCTGCTGGGAAGCAAGGAAACGATCCTGCATCTGATCAAAGAAAGCAAACTGGACCTGAACGATGTTTCGATCGTCGATCCGCGAGCCGACGAAAGTGAGCCTATGATCGAGACCTATGCCGCCAAACTGTACGACAAACGGAAACGGAAAGGACTTACCCCTATCGAGGCACGCCGGACGATGTATTTCAAAAGCTACTTCGGTTCGATGATGGTCGAAAATGGTGAAGCCGACGCATTCATTTCAGGCTTAACCCGGACTTATCCTGATACGATCCGCCCGGCATTGCACGTGATCGGAAAGCAGGAAGGTGTAGATAAGGTGGCCGGGATGTACATCCTGCTCACGCCCAAAGGCCCGCTGTTCTTTTCAGATACCACGGTCAATCTGGACCCTACTGTGGACGAAATAGTGGAAATCACAGAACTGACGGCCAAAGCGGTAGAGCGCTTCAATATTCAGCCTCGCATTGCATTGGTGACTTACGCCAACTACGGCAGCGCCCAGGGAGCGGATGCGAACAAAATGCGGGAGGCCACGGCCATCCTCAAAAAACGCAACCCATCCATGATCGTCGAGGGCGAAATGCAGGCACACCTTGCATTCAACACGACTTTGTTAAAAGAAAACCATCCGTTTAGTGATCTGGTCGACGGTGGCGCCAATACGTTGATATTCCCTAATCTTTCAGCCAGTAACGTTGCTTACAACCTGTTGAAGGAGGCTGCGGAGCTCGAAACCATCGGACCGATCCTGCTGGGGCTCAAAAAGCCTGTGCACGTACTGCAATTGGGCAGCTCGGTACGGGAGATTGTCAACATGGTCGCGATCGCTGTGGTGGAAGCACAGATGAAGGGCGGACAATAGGGCGCAGGAAGTCATATCCCAAGGCCAGAAAAAACAGGGAAGAGGCGTTTGTCTCTTCCCTGTTTTTGATTAAAAACATCCTCTACGGTTTCAGCTTCACAAAAGAAGGATCGTAGAGCTTCGAATGGATCTGTTTCAGCTTCGCTTCCGGAAACTTGACCACCTTGCGGTCATAAGTCATCAAACCATTGATCTCTACTTCTACATCGGTGGTTTGCGTGTAAACTGCCGCCGACAACCCCTTCCGTATCAGCGGTTCGAAACGGTTGATAAAAGTCTCATAGCGATTGTAGAGCTCCTGCTGGCTCTTAAAGCTCTGGTAACCCCAGTTATCCTTCTGCTGCCAGGTATGCTGGTCTACCGGCAATCCGAGGCCACCGAACTCACCGAGCACGATGATCTGTTTAGCGCCGAAAAGATCCGGCCGCGGCATGACCGGAGCGGGGTAATTGTGCATATCAATAATGTGGCCAACGGGATGAAAATTACCGCCGCTCGCACTATTGACTAATCTGGACGGATCATATTGCATCGTCCAGTTCGTAATCTCCTCCGTTTTAAACTGGCCCCAGGCTTCATTGAACGGCACCCACACGACGATCGACGGGAAGAAACGATTGGCATCGATGATGGCCTTCCATTCTGTCTTGTAAATATTCTCCGATTCCGGCGTTCTGTCCTTGTCAGTTTCGTTTCCGGTAATGCCGGGACGTTGCTCCCAGTTGTTTCCCATATCACCGCTAGGCATATCCTGCCACACCAGCATGCCTAATTCATCGCAATACCGATACCAGCGTGCAGGCTCCACTTTGACATGCTTCCTGATCATATTGAAACCCATTTCCTTGGTTTTGATAATATCAAATTTGAGGGCTTCGTCCGTCGGCGCGGTGTACAGGCCGTCCGGCCACCATCCCTGGTCGAGCGGGCCGTACTGAAACAGAAATTTGTTATTCAAAGTCATGCGCTGGACCCCGTTTTCGTCGGGCTGCATCGCAATTTTACGCATTGCGGTATAGCTTTTAACCTCGTCCACGACTTTACCATTGCGTGTCAGAGTGATCGTCAGATCGTAAAGAAATGGCGTCTCCGGCGACCACAGCTTCGGATTAGCGACATTCAAAATCGCTTCCTGATCCGGAGAAACCTCCTGTTCGGCCACCTTAGCCGAGCCATCCCACACTGTAACCCGGACCTTATCGGCCGTGCCTGCATTGGCCACATCTGTTCGGACGGCCAAAGATTGCTTATCGATATCCGCAACGGGCTTTATGCCTGTAACATGGCTAGTCGGAACGGTTTCCAGCCACACACTCTGCCAGATACCGGTCACGGGCGTATACCAGATCCCGTGCGGATTTTTGATCTGCTTGCCGCGCGGCTGCGGACCATCGCTGCTAGGATCCCATACTTTCACGGTAATTTCCTGCTGCTTTTTTTTCGCCAGCAAATCCGTGATATCGAAAGTGAAGGGGTCATAGCCGCCCTGGTGACTTCCTGCGGACTTGCCATTGACAAATACTTCGCACTGCCAATCTACCGCTCCGAAATGGATCAGTACGCGCTGGTCTTTGAGTTTAGGAGCAAAGTCAATGGCTCTCCGGTACCATAGCACACTGTCCTTACCGACGGTTTTACCTACGCCCGACAATGCGGATTCCACCGCGAAAGGAACGAGGATCTGGCCATCGAAAGCCGTTGGTTTCGTTTCAGAAGCACTTTTAGGCACAATGGAGTATTCCCAAAGCCCATTAATACTCAGCCAATTTTGCCGGACCAATTGCGGGCGCGGATACTCCGGATGAACATTTTGCGCCACAACCTTGTCCGCCCATGGACTGACGATCTTTCCCTGGACATACTTCCAGTCATTGGGCTTCTGCGCGTACGCCGGAACATAAAAGCTTCCCAGCATTGCCCCGAGGCAAAGCACTACTTTTTTCATGGGTGTTGTTTTCGGTTTTGAGTAATTTTTTAGTCTAAACAAACCAAAAGGAACTTCCCAAGTGGCTATACTGCATTAAAAAGGGCTTCATTAAACTTTCGCCAGCCAATCGCCCGGATAGCAGCAACCTGGATTTGTAAATTTTTACTTGCTAGATTTGGTATGGTTCACTCAAATTACGCACTTATGAAACAGCTATTCTTTACGCTGATTACGGCATCGATGTTCGTTCCGGCAATCGCCCAGGATTTCTCCGACAAAATTACGCTCGTCATACACGGCGGCGCGGGCACTATTACCCGCGCTAACATGAGCCCCGAGAAGGAAGCAGCCTACCGCGAGGGATTGAATCTGGCATTGGAAAAAGGCTACGCGGTGCTAAAACGGGGCGGCACGAGCGTAGAGGCGGTCGAAGCGGCGATTCATGTCATGGAAGACTCGCCGCTATTCAATGCCGGTAAAGGCGCAGTGTTCACCAACGAAGGTAAAAATGAATTGGATGCCGCCGTCATGGAAGGCAAAACGCTGAAAGCAGGAGCGGTTGCCGGCGTGACGACGATCAAGAATCCGATTTCGGCAGCGATCGCCGTCATGGAAAAGTCCCCTCATGTGATGATGGCAGGCAAGGGCGCCGAACAATTTGCTAAGGAAAAAGGACTGGAAATCGTCGCCCCATCTTACTTCTACACTGAACCGCGTTTCAAAGCATTGCAAAAAGCGAAAGAGCAGGAAAAAACCGAGCTCGACCACAATGCGAAAGAAGAAAAAGAGATTAAAAAAGGCCAAAAAACAGGTCTGAGAGGAGCGGAAGACCTTATTTTCACAGAAGGGAAAAAATTAGGGACGGTAGGTTGCGTGGCCCTCGACCGCTTCGGCAACCTGGCAGCGGGAACTTCTACCGGCGGAATGACCAATAAAAAATACGGACGCATCGGTGACGCGCCGATCATCGGGGCAGGTACTTATGCCAACAATGCAACCTGCGCTGTATCTGCAACCGGCCATGGCGAATACTTTATCCGCTCGGTGGTGGCCTACGACATTTCGGCCTTAATGGAATACAAAGGCATGAATTTGAAAGATGCCGCCGATGCAGTAGTGATGAAAAAGCTGGTGGAAAGAGGCGGTGAGGGTGGCATCATCGCCGTGGACCGTGCAGGTAACATTGCCATGCCCTTCAACAGCGAAGGCATGTACCGGGGCTACATCAGGAGTGACGGAAAAAGTGAAATACTGATTTACAAGGACTAAACAATCAAATGCTTAAAAAGCGGCTTTTTCAGCTTCATTTTTGCATTTGTTTTTAGTTACATTCCATACAAAATCAAACCCCTCGCTCGTTTTGACTCTATAATATGTAACCTACGGCATCTTTTCCTCTATATGAAATCAGTTTACGGAATCTTCTTGCTGGTATTGCTATCCGCAGCCTTCGCGCAGGCATCGCACCTGAGAGGTGGAGAGATCATCGCGACTCATATTTCAGGTCAGACGTACGACATTAAAGTGAGGCTTTATTTTGATATGCAGTCGGGGGAAGCGGCAGTCAACTCGCTAAACAGTGTGAAAGCCTGTATGGGGGACGGGGCAACCAAGGATCTTCCCAAAACTTCGGTTACCAATATCGGTGGCAATATATCCGTCGGAGAGTATCAAGCACGCTATACCTATCCGTCGTCGGGTATTTATCAAATCTCAGCCGCACTCGACAATCGCACGGGCGGATTGCTGAACCTCCCTGACGCCCAATCGACATCACAATTCATCTGGACGGTTATAGACACCCAACTAGCGAATTCCACCCCTGTTCTGCCCAATTTGGTGTTCTACGCCGGTGTCCGCCAGGTGTACACAGTGGATCTGAAACCGACCGTCGCCGATAATGACAGCATCAGCATTAAAGTGGTTCGTTTGAGCAAGCCGTCGCCAGGTACGTGTGGCGTCAGAATGGTCGATCACGCTTATCTCTTTCCAAACGAAATCAGTGCTACCGGGACATTCAAAGTGGATCCTACTACCAAACAGCTGGTTTGGAAAGCACCGGAATTACTGGGCAACTATCTCTTTGCCATGGTCGTTACCGAGTGGCGGGACGGTGTTAAAATATCAGAGAGCTACCGCGAGGGGCTCATCAGCGTCATTGACAAGCCCGGCGACACGGTGGAAGTACCTCCTTACGAATCGGCTGAAAATGGTGGTGTGATCACATCCGCCCCTAATGTGAAGTCCTCGGAGGTTTCGATGGCCATTGAAGCATATCCGGTACCGACGGAAGACTTCGTGACTGTAAAAGCATATAGCAAAAAACGTGCGATCATCCGCTTACAGCTCATCGATATGAATGGCCGCATCATTCGGGAGATCGCCAGCAAAGCACCGGAAATACTGATTCAGGAGGAATTTGACATGCGCAGCCTTGTCAAAGGCATGTACCTGATCCGGGCAAGTAACGCCACCGATGCCGTGACCCAAAAGGTGGTGCGGTAAATTATGCCACTGTTTGTCAGTGTAAAACTGCAAGATATCGTCCTGTGTAATATAGTTGTTTTAGGTGAAATCTGATTTCACGTATTACCATAGGTTAATTATTAACGGAAAAGCGGCAGGTCTCATGATCTGCCGCTTTCTTTGATGCCCTGCCTGTATGGCGAAACTAGTTTTCCAGAAACTGCCCGGCTCCCGTCCCGACGTCCGCAGAAGTGATTTTGTCCTGAAAAAGACGGCTCTTTAAAAGCATTTCCTTGATCATCGCAGCATGAGAGAATGTAATCATATGTCCCGCGTTGTAAAGGAATATATACTGTGCCCGCTTGCTTTTAATATGGGTCTTGGCAAATTCGATGTTGGCCGGATCTGCGATCCAATCGTTACCACCTTGTATGACTGTGGTAGGGACGCTGAGATGCTGCCATACGGGAAGCAATTTCCTGAGCTCTTCGGCGTGACTGTATTTTTCAGCTGTGGCCGCATTGAACGCGCCAGGCAAAAATAATTTGACCACTCCCATTCTGCCCCACTTCGAAAACCAGTAGAAGCGCTCTTTTTCCGGATCGATTACCGGTGAGACCATGATCAGCTCCTTCACCTGTTCGGGTGCCATGGATGCAAGTTTCGCAGCAATGGGCGCTCCGTACGACCGGCCCAGGATGATCACCTTTTCACCGCTTTTATTCAACGAAAAAACAGGAAGCAATGCATTGGCCTGCGTCGCGATGGACGTTACGAAACGTCTTTTCTTTAGCCTCGATTTACCATATCCAACCCGGTCGACGGAGACAATATGAAAATGCTTTTGCAGGTCCTCGTCATCCATCAGGTTCATATATCCCCACAATGAGCCGGGGGCGCCGTGTATGAGAAGCAACATCGGCAGCGTATCGGCTCCGACACTGGCCAGGCAAAGAGACAATGTGTCGTTTCTGATGAAAATCTCGGTAGGTTTGACCTTTTTGTCGGCATAATGACGCCTGACTTCCTTCGCTGAAATGATGTACCGGGAAAAACAGGAACTTAACAACGCCGAAAGAAAAAGAAACAGGACAGCCGACCGCAGAAATTTAAAACTTAACATATGCTTTAAAGAATCTTACCTTATTTCCTAAATTCACAGGATATTTCAATATACGATTAATATCAGGATAATCGTTGCGCCGGGAGCCGATTTTTAAAAAGAAACACCGTCGTAAAATTTTTCGGGGCATTTCGTTGTTGGATATTCAAAAGGAATGCCAGAGCCGGATAAAACGGTCAAGTTCAACCTCTATTTTTGATGACAGCCAACCACCAAGCGCTTTTTTTTGAGCGGCTAAACGCCCAGAACAAGAATTACAGGTACAAGTTGCCTTCCAGGCAGGACGCAGGTAAGTTCATTCAGAACCTGATCAATTTTCTTTTCCCGATCAGCAAGGACTGCCCCAGCTGCCCGGCCAAGGACCTCGCCATGAAATATGCTGATTTAAGGCACGATCTGGATTGTATGCTGCAACCGCTCCTGCCACAGCTGGACCGTGACAAAGAGGAAATACTGGACGAAGTGTTTGCGAAAATACCCGACATCTATGACCGGCTTCTTACCGATGCGAAGTCCATAACCGATAATGATCCGGCATCGGTGAGTATCGAAGAGGTGATATCGGTTTATCCGGGTTTCATGGCCATCGCAACCTACCGCTTTGCCCATTCTTTCGCGAAAAGCGGTATTCCCTTGCTACCACGTATGCTCACCGAATTTGCGCATAGCCAGACGGGGATAGACATTCACCCCAATGCCACGATCGGCCATTCATTTTTTATAGACCACGGAACCGGGGTCGTGATTGGTGAAACGACTCACATCGGCAACAATGTAAAACTGTATCAGGGTGTAACGCTCGGAGCCACACATGTTTCCAAATCACTGGCCTCGCATAAACGGCACCCAACGATCGAAGACAATGTGGTAGTGTACGCCAATGCTACTATTCTGGGAGGAGAAACCATCATCGGCCATGATTCGATCATCGGCGGAAATGCATGGCTAACGAAAAGCGTACCTCCATATTCCCTGGTTTATCACCAAAGCAAAATAGAGATACGCCAGCATTCAACCCCGTCGGTTACATAATACTCCGGATGAATCTCCGGATTCCTTCCATATACACAGGCTCGGCCTGCGGGAATGCATAGCGGGGCTGGGTTGTCATGGTTATGCCTATGAATCCAAAAGTAAGGCACCACCACTCGTAGTAGGTTTTGGTAACAGCCTCTCCCGATTTCGGGCGAAGGCCGGCAATCATTTCCCAAACCGGGTTGTCCTTAATGCTCATCGCCTGCGAATAGGCTTTTTTAGAATCACAATAAGCCCCTTCAAGGTTGAACATCACCTGAAAAACTTCCGGGTTCTCCACTGCGAAGTGCCATATGGTCTGCGCAACTTCCACCAGTTGTTTCTGAGGATTGCTGAAATGACCTTTTATTTTAACAAACTCTCCCTGCAAATAGTCAAAACCTTCCAGACGGATGGCTTCAAGGAGCTTGTCTTTGCTTTCAAAGTATTCGTAGAGAATAGGAGGACTGTACTCAATCACATCAGCAATTTTGCGAATCGAAACAGCCGTCCATCCATCCTCTCGGGCGATGTCTTTGGCTGTCTTCACGATATCTGAGCGTACCTGTATTCTAAGCCGCTCTCTTCGCTCTACTATTCCCATGCTTCAAAATATCTTTTAGGATTGATTCAGAATGATATGTCTTCAAATATAATGATATACCCATTACACTTCAAGGCCAATCCGTCCGCCCCGCGGAAAAACCTGTTGAAAATTCTTTTACATTTTCGACAAAGCCCGTCCATTAAATCTGACAGCGGATTCGAAAATTTAATGCCTTTAAAATTTTTTTAAGCCGCCGGAAAGCTTATATTTCTGAACGACGCAGTGGACCATTGCGCTCCACTTTTTCGACCAAACGGTAGTTTGCCTCCTGCGCCCGCACTTTGCCCCGCGAGTCATCGGTGATCCGGAGGTTGTTCTGATAAAGATCCAGCCTCACAGACTTTTGATTATCACTCACATAGTTTCTGAGCACCGTCCGCATCTGGTTTTTGAGGATTTCATCCAGAACAGGAAAGCAAATGTCGATCCTGCGGTGAAAGTTGCGGTGTGTCCAGTCGCAGGAAGTCAGGTAGATCTCGTCGTTTCCCCTGTTTCCGAAGTGGAATATCCGCGTATTTTCAATGTATCGGTCCACGTGACGGCTCACAACGATGTTGTCGCTGAGCGACGGCAACCCGGAAATCAGCCCGCAGCTCTCGCTCACGATCACATGCACCGGCACGCCGGCCTGGCCTGCCTGGTACAGTTTATCGATCAGAAGGTGGTCCTGTAACTGACTGATTTTAATTGTGATGAAAGATTTAAGTCCTGCATTACAGTTCGCAATTTCACGGTCGATCAAATCGAGCAGACGCTTTTGGAGGTTAAACTGGGTTACCTGCAAGTAATTGAATGGCAGATACTTATACTTTTTCGGCTCATCCTGGGTAGAAAGGTAGCCGAAAAGCAATTCCAGCTCATTAGTCAACTCCCTGTGACAGGTCAGCAATGCATGGTCGACAATCTCCCGGCTGGTGAGCCTGTAAAAACCGCCGGTGCCCAGGAATGCATACCGCTCCCAGCCTTTCTGCACTTTACGCTTTACAAGCGCCATTTTTCCATGCACTTTCAAGCCTGGTGCGCTCAGGAGTATCTTGACACCCGCATCCCGCATTTTTTTCGACCATTGCAGGTTCTCCTGAATGTCCAGCTTTGTATTGAGCTCTACGTAGGTCGTCACGCGCTTCCCGTTTCTCGACGCGCTGATCAGCGAGTTCAGTATAAACGAGTTGGGACTGATCTTGTACAACGAGACATGTATTTCACGAACATGCGGGTCTACGGCAGCCTCGTTGAAAAACCGTACGATGGGTTCGTAAGACTGATAAGGCAAATGCAGCATCTGATCCGCCTGCTGGATCGATTCGAAGACGGATTTGGTGTCGTCAAATTCCGGATTCTGAACCGGGCGCTGATAGGGGTAGTCCAGGCGGCGCGACAACACCGGAAAACGCGCGAGATCCTGCATAAAAAGATATTCACCCCGCTCATGGAAGTCGTTTCTCGGGATGGCCAACTTGCTGACCAGGTATTCACGGATGTAGAGCGGCATTCCCGATTCATAAAAATATTGGGAAGGCAACACAAAATTCCGCTTTTCCAGCTGTTTGAGGATCCGCTGTGCAACGGGCATCGGATATTCATCCTCTACCGACAGTTCGGTTTCCCGCTCCACGCGCAGTGCATAACTTTCGAGGATCTGATAACCCGGGAACAACACCGTGAGGTTTTCCCGTATCACATCTTCGATAAATGCCACTTGCCGTTTCCCCTCCCACTCCGGCAATTCGACAAACCTCCCAAAGTGGTCAGAAGGCACATTCACGGACGCATACCAGTCCTCGTCGGCATCCTGCCTGTGCTGCATCCTGACAATCAGGTACAACTGTTTGGATTCAAAAGCAGGCGTTTTCACCGTGCGACGGCTATCGAGAAAAACGGGTTGCAGGTACCTGAACAGCTTATCGACAAAGAACCGGCGGAGAAATGCTACATGCTCTGGTACAAATGCTTCCCTGTAATAGAGATGGACACCCTGATCCTGCAATGCGGGCAAGATGTTGTTCGCAAGAATGTCGTTGAACTCTCTGAGCTGATTCTCAACCGTTTCATACACATGTTCGAGCAGAGATTCCGGGAAAAGATTCAATTTCGAGCGGATATCGTTACTCACTTCACACATCGCCAGAAGGTTCGGGATACGCACCCGGTAGAATTCCTTGGTCTGATAAGCGTAGATTCCCAGAAAACGTAACCGCTCCCTCACCGGTACCGTATCGTCGTTAGCTTCCAGCAACAACCTGTAATTATTCGAAAGCCAGCTCAGATTGGTATCAAAGTAGGGATAGGCAACGTCGATCATTGAGTGTGGTGTAAAAGATCCAAAATTTGTTACAATATAAAGACATTTGGCGGGTAAGGATATAACTTTGCAAGACAAAAATTAACCTGTCCGGCAAGCATTCGGAGCTATATCTCATTCCAAATTATAAGTAAAATCACTATGCGTTATCAATTATTAGGCCGCTCGGGTTTACGGGTATCAGAGGTTTGCCTGGGCACCATGACATTCGGTAAAGAATGGGGCTGGGGCGCGGATAAGCATGAAAGCTTCAAAATATTCGAATCTTTCGCGAATGCAGGTGGAAATTTCATCGACACAGCTAACCGCTACACAGAAGGGTCTTCGGAGAAATATGTAGGCGAGTTTATCGAAAGCGACCGCGATCACTGGGTACTAGCCACCAAGTTTACCCTGAAAGACCGCAACGACGATCTGAACTTCGCCGGCAATCACCGCAAAAACATGATGCGCTCCGTCACATCCAGCCTGAAACGCCTTAATACTGAGTACATAGACCTTCTTTGGGTGCATATGTGGGACAATACCACGCCAACCGAAGAGGTCATGAAAGGGCTTGATGATCTGGTCACGCGCGGTCTCGTGCATTACATCGGCATATCCGATACGCCCGCCTGGATCGTATCGCAAGCGAATACCATCGCTGACTTTCGCGGATGGAACGCATTCGCAGCTATTCAGTTTGAGTACTCGCTCTTGCAGCGCACTCCCGAGCGCGACCTGCTTCCCATGGCTAAGGCGCTCGATCTCGCCGTGACGCCCTGGGGCGCCATCGGAGGAGGTGCATTAACCGGTAAATATCTGAGAGGCGAAACAGGTCGTGTCCCCGATCACAGCACCCGGAGAAATGAATACAGTAGCATTATTGCCCAAACTGTGGTAGATGTGGCAGCCGAACTTGGGGTAACTCCTGCCCAGGTCGCCATCAACTGGACACGCCACCGCGATCAGGTTATGATCCCCATCATCGGCGCGTCTAAGGAGACGCAGCTTACCGATTCCCTGGGCTGCCTGGATTTTCGCCTTCCCGAAACCGCATTGGCAAAACTGAACGAAGTAAGCAAAATAGAGCTCGGCTTCCCCCACGAATTCCTGAAATCCGACGGGATCAAGGAGGAGGCTTTCGGCGGACTCTACGAAAGTCTGGATAATCATAGAGGGTGATTAGGCCATAGGCTGTAAGCTTTAGGCCATAAGCTTAGGCTGCTAAAAGTCAAACACGCAGCATAAAGCCTATTGCTTATAGCCTATCGCTTACAGCCTACTCCCTACTTTCCCCACAACTCCGGTGCTGTGCGCCAGGCTGCGAGGCTCTCTACCTGTGAGGCGGTAATATACTCGTGTTCCAATGCGACTTCGATCAGTGCATTGTAGTTGCTGATCGTACTCAGTTTCACATTTTTGGCCGCGAAGTTGCTGGCTGCAAGCTCGAAACCGTAGGTAAATATCGCTACCATTCCAGCCACTTCGATACCGGTTTCCCGGAGAACGTCCACTACTTTGAGCGAGCTCCCACCGGTGGAAATCAGGTCTTCCACAATGATTACCGGCTGGCCCGGTTCCAATCTGCCCTCGATCTGGTTACCCATCCCGTGTTTTTTCGGCTCCGGCCTCACATAGGCAAATGGCAGTTCGAGCAAGTCTGCTACCAATGCACCCTGGGCGATACCACCCGTCGCCACGCCTACCACGGCCTGGGCCTGCGGATATTCCGTCCGGATCAGCTCAGCGAGTGTCTTTTTGATAAAAGTACGGGTGTCGGGATACGACAATGCTACGCGGTTATCGCAGTAGATGGGTGACAACCAACCCGAGCTCCATTGAAAGGGCTTTTCGGGGCTCAATTTAATGGCTTTTGCTTCGAGCAGCAGCTCTGCTATTCTTTTGGTAATATCCAGATCGTTCGGCATTATCAGTCTTCGGATTCTTCTTGTTTATTATGATTGGTCACTAAAAGCTTGTCAATCCGGCTGCGATCCATATCGATCACTTCGAATTCAAACTGCTTCCAGCTGAATTTCTCACCGGTATGCGGAATATTTTCAAGGATATGCAGTACGAAGCCACCCAGCGTATTGAAGCCCACAAGCTCCCTGCGATCATTTTCCTGGATGTTGATGTTGAAATACTGAACAAAATCATCGAACGGCAACTGAGCGTCGACCAGATAGCTGCCGTCGTCCCTCCGGACGATCTCCGACGCCTCCTCAATGTCCTCTGAGATGTCCCCTACCAGCGCATCCATGATATCGTGCATGGTCACAACACCCAGCGTCCCGCCGTATTCGTCTACAATGATCCCGTAGTATACCCGCTGTTCTTTGAATTTCTCCAATGCCTGGTACGCCCTGTTGCTTTCAGGCAGGTAAACAGGGTCGCGGGCTATGACATTCAGATTGGCCATCTGAGCTTCGATGTCTGTCGCGATGAGATCCTTCACATACACCAGCCCTATGACCTCGTCCACCGTCCCACGGCAGACCGGATAGATGGAATGCCGGGAATCGAATATCTTGGCTTTGTTCTCCTCTACGGTATCTTCCAGATCCAGCCAAACGATTTCCTGCCGGTTGGTCATCAGAGAGGTCACTTTACGGTCCCCCAACTGAAATACATTGTGGACGATCTCCTGTTCTATTTCTTCAAAAACCCCTCCGGAAGTTCCCTCCTGGATCAGGCTCTTGATTTCCTCCTCCGTAACCGCATTTTCCGACTGCTTGATATTCAGCACCCGGATGATCAGATCGCTGGAAAATCCAAGCAATGCGATAAAAGGAGCCGTCAGCTTCGACAGCAGGTTCATGGGGGTGGCCATGAACTTTGAAATTGCTTCGGGATTCGACATTCCGATCCGTTTCGGGACCAGCTCCCCCAGAACAAGGGACAAATAGGTGATCAGCACCAGCACCGTGCCAACCGCCAGCGAATGGCTGTAAGGCGTCAGCGCCGGAATAGAGGCTACTACCTTTTCGAAGTCGGATGTGATATTATCCCCGCTATACATACCCGTCAGCAAACCAATGAGCGTAATGCCGATCTGGACGGTGGAGAGAAATTTGGTTGGAGAATTGGCCAGGTTTAATGCCGCTTTGGCGCTCGAATCACCGTTCTTTGCTGCTGCTTCCAGACGGGATTTCCGGGATGAAACAAGTGCGATCTCTGACATGGAAAAAAGGCCATTGAGCAGCACCAGAAGTAAAATTATAAGGAGTTCCAAGAACTGTTTATTTGTTACAAATACAAATTTATCAATAATAATCTCTGCCTAAACTAAACTCTTTACTTAATTTTGGCATCGATTCACGTACCCATTCAAAAATGATCATTTTTTTCGACGACCGTCCTGTCAGGATTGTACGAACCAATCAGCTGTCTGCTGCCGAAACTTCGCGTTTTGAGCATATCGTAGACCTCAGACTGGAAAAGCTGCAAAGAACGATGCTGACAGGCCACGTTTTGTTCCTCAATTCCACCACCACCAGCGCTATTCAGGTGATTCAAATGCTTGAAAAGGACTTTCCGAAGGAGATGCTTTCGATTACCATGGCAACTCGTGAGAAAGCGGAGGTTGAGGACAAAATCAAAGCGCAGTATAAAGTGATCAAGGCTGCGGGCGGTGTGGTCGTCAAGAACGGCAAATGGCTTTTCATGTTCCGCCGCAAGACCTGGGACCTTCCCAAAGGAAAACTGGATAAGGGAGAGAATTCAAAAACGGCGGCGACCCGCGAAATTGAAGAAGAAACCGGCGTAAAGGCGCTTATCCGCGACAAAATATGCACTACCTGGCATACCTACACGCTCAACAACAGCCGCATTCTTAAGCGCACGAAATGGTACCTTTTCGATTGCCTCGATGATTCGAAGATGAGCCCGCAGGCGGAAGAGCAAATCGAGAAACTCGACTGGTACGAACCTTCCGAGGTTAAACCATTGCTTATCAATTCATTCAGTTCGATCCGCTACGTCATCGACAGCCTGAACCGGATACACAATTTGAAAGAATCCTGATCGGCTGCATTTCACCGGCCTCACTTTTGGCCAAATACCTTCAACTCAGACAGCGAATACGGCAGGAAATTGTCCACTTCCTGCCCATAGCGGTGCAGATCGCGGATGATACTGGAACTGATAGGCGCCAGGCTTGGGGAGGTAATGAGAAACACCGTTTCGATCTCTTCATATAAGTACCTGTTAACCTGAGAAATACCGTTTTCATATTCGAAATCGGTCGTATTACGAAGGCCCCGGAGCAAAAAACGGGCACCCAGCTCACGGGCGACGTGGGCGGTCAGATCGTCGTAAGTAATTACTTTCACATTAGGCTCAGAGGCAAATGTCTTCCTGATCATCTCCTCCATCACATCCAGCGGAAAATACCGCTTCTTGGTTGCATTGTTACCGATACCGATCACGACCTCGTCAAACAGCCTCAGGCCGCGCAGGACAATATCTTCGTGCCCTTTTGTGAAAGGATCGAAAGATCCCGGAAATAGTGCGATACGCTTCATAAACAAGGGAGTGCTAGGAAGAAATAAGATAGGTATTGAACAGACCAAAATAGCGGTGCCCCGGCACTTCGGCACATTGCGTACTGTACCTGAGCGTAGTGGGCCGGGTTCCCATATGTAAGTTGGGAAAAAATCGCGAAAGCTCCTGATAAGCCTCGGACGAAGGCGTCACCTCTCCGTAACACAAAACCTTCATCTCCTCGGGCAGCATATTGAGCTGGCTCAGCGTGAAGAGAATAATGTAAGCCAGTTCCTGCGTTTGCGCATATTTGAATCGGTTGCAAAGCACCAGTTGCTGGCTTTCGCTGATCACCAATGTGAAATAGTCCTTTTCAAAATAGATCGACATCATCCGCATTTCCTGGTGCTCCAGATGATTGACCAGTGAGCCGATCGCCAACGCGCTGGTGAGATGGTAGAAACTCACCGCAGAAGCGCTGAAATGGTTGACAACCCAGTCATACCACAACTCCTGTACGCTGAACACATTCTGTGCATGCACCAGCGGCAGGTCGTGCCACAGCACCTTTTCATGCTTGGATACCGGATTTCCCAGTGCAAACGACAAATATTCATATGCCGACTCGGGCTTGAACAGCAGAGTCGGTACCAATGTAAATGCATGCGAATTGACCGTCACCCGGACATTCTTCCAATTATTGGGCGACCAGGATAAATGTCCTGCAAAAATCCGTTTCAGTCTCTCGAAAATGTCGGCCGGGGTAAGCGGATTGTCGAAGGAGTAATCTTCGAGCCAAATGCATTCCATATTCTCATCCCGGACAATGCAAAAGCGGATTCGTCGCTCATCCAGTTCGATGCAAAGGGTACAAAGCGGAATACTGGCGGCATCGAAGGAGTTGTCCCCTACCAATAAGGTCGGAATAACTTCAATAACCTGGTTTTCAGAGTTTGCCACGTGGTCGGGGTCGTATTATGTAAAGTTTGTACCGGTTTTTACCCCGGAAATATAATTGTTCAGTTTAAAAATGCCTGCCAGCGACCCGGCCATTTTGAGTATGCGATGACTTTGATCGTTTTCGAGCCCGGCAATTTTGTCCCAGCTCATAAACTGAACCTGCCTGATGATCTGTTCTCCCGGGGTCAGTTCAGGATCGAAGCCCGGTTCCACCTTCCCCTCGAATGAAGCAATGTCGAAAAACAGCTCGATTGCATGAAGGGGCGCTTCCATGTGCTCGTGTACGAACAGGAGCCTGCCCACTGTCACGGTCAAACCGGTTTCCTCAAGGAATTCACGTGCCAATGCCTCCTCGGCACTTTCCCCGAAGCGGATGCCACCGCCTGGGGGCGACCAGAAGACACCGTCGGGACCGTAGAGCGCATGGTTGACGAGCAGGATATCGTCCCCCTGTGTGCAGATACCACACACACGTACACGTACCGAGCCTCCGTACAAACTTCCTATTTCAGCATTGAGTGTTCGCAAAACAGGCTTTTTAGACCGGCAAAGATAAACATCGGGCCATAATTGGCAAGACATAATTCACCCGTCCAGGTGCGGGGTATGCACACACCTGCTGCTAATGAGCCTGCAAGACTGAATAAGAGCGGGCTGAATCAGGAATAGGGACTTCCTGAAATGTAGCTTTCCAGGGTATTGATATGCTCCTTTTGCTCGTGTATGATGGCGGAAACAATATCATTAATGGAAATAATGCCGATGAGCGCACCGTCGCGGTTCACCGGGAGGTGCCTGATATGCTTGTCGGACATGATTTGCATACATTCCTCAATTTTGTCATCGGTTTCGACCGTGATTACCTTGCTGGTCATTACATCGCGGATCAATGTATCCTTCGACCCTCGCCCCAACAATATCACTTTACGCGCGTAATCGCGTTCGGAGAAAATACCGATCAGATCATTATCTTCAAGCACCAAAACTGCACCGATGTTTTTCTCGGCCATGAGCTCCAGAGCCTCAAACACTGTGTTGTCCTGCGTAACCGACCAAATCGCATTGACAGGCTTGTTGCCCATTACATGTTGTACCAGCATAGATGTTTAGGTTTGGGATTTGAGATAAAGGGAGTCTAATATATGGATTTGGTGCTTTAAAATCCAATTAATTCTGAGTATATTTTTGTAGGAAAAAGTGGTTTTTGATATTCAGATTCCTTGCGTTAGATTCGTTCCCATGGATACAGACAAAATTTTGCCATCCCAGTTACTACGCAAAAAATTCCCTTTTAAACCCACTGACGGCCAGCTGCGTTTCTTCGAACAGACCAACGATTTCCTGATCGAAGAGAAAGGTCTCGAACGTTACCGCGACTGTTTTCTGCTCAAAGGCTACGCTGGAACCGGTAAAACCACGATCATCAGCACACTGATCAAGGTCCTCCGGAATTTTGGCTACAAGTCGGTGCTGCTTGCCCCTACCGGCCGGGCCGCCAAGGTGATGTCGGGCTACTCCGAGAAAATCGCATTGACGATCCATAAAAAAATATATAAGCAAACCGCGGATGCCTTTTCAGGTACGCTCTCGTTTCAGCGCCAGAAAAATTACCATGATAACACCCTGTTTATCGTGGACGAAGCTTCGATGATCACCGACGAGGCCGATTTCGGCAGCCGCAGTCTGCTCGCCGACCTGATCGAATTTGTGTTTGAGAATCCCGGAAATAAACTGATGCTGGTAGGCGACACCGCACAGCTGCCCCCGGTTGGCAAGGAGCTTAGCCCTGCATTGGACCGGGATTATCTCGAAAGGACTTTTTATATGTCTGTTTTTCAGGAAGAGCTGAGAGAGGTAATGCGGCAGGATGAGCAGTCGGGGATTCTTTTCAATGCAACCCAGCTCAGGAACCAGCTCGGTGCGGAAAATAGCGAGATCCACATCACCACCCGTTCTTACCGCGATGTTTTCCGGATGACAGGCGAAAAACTGGAAGAAGGAATTCGTTACGCATACGATAAGTACGGCCAGGAAAACGCCATTATCCTGACAAGATCCAACAAGTCGGCCGTGCAGTACAACGAATATATCCGACGGGTCATCCATTTTTCAGAAGATGAACTCGACGCTGGCGACAGGCTCATGGTCGTTCGGAACAACTACAATATCCTCGACGAAGACTCCCCCGCCGGTTTTATTGCCAACGGTGACTTTGTGGAGCTGCTGAAAATCCGCAAAACCCAGGAAATGCACGGCTTCCGGTTTGCTGATGTTACATTACGGCTCACAGATTACGAAAAGCAGCCGGAATTCGACGCCAAGATTTTTTTGGACACCCTGCATTCCCCTTCCCCATCGATGTCATCGGAGGACAACAAGAAACTTTACGAGAGCGTGCAGCAGGATTATTTTTATATCAAATCCAAAAAAGAGCGTGTAGAAGCATTACGGAAAGACCCCTACCTCAATGCATTACAGGTTAAATTTTCCTATGCATTAACCTGCCACAAAGCGCAGGGAGGCCAATGGAGCGCCGTGTTCATCGACCAGGGATACCTGCCCGAGGAGCAAATCAATGTAGAGTTCGTCAGATGGCTTTACACGGCCATCACCCGGGCTACCGACGAAGTGTTTCTCATGAACTTTCACCAGCAATTTTTCAAATGAGAGGCTGTTATGCCGACACTGAGGCGCGTTGCAGCCGGTCATTGATCGCCAACCCCAGCCCGCTCGCCGGAACCAGCTCGGCCCTGATCTCCGACACCGGCAATGCGTCCAGTTCCCGGAGATAGGCAAACAGATTATGCGCAGCCTCCTTCATGTTCCCCGTCGGGCTTAGTATCCGCTGAAATTGCTTGTCGGTATTTTCCAAATAGCGGTCAAACAGCAGGTAACCGGTTTCCGCCGAACCAGCTGGCAGCGCCTCCCTGCTTCCCAAATGCAGTGGCTTTCGGGGTGCATAATGGCTCTTAAGCATTCCGGGAGCCTTCGGATCTGACGATGAATGCGGCATCAATGCCACCGGTCCGACCACCGCTTCTATTTCACGGATGTCCAGCCCGCCCAGCCGGTAAATAATCGTTTCACCATTTTCAAAACCGACGATAGTTGACTCAATCCCCACCTCGCACTCGCCCCCATCCAGAATGTAAGGAATTTTCGCGCCCAGTTGCTGGTCGACGTGCGCAGGCGTAGTGGGGCTGATGTATCCAAATGGATTGGCACTTGGCGCTGCCAATGGAAAATCAATACTTGCCAGTAAATCAAGCAAAAGCGGATGGCGGGGGATCCGCACAGCCACCGTATCCAGGCCGGAAGTAACCAGGTCCGGCACAATTCCCTTTTTAGGCAGCAAAAGCGTCAGCGGCCCCGGCCAGAATTTTTCGGCCAGTTTTCGTGCTTTTTCAGGAAAATCAGCCACGTAGATGGCCACTTTGCCGATGGAATCCGTATGAATAATCAGCGGATCGAACGAGGGTCTGTTCTTGACTTCGAAAATAGATAGTACCGCTTTTTCGTTCAATGCATTGCCCGCCAGTCCATACACGGTCTCGGTAGGAATGGCCACCAGTTCGCCTTTTATGAGAAATTCTTTTGCGACATGCAGGTCGCTGCCGGTTACTGCCAAAATATTGTTCCGTTTTTTAAAAATGCAAAAATACGGCGGCGCGGAATAAATCCGAGTATTCGCATTTAGATTGTTTTTAAATAACTCTGAATGCATAAAACTTGGCGGCCTGTTATCCAATACCTGTTTATATTTATTGGTTAAATAGTACTATCTAAACAACCCTTTACTATGTTTCAAATCAAAGAACAACCTACCGTTTTCGATGTCGTCATCGTAGGCTCGGGAGCGGGAGGTGGAATGGCAGCTTATCAACTTGCCAAAGCGGGTGCCAAGGTGGCTCTTCTGGAAGCAGGTGGATATTTTGACCCTGCTGATCCTAAATATATTACCCAGCTGAAATGGCCTTACGAATCACCGCGTCGCGGAGCGGGTAACCACCGTCCATTCGGTGACTTCGATGCGGCATGGGGCGGTTGGGAAATTGATGGCGAACCCTATACACGCAAAAACGGAACGCAATTCGACTGGTTCAGATCACGTATGCTGGGCGGCCGTACCAACCACTGGGGGCGGATTTCGCTCCGTTTCGGCCCAAAAGATTTTAAGAGAAAGAGCATTGATGGCCTGGGAGACGACTGGCCGATCAGCTACGATGACGTAAAACCATACTATGACCAGGTTGATAAGCTGATCGGGGTATTTGGAACCATTGAAAACCTCGACAACGAGCCGGATGGATTTTTCCTTCCACCTCCCAAGCCGCGATTACATGAGCTTTTCCTCAAACAGGCAGGTAAGAAGGCCAACATTCCCGTAATCCCTTCCCGCCTGTCTATCCTGACGAAACCCATCAATGATCAGCGCGGCGTTTGTTTCTATTGCAGCCAATGCGGACGCGCCTGCCAGGCATACGCCGACTTCTCGTCCTCTTCCGTACTTTGTATCCCGGCGCTTAAAACAGGCAATGTAACGCTGATCAACCATGCGATGTGCCGGGAGGTGCTGACCGACCCTGCGACGGGCCTGGCGACTGGTGTCTCCTATATTGACCGTAACAAACTGACTGAGCATACCATCAAGGGAAAAGTGGTGGTACTGGCTGCCAGCGCGGCCGAGTCTTCACGGCTCCTTTTGAACTCGAAATCCGCCCGCCATCAGAGTGGTCTTGCCAATTCAAGCGGTGTGGTGGGACATTACCTGCACGACTCCACCGGTGCCTCACGCGGCGCGTTCATGCCACATATGATGGACCGCAAGCGCTACAACGAGGACGGTGTCGGCGGGATGCACGTTTATACGCCCTGGTGGCTGGACAACAAAAAACTCGATTTTCCGAGGGGTTATCATATCGAGTACGGCGGCGGAATGGGCATGCCGGCCTACGGATTTGGGTTTGGTATCGAGAACCTGAATGGCAAATATCCTACCAAAGATGGCGTTACCAAACAGGCAGGCGGCTACGGCTCTTCGCTGAAAGAAGACTATCGCCGTTTCTACGGGGCCAATATCGGCATGGCAGGACGTGGTGAGGCAGTTCCGGATTACAACAACTACTGTGAAATCGATCCGAATGTCGTTGATAAGTTTGGTATCCCTGTATTGCGCTTCCACTACAAATGGTCGGATTACGAGATCAAGCAGGCCAAGCACATGCATGACACCTTTGAGGAGATGATTCACGCACTGGGCGGTATTCCTAATGGCACCAAGCCAGGTGCCGACACCAATTATGGTCTTGCTGCGCCAGGCCGCATTATCCATGAAGTGGGAACTGTCCGGATGGGCGACGATCCGAAAACGTCGGCGTTGAACAAGTACTCGCAGGCGCACGATGCCAAAAACGTATTCGTGGTTGATGGCGGCTCTTTCGTGTCGCAAGCCGACAAGAACCCTACCTGGACCATTCTCGCATTGTCGATGAGGGCTTCGGAATACATTATCAATCAGGTTAAACAGAAAAATATCTAACATTTGAACCCTGTTCAAATCAGCAGCATATGAAACGCAGAGACTCATTAAAAGCATTGACGCTCAGCTCACTCGGCATCACAGCGCTGAGCCCGCAGGTAGCACTGGCGGAGCAACGTGAGCTGGAAACCCAAATGCCTCCCGAAACACCGATCAAAGTCCCCGGGGGCCGGTTAAAGGAAGAAGCCATCCACGATGCGAAATTGATGAAGGAGAAATTCTTCACGGTTGCGGAATTGGCTACCGTGAAAGTACTGGTGGACATTATCATCCCGGCAGACGACAAGTCGGGCAGTGCTTCGCAGGCCGGTGTACCCGATTTCATCGAATTTATCGCGAAAGACATGCCACAGCATCAAACCCCGCTGCGAGGTGGATTGAGATGGCTGGAAAGAGAGGCCGGAAACCGGTTCAGCAAGTCGTTTGTGCTGTGTACCAAGGCGCAGCAGTTGCAGATCGTTGACGATATCGCCTACCCTGAAAAAGCGAAACCCATTTACAGTCAGGGCGTAGCCTTTTTCAATTTGATGCGCAACCTGACCGCAACGGGTTTTTATACGTCCAAGATCGGCATTAACGACCTTGGTTATGTGGGTAATACGCCCAACGTATGGGAAGGCGTGCCCGCAGACGTACTGAAACAGTATGGCCTGAGCTACGACTAATCTCCCGTCATTCCAATAAAGCAAATCGGCCCGGGTTCAGATGAATCCGGGCCGATTTGCTTTATCTATTTAATATTAATACAATTTCTGACGCTGTTGTTTCACTGTTTCGTCCGTCAGGAACTCGTCGTAAGTCATTAATTTATCCAGCACGCCTTTCGGACCGATTTCGATAATCCGGTTCGCCACGGTGTGAACGAACTGGTGATCGTGCGAATAGAACAGCAGACAGCCTGTAAAGTCGATCAGTCCGTTGTTCAGGGCAGTAATGGATTCCAGATCAAGGTGGTTGGTAGGATCATCCAATACCAATGCATTCGCACCCGACAACATCGTGCGCGAGAGCATACAACGGACCTTTTCGCCTCCGGAGAGTACTTTCGCTTTTTTCAGAGACTCTTCGCCCGAGAACAGCATCCGTCCCAGGAAGCCACGGATAAAGCTCTCATCCTTTTCCTCCGAATATTGACGCAGCCAGTCAACCAGGTTCAGGTCCACGTCAAAAAATTGTCCCGGATCTTTCGGAAAGTAAGATTTTGTGATCGTGACGCCCCAGGTATAGTCACCTTTGTCGGCTTTCTGAACTTCACTGATAATGTCAAAAAAAGCACTGATTGCCATCACATTGCGACTCACAAATGCAATTTTATCGCCTTTATTGACTGTAAAACTTACATTATCGAACAGCTTGGTGCCGTCTTCAGCGGTTTTGGAAAGTCCCTCCACACGCAAAAGCTGATCTCCCACTTCGCGTTCCGATTTGAATGCGATATAGGGATACTTTCGCGAAGAAGGTTTGATATCGTCAATGGTGAGTTTTTCCAGCAGTTTCGCCCGCGAAGTTGCTTGTTTTGATTTCGAAGCATTGGCACTGAAACGGCGGATAAAATCCTCCAATTCCTTGCGCTTCTCTTCCGACTTTTTGTTGGATTCCTGGCGTTGCTTCAATGCAAGCTGGCTCGACTGGTACCAGAAGGAATAGTTGCCCGAGAACATCTGCACTTTGCTGAAATCGATATCCACCACGTGCGTACAAACCTCGTCGAGGAAGTGACGGTCGTGAGAAACAACGATCACTGTATTTTTGAAATCTGCCAGGAAGTTTTCCAGCCAAAGTACTGTTTCGACGTCGAGGTTGTTGGTTGGCTCATCGAGCAGCAGTACGTCGGGATTACCGAACAGTGCCTGGGCTAGCAGAACCCGTACTTTATCGTTCGAGTTGAGGTCGCTCATCATGGTGTGGTGCAAATCTTCCGCAAGTCCCAGCCCACTGAGGAGTTGAGCCGCTTCGGTCTCAGCCTCCCAGCCATTCAGGTCTGCAAACTCCGCTTCCAGTTCCGCCGCTTTCTCTCCGTCTGCATCGGTAAACTCCTCTTTCTCGTAAATCGCTTCACGCTCCTTCATGACCTTGTACAAGCGTTCGTGTCCCAAAATCACGGTATCCATCACCGAATAAGCGTCGAACTCAAACTGATCCTGTTTCAGGAATGTCATCCGTTCGCCCGGGTTCATGCTTACATTTCCCGTCTGCGGCTCGATTTCACCCGAAAGAATTTTTAAAAAAGTAGATTTCCCGGCTCCATTGGCGCCTATTACGCCGTAACAGTTACCTGGGACAAATTTTATATTTACTTCATCGAACAATACCCTTTTACCGTATCGCAGCGATACGTTCTGAACCGTAATCATCTGAAAATTGATTATTTATGAATGAGACCGCAAAATTAAGAAAATCGGTCTTATTTAACATCCTTGTGTAAACTAAAACCAAACAAAACAGGCCGGTATCCACCGGCCTGCCATTCCAATCACAAAATATTTACTCAGGGAATCACACGCAAGGTATGCGCGCCCTTGGCCACGCTCACGCGCGCGCCCTGCTTTTTCAGCGATGGAGCGTCGCCTTTTGTTACAGTCCAGAATTCCACCCCGCCATTGCCGCTGCCATATTCCAGGTATTCGAATACAGAAACAGCCAGATTAGCGCCGTCCTTATCAAATGCTACGCTCTGCGGATAGATTCCGTCGAACGGGTAATCCGCTACTTTTGTCAACGCGCCTGTGGCCGCTACCTTGTAAAGCGAGAGTGAAGCGCCCGTCCCTGCACCCGCTTCGGCCCATGGCGAACCGCTTTTGCCTGCATTAACGGTCACCAGCGTCGACCCGTCAGGGCTGATGGCGAAAGAACCTGCATTGGCTCCCACAGGCACCTGGCCCGAAACCTTATGTTCCACAGCGCCGTCCATTGAAAAGTCGACTACCAGGACTTCCCCTTCACCAGCGGCTTTCCCGGCGGTGCCCTTGGTGTCCAGTACGAAATAATGCTTGCCATCCGCGGAAAACCTGCCAAACGAAGGCTCCGTACCCACTTTGACAGGCTTGCCTACCATTTCGACATTTTTGAGCTTACCTGCCTCGCGAATCACCTTATATAATCCAACCTCGTTGGAGTTGTCCAATGTGAATGCAATGAAGTCGCCCGAAGGATGCCATGAAATGTCTATGATCTTGTTGGCTGTATCGATTGCTGCGGGCAGGTTCAGAAACCTCGCCGGCTTGCCATCCGGTCCCGCCTCAATGAAAACCAACTCCTTACCGGCCTCGCTGGTCGACAGGATGAGTTCATTTTTGTTGACGTCAATGGATGTAGGCTTTTTACCCACCGGAAAACCGAATTTAGCTTTCGGCGCGGCCAAATTGGTGATATCTACAACAAATAGCTTTTCTCCCGCCGGAAAATCCTTGGCAGGGTCCTTGTACTCCCCCACTCCATCTTCCGGCCGGATCCGGTTTTCAAGCACATAGGCCAGTCCGCCTGTTGCGGGAACGGCCAGTGTTTTGGAATAACCCAGCGCCGAATTGGATACCAATGCGCTCCCCAATCCCTTACTTCCCCTTTCAACCGGGAACTTGATTGTTGTCAACTGATCTTTCGATGTGTTGTCTCTTAATAGCTTTCCATCAACCAATGCCGATGCTGCCATATCAGCATCAGAAACTACAACCAAGCCGCGGGCATTGAAGCTAATGGGCGATTGGGCCATCGATGGAACACCTCCCAGCGCAGCCAAACCAGCAAATAATGCAACTTTTTTCATAGAAAAGAATTTAAGTTTTAGGTGGTTTAACAATTTGACACATATCAAAAGAACCTTGCAAGGTCATTTATACCCTGCAAGGTTCCTAACATAATCGGCAATATACAACAAAAAAGAAAACCCCGGCAAATGCTTACCGGGGTTTAAATTTCACGCGTAGAAAAAATTATGCTGCAACAGCCAATCTGTTGACGAATTTCGCCAATTTAGATTTCTGGTTGGAAGCTTTTTTCTTGTGGATGATATTTTTCTTTGCCAAACGATCCAACATTGAGGATACAGTTTTGTAAACATCAACAGCTACTGCCTTGTCAGTCGTTTCACGCAATTTCTTGATGTATGAACGTGTGGTTTTGTGCTGGTAACGATTACGCAAACGCTTAGTCTCGTTAGCGCGAATTCTTTTTAAAGCTGATTTATGATTTGCCATTGGTAATGAATATTTTTCTATTTCTCATTTCGGTCTGCAAAAATAGAAATTGCTTCTCAAAACGCCAAATTTCCTTTCAAAATATATTTAAACTAAAATAAACCTACTTAGGCATACGCTGCACATCGGAAGCCAGGTACTCCTCTATCCGCGATTCGAGCTCGTTGTAAGGGATGTTGCTATGCAGCTCACCTTCAACTGCCAGTGATATTTTACCGGTTTGTTCCGATATCACGATAACAATCGCGTCCGTCGCCTCGCTCATACCCATGGCTGCCCGGTGCCGGAAACCCAGCGAGGAGGGTACATCCACCCCGTCGGCGACGGGGAGTACACAACGGGCGGCTTTCAGTACGCCATCCACAATGATCACTGCACCATCATGCAGCTCGCTATACTGATTGAACAACGAAACCAGCAAAGGCTTGGAGACCCTCGCATCGAGCATTTCACCGGTTTCGACATATTTGCCAAGGTCGTCCCGCTTGTTCAACACGATCAATGCACCTGTAAAATTGGCTGCAATGGTCCGGCTCGCATCGATCACTTCTTTCAGGTTCTTGACCTTAAAGTCCAGCATTGAACTCCCTATAATCTTTTTAAGGAAACCATTATTAGTGTAGATCGTGGATTTCCCGATAATCAAAAGGAAACGCCTGATTTCCTGCTGGAAGATGACGATCAAAGCCACAGCCCCAACGCCCATGAAGTATTGCAGGATTGCCGTAAGTAAACCCAGCCCCAGTCCCTTTACAACCAGATAGAAAACGTAAACAAACAAATATCCCAGAAAAACCCGGCTAGCAATACTTCCACGAACGAGGGTATATACCTGATAAAGAAGAATGGACACTAAAAAAACATCCAGGATATCAGCCCAGTTGATGTTCAGAAAACCCACGCGCATAAGAAAGGTGATATTTTTGAGCGACTAAATTACTATTTTAATTTGGATAGTTACCGGCGGCCATCCAGAGTTTTACGGCTTCCACCGCAGGCCTGACATCATGTACGCGCAGGATCGAAGCGCCTTGCTGTAACGCAAGTGTGTTCAGCACCGTTGTACCATTCAACGCTTCATCGGCTGAAATATTCAACGTTTTATAAATGGTTGTCTTCCTGGAAATCCCGGCAAGGACCGGATAACCCAGCAGCCCGAATTCGCTCAAATGACGCATTAAAACGAAGTTCTGAGGAATGCTCTTCGCAAAACCAAACCCGGGATCGATGATCAGATCCGCAACGCCCTTCGCCCGCAACAGGTCTGCCTTCCGTTTCAGATCACGCAACACATCTGGGACAAGCTGATGATAGTCAGTCAATTGATTCATGGTTTGAGGCGTACCTCTCATATGCATGAGTATATAGGGTACGCGCAGCCGCGCGACGGTATCGAACATTTCGTTGTCCAGCGTTCCGCCGGCGACATCATTGACAATGTGCGCACCGCTCAGAATGCCCCGCTCGGCCACAACCGCCCGAAAGGTATCAACAGAAATGACCAATTCGGGAAAATACTTAGCAAGTGGCGTCACAGCGGACTCAATCCGGTCGCTTTCTTCCTGCGGGTCTACCTCGCGTGCGCCCGGGCGGGTGGAGTAGCCTCCGATATCGATCATCCCGGCTCCTTCAAGAAGCATTTGACCTGCCCGCCCGACGATCTCGTCATCCGATCCGACCCTGCTGCCGGAGAAAAAGGAATCAGGGGTTACATTGAGAATTCCCATGACAACAGGCTCCGACAGGTCGAGGAGTCTGCCCCGGATATTGAGCGTTTTTTTACTAACTTGCAACATAAATTCTTTTCAAAAACAGGCAACGGAATGAATATCAAAGCATTCTCTTCCTACCGTCTGCAAGTCTCTAACTCATTTGAAACAGTGAAATCCACAGAATCGGAATATCAGGAAATCATTCAGTATTGCCAAGATCTTTTTACAAAAAAAAACAAGGACTACGGAACATCCTGGCGCATCCTTCGACTCCCTTCCATTACCGATCAGATCTTCATCAAAGCTCAGCGCATCCGCACGATCCAGGACAAAGGCGTGCAGAAAGTGAATGAGGATGTGTCTTCCGAATTCATCGGGATCATTAATTATTGCGTGATGGCGCTGATCCAGATCGCAGCGGCGGAGCAAAAGCAGGACATCGATGATTCAGCATTAACAATTCTTTACAATTCTCAGGTGAACGAAGTGAAGGAATTGTTGTTTAATAAAAACCATGACTATGGTGAAGCGTGGCGCGAAATGCGTGTGAGCTCCATGACCGACATCATTCTCATGAAACTGTTAAGGATCAAACAAATCGAGGACAATCAGGGCCTGACACTCGTATCAGAAGGGGTGATGGCCGGATACCAGGATATTATTAATTATTCGGTGTTCTGTCTGATCAAATCGAATGCCTTACAAACCAACTAAAAAGAGAATTCAAACCGCTGCATCTATCCCCAGTTTGCAATGAAAATCTTTGCCCAGATCTCACGAGTTGTTGTAGGATTACTTTTTATTTTTTCCGGCATTATTAAGCTGAACGATCCGATCGGAACGCAGTACAAGCTGGAAGAGTATTTCGAGGTTTTTGCAACGGACCTTCCCGCATTTCATGATTTTTTCATGGCTCTCGTACCGCTGGCGCTCTATTTTTCAGTTTTCCTTTGTACGGCCGAAGTCGTGTTAGGTATCGCGCTGCTGGTGGCCTACAAGCCTAAAACAATCTCCTGGCTGCTGCTGCTGATCATTGTCTTCTTCACATTCCTGACTTTTTATTCAGCTTATTTCAACAAGGTTACCGATTGCGGTTGTTTTGGGGCTGCGATCAAACTTACCCCCTGGACGTCATTTGGCAAGGATATATTTCTGCTTATACTGATCATAGTGATCGTCTGGTACCGGAAGCATTTCAAGTCTTATCCCACAGGCATCATCGTTGTGCTATCGACTGTCGCGTCGCTCGCAGTCGCTGTTTATGCATTAAGACATTTGCCTATCGTAGATTTGCTGCCTTACCGGGTGGGCGCCAGTATTCCCGCTCAAATGAAACCTTCGGAACCATTACGTTATCAGTACATTTTCGAAAAGGACGGCAAAACGCAGAAATTCGAACAATACCCGAGTGATACTACCCTGGTATTTAAGGAGATGGTTGTTCTTAATGAAGATGCGAAGCCCAAGATCACAGATTACAAGGTATGGAATGATGCCGGAGACTTTACAGAAAATACATTTCAGGGCAAAAAGCTGTTCCTGATCATCAAAAGTCTCACGGATATCAATACCGCTGCCCTGCCTGATATCAATAAGCTGATCAATGCGGTGAAAAACAAAGGAGTTGAACCGATCATCCTTACTTCCGGCAACAGCGCCGAAATCGACAAATTCCTCTCGCAACATCAGCTCACTGCGCCTTACTATTATGTAGACGCAACGGTTCTCAAAACGATTTCCAGGTCCAACCCAGGCCTGTGGCTTTTGAAAGATGGGGTCGTGAAAGGCAAATGGCATTATAACGACACGCCGGCTGCGGAAGAGGTGCTGGAACTCGTCAAGTAATGTGACCCGACTTCAAGATTCATGAAAAACATTATACTCGTCGGAATGATGTCTTCCGGCAAAACCACGCTGGGCAAGAAGCTCGCACGCGCGTTGAACTACCAGTTTGTAGATCTGGACAAATTGATCGAAAAAGATCAGGGCATGGAGATTTCTTCTATTTTCAAACAGCATGGCGAAGCGTACTTCCGCGAAGTCGAGAGCCGGATATTGAAAGAAACCGCCTCGCAAAAGGGCATCGTACTTGCCTCGGGCGGCGGGGCACCCTGCTTTTTTGATAACATGGATGTCATCAGGCAAATGGGTATCAGCATTTTTCTGGATGTTCCGGCCGAAGATCTGGCCAGAAGGATTGAAAATCATGGGAAAGATGATCGCCCGATTCTTTCAGGTACTAATTCGCTGGTGGAAACCCTCCGCTCACGCATCACCGACCGCCTCCCCTACTATTCCCGGGCCGATCTTACATTGAAGGGCGAGATCGACGTCAGTCACCTCCTCGAAGTCCTGGAACCGCTTTTATGAAAAAAGACCTGCTTGCGCAGGTCTTTTTAGTATGATCTCCATCATTCATCACATTAAAAGAACGTCCCCACGGTCATCATTACATTCACCGGTTTGTTGGTAATTTCTACTGACGAATAGTCTTGCGGTTTGTTGAGATAGTAAGGCGTGTAAGCCGATTTATAGGTTGTGTAGGTTCCGGTCAGGTCCGCAAAAAAACGGCTGTTTCTCACCCCTACACCCGCCGAGAAAAGTAACTTGCTTCGACTGATATCATCGTCCCTGTTCAGGTAGGGATCTGAAATGTAAGCGCCGCCGATACGTGCCCGGAAGATATTCGCCCTCACTTCCGCACCCAGTCTGAAATTGACTGTATTACGGTAGGTGTCTTTGATCTCGGATTTTGTATCATTTTTAAACGCCTGGTTGTCGGCGCTGCTCAGATAACTTGTTTTCGCACGCATGCCGCTGTATCCGACATATTCTATAGTACCTGTCAAAAATCCTTTGTCCTGAAAAAAGACAGTTGCCCCTACATTCCCCCGCATTGGCCCGATGAGCGTGTATTCAAAATCATTAGCGGCAATGGGCAAAGAAGTATATGGCGGGGTAATCAGCTTGCCATCCGGGCCGGTAACCAGGTTGTCCACGTATCCGGCGCTTACATTCTGGCTGAACGTCTCTTTGATGGCCGTGATCGTGGGACTGATGATCGTTCCACCGAACTGCAACATCGGGTTTACTTTATAGATTGCACCAATGGAAGCATTGAAGCCGCTACCCCGTACTGAGAAATTTTCTCCCTGATCAATGTAAAGCAGCTCTGGACTATCCACATAATCGTCACTGAATGTGGAAGAGTACTCATACCGGATCCTGCTGAACCCGACATTACCACCGAGATAAAACTTGTCGTTCAGATTGCCTGCATATGCAAACGACCACTGTGAAGAGGACCCTTTGGAAGTGTAACTACCCGACTGATCCACCACACTATTCCCGTCGAGCGCAGTGTACGGGGGGCCGGATGCATTGGAAGGATTGATCAAATACATCTGATAGTACGCTGCCGGAAGGGAATAAGCAATAGGTACACCGCTATCGAAATCCTTTTCCAATGTACTCAGCGGTGTTTTTGCATTATTAACCCCTTCTACCACATTGTCCAGGTAAGCGCTCTTGTTATTTCTTCCTCCGTAATTATAAACGTTCTGAAATGATTGCTGCCGCGAGTAAGAGATTCCGAAAGAGGATCGTTTCCATTTTCTCTGAAATCCCGGCTGACTTGAAAAAACGAGCGAAGCCTGTGGAATGTTGAACTGAGCTTTGCTGTCGGTGCTGTTGTTACCAAGATAGTTGGCTTTGGTCCCCGCAATGGTGACAGCCGGGCTGATGCTGATCTCGGACCGGTTGTAGAAACCTAAACCAGCCGGATTTCCGTGAATGGAGCTGGGATCACCACCGATAGCGGCGTGATTTCCCCCAAGTCCCTGAAATCGCGCGGACCCGCTCTGATTCATTTCTGAGTAGCGAAGGGCATCTCCGGCGTACTGTGCAAATGATGTCGACGAAGCCAGCAACGAAAAGAGGAATGCGATCCCTGAGTATGTTTTTGACATGATAATTAGTGCTTGATTCAATACATTTCAAACGAAAACCCTGCAAAATTATGACATCTTGCAGGGTTTGATATGAGTGTCTCAATCTGAGGACAATCCAAAATTATCTTGGACCTCTTGACGACGAACGGGTAGCTCCACCACCGCCGCCGCCGCCAGACGGTGCGCTGTAACTCCTCGAAGGAGCACTGTAGCTCGGTGCGCTGTACGTACGGGTTGGCGCACTGTACGATTCAGACCTTGGAGTAGAATAACTCCTGCTTGGCGTACCGTAATCCGATTGACTCCGCGAAGGCGCGTTGTAAGACGGTGCGCTGTAAGATGAAGAAGAACTTCCTCTTGAAGAACGTGGCGTTGAATAACTTGCGCCGTTTCCGCCGTCAGACGAATAGTTGCTTGAAGTAGCCGAACGTGGGCGTGAATAATACACATTGTTGCCCTCCGATGCGCCACGCGAGCTGTATGACTCCGCATTGGATCTTCCGCCCGCATCTGCTACGCCGCCGCGGCCAGAAGACCTGGACGATCTTGGCGAAGCATAAGTGTCTCCTGCTGAAATCGCATTGCTGCTTCTCCTGCCGTTACGATCACCGGATCCGGCGCCGTTGCGCGAAGAATTTACAAAATTGGAGTTGTAACGTTCGCTTCCGCGTGAATTGTTCGCATTGACTACGCGAGGACCATATGTTCTGCTGATACCTCTGTCACGATCATTGATCACGATAACGGGACGACTGTAAGCCCAGGGCGAATATCCGTAGCCATAGAAGCTGTCGTAGTAGCCGCCGTAACCACCAAAGCCATACCCGCCAAAACCGTTATATCCCCAGGGACTGTAATATCCGAACGGATCATATCCGTAGCTCATCATGCTTCCGTAACCCCATGGTGAATATCCCCAGGGAGAGTAACCGAGCATCGATCCGAATCCAAAACCGATGGAAGGACGCATCCGGAAGGAATTGCCGAATCCGAACTGGAAAGAAAGACCTGAATAGCTTCCGGGCCAATATGAACCCAATCCGCCATAGTAGGGATTATTAAATGCGTTGGCACTGGCTTGATTGTAACCGTCAACAAAACCGGCATTGTAACCTACATCCGTAGAAACAGGGCGTTTGACGCTTCTCGACGAAAGATAAGATTCGTCGTAGTAGTCGCTGGTGCCGTTTTCGGAATAATTACCGGTATAGGCATAGTCCGGGTTATCCAAACGGGATAGTTCTTGATCTGCACCCTTGTCTCTTGAAACAACCCCTCCGCCGGAATTGCCACCGCCGTAAAGGTCGTCATATCCACCGCCGGAGCGGGATACGTATTGATTTGTGGTACATCCCCAAGCTCCCAGCAACACTAACAAAGACAAATATTTTGCTTTATTGATCATACTCATGGCTTTTAAGGATTAAAAGTTTGTTGCTAATATAGTTAAAAATCCGTTCCAAACTATGAAGTAAACGTCCGTAACCATACATTAATTCCAAAGTTAACATAAAAAACTATCTTTGCAACTCCCCTGAAAAACAGGCCCCGTTTAACGATATACTCCATTTTAATTCCAAAATAATACAAGTAATGAGTAAAGCCCTGCCAACCCGAAGTGAAAACTACTCCGAATGGTACAATGAATTGGTGAAACGCGCCGACCTGGCCGAAAACTCTGCGGTGAGAGGCTGTATGGTGATCAAACCTTATGGCTATTCGATCTGGGAAAAAATGCAGCGTGCGCTGGATGACATGTTCAAGGAGACAGGCCATACGAATGCATATTTCCCGCTTTTTATCCCCAAATCATACCTGAGCAAGGAGGCGTCGCATGTGGAAGGCTTTGCCAAGGAATGCGCCGTAGTTACCCATTACCGTCTCAAAAACGACCCTGATGGCAAGGGAGTTATCGTGGATCCTGATGCTAAGCTGGAAGAAGAACTGATCGTACGCCCGACGTCCGAAACGGTGATCTGGAGTACTTATAAGAACTGGATCCAATCCTACCGCGACCTGCCGTTGCTGATCAATCAATGGGCCAATGTAGTGCGCTGGGAGATGCGTACGCGCCTGTTCCTGCGCACGGCGGAGTTCCTGTGGCAAGAAGGCCACACCGCGCACGCCACGGCACAGGAGGCGATTGCTGAAACAAAACAAATGCTGGAAGTATATGCGACTTTTGCCGAGGAATGGATGGCGGTACCTGTGCTTAAAGGCGTCAAAACGCCCAATGAACGCTTCGCCGGTGCTGAAGACACCTACTGCATCGAAGCGATGATGCAGGATGGGAAAGCATTGCAGGCCGGAACTTCGCACTTTTTAGGTCAGAACTTTGCGACTGCATTCGATGTAAAATTCCAGGACAAGGAAGGCAAGCTGGAACACGTGTGGGGAACCTCATGGGGCGTAAGTACGCGCCTGATGGGCGCACTTATCATGGCGCATTCCGACGACAGCGGTTTGGTGCTTCCTCCCAAACTGGCGCCTATCCAGGTGGTGATCGTACCTATATACAGGAGTGAGGAGCAATTGGCCCAGATCTCAGAAAAAGTGGCTGAAATCGTCAAACAACTTAAAAAACTGGGAATCAGCGTCAAATACGACAACAGCGATGCCAACAAACCGGGCTTTAAATTTGCAGAATATGAATTGAAAGGTGTGCCGGTCAGGCTGGCAATGGGTGGCCGGGATCTCGAAAACGGCACGGTAGAAGTGGCTCGCCGGGATACCAAAACCAAGGAGACTGTTTCGTTGGAAGGCATCGCCACCTACATTCAGGAGCTGCTTGAAAATATCCAGGAATCGATCTACAACAAGGCGCTGGCCTTCCGCGAAGAAAATACGCACCGTGTCGGTTCTTTCGAAGAATTCAACAATATCCTGGATACCAGGGGTGGTTTTATCCTCGCACACTGGGACGGAACTTCCGAGACAGAGGAGAAGATCAAAGAAGAAACCAAAGCGACGATCCGCTGTGTCCCATTGAACCAGGAGCAGGAAGACGGCGTTTGTATTTATTCGGGCAAGCCGTCGAAAGGACGTGTTGTTTTTGCCCGGGCATATTAATTTTACCCTTGCATTCGTGAAAGGTTTTCACAATGCATTTTTTCTAACCATTTAAGACAAAAACAATGAATCAGGCAAAGGCTGGTGACAAAGTGCAGGTCCATTACAAAGGGACCCTGCCGGACGGACAACTTTTTGATTCCTCCGAGGGACGTGAGCCTTTGAGCTTCACACTAGGCAGCGGACAGGTGATCAAAGGGTTCGATGATGGCGTGAGCGGAATGGAGATCGGCGCTAAAAAGACGATACATATCCCTAATGCTGAGGCATATGGCCCCGTGAATGAAGAAATGGTCGTTCAGTTTGACCGCGCTCAGATCCCGGCTGATATCCCCCTTGAAATAGGTGGCACATTGAATATGCACCAGGATGGAGGACAGGTGATTCCCGTTGTTGTAAAAGAGGTGACAGAAACCCACGTGATACTCGATGCCAATCATCCCCTGGCCGGTCAGGATCTGATCTTTGAACTGGAACTGGTTGCCATCAACTAATTGCGATCAGATAATACTCTATGCGGTTGGCCTTAAGTGGGCCAACCGCATTTTTTATTCGGCCCACTTGAGGCTGAAACTTTCCGGCTTGCCTCTTGATATTTTTAGCAGGATCTGCCTGGCGGCAAGGTCTTGCAGCATCCTTTCAGCTCGTTTTTCAGAGATGTTGATGATCCTTGAAAACACCTTTGCAGTAACGGAATCCGTTTCTTTCAGGTAGGTAATCAATGTTTTCACATGTCTGTTTGCAAGCAACTTCCCTGTTTCCGCGTCCGTTTCGTTATACAACAATAACCTCGGGATAGGCATGCTTTTGTCCTTCACGCGGATGTAGATCACACGTTCTCCTTTTTCATTCAATGCATAATGCGGTTTGTCGGCACTTTCGGCGATGAATACAGACAGCACCTTTTTACCATCCAGGGTTCTGGATTGTATTTGAACCAATATCTGCGGATCGGTCAGCTGCACGGTAGCTTTTTCCAGTTTTTGCAACTCGCGGAGCTCCGAATGCACACCCGGCACCGAACCGTCGTCGGCCACTCCTATCAGCAGATTACCGCCGGAAGTGTTGGCAAAGGATACAATGGTTTTGGCTATTTTAAAGGGGCTATCCACAGTCCTTTTAAACTCGGTGGTCAGTCCCTCTCCCTCTTTAATCAGTTGAATGATACTTTTATCCATGCATTTAAATCAAGCCGTATTTTTTTCCGGGCAGCGATCGGACCATCCCCTGGAATTCCAGGTTCAGCAATAATGCAGCCAGCCGGTTCAGGTGCATCCCTGATTGCCATGCCAGCTCATCGATCTGCATTATCCCCCGTTGCTTCAGAAGCGAGAGTATTTGCCCTTCGTCCTGTGTGAATCCTTCAAACGTCAGCGGCAACGACGGCGCTTCCTCACGACCACCGTTATCAACGCCCACACCCCAGCCCAGGGCGTCGGCCATATCCTCCACGGAAGTGAAAATCGATGCCTTATGATCACGTATCAGCAAGTTGCAACCCTCCGATTGGGGGTCATTGACCATACCCGGCACCGCAAATACTTCCCTGTGATAGTTCTGAGCAAATTCCACGGTGATCAGACTCCCGCCCTTCTTACCTGATTCTACTACAATAGTAACATCACTGAGGCCCGCAATAATTCGGTTTCGTGCGGGAAATCTCATAAAATCCGGCTTGGTGCCCAGCGCATTCTCCGTGACGATACCGCCATTTTCCTGCATTTCCAATGCGGTCCGCTGATGTACAGACGGATAGATCACGTCCAGGCCGCTCGCCATCACACCCAATGTGGGAAGGTTGCTCTTGATACAACAACGATGGGCAGTGATATCCACACCATAAGCAAGTCCGCTGATCACCACCGGCTGGTAAGGAATGAGTTCGCGGATGATCGTTTCAGTTATCGACTTGCCGTAATCGCTGATTTTACGGGTTCCGACAATACCCACAGTCCGGGGCCAGTTGAAGTCTGTATTTCCCTTTGCATACAAAGCAATGGGCGCATCATAAAGTGGTTTCAGGCGGGCCGGATAAGACTCATCGGTAAAAAACAGCAGCTCCGCTCCTGCCTTTTCACAATCAAAAAGCTCTTTTTCAGCCATTTCCAAAGCATTTTTACTTAAAACAGCTTTGACCATCTTATCGCCGATACCAGGTATTCGGATCAGCTTTTTATAATCTGCCTGAAAAACATCGGAGGCGCTGCCGCAATAGCTGATCAGTTGTCGGATGGTGACTGCCCCGATCCCGGGCGTATGCATGAGCGCAAGAATGCAGATCCGTTCTGCATGGGAAGAAATTACCATAAATAGTGTGTTGGTTGAGATCAAATGTCAGCACTGGGCTGGCATACATTTTTAGAATATACGTCAGACAGTACTTTTCAAAAATAAACAATTATCTGAAAAATGCCCATGGAAAACCCCGAAACTGACGAAGCCAAAACCGAACAATATTATGAAGGCATGGGTGCCACATGCCACCCCGAGGGAGTCTATTACCGTGTGTGGGCACCGCATGCGGAAAGTGTTTCGGTAATAGGCAGTTTTAATGATTGGGACCCTGCCGCAAATCCGTTGCAGCCGGAAGAAAACGGCATGTGGGGCTCCCTGGTCGAAAATTCAAAAGAGGGTGATGAATATAAATTCGTTCTTAAAACACAGGCCGGCGAATTGTACCGGAACGACCCTTATGCACTTAAAATGACCAATTCCGCCGGGAACTGCATTGTTTACAACCACGATTCCTTCGACTGGCAAAACGTATCCTTCCAAATGCCCGGGTGGCAGGAGCTGGTCATCTACGAAATGCATGTCGGGACGTTCAATGCCAAGGAAGGCCAGGTCGGGACGTTCTATACAGCGATCGAGCGCATCCCCTATTTGAAAGATATGGGTATCAATGCAGTTGAACTGATGCCCTGTTCTGAATTCCCGGGATCCAGGTCGTGGGGATACAATCCGGCCAATCCATTTGCGATCGAGTCCGACTATGGCGGACCTGATGGATTAAAGGCATTTGTTAAAGCCGCTCACGAAGCGGGCATTGCAGTCATACTCGACGTGGTTTACAATCATTTCGGCCCATCGGATCTGGATCTGTGGCAGTTTGATGGCTGGCAGGAAAACGATGGAGGCGGCATTTACTTCTATAACGACTGGCGCGCTGAAACCCCCTGGGGCAGCACCCGCCCCGACTACGGACGCGGCGAGGTACGGCAGTACATTCATGACAATGCTATGATGTGGCTGAAAGATTACCGGATCGACGGCCTTCGCATGGACATGGTTCCTTACATCCGGAATGTGAAAGCGGATGGTAACCCCGGTAACGATATCCCGGAAGGCATCTCCCTGATGCAGTGGATCAATAGAGAGATTCGCGACAACTGTCCTCAATGCATTACCATCGCCGAGGACATGCATTCACTGGATTTCATTACGGGCCGCGTCGAAGATGGCGGGCTAGGCTATGGTTCACAATGGGATGCCGAGTTTGTACATTCGGTGCGGGACGCGGTGATCACCGCCAATGACCAGGATCGGGATATGGAAAAAGTCGTTGCGGCCATTACCAACAGCTACAATACCGACTCATTCCAGCGCATTATTTACACCGAATCACACGACGAAGTGGCTAATGGACAGGCACGCGTTGCGGAAGAAATCGCAAATGGTGATGTCAATAACTGGTATTCCAAAAAACGGGCAGCGCTGGGTGTCGCATTGGTTCTCACTTCTCCCGGCATTCCGATGATTTTTCAGGGGCAGCCGTTACTGGAAGATAAGTGGTTTTCCGACAGCGATCCGATCGACTGGTCGCGGCTGGAAAAGTTCAGCAGTTTCGCCTCCCTTCACCGCGATATTATTCACATCCGGCGAAATTGGTTTGGCGTGACCAAAGGTCTTCAGGGCCAAAACGTGGGGATCATCAGGACCGACAATGAGAAAAAAATCATTGTCATGCACCGCTGGGCGGAAGGCGGACCTAAGGACAGCGTGGTGGTAGTCCTTAACTTTTCCACGGAAACATTCTCCGATTACAAGGTAGGGTTTCCAAGGCCAGGCAAATGGCACTTGCGCTTCAATAGCGATAACGAAAATTACGACCCGGATTTTTCCCACCTCGGAGTATTCGATGTCGAGACCATGGAGGGAGAGATCGATAGCTGCGCGCAGTACGCCTCATTGCAGATTCCACCCTATACCGCACTGATATTCTCTCAGGAGGAATAGAACCGGAGACGAGCTAAGAAAGACAAATAAGTTTATGTTGATACAGGGAGAGGCCGGAACGCCTCTCCCTGCTTTTTACCGGATGGTCCTGAAAATACGGTCCCAGCGGATTTTATTAAAGAAACTGATAGGATTCGGATCAATGGACATCCACACAAACACTGCTTTCCCCACAATATGATCCGCGGGAACAAAGCCCCAATAACGCGAATCCGCCGAATTGTGCCGGTTATCCCCCATCATAAAGTAGTAGTCCTGCCTGAATGTGTAGCTGTCGACCACCTTGCCCCTTATTTCGACTTTGTCTTTTGTCAGTATCACCCCCTCGTTGCCGTCGTAATTCTGAATGACATCGCCGTATAATGCAATGTTAACTGCTGTCAACGGTATTGTCACGCCCGCTTTTGGAATGGTGACCGGCCCGTAATTGTCCTTGTTCCAGTCGAGAAGAGGAGTTCCCGGAAACAGAAACGGTTCCTTCAATCCCTTTTCCATCAACACAGGCTGCACCCGCTTCACGAAGTCATAAGACCTCAGCTTATCCGCCAATGCAGCAGTCGTTTTGACCACATACCCTGTTTCATCATTCGAAGCGATGCTATCGCCGAAGGTCTCGGTAAAGTGTGAATAGTCGGTAATGCCGTTTTTTCGAAAAACGTTTTCCTCATTCACAGCTGTTTTCACCGACACAAAGTACTCGCTCTGCATTCGTGGAGGTGTTGCCTGCGGTTTTCCATTGATATATACCTGCCCGCTGCGAACTTCCAGCTTGTCCCCCGGAATACCTACACACCTTTTAATGTAGTTGGAGCGAAGATCCGTGGGATGCGGGTGGAGGTCGGGCAGCACATTGCTGTATTTCTGATGCGCATTGGGGTGTTCAACAGGCAGATAGAATACCACCACATCTCCGTTTCTGACCTCCGTAAAGCCGGGCAGCCGGTATTGGGGTAATTGAATCCAATCCAGATAAGACGGAATACTTGTGCCCCAGATCGTCTGATGTGTAAGCGGCACCTGCAAAGGCGTAATGGGCGTAGTGGTGCCATAATGCAACCTGCTGACGAAAAGGTAATCCCCTACCAGCAGGCTGTTTTCCATAGAGGGTGTCGGGATCACGAATGCGCTGAAAAAGAGCCAGCGGATCAGCACCGCGGCTACGACTGCAAACAATATGGAATCAAACCACTCACGAAATGCGGTTTTCTTGTGAGGTTGAATTGCAGGCTTGGAAACTGTTTCTGTCAGGTGCATAATGTCGGGGGTATATCACTATGCAATATAACATCAATCATAATAACATCTTTAATGTTATATAATAATAATTTATATATTGAGAGCAAAAAAAGGGAAAGACCTGATCGTCTTTCCCCTCGGCTGACTGGGCAGTATTTCTTAGTTAATTACCCGGAATATACGGCTCCAACGAATTTTGTTAAAGAAGCTGGTTGGATTCGGATCAATGGACATCCAGACGAATACCGCCTTGCCCACGATGTGATCCTTCGGCACAAAGCCCCAATAGCGTGAATCGGCTGAATTGTGGCGGTTATCCCCCATCATAAAATAATAATCCTGCTTGAAAGTGTAGCTGGTAATGGCGCTGCCACCCACCTTTATCGCCTTTTCTTCCACCACCACATCTCCATTGTCCTCATAATTTTTTATAACCGGACCATATACCGCAATATTCTCGGGAGTCAGTTGCACGGTCATTCCCTCCTTAGGCACCGTAATCGGCCCGTAGTTGTCGCGGTTCCACTTGAACAGCGGAGAATTGGGGTACAACATCGGCTCACTGATATCCTTGGGTGATTTAACCAGCGTAATGCCTTTTACAAAATCGTAAGTTTTCAGTTTTGCAGCGATTTCGGTAGTTGTGAAGACCAGATAACCCATCTGTTCGTTGCCTTTGATCGTATCGCTGTCTCCCTCCGTGTAAGCGTTGTATTCCGAGATTCCATTCTCTTTGAACACCTTTTCTTCATTAACGGCGGTGGTCGTTGCTACAAAGTATTCGTTTTCCATTCTGGCCGGATTCTCCATGGCCTGGCCATTGGCAAACACCTGCAAATCCCTCACCTCCACCTTGTCCCCCGGAACACCGACGCAACGTTTGATATAATTAGTTTTTAAATCGACCGGATGCTGTAACTCAGGCGGATAGTTGAACACTACTACGTCACCTCTTTTGACTTCGCTGAATCCCGGCAACCTGTATTGCGGCAATTGAACCAGATCCGTGTAGGAGGGGATATTGGTTCCCCAGATCGTCTGGTGTGTCAAAGGCACCTGCAAGGGCGTCTTGGGTGTCCGAGTGCCATAATGCAGCTTGCTGACAAAAAGGAAATCACCCACGAGCAGGCTGTTTTCCATGGACGGGGTCGGGATGGTAAATGCTTCAAAGAACAACCAGCGTATAAGAGTAGCCGCCACAACGGCAAACAAAATCGAATCGAACCACTCTCTGGCCGGCGATTTCTTTTTTCTGGATTCAACTGTACTGGAAGTCAACTCTTTATTAACAGCCATGCGATGATTGATAGTTAAAATTCATTAAACTTTGAGGAGGTCATTCATGCCGAACACACCGAATTTCCCCGGCAGCCATTCTGCTGCTACCACCGCACCCAGCGCAAAGCCCTGACGGTTATGGGCGGTATGAGAGATCTCGATCGTATCGACTTCCGATTCGTAACGCACAATGTGTGTCCCGGGAACCTCTCCCCGTCTTTCTGCCAGGATCTGAAGATAGCCTTCTTCGCTTTCCGGTGCGAGTTTCCAGCCATCAATTTGCCCGATCTCGTCGATAATTCCCTCGGCCAGTGTGATTGCCGTACCGCTCGGCGCGTCGAGCTTATGGATATGGTGCACCTCCGTCATAGAGCTCTGGTATTCATGACCGTTCATGAGCCGGGCCAGCTGACGGTTCAGCCGAAAGAACAAATTGACGCCGATGCTGTAATTGGAAGCGTAGAAAAAAGAACCCGACTGCGATTTGCAAAGCGCCTCGACCTCGGAGCGGTGATCCAGCCAACCCGTCGTCCCGCAGACGATCGGCCAGCCTTTTTTCAAACAGTAAACAATGTTTTCGAAAGCCGATTCCGGCGAACTGAACTCAATGGCCACATCTACATCGGCAGTTTTGAGTTGATCCATGTCCGCACGATTCTGGACATCGATTCTTCCCGCGATCGAATGTCCCCGGTCCAGGGCTATTTTTTCGATCGTTTTCCCCATCTTTCCGTAACCCAGTAATAATATTCTCATTAATTGTGTATTTGAATCAGTACTTGTAAATCATTTAATATTAAAAACCAGTCTTACGCCCGGTGTCGGCGTCCGCATGGACGGCTGGTTAAGTTTGGGTTCTACCCGCAGCGTGAGATCATCCGAAAGGTCAAAGGTCTTCAAATGGGCTGCGACATTGGCTTCAATAATCGAAAGCGTGTAAATAAGCCCCGTCACTACTAATGCCAATCCTCTGTTACGCCTCCAATAGTTTTTCCCCTTCACGATCCTGTCCCTGGTTGCCGGCAGATATTGACTGCTGGTATTCAAAGTGTTTCTCACCCTCACCGTCACTTCCGAATCATCAGTCAGTCCCTTTTTGATTTGACCGTATCCCGGACTGTTTTTGTCCAGATCGTAAAACTGCTTGTAAGCGTCGAGATAGTCGTGGTACTTGATCGTATTGAGGTAATAGGTATAAGCCCCCGCTCCGAAAGCCACATACACAATGGGGACCTTCCAATAGTCTCTGTTATAAATCTGCCCTACTCCCGGGATCAAAGCCAGTCGCGTCGCCGTTTTCGGCACCGGCATAAACTTCTTACTTTTAACTTTTTTTAACGAGTCTGCCTGAGCCAAAGCGGTGCTGTCGAGCACAATTACAGGCTTTTTCTCCGCCTTCAAACTATCCTTAGGGACTTCATTCTGCGCTACAACCTGTCCCGAAACCAATAAAAATAACCCCAGCCAAACCCAGTTTTTCAATGCTTATTTAAATTTCAGTGTTTCTAAAATCTTTTTCAGTTCATCCTGGGAGCCAAATGGGATCTTAATTTCACCTTTGTGCTCCTCATTGCTTTTAACGGATACCTTCGCCCCGAAAAAGGACGAAAGCTGGAACTGTAACGACTTTATTTCCTGATTAATTGTCGGCTGCTTTTTCGACTCCGTGGCTATATTGGCCATCATTCCCAGCTTCCGCACCTCGTCCTCCACCTTCCTGACCGACCATCCTTCCTCGATAACCTGATTGAATATTTTCAGTTGGCTCTGATCGCTGTTGATCGTGATCAATGCCCGGGCATGGCCCATACTGATCTTATCGTCCCGCAACGACGCCTGGATCACAGGCGGCAATTTCAAAAGACGTATATAGTTATTAACGGTAGTCCTGTTCTTGCCCACGCGGGCACCCAGCTCTTCCTGTTTCAGGCTGCATTCCAAGATCAGCCGCTGATAGCTCAATGCGATCTCGATGGCGTTCAGGTTCTCACGCTGAATGTTTTCGATCAGTGCCATTTCCAGCATCTGCTGGTCGTTGGCTGTGCGGATGTACGCGGGAATGGTCGTGAGCCCCAACGACCGGGATGCCTGTAAACGGCGCTCCCCGGATATCAGCTGGTACGAATCCTCCCCCAGCTGTCTGACGGTAATGGGTTGTATAATGCCCTGCACCCGGATCGAATCGGCTAGTTCATCCAGTGATTCCTTGTCGAATTTGGTCCGCGGCTGGTAAGGATTGGCTTCGATCAGGCTTACATCGATCTCATTCATCGAACCGATAATTTCGGTCGATGACGGACGCGTATTCATGCGGGGTGTATTGATTTTTTCGGAGTCCTGCAGAAGAGCACCTAATCCCCTTCCCAGTCCGGTCATTTTTTTAGTCTTGCTGCTATTCTCCATTGCCTGTTCGTCCTATACAATCGTTGATCAGTTCACTCCCAGCTGCCTGTCGGAAGAAAGTAAACCATTTTTGGTAAGAATCTCTCTTGCGAGGTTCAGGTAGCTCACGGCTCCTTTACTGTCGGAGTCTTGCGCCATCACTGGTATCCCAAAGCTGGGTGCCTCACTGATTCGTACGTTACGAGGGATAATGGTATTGAAAACGAGAGATTCGAAGTGGTTGGTAACTTCCGTCACAACCTGGTTGGACAGACGCAGGCGGAGGTCATACATCGTCAGCAGGATACCTTCGATAATCAGGTTGGTATTCAGGCGCGACTGAATGATGGTAATGGTATTGAGCAGTTTACCCAATCCTTCCAATGCAAAATATTCGCATTGAACCGGAATGATCACCGAGTCGGCAGCCGTCAGGCTGTTGATCGTGATAAGGCCTAGTGAAGGAGAGCAGTCGATGATGATGAAGTCGTAATCATCGCGGATGTCCGCAATGGCATCCTTCATTCTGTGCTCCCGGTTTTTGAGATTGATCATCTCGATTTCCGCCCCTACCAGGTCGATGTGCGACGGCAGCAGGTTCAGGTTAGGAAAATCGGTTTCCAGGATAATTTCAGAAGTTTTCGCCTCTTCCACCATGCATTCATAAATGCTGTTATCCATTTCCTGCGGGTTGAATCCCAGGCCCGATGTAGAATTGGCCTGAGGGTCAGCATCGATGATCAGTGTCCGGAATTCCAGCGCGGCCAAACTTGCCGCCAGGTTAATAGCAGTGGTGGTTTTCCCTACTCCTCCTTTTTGGTTTGCAATTGCAATTACTTTGCCCATGTATTCATTTGAGTTACCAATGTCAAATTTCTATTATTCGGGGCAATTCACCAAAAAATGTTCCACGGAGTTTTAAATTCAATATTCAACAATCTGAATATTAAATATTTAAATCATATTATTATTTAATTAAAAATAATTTGCAGCCAAAAAGGGGCAAATGTTTCACGCCCACACCTCTGTCCCCTCCGTACAGTTTTTACACATCTCTATCTCTGAGCGTGATCGGATCAGCGAAGCACGGAAATCAGTGTACTTTTTACCTCTCCAAAGCTGCCGGAAGGTCGAAGTCTTCATGTCACCCAGCTTGTACTCGGCGTCTTTGTCGAAACAGCAAGGCACCACGGCGCCATCCCAGGTGATCACGCACGAATGCCACATCTTCCAGCAATGGTCCACAAACTTGTTTTTGATTGAATAACTTCCATTCTCCTGCTTTTTATAGCGCGAGTATTTGTCGATGGTCGGGATCAGATCGGAGCCTTCCTCGTAATCGTAGATCTGAGCGGTTTTCAATCCTACCTCATCCACACCCATTTCTTCGGCAAGCTTCTTTACCTCTTCGATCTGGTGTTCGTTAGGTTTCACGACAAGAAACTGGAATATCACATGTGGTGTCGCGGATTTGAGCTCCTTCTTCCATTTAATGATATTACGCGTTCCTTCCAGCACTTTTTCCAGGTTCCCGCCAACGCGGTATTGCTGGTAGACGTCCTGTGTTGTGCCGTCGATGGAAATAATGAGCCTGTCAAGGCCCGATTCGACAGTTTTACGTGCTTTCTCGTCGGTGAGATAATGCGCGTTGGTGGAGGTAGCTGTGTAAATGCCTTTGTTGCTGGCGTATTTAACGAGTTCGAAGAATTTGGGATGCAGGTAAGGCTCGCCCTGGAAATAAAATATGAGGTATAATAAAGTATCTCCGAGCTCGTCGATAGTCCGTTTATACAGCTTTTCCTCCATCATACCCGTCGGCCGCGTGAATGAGCGGAGGCCGCTGGGGCATTCGGGGCAGCGGAGATTACAGGAAGTGGTCGGTTCAAAAGAAATCGCGATCGGCATTCCCCAATGCACCGGATTGCCCGTCATTTTGGAATAAAAATAGCTTCCCAATATCTGTATTGCATTCCACGCCCGCTTAGGCGTTACCTTCGACATCAGGTTTAGGCCATCCTTAAAATTCTTGTTCATATGCTGTGCATTAAGCGATCAGCTCGCGCCTACCGGCCTGATGATCAATTCAAATAGCGTTGATAATTACAAAACAGCGATTCCGGTGGTGTACTTGATCTCGGAAATTACGAAATAACTGCTGATGTGTAACACGCTCGACAGGGCAGAAAGTTTATGCTGGTAAAATTGATTGTAAGCCTCGCCATCCTCGACGACCACTTTGAGCATGTAATCGAAGTTGCCCGACACCACCGAGCATTCCAGTACCTCCGGCATTTGTACAATGGCCTGGTTGAAGTCCTCGAAGCTCTCTTTCCGCTGCTTATCGAGCGTTACATTACAATACACTACCAGACTTTTCCCCAATTTCCGCCGGTTCAGCAAGCACACATACTTATCGATAAACCCCTCCTTTTCAAGCTTTCGTATGCGCTCGTGCACAGGCGTTACCGACAGATTGATCTTGCTCGCGATCTCCTTGATCGTCATTTGTGCATTTTGCTGTAACAGGTCCAGGATTTTGCGGTCGGTCTGGTCTGGCTGCATAAAGTATTTTTTGTGGCAGTGTATCGATTGTGAACGCCCCCGATAGAATTTTTTCTTACGAATCGATCCAAAAATAGTTTTCTTTTCTGTCTTTTTAGCCGCTTATAGTATATTTTTCTGCCAAAAATTAATTTTGAATCCATTAATCTAAACTATATAAACACTTACATACCGATGATCATTGGTGTCCCCAAAGAAATTAAGAACAACGAGAACCGGGTAGCTTTAACGCCCGCAGGAGTCACAGAGCTACGTAAGCACGGACACACGGTGTACGTGCAGGCAGAAGCGGGCAAAGGCAGCGGTTTTACCGACGACCAGTACACACAGGCCGGAGCAAGCATTCTCCCAACAATCGAAGAAGTTTACGGCATCGCCGAAATGATCATAAAAGTGAAGGAGCCCATTGCAGTTGAATACCCACTCATTAAAGAAAACCAGCTCCTCTTCACCTACTTTCACTTCGCGTCCTCGGAACCCCTCACCCACGCGATGATCGAGCGCAAAGCCGTTTGCCTCGCTTACGAAACCGTCGAAAAAACAGACAGAAGCCTTCCATTACTCGTTCCGATGAGCGAAGTAGCCGGTCGCATGGCGATCCAGGAAGGAGCCAAATACCTGGAAAAGCCTATGGGCGGGTTCGGCATTCTGCTCGGCGGGGTAGCCGGCGTCAAACCAGCAAATGTGCTGGTACTCGGCGGCGGGATTGTAGGAACGCAGTCGGCGAAAATGGCCGCAGGATTGGGAGCGAATGTAACGATCATGGATATCAGCCTGCCAAGGCTGCGTTACCTGGAAGACATCATGCCGGCAAACGTGGACACAGTCATGTCCAACGAATACAACATCCGCGAACTGATCCAGGGAGCGAACCTGATCATCGGAGGCGTGCTCATCCCGGGCGCAAAAGCGCCGTCCCTCATTACCCGCGACATGCTCAAATTGATGAAGCCCGGAACGGTGATGGTGGATGTGGCGATCGACCAGGGCGGCTGCTTCGAAACTTCGAAAGCTACAACACACGAAGATCCGATCTATGAGGTCGACGGCGTCGTACATTATTGTGTAGCCAACATGCCGGGCGCAGTGCCTTACACATCCACACTCGCACTCACCAACGCTACCCTCCCCTATGCATTACAACTGGCCAATCAGGGCTGGAAACAAGCTTCTTCAGCTAATGAGGAGCTACGCAAAGGGTTGAATGTCGTTCACGGAAAAGTAGTATTTAAAGGTGTAGCCGAAGCCTGGCATTTGCCTTATACGGACGTAAAAGAATTATTCTGAATCAGCAAACCCGACTGGATAAACCCGGCCATTTCTAATGCGCCGGGTTTTCGTTTTCTAAAAATATTACAATTACTTTCTCAAAAGCATTGCGATTGCAAATTATTGTTCTTACTTTTGCGACACAATTTGAAGGAACATCCGTTCGCTTCTCTGCTTCATAAACGGTCTAGTACAATTTAGATCACCTGCCAGCCTCAAAATTTGTCCCGGCTGGACCTACCGTTCACATGCAGAGCCCCACGGATGGTTGTGGTGGGCTTTGCGCGATCCCTTTCAATTTTTACGATTTTAACCGGAATACCGGTAACGTGGTCCAATTTCATTGGAATTAATGCATATGCTGGGCTCAGGCCCGGGATCATGATGTTATGTCTTGCCATAGTTGCCCCTCCGGAACATCCGTTCAATCAAGAATTAATACTAAAAGCAATAGAATGACTACTGAAACTTTTGAAACTTTCGAAGAGCTTGGCCTCAACGAAGACATCCTGAAAGCCTTGCAAGAAATGGGTTTTGTAAAACCCTCACCGATACAGGCACAGGGAATCCCCGCAGTAATGCAGGGTTCTGACGTAATTGGTCAGGCCCAGACCGGTACCGGTAAAACTGCTGCATTCGGAATTCCCGTGCTGGAAAGAATAGACACTTCCAACAACGCAGTACAAGCCCTCATCCTTTGCCCTACCCGTGAATTGGCCGTTCAGGTTTCGGAAGAATTAGGCCGCCTTGCCAAATACGTACGTGGCGTACGCATCGAAGCCATTTACGGTGGTGATTCGATCGACCGTCAGATCCGCTCGCTGAAAAGAGGGGTACATATCGTAGTGGGAACTCCGGGTCGCGTAATGGACCACATGGAGCGCCGCACTCTGAAATTCGACCAGGTTCGCATGATGGTACTCGATGAGGCTGACGAAATGCTCGATATGGGCTTCCGTGAGGACATCGAAAGCATTTTGGCCGACATGCCGGAAGATCGCCAGACAATCCTTTTCTCGGCAACGATGTCCAAGCCGATCATGTCGATCACCAAGCGCTTCCTGAACGACCCTACATTGATCAAAGTCGTTCGTAACGAATTGACCAACCAGAATATCGAGCAGGTCTATTTTGAAGTAAAACCACAGGCGAAAGTCGAAGTAATGACCCGTCTGATCGATATGTACCATATCAAATCCCTGCTGGTGTTCTGTAACACCAAGCGTAAAGTGGACGAGATCGTAGAAGACCTGCAATTGCGCGGTTATGCTTCCGAAGGTATCCACGGTGACCTGCGCCAGCAGCAACGCAGCAATGTTATGAGCAAGTTCAAGGCCGGTGTGACTACTATCCTTGTTGCTACCGACGTTGCGGCACGTGGTATCGACGTAAGCGGACTGGATGGAGTGATCAATTACGACATTCCGATGGACGAAGAATATTACGTACACCGGATCGGCCGTACAGGCCGTGCGGGGATGTCCGGTAAGGCATTCTCACTGGTTGCCCGTGACGAAAAATACCGTCTGAAATCCATTGAAGGTTATACCAAAGTTAAGATCGAAAAAGGGGTTATTCCTTCTTTCGAAGACATCGTAGGTGTACGCAAGGCCCGCTTTGTAGAAACTATCTCGGCATCTATCAAAGACAGCGACGACGGAGAACTTTACAACGACGTGCTTGAAATGCTGCACCACAGCGGCTTCTCTACCGAACAAATCGTAGGCGCCATGGCTAAGCAGATCATGGGTGTTCAGAAAAACGAATACTCGGATGGCAACCTGGCATGGGAAGAAAGACGTAATGATCGCCGTGAAGGTGGTAGTGATCGTTTTGGCAGAGGAGAGCGCCGCGAAAGCGGAAGCCGTTTTGAAAGAGGCGGAGAGCGTCGCAGCTTCGGTGATGACCGTCGTAGTGGCGGCGACCGTTTTGGCAAAGGCGAGCGCCGCGAAGGCAGCCGTGATGGTGGCGAACGTCGTCAGTCGGCCCCTGAGGCTGGTATGACCCGTCTGTTCCTGAGCCTTGGCCGCAAAGACCACATCATGCCGAAAGACATCGTGGGTGCCATCGCCGGCGAAGCGAACATCCCCGGAAAGACCATCGGTGCGATCGATATTTATGACAAATTCACATTCGTGGACGTACCTGAGCGTGATGCGCGGGCGGTATTGCGTGCGATGGATGGCAACACCATCAAAGGCAAGCCGGTGCAAATCGACATTGCAAAATAAATTCTGACAACAATTAGTGCGAAAAGGGGCTTGTAAAAAGGCCCCTTTTTCGTTTATTTTCGGCCATGCAAAACAACGAACAGCTCGAAGTATGGCTCCGCGGCCCGCTTCCCGGAATACCAGATCTGCTCCAACCCGTCGCCCACGCATTGTTGCAGGCGCGCGAGGAGCTGGGCATTTTCACCAACACATTCCCTTCGAAGTTACTCTGGTCAAAACCAGCCAACGTCGCGTCGGTAGGCTTCCATTTGCAGCATCTTGCAGGCGTGCTCGACCGCCTGTTCACGTACGCCCGCGAGGAATCGCTTAGTGAAAGCCAGATGGTGTTCCTCAAAAGTGAGGGAAAGGAGCCATTTGAAAATTGCACGTACAATCATCTGCTGGAGCAATTCAGCAGCCAGCTTGAAACTGCATTAAAACAGCTCCGCGACACCAATCCGGATACGCTGACAGAAATACGGTACGTCGGCCGGGCGATGGTCCCCTCAACGCATCTGGGACTGCTCTTTCATGCCGCCGAGCACACCCAAAGACATGTAGGTCAGTTGCTGGTAACGGCAAAAGTCCTTATTGCCAATATACCCGGCTAATTGTCGGACTCGGGCCGCACGTTCAGGAGCCTTTGTATCCAGCTTTGCTGGTCGCTGGCTTCTGTCTTTATCTCATCGATATGCGGATCGATCCCGGCGAGCTGGGCCAGATCCGGCTGCCCGGCATTGATCCAGCACGTGTACCAAACATTTCCTACCATTTCTACTGACGCCCGCATTCGTCGTTCGACCTGCCCTGCGAGCATATGATGGTATCTTTCCGAAAATTCACGCGATTGCATGCGGGTTAGAATATTGCTGCGCAGTTCAAAACTGTATTTTTTATCCGGCTTCATATCGGCTGTGAGTTGCTTCTCGAATAACAGTACCGAATCCATAGCCCTGTGGGAACTTTCCACTGTGTGCCAAATGCCTTCGGAAATGTCTTTCACATAAACCGCCGGGCCCAGCCACATATCATATCGCTCCGCAAACAGTTCCGGCAACCGCGATTCCCAAAAACCGTGGACCCCTTCCTGTTGGGTAAGCTGTCCATTGTAGTTTCGTGTGGTATGGAGCGGCACGTGGGCATCGGCGATATAATGCCCCAGATCGGCGGAAATCCGGAGAATCCTTCTTTCATCCTTTGCTTTAAATGCCTCGGTGAGCTGATGAGCTGCCGTTTGCACATGCCAGGGCACAATGCCATGCCTGCGAAGACTATCCTCCCCGATTAGATCAATCGCAGCCTTCCATTGCCTCGGCAGTTTCTTCAGAAGACTATCACTATAAGCGTCCAGGTCGATAAAATGCCTCTCGGCTTCCCCAACCACAGCATACCGCCGCTTATCGGGATTGACCGCATTTTCTGAGAGGAAATCAATATGCTTTTTGTAAAAACCGATCATTTCGGGTGGAAGCCTGAACACCGCAAGCCGGTTGATCCGCTTGTGTGCCCAAAAGCCCCACTGGCTCTCCATGCGGATAGAAAGGATCGAAAACAGCAGAAGGAGACTAAAATGGAAGCCATTTTTTAAAATTAATCGATTTTTTTCGGCTTTTTCGGTTAAGGATGGAGGAAATGACGCCATACAATATTTGGAAAGTGAATTGAGCCCAATTACACCTGTTAAGACGTCATTTGCAGAAAAAGTAACGCTCGCCGTCACATTGCAAACCAAATTTTCACAAATCAGCATTTTTACATTCTGCATGCATTCGTAGTAAGCTGACTAAGAGCCTTCCTCCTCGAAATGTCAAAATAATTGAACTCAGAAGATTATTTTGAAAAGTAGATTTACATAGCTAGTTTCTTTTCTTAAATATTAAAAATTCAAAATTATTTATATTTAATATACAAATAATGCAATAATCAAATTATACTTTACATTTGTAGCAAGGAAATAAGTATGTGCATTTATTGATTTGCTATAATGAAAACGAGAAATAAAACATTAGGATATCTGATACCGGTTTTTGCGCTTTGTGTGTTTATGCTGGTAATTTATGGGGCTTATGTACCGCACAAGCCGGCCGAGATTCAGCGAGTGGTGTGCATCAAGTTCAAACCAGGCACTACCCCTCAGGAAGTTGAGAAACATTTGCGCGATTTCGCGGTGATGAAAAAGGCAGTGAAAGACGTCGTAGCTTATTCGGCAGGACACGTACAGAAATCGGATAGCGACAACGAGGAATTCGATGTCATCCATTATCTGACTTTCCGTACCAACGAGGCTGCTCAGGAATATAAAGCAAATGCCGACAGACTTGCATTTGTGAAGGCCAACGAAGGTCAGTGGGACAAAGTGTTGGAGATGAATTCCAACATTGAGAAGTAATTAATAATAGTAATAGGAGTGAAAATCTTAAAGAGAGCCGGGCATCCCGGCTCTCTTTTTTTGCTTCCCT